>CAZBTH010000006.1:0-55933 GCA_964494885.1 uncultured Gammaproteobacteria bacterium | reverse complement strand
GATCTTAAAAACCTTTATCCATAATTAGCATACTAAAAAGGGAAAGTCAGGAAAGAGAGTAATAATTGTAAGTGTAGCAGTCCCCGTTCGTCGGTCAAAAACCACAACGGGGATTTTTTATTGGAGCAATTTCGTCCTTATTGGACTCATCAGTGCAAAAATTTATTTGCAGATTGCAAGGGATCGGAAGATCAAAGAGGCTGGAGTTAACCAACATTTGACCTTCCGATCCCTATTTTAGAACCTAACTTCAAGAATATTTGGCCAGAGCCTAGAAAAACAGGCGAGCGCCTACGAGCAAAAGCACTGCAATCAGCACGTATACAGGCATCTTTGCCTTGTTCAAAGCGCCGAGAGCATCCTTCTGGTCAACCGCGATCAAGAGGCCCAAAGTAAAGAGTAGGCCGCCGATACTGGCTGTGGCAATGATCAGAGCCGGGTTATTAGTAAAGGGCGAAAGTATCGCAGCCGCCAAACCCAGGACGATGAAAAGCCATCCGCCATTTTGCTGATCGAGACGATCCTTGAAATCAGCCGACGCAAATGCGAGAGCCGAGAGGGTCGCCAACAGGGTGGCCATGGCAACGGGAACAGCGAGGGTAACAAGCGCGTGAGGATTGTAAACCTGAGTGCCCAGAGAACCTGCGCGGTAGACCAGAAACGCCAAAACGGTATACACAACACCAAAAACTGGTTGGAATAACCGATCGGTGTAATAGTCGTCAACCAGGATGACGGTTCCGAAGGCGACAAAGGTAAAACCAATACCTACGAGCATACGTGCCGCAGTGTAGTCCAGGAATGAGACAAGCACGCCCAAGAGCGCAAGCCCGAGGCCAATTACCAGAAGATCGCGACCGTCACGATTGGACGAAAGCAGAGCGTCTTTGTTGTTCTTGCTCAGAAACGAAAACGCCGCGGCCAGGCTGAACAGGATTACCAAAACAGGGTAGAAAACGAAATTCAAAATGTTCATCTCGTCTCTCCAATTAAGGCGTCGCTGTCGGAGTGGCAGGGAAAAGTCCCTGGTCCTGACCAGATTCGATGATCTGCTGAGTATCAGCGCCCACAATACTGCGGGTCATGTACTCAAGGGCCGCATAGCGGGTCATACGACATTCGCCGTTGCCACCGTTGGCCGCAGGATTCCAGGTGCTCTCGTAAAGACGGGCAAGCGCTGATTCATGTCCGGTGAACTTCAGTTTGGACGAGTAAGAGATGTTCTGCATAAACTCGCCACTGATGTAGTACTGACACAAGTTCTTATCCTGATGGCTGACCCACAGGTTCGCTGTCGGGAGCCAGCTCCAATCGGAAACACCGACGCCATTGTCTGCCAATTTCTGGTAGACCAGCGTGGTATCGCCGTAGGTTTGCATGAGATCATTCATAAAATCGACCTCTGGGAAGGAACTGGTGTAGTTCATGTAGTCCGTAGCGGCCTCAAACGCCATGAGATTGGCATTCTGTACAGCGGCGCGGTTAGCGACGATGTAATCGGCAAGCTGACGGAAAATCTGCGTACATTCGGTCGTGGCCTGTTCGCCGGAGACGCTGTTCGTGACAAGCGCCGAGAAAATGGCATCGCCATCCATATTACCGGTAACTGCATTGCCGATCGTTGACTCAGTCGAGGCGACGCTCGTAGAGCATGCGTTGGCCGCACCGATCAAATCCTTCGCACCGAGACGGAACGTGTTCATCGAAAGTTCATACTTTCGCCACAGAACGGTGATGTTGGTCTCACGATCAACGCCACCCTTGTAGTAGGTCCGCGCCTGGGACAAAATCGCAACAGGATCAAGTTTCGGCAGAGCCGGGACCGTGTCTTGAGAAGCCTTGGTTCCGCACGCGGATAGAACGTACATTGTTAGCAAAAACAGGGAAACGATCCTTTTAGTGACGTTCATTGGTTTTTCTCCTTTGTTGAAATGTATCTACATCTGACTCCGCACCGAACCGGCGAGGAACAGACAAATTATGGCTAAGACGAGAACAACCCACGCACCCCAAACGGGTGTAGAAGCAATTGCCCCGGCCGTAACCATGTTCATGATCAGGAACCGACCGTCCTCGTTGACCTCGATGGTCGTCTTGAGGTAATCGGTGTTGCAAGTCGAGTACCGCACAAAGCCAACATGGTCAGCCTTGGCTTGATTACAAGCAGGATCCGATGGGTCGGGAGGGGTGTAGTTGGGATCTGTCTCGTAGAGAAGCCCCACAACACTGCCGGCCTGAGTCAGGTCAGAAAACTGGTATTGGAATTTGTCCGCCTGCGAAGCGACATAACTTGCCGAGAATGAACCAAAGAGGTTTTCCTTGGTCAAGAACAAATTATCGCCCGCACGAACACTTGCCGTTACGTGACTGATGAGTACATCATTGCCGGTAGGCATGCCTGTTTCCAGACCGCGGCCGGTAATCCGTGTTCCGTCATCGCTGATGGAGGTCACAGAAATCACGAGGTTTTTGGGCATTGAAAACAAGCTCCACACGCCCGAGTCACGGAGGTACGCCTTCACTGCAGAAACAGTGTAGGGCATTCCGCCGAGACGAGTAACAATCGAATCGCAAACCAGGAACCAGCGAAGCGAACCCTGCTTTGTAGGACCGAAGTCCCCTTGGACAGTCATGGCATATTCTGCATAACCCTGAAGTTGTTCCTGGGAAATACAACTGCCGATGACGAAGATCGGATTGAAACCGATCGCCAAGTCGCCGTCCGTAGCAACCAGCTGGGTGGGTAAAGTCGCAGGGTTGCCGTATGCGTCATTGATCGTGAATTTGACACCACTGGGACCAGGTAAGTTCATCACGCCTTTGAGGTTGTTGTAGTCACCGTCGTAGACATCGTAAAGTGGACTGTCGGCCGCAAAACCCCAGTTGAAATAGGGTCCTACAAACGTAGCATCCACAACCGGGCCTCCATTTTCTTTGGCCTTCTTCACTGTCATGTACGCGTCAGGGACGTGCTCGTTATAAGAATCACGAGGTCGCTCGCAGGACGTTCCGAAGATGCCTGTTTCACAATAGAGGTGATTCATAGCATTCTGCGGGGCACGCCAATCCGTGTTCGCATAAACAACTGGTTTCCGCTTGTCGTTGACGTTGCCGTTCTCGTCCTTCGTGCAGGGTTCAAAAGCGCCAGAGTCAGCCAGACAAAGCTGGTGATAAATCTGTTCACTCAAATACTTGGCGCGAGTGTCGGGTATGATGTAATACCGCACAACGTTAGTAAACCACGGGGTATACTCGTCGTCGTGCTCCTCATGACAACTTTCAGTCGTATTACCATCCGAGTCTGTCGAAGTCGTACACACTTGATGCGAGTTGATCTCGCGATGGGTATAGTAGTTCGTGTTGCTTGAACAGAAGTCATGATGATTCACTGTCCGTTGACAAGGTTCCGATTCGACACCGATCTGTGAGATCACCGCATGAATATACTGATAGTTCGTAGCCTGCGCGCGCTGAGCCAAATCAACACCTTGAGTGATCGCCTTATCCGCCAGATCATGGCCGATTCGGTCAACTTTTCCGGGGATTTGAGAATTGTTTATTACAGCGCCAAGTGAACCAAGCAGAATTGCCACCACAACAGCGGCGGACCACCACCCGGCTCCCTCGACTCCAAAAATAATACCCACATCGATCACAAACAAAACCAACGCAAAGAACCAAAGCCAGGCACGCATGTGCATGCGACTCGTAACGTTAGTCTCAGTGATTTGCTGTGCCTCGCTGTAGAGCTCTTGCACAGTGTAGTGCACCTGATCCCCCGTGTTTGTGCCAGCAATTGGGGGTGCTGTTTGTGATGGTGCGGTAGAGCCGCAGGCCAGTGAAACAAGCATTAAGACACCAATTGCCAACAAAACGACAACTAAATTCTTCTTTCGATTCTTCATATCAAAATCTCCTTTCAAATTGAATGGTTGATGCCGATTAGAAGAAACCGCCTAGTTAAAAGATTTAGGTAGTCTCTTGCATCGGCATCAATTTAGGAGAAAAAAGTTTTACCTTTTTGTTAATATTCTTGAAGATGTTAATGTCCACTTTTTACACTGAAAACCCAGTCGCAAAAAAAATGACTGGCACCCAGTCAAAAGACGTGAGGCAAGTATACCAGAAAAAAACAAAAAGTCAAGGGCTATGGGATAGAACTGGAATCTCGAATCTTGAATCAAGAATGGAGACAAAAATTGAGGCTAAAAACGACCGTACACCTCTTTATGGCTACCAATTGCCAAAAAACGGACCGTATTTTTACCAAGATATTTATAAATAATTCTGATGTCGTCGGTTATGCTAAAGGCATACTTGCCTTTCATTCTTTTCGTCAAAGCATGATTTCGGAGCCTTGTATCTTCCGAATTATTTTGAAAAAATCGAATTCGCTGGTTAATAAGAGGCAAAATCCGAACGTTTTTGTGGACCAACTCGTTTAACTGAAGATTGAATTCTCCTACCCTTTTTATTTTTATCATGGATAATTTCATTCTTTAACTTTCGAAAATAATTGTCAATATCAGCCTCAGTTTCCCAAACTAAATCATTTTCCAAAGGTTCTTTTTCGGCTTCCAAAACCATATCTTCAAACTCAGGCGTAAAACCGTTTACAGTCAGGCCACCAGGGTATAAAACACCCCTCAAGGCGTGCCTAATAAGCTCACTTATAGACGCAAATCTTTTCTCTTTGACAAGCTCGCGGGCGTCCTCATACATAGATTTTGGAAGAGAAATGTTAATCGTCTTGTTCATACAAAGATTGTATCTTACCAATACAATCTTGTCAAGGTTGGCAAATGAGGCTTTTGACCTTTTTAAGGTCCGCGGGGCTTAGAGTCTGAATATTTTCCAAGGCGCCTTGGAATGTAGAACTATCTTTAGCCAAAGATGAAGGAATTGCAGTATCTACTCCCAATACCTGAATAAGCTGGGTTTTGCCGGCATCCAAGGCTACCTGCAAGGGCTTCGGGGCGTTTTTCCAACCTAAAAACTCAGTTAAGGCGGTTTTGCCCCCGACAATCAAAAATCCTTCCAGAAGTAAGGCCAAAAGGAAGCCAAAAAATATGCCAAAGAGGGCACCTTTGAAACCCCAATCCACATAATGGCGCCTGAACTGGGCCATGCTTAAAATCAAAAGGAAGATAAGAAAAATTATTGCGCCCACCTCCCAATAAGTTACAGGGATAGAAAACTTGCCAAGATTCAATATAAAACTTCGGCTGATAAAACTTAAGACTTGAGAAAATTGCTGCATGACAAAATAATATTATCACAAGTTAATAATAGATCCTCCTTCGCAAGAAATTTTGCTTCGGAGGACTTCGCTTCCAAAGCTTATTTCACGCGGTTTTTCACAAGCCTTTGACCCACCGTAGCTTGAGCAAAGGGGGTTGTGGAACTGTGTGAAAAACTAAATAGGGGTCGAGGTTGGGGAAGCTTTGGGTGTAGCGCTCGGGGAAGCACTGGGGGTGGCACTCGCTTTAGGAGAAGGAGTAGCCGAAGGTTTTACTGTTGCACCTTTCCTTAGTCCTGTAACAACTACCACATCGAATGTCTGTGTGCTTGAGGTTTTGACAGTGACATTTTGATAAATAGAATTGAGTTTTAAAGTTAGCTCGCTGACGGCTGCCGAATCAAGAGAGCTACTAAAAGTAACAACTGTGACCGAAGCTGTCTGATCCCCAGCGTTACCCACCTTAACGTCTGTATATCCCAAATCTTTAAGAACAGTCTGGAGATATGCAGCTTCTCCTGTTATGCCTGTGCCATTCTGAACCTGAATAGAAACCTGAGTTTTATCGATGGGTTTGGCAGTGGCTGTTGGAGCTGGTGTGGTCACGTTTACATTCTCTTCTCCTAAGATTTGGTTTTCGATCGGAGTTGGCTCGGCTAAAGCCTCACCTTTACTGGTTGCGCTTTTATAAATCACAAAACCCAAAATTGCCACCAATACCAAAATACCTATAACCAAAAGAGTTTTGGCTCCGCCACCCTTTTGGGGTTGGCCTACGGTGGGAAAGGATACATTCGGAGATAAAGTTTCCTGAGGTGGGGCTTGAACCTGACTATTTTCTGTATTTTGACCGTCTTCCATATTTTTTTGCGACTGCTGTCGTAAGTGCGCCAGTATAAACGTATATATCGCAAGATGTCAAGCGATAGATGAAAAAAAACAAAATGTGTCATCCTCGCGAATGCGGGGACTATTTAAATAGATTCCCGATCGAGTCGGGAATGACGTAAATCAAAGATAACTTTCCGTTACGACCTAAACTTCTCCATCAGAATGGAGTAGAAGCGAAGGTTGTGGATTGAGGCCAAACGCATAGCGACGGTATCACCAAGTTTAAAGAGATAAGAAAGATAACTTTTGGAATAATTCTTACACAAAACGCAATCACAATATTTAGTTATTTTTGAATCGTCTGTCATGTGGACTTGTTTTTTTGCATCGTAAAAATGGTAAAAATCTTTGCTTTTAATATTAATTTTGTTTATAGAATCCGCATCAAAAACGTACAACCTCCCATGCCTGCCGTCACGGGTAGGGAGAACACAGTCAAAAATTGTAAACCCCAAATCAACGCACTTGATTATGTCTTCGGGTTTACCAATTCCCAAACCGTAAAGTAAATAATCCGAAGGTGTATTTTTTGCGATTACTTCGGCACTTTTAAAGCTAATTTTCCCATTTTCAAACGGCCAACCACCCCAACCTATACCGTCAAAGCCTATTTTGACCAATTCTTTGGTACACTTTTCCCTAAGATCCATAAACTCTCCCCCCTGGGCAACTCCCAACAAATAAGGTTGTTTGCTTTTTGCAATATGCTTTATGCGGCAAATTTTTTCAAATTCTTTTTTACTCCGCCTGGCCCAATCCAGTGTCCTCTCCACTGAAACTTTAGCCTCATCGTGATTTGATTTAGGGTCGGTAAAATCATCAAGCACTACTACCATATCTGTTTTTAGATTCATTTGGAATCTAATCGAATCTTCGGGGCTAAATACCGCCCTTTTGTTTCTTGCGGGGTAAAACACTATTCCTTCGTCTGTAATTTTTCCTTTGATAATCCCCTTTTTTATCACAGACATTACCTGAAACCCTCCCGAGTCGGAAATTGCAGCACCTCGAAAATTCATAAACTCTCTAATTCCTTCAAATTTTAACACACCTAGGTTGAGTTCGCGCCAAAGGTGATAGGTATTTACCAAAATCCCGGGAGTTTTGGTGCCGATAATATCAATTGAGTCCAAAGTTTTTACGAATGCGCGTGTTGCATCCGGAAAAAATACAGGAAGGGGAATTTTTCCATTGCGCGATTTAAAGTATTTTCTTGACACGAGGCCATTCTACCACGAATTTGTTAGGTAATTGAGCGAACCGGCTCCAAGATACGCGATTACGAGAAATTTAATAAGTTTGCCTAACCAGACAGCGATTAGATACCTCTTAACCGAAACTTCGGTCGCTCCGGCCACAAACCCTGCCATGTCAAATATTGGATTTGGGATGGCAGCCAACAAAAAAAGTGTCAAAAAACCCCGCTTTTTCATCCAGCCTCTAATCTTTTGGATTTTAGGGTCTTTTTCCAAAATATCTTCCGCCCCATACCCGGCCAAATATCCTGTGAGTTCCCCAAGGGCCGATCCGGCAGATGCGACAACGGCAACCAGAATAGGATTATAAATTGAACCGGCAACAAAAGCGGACAAAAAAAGCGGAGTGGGCAAAAACAGCGTGGCGCTTCCAACAATGTTTAGTAAAAACAGACCCAAGAGGCCGTAAGCCTGAAGGCCTGCAAGGCTGTCCCGGAAGGTAAAAATTAAAAGGGATATTAATACAGCAATTAATATTCCCCAAACTTTAGTGTGTTTCACTATTCCACTTTAAGGAGTTCTACCTCAAAAATCAAAGTGGCGCCGCCGGGAATTGCACCGGGGATGCCATTTGGGCCGTAGGCTAAGTCCGAGGGAATTGTTAATTTTCTTTTCCCGCCGACCTTCATGCCGGCAAATCCTTGATCCCAGCCTTTGATTACTTCTCCCGCTCCCAAATTGAATGAAAACGGAGTTCCGCGATCGTAGGAACTGTCAAATTTTGTTCCGTCTATGAGGGTTCCGGAATAATTCACAGTTATCTTTTTACCGCTAATTGCTTCCGCACCTGTTCCTATTACTTCGTCTACTATTATTAATTTGTTTTCCATTTTTGGATTAGCTGAGCTTGTCGCGACCGGCTCGGCCGAAGGCTCAATTGTAGCGGATGGTATAGCCGTTGCCAAGGGTTGATTATCGGTTGGTTTTTTCGTTGCAAAAATATAAATTCCGCCGACAATAGCCAGTATCGCTACAAAAATTATAATGTATAAGTTATTTTTGTTTTCCATTGTGTTTTAATTTTAAATATTCGTCCAAAATTTTTTCTGCCCAATAAAGTCTACTGACTTGACTATCGATTCTAAGATCTTCAAATGATACACCAGATTTGTCTAAAAATTCCAAACCTACTTTGTTTGACCCTTTGGCAAGATAAAATGCCGCCCGGTAAAGATTAGCCACTTTATCTGATGTTTGAGAAAATTTATTTAATGCCATAAGTTTTCAAAATATTCTTTTACAATACTAACAAATTTTTCCCTGTTTTGCGCATCTAATATTTCCATACTATCGTTTCCAAGTCTTGAGCGAATATTTAATACAGCTGCTGTATCGATGATTTTGTCTTCTAGGTTTAATCCCCCACCCCAAATATTGCCCTGTTTTCCACCCTTTTCGAGAAGAATTTTTTCCCCATCTGCATGAAGTTCGCATCCAACTACGATTTTTTTATTTTCTAGATCCGCCGTTATCTTTACGTAATCCCCAAATTCTTTTTTGATCCCTTGTATATCAATTTTGGAAAGAGTCTTGTTTATGTATTTCATATTTAGTTGAAGTATAGTTTGAATTTTTGGAAATTTAAAGGAGTTTGAAAAGGGCTCCAGAAATTTGATATTTATGTCCCAAAGTTGTTTAATACGGCTATGAAAGAAGAAAAAACCCGATCAACCCAGGAATTAGGCAGAAAAACAGAAAAAACACAAGCCCACAGGCAAAAAGAATTTAATCGGTGGTGGAATGAAATCGGTGAAAAAAGAAGAGAAGAATACTTAAAGTTAGAAGTTCTCGACGGCGACCAGAAAGAATTGCCAAGTCGCATCATGGAATGTAAAAATCTTTTGAATATCTGCGAAAAACTTACCGGTGTCAAACCGGTTGGGCTGAAGTTTGAAGGGACTACTCCAACCCTCGTAGTGCAAATTGGAAGCGATTCCACAAACCAAGGAGAGATTGTGGAAAAAGTGGGAAAGAACACTATTAAATATTTCGAAGCAAATTTTGATACGACCGAATTCGGAATAGAAACCTTTAGTCCAAAAATTGAAGCAAAAACAATTTCCATGGGGAGAATAAGACTACCGACTTGCGCCTCCACATATTTGAATCCTCTTATCAAAAGAAACACCGTGATTACTCCTGAAACCGCAAAAACAAAAATCCAAAACCAGCCATTCATATTTGATGGGGGCGGCAGAGACTCTTTGAAGAAAAATGCCCCAATCCCGCAAACAATCATTGTCACCAATTGATCCAGAGTCATCATCTGAAATTCGGAGTATTTCCCGGAAACTTTTTTAGTGAGAGTGTTCCAAAAACCAACAAGGAGACCTGATACTAGCGCGAGGACAACGTAGATGTTTGAAACCAAACCGATATCAGTACCATAGATAAGTAATAGACCTGTAAAAACAGACAAGAGCGATATTATTTTCATAAAAGTAAATTTTTCAGAAAAAAATATTTTCCCAGACATTACTCCGCCCAAAATCATGGTTGAATAGATCAAGAAGTAAGCCGTCGCTAACGGTAGATGGTTAAAGGCAATAAATGTAATTACCGGTTGAATCGAGGCGGGTAGAATCCAAATCAAAAACCACTTTATATCTTTTCTCTCTATCCTCGTCCATTCAAATTTCTTTGCCAACAACAAAACGCACAAAATCACCAAAACAATAAATGACCTAACCCAACTTTGGGAAAAAGAACCAAAACTTGCACCCAAAAATCTTGAGTAAACCCCATATAAACCGTAAATGACGGCAGAGATCAAAAGATAAATGCCTCCGTTCAAACTTTTCTTCTCGATTTTGATGTTCATTATCTGAAGTATATGAGTTATCGAAGAAAGTTTAAAGAAGTTTGTTGACAACTATCCGATTAATCGCTGGATTTTCGGAATATGCAAGGTTATGAAGTTATTCTATTCTATATGTTTCCTTTTTAAAAGAAAGTTTTGTTTCGTTACTATCGACTTTTTTAGTTTCTTTTCCAATTTTCTTCTTGCAACTCCGGCGATCTCACCACCTTCTTCCGCGTCTTTTTTGAGCTTTTTCGTCCCTTTTGAATTTTCCACTTTGTGGATTTCTGTTGTCGAACGTTCCCCAAGCATAGTAAAAATTAATTCAAAATCATCCATGTGATCCCTAAGATTTTGGCGTTTTAATCCTTTTAATTTTTTGTATTGTGTTGGAGTTATGCCAAAAGTTGCTTTCGAAATTTCTGCGGTTAAAATTTTATAATCCAGATCTTTTTCCGCCCCCCGTTTTTGCCACTCATCAGTAAGTTCTTCACGAATTGCTATTCCACGCATTCTTTTTTCGATCCAGGAATCAGGATAACCTTTTGCTTTGTATAGAAATCTTGTACGTCTTGTTGCAAGTTCCGGGTCTTCAATTTCCTGGATTCTTTCAAACCCAACCCTAGCCAGCCACTTTTTCATTGGTTCAGCTTTTGGTGACGGAATCGATTGAATAATTCTCAACACACCCTCAGTCGATGCGCAGTTGATTTTTTGCGCGCCTCCTGACGTATTTATCAAAAGGGGGGTGGCAATTTGCCCCCACCCTTTAGAGAGCTCCGGATCACGTCTCCTCATATCCTTTATATATCCTGAGGGCTGAACCGAATTGGTAAGGGCGGAGACAATATCAATAATCACAAAATACCAATCTCCGTTATAAATTGTTTTTCTTATTCCTTTATTTCTAAATAATGCAATTTGAGTGTCTGTCACAATTTTAATTTAAACCGAATATTTACCGAAGTCAAGAACTTAGTTTGGAGGTTTTGGGTAATGGCATTGTTTGAAATGCTAGTTAAATAGGATATCACACAACATATTTTCCTTTATTAAAATAATCTAAACTTTCATTGATTTTTTTAATAGCAAGAGGAACTCTCTCAGGAATGCCATATTTATGACGTAAAACAGCCTTTGAAACATTTATACGTAGAAGGGATAAATTTAGAGTATCCCAAAAAGTAGCGGGTTTTATTTCTGAGCCGTAGTATCCGTCTAGAAAAATATCCAATCTTTCTATTGGATAAAACGATGACCAAAAAGCAATATCGTGAAGTGGATCCCCACTCATAGCATCTGTCCAATCAATGGCACCTGTTATACCATTCATATCACTAATTATATTGTGATCACAATAGTCACCATGTAGAAGGACTGGATTTTCACAAATTAACAAACTCTTGTTATTTTCCACAACATCCTTAATTTGTTTTTCTTTTTCTTCATTTATATAATCTAATTCTATGAGAGTAGACAAATTTATATCAAATGCAGTTAAATAATAATCAACCCAGGTATCTTTTGTACCAATTAAACCACTAGTTAATTGTGATCTGTCAAAAAAACCGTATTTTGAAGTTTTAATAGAATGTATTTTCCTAAGGAACTCACCAGACTTTTTTACCAAAATTGTTTCTTGATCAGTTTTATATTCTCCCTCCTGTAGAAGTTTTTCAAAATCACCTATCATTAGTTTATCCAAAATAATAAAATCGTATAAGAAACTACTACCCCTCTTTTCAACATGATACACAGAACACTTTTGTATATTAAGTTCTATTAGTTTTTTATAAATGTACTCTTCTGCCTCGAAATAGTCATCTTCTACTGTAGTTTGATTAATACGAACAACAATCCTTTTATCACTCAAGGTGACATCGTAGAGAATGTGATCTAACCCCCATGCAATTATTTTAAAAAAAGATTTTGGTTTTTGACGAAAAACAAATTCGCAAATCTTTGCTAGTTCAACTTCTGCATTAAATCGATCATAGCGGTCACGCAAAGATAATCGTTCACTATCTGAAAGAGGGGTCTCTGTTTTTGGATAAAACACATTATTGCGAGTTAGGTTCATAACAATAAGTAGTATAGTATGTGGTGTCGTACTAAACAATCTCGAACCCTATTTGGTTATGGGTGATTGTAAGAAGTAAGGTCTTATTCGTATTTACGAATTTTCTTGGGGATGGGCACTTTTTGAAATGCTGGCTAAATAGGCTATCCCCCTCACATCTAATGTTTACTTAGTTCCGGTTCGAACCAGTCCGGTTCGAGCGATGGCATCGCGGGAATATCGGGATTTTCTAGCGCAATTCTTGTTTGATCAGCCATAAAAGTGTCGAATAGTCCAGCATTTGTATAAGTAGATGGAATGCCACCGTCAAGCAGTCGCATGTTCTCTTCGTCTCCCTGTCCTACCCCACTTGCACCCAACGCAACTTTACCAACATCCTCTACTTTTGCTAACTTATTTGCAGAACCCCAATGTCTTGTAAAACCCCTTTTCTGAACAGATCTCATATTATCCCCGTCTCTTAAACCTCCAGTTTTGCCTTCATCTTCTAGAATTTTTAACAAAAGAGCTTTCTCATATGCAACCCCAACTACATTAAACCCTTCATATGCCGAAACGGGTTTATGTACACAACCTATGGGCAACCCTTTCTCATCTACGGCAACTACCGTATATCCTTCCTTAATGGGCATAACCAACTTCCCACCATCTTTGGAGTCTGCAATATCCAGAGGCGTATCGGCCACTTTAGTCGTGGCATCTTCCAACTTACGTTGAAATTTAATATTCGTCATTCTGTCGACTACTTCTTTTGTGACGTTTTTCTCGATCCAGGGAAGTAACTCCTTTAACATTTCGTTATCTTTCATGGATAAATATCCAGAAACCCTCCGCTGTAACTCAGAAACGCGAACTTCTATGCTATCTATATGTTCCATAGCTTCATTATACATTAGAAGGTTAACTGCATTTGCTTAAGAAGCAACTTTTTAGGTAGTGGTATGTTTTGAAATGACAGTCCGGCCGGTCGAGTTTTCTTTTTATCCGATTAATCGATTATTCGGATAGTGTATTTATTCTTCGCTCTGCAAAACAAGTCTTTCGAATTTACCGTGTTTACCATTTGACCTGCCACTTTTTTCCAAAGCCAGATTCATTTCATCTGACATTGGAACATTATTAACCAGAGCATTTAAAAACTCCTCTTCGTCGATTGCCGGGTTCTCTTTAAACATATAACCCAGATCGTACCAATCATTATACTTTAGACCCGAATCAACGGTGCCGTTAGAAAAAACTCGAATTACTACTGACACAAAATCATTTCCCTTCCCCGGCGCTATCAATATAGAAATCCCGTCTATACCCGATCTACTTTTTATAGGAACAATACTGACAAAGGCTAGACCATCCAGGGGTTCGGCAATAATTGCATATTCCCTACCTTCCAAATAAGTTTCCAACTTATTTTCAATTTCTTTAATCTGATTAAGTTTATGTCTTATAAATTCAGGGTCGGGAGATGATGATATTCTAGTTGGTTCCGAACGGTATTCCCTACCCTCTTCCGCATCTTGATACAAGTAAGGCACACGCAGAGCAAATTTAGCATAGACATCTATCAATTCCGGCACCTCCGTAAAAATGTTAAATAGCTTGTAGGCAATCATCGGATTATTGTCGATTATTTGCAAAATTTTATAAACATTTTCAGTTTTTTCAATCAACGGTAGGTATTTCTTTATAAGTTCCGGCTCGCGACAGACGATCTGCGTAACCTGAGAAGTATCATATATACCTGGAAATGGATCCATCTGTATGAATTCTCTCCAAAATTTTGAGAAGTCTTCGATAGTGGAATCAACCCTGATTTCAATATTCTCCTTGTTAATTTGCAGTAAAGCTTCAAGTCCTTCCTCGTTTTTAACAGATACTCTGTAGCCATCTATATGCCAATCATATCCTCTACAAATTCCATCAACTATATATGCAGAACCATCTTTTTTCCCTATCCTAATACTCACCGGTTCTCCTTTTTCTATTTCTTCATCCGATGATTTAAAAGTTTCGTCTGCTTCTACTCTAAACGGAACAAGCATTGAAGTCCTAATATAACCAGTCGTGGACCCTTCAGGAATACTTGTGTTTATATTTTCTCCGGGCTCTGCCAAAATCACCTTGTCTTGTCCGTGATACTTTTGACGAACCTGAGATATTAAAGCCTGGGTAGTAGATATGTCTGGTTTGGTGGCGGGTAGAACTGCAGATTCCAACACAAGAACAAAGTCTCCTTCCTCAATTGGTCTTTCTACTGAAGTTAAAATTGGCGGCTTTTCCATATCCATCTGTATATGATAACAAAAACATTTAACGATGGCTTCGCTGGGCTTATCTACTAAATATCAAGTACGGCATTTCGGGAAATTGAATCGTATTTATATTTTGATTTTCGGTCTTTGTAAAACCAAATTTGTCCTGAAGTTTCCGATGGGCAATCTCCACACCTTCCCGTATATGCCGATCTTCTTCTACTAAATCGCCGTTAAAGCGAATCGTATCGATTTTTGGTACTAAATATGTGGAATTGGAAGAAGCCAGTATTCCAATATTCATGATGTCTGTCTCAGGAATCAGACTCCAGGAAGTTAATGAACAGCTTTCGTGCATTACATTTACATTTTTTAGTAAGGGTACGACTACTCCGGAAGGTAATATAATCGTCTTGTCTGGAAGTTCAGAAAAAAAACCGACAACATGGTGAATCCATTGTTCTGGTTTTTTGGGAAGATCAATGCTACTAACAACAAAGGCTATTCTGCTTTCCTGAATTTCGGTTTTAAACCCTTCAGCGATTCTTCCCCAACTTTTTCCCTTACCGCCGCCAATGTCTAATAAAATTACAAGTCTCTTGGCCTGGAGGAGCTCTTTGGCAAGAGACTGGATATAGTTTACTAGCGATTCACTATATTCACCGTTCAGGTATGTATATTCACGGTCGCCCCTGCTTCGGCGTATTTCCTCAAATTTTTTCTGTGTGGCCAGACGTAACCCAAAATTGG
This sequence comes from uncultured Gammaproteobacteria bacterium, assembly GCA_964494885.1. Taxonomy (GTDB): domain Bacteria; phylum Patescibacteriota; class Microgenomatia; order UBA8517; family UBA8517; genus GWB1-39-10. The sequence continues at coordinate 40,668 of CAZBTH010000006.1, read as the reverse complement.
GAGCCAGGTTATGATGTAATATTTCAGCTGTCATAGATGGAGGATTATAATAGATTGTGGAGAATTTTACAAACTATAAGATTAGTCGCCAGACAGTTTTGGGTAGTGGCACATTTTGAAATGACAGTCCGGCTGATCAAGTTTTGTTTTTATCCGATTAATCGATTATTCGGATAATTAAACATATAAATATAATGATGTCCTGTTTCTTGATTTTGCAGTAACAGTATTTGGAGGCTAAAACTGTGACATTTGTTATACTGTCAGCATGTCGCCGGTTAATTACCAAGAAATGAATGCCTCCCTAAAAACTAGTTCCATGTCTGCCAAACAGGAATTCACTGTAAACGTAGAGGGTTGGAAGCGGCAATTTAGCGTTGAAGAGATCAGGGATATGTTCGCTCTCTCAATGAAAAACATTGAATGGACCGCACGTACCCCTGAAAACGCTGACCGTGCTTTTTTGACGGATAGAAACGCTGTTGGAAAACTAAGTATTGCCCTCCCGCTTCACGATTGGTCCAACGCGCTTTTACCGCATTTTTTAAAAGCCGAAAACATTATGTCTATTTATGGAATTCAAAACATAGAGGTTGATACTGAGCCCAATGAAAACAGTCTTGAGAATCACAAGAAGAGGTATGGCAACGATTGGAGCCGTTATTATTATGAACAGGACGGTTTTAGTTTTGTAGACGCTTTCTATAAAGCTGAAATGGTGCTTGGAGTAGGCAATACATCAAAAACTCTTCACTTTGAAAAATTCATAGCCGATTACAAGGACCACTTTATGCTCGCGGAAGAGTTTCGTCAAAAACACGAAGGCAGATTGTTTGAAACTATGTATATGTTTGCTTCGTTGCCGGAAGACGCGTGGAAAGAAATTGACAAAGAGGGAAGTAATTTCAAAGTAGGTAATTGTATTTTGCGCCAGGGCAAAAAAGGTCATTATTTTATTCGCGAGATAAATGGACCCATAAACGAAAGGGAATTTAAAAACCGAGAAATTGTGGTTCGAATAAATAGAATCGGAATGAGAGCGATTAATGCGGGAAAATTAGTCTAACAGTTACCAATACTCACTTCAACCTTGGATACCTGTTCATTCCTACTTTGCCGTCAATTACGCGAAAACCGATAAGTCCTCCCGGCCTTAAAAACGGTTCTATACCCGCCAAATCCCCGTCACGTTTAGGGCCAATCGATTCAATTCCGGAATCGGCCCAGTTTTCGGCAAAACCATCCTCAACTCCTGTAGAACACGACCGAAAAAGTGTTTGCATTGAAAACATGTAAAGTGCCGCCAGATCCTTTTTTAACAATTGTATGTCGCCAATTCCGACAAACCCCTCGTTATTTCTACCTAAATAAAAACCTCTTGGAGACCCGTGGGCATTGATAATCAAAAAGTGAAATTTATCCGCTCCATTAAACTGCTGACTTAGTGCCACCTGCCTCATTACAAACTCTTCTTTGTCTCTAGCTTCTATTACCCTGAACTTAAAACCAAGTTTTTTAACTTTTCCAAAAATCGCTTCATTATCACTACCACTGATGTTACGATTCCAATCATTCCAAGAACCAACATATACGCCGTAGGGTGTTTTGTCCCCACTGTCCCAATCCCTCAACTGCGCAATAAGCATTTCCCCCGAATAACGGGCAAAATGTGTAATCCCAAATAATTTATTGATTCTTTCACTTCCACCGGGAATGATTTTGTCTATCCCCTCACAAATTTTTAGAGTCTTATAAACCTCAATGCTGCTTAATTCCGGTGAATAATCAGTTCTTACTTGGTAAGAATCTACTAAATCATCTATGACAGATTGATCTTTAAAATATTTTCCCAGTGTCTTTTTGAAAAAAACACTTGCTAAATTGGGTTCAAAATCCTGCAATTTGTCAAAAAACTTACGAACTCTATGTTCTTGAACATCTTCTGCAAATAACAAATCGCAAATCAGAGCATCTGTTGCTGCTTGCGCTTCCTTATCCCCGCGTCCGCGGATGTTAAATAATGTTATTGCCAAAGCTTCCCCCACCCCCGCATTACCCTGCCTAAACAGAGCTACTATCGCATCTTTGTTATCCTCAAGAAATTCCAAATATTTTTCTGATCTTGGGTCGGCATTCCCTAAAATTTCTAAAGTCCTTGCCAGAGTTGTTATTGTGAGAGGTGTTTCTCCTATCGCATTTAAGTCTTTAAAACCCTCCGTGTTAACTCTCTTTGTTAGATTTGCAAAATTTTCATCTACAAGGCCTGCTGCAAACAACCTGATATCTTTTGGTTCAGCAGTTAGTAAACGGCCAATTACTTCAAGCGTGGAGCGCGCGTCATTGGTGCCTTTTAGATCTTCCTTTATAACATCAAGTTTTTCTTCCACGCAGGCAAAGGCTTTTCTCTCTTTTAATACATCGGGTATATTCTCTGCAGAATGAATTGCGTCAAAATATTTTTGCCTCAAATAACCTGTACCTGGGGTAGTTGGTCTTTCTATTGGAAATTCTTCTGTGTGCTGTTCCATACCAAACTAAATCATATATTATCCAAGCAAGAAGTGTTGGGATTCTTAAATTTCGAGCTAAACAAACAACGACTCGTTTGCATTATAATCACAAGTGGTTTGAATATTTAAAAAATGGAAACGACTAACAATCCCAAGGATGAGAACCAAGTATTTAGAATTAACGTAAAAGAAACGGTGAATGTGGGCACAGAGGGTCCCAAGTTTATGGCAGATTTGTACGATGAGAATGGATACGTGGGGAAATTCTTCTTAAAAAGAATGCGGCGTTAACACGCCACAAGAAGCATTTATTTTTGAAGACGAAGAAAATAAGCTTTGGATGGCTTTGTCTGATCTGACAGAAAACGGAAATGTTTGGGTGTACAGCATGGACGCCAGCGAAATAAACTCAAACGAGTATAAAGATGTCGTATCAAGAATTCCACCTAATGTCTTGTCGCAAATTAGAAAAGACCTGGTGAAGGCCTGCGAATTGGCCTGTATTCCTGTTTTGAAAGAAAGTAATGGTACTGATATTTTTATATTAACAAATAAGTCATTTTTCATAGCAATCAACCCAAGAGATCTTCGCATTACTACATATTTTATCGGCGACTTTGGAGATGTGCACAAAGCTGGTGGTGAACCTGCAAAAGAGACAGTCGAAAACAACGTCAAAGCAACCGCCGTCTTCTATACCTGGATGTTTGGCAAAAAATTTGAGTTTCCAGAAAAATACAAACACCTAGAGAAAGAAATGGTTATGGGGAACGACCTTGACAAGATATTGGAGTATAGAGGATATTGACACTTTTTCCATCCATTCGACTTTGCTCAGGATGTCAGCACTTTTACCCCAACTGGGGATAGTGGCAACGCTTCCACTTTTTACCAGAATTACACCAGCATGGATCATTGCGGCTAATCTTCCCTGTTGACTGTTTACTGCTTACTGGTGGCTGGAAAGCAGGAGCACCAAATTTAGAAGTTTGGTCTGCGTTTCCGGTTAGACCAGTTGAATCACTTTTATCAATATTTTCTCTCGCCAAATTAAGCGGAATTTCGGACTGGGGTTGGGCAACGCCAATTCTGAAAATTCTATGTGAAAGCTCTTCATCTACCCTATCGATTAATCTTTCAAATAGATTGAAGGCTTCATTTTTAAACTCGACTAAAGGATCACGCTGACCGTAAGCTCGGAGGGTCACGCCTTCCCTAAGATCATCGATATGATCGATGTGGTCCATCCACAGGTGATCGATAGCACCGAGGTAGGCATATTTTTCTACCTCACGCATAACTTTTTCTCCAAGGTCTTTTTCTCTTTTTCCATAAACATCCGTTAAAATCTGAAGCATAAACTCATTGATTTTTGCCTGCCCGCCATCGCTGCGCTCAGGCGCATGCAGGCGGGATATTTGATTTTTGATGTTTTTTAACGAGGCATCGTCAAAAGGAATCATTTCAGCTAAGCCAACTGCCAGTTGATCCGGGTCAGTTGACAAAAGAACCGTTTTTTCTATCTGATGATTTAACTTTTCCACCACCTCTTCTTTGACATCAGAAGAATCCAAAATTCTCCGCCTGAGTTTGTATACAATTTCTCTTTGCTGATTGGCAACATCATCGTATTCAACAAGACGTTTACGGATATCGAAATGGAATCCCTCAACTTTTACCTGAGCTTGTTCAATGGCGCGGCCAATTAATGAATTTTCAATCGGCTGATCCTCGGGAAGATTAAGCCGGTCCATGATTCCGGAAATTTGTTCGCCGCCAAAAATACGCATAAGGTCGTCCTCCAAAGAAAGATAAAAACGTGATGAACCAGGGTCTCCCTGGCGTCCGGCACGGCCTCGCAACTGATTGTCCACACGCCTCGCTTCATGTCGTTCTGTTCCTATTACATGCAAACCTCCCGCACTAATTACTTTGTCGTGCGATTCCTGCCATTTCTTAAACTCAGTTGATTTATAAAATTTTTCACTCGTTAGTCCCGACTTTCTTTCGGGGGTTGCCCCCCCAAGAATAATATCAACCCCACGTCCCGCCATATTTGTGGCAACGGTTACAGCACTAAGTTTACCTGCTTCCGCAATAATTTCTGCCTCCTTCTCGTGATTTTTAGCGTTTAAAACGTTATGTGGAATCTTTTTCCTTTTTAAATATTCTGAAATAACTTCGTTTTTCTCGATTGAAGTGGTTCCCACAAGAACCGGCTGGCCATTTTTATAACATTCAGAAATTTCTTCAACCATGGCTCCATATTTTCCACGCAGTGTCTTATAAATCTGGTCGGGCTTATCACGCCTTACCATAGGCATATGTGTGGGTATGGCTATAACTTCCAGTTTGTAAATCTTCCTAAACTCCTCCGCCTCGGTTGATGCGGTTCCCGTCATACCGCTTAGATATTCATACATTCTGAAGTAATTCTGGAAGGAAATAGTTGCCAAAGTTTTACTTTCTTGTTGAATCGTAACGTTCTCTTTTGCCTCAACTGCTTGGTGAAGTCCATCGCTCCAGCGCCTACCCACCATAAGGCGTCCGGTAAATTCATCGACGATTGTGACTTGATTATCCTTGACTACATAATCTTTATCGCGAAGATAAAGTGTTTTGGCCCTAAGTGCGTTCTCAATGTGGTGTATTGAGTCAAAATCTTTCTCATAAAGATTGTCTATTCCGAGTATTTTTTCTACTCGAGTAATTCCTGTCTCCGTTAAGGTTGCGCTCTTGGCTTTTTCATCAATCTTAAAATCTGTGTCCGGATTTAATTTCTCAACAAGCGAAGCAAATTCGTAATATTTTTTTGTAGGTTCCGTATCCGGCGCCGAAATAATTAAGGGGGTACGGGCTTCGTCGATCAAAATTGAGTCGACTTCGTCTACAATTGCAAAATAATGTCCGCGCTGAACCATTTCGGGCAGAGATGAAACCATATTATCGCGCAAATAATCAAAACCAAATTCATTATTCGTTCCATACAAAATATCACTCTGGTATGCAATCTTCCTTTCAACAAGTTTTAGATGCGAGAGTCTTTCATCACCGTGACTTGTGTCACTAAATTTTGGGTCATATACAAATGACTTTGTTTCCTGAATTATTACTCCCGTAGATAGTCCTAGAAAATTATAAACAGGACCCATCCACCCGGCCCCGATCCTGGCTAAATAATCATTTACTGTAACCAAGTGAACTCCTCGACCGGTCAAAGCCCGAAGATATAGTGGCGCCACAGCAGAAAGAGTTTTTCCCTCACCTGTACGCTGTTCGGCGACCCTTCCTTCAAAAAGAGCTATTCCTGCTACCAACTGAACATCAAAAGAACGCTGTCCAAGAACTCTCCAAGCGGCCTCCCGAACCAAAGCGAATGCTTCGGGAAGAACAGTGTCTAGTTGATAGCCATTAGCTATTAGTTTTTTAAATCGATCGGTTTCTTTTTTAAAATCAGCATCATTAAATTTTTTATATTTATTTTCAAATCCATTTATTTTATCTACAATTTTTTTAAGCCGGTCGACTTCGCGTGCATTGAGATCAAGAAGTTTGGAAAAAATGTTTAACATATTTTTGATTCGATCCTAATTATACCTCGAAAGCGATTTATTTTTTAGAAGCAATGTAAAGAAGAATTCCTGCAATGGCCAAAATTCCACCAGCAGCGTAGAAAAGAAGTAGTCCTTGATCGATATTGGTCAACATTATTTGATCTTTCTTGAAAACTGTAATCCTATCATAGCAAATATTATTGTCAACGCTAACCCCCAAAATATTATTCCAAAAGACAAGGGGGTAAAATTCGGCGCTCCAGGCTCAAATAGTTTTAGAATTAGCGAACCAAAAGAAAGCTTCGACAAATCAAACCAATATTTAGAAAGTTCCAGAGTTTGGGTTTTGGAAAGTTTAAAACGCATCAAAATTATTGTACCAAATTTACTAAAATACCGGTTTGTAGGTACGGTTTCATTACCGGAATGATTTTTTTATCGTTTCGGAATTTATTGTTTTTCTCCAACCAGAAGCATTGTACTTGGTGGATATGGAGCATTACTCAAAACCCCATCTTTCAAATGGAATACTTCCCAATCTTTGGAGTAGTGATTTTCTATTAGCCAAGGAAGAGCATAGGTTTCTGCGTGTACAATAGCAAAACCACATTCTAAAAGTATTTTCTGGTATTCCCTGAGGGTCCAAATTCCAAACTGTTCTGAAAGTTCTACCGGCAAGTTTTCTTCTGCATAAAAATATTTAGAAAACATCTCACTGGCAGATTGTGATGAAATCTCGATTAACGACTTACCAACATCATCACTTTGAAAAGCCCTTCCTCTTTGGACAAAAACATCTGAGTGGAAATTGCCAATCGTATAGTTTACCGGTCGCACTTTACCAAATCCTGCTACAAATTTTTGAAATCTATCGACTGCGAATTGTGTTATGGGTCTTAGGTATAATTCTTCATGCTCCGGCTGAACGCCGTCACGTATAATCAGGCGGCCTTCTTTTTCTAACATAGATTCAGCGTTTTTTATCGTCTCAATCACAGCCTCATGATTATAATTACTTCCAGAAAACACTTCGTGAAAAAATGATATTGCCACTATCGTACTAAACGGTTTTGGACGCCTAAATTCTCTGGCATCGGCTTGAACAACCTCCACATTCGGGTCGCCTGCAAAACGTTGACTGAGCCTTTTAATCATATACCCCGACTGATCAAGGGCAACTACATGACTGTCTGGAAACCAAATTCTTAATCTTTGTGTAATTGGTCCGGCTCCAGCTCCTAAATCAAGAATATCTCCATCAGAGTTTATAAAAGGTCTTATCCTCTCTTTATCTCCCGCGCTTAGTTCCATACTGGTCTCGTATATCTTCTGACCTTCAGGTGATCTTTCTTCGAGAGTTTTTACAATTCTTTCTGCCATACCTTTAGTGTACTCTTTTTTAGGCACAAAAGAAGAGAACTTGCCATTATACAATACCCTCATAAGCAAAGCTTATAGTAGCCTATAGCCTTGACTTTTGAGGGAAAATGCTGTATTATGCCCGCATGGAAATTAACCAACAATTTGATGCCCTTAGATCTAAATTAAAAGCAATCCCTGTTGATGCCAAATTCGTGACTACCGGCGAAGATGTCAACAGAGAAAAACAAAAGAATGAAGCTGAATTGGCCAGGCAAATATTTATAGATCAAACACTCAAAAGACTGGTAAAACATGACGACTTAATGTTCTTATTGCGTGAAAAAAGGACAGGATTGCTTCTAGCACACTCGCAAGTCGATGGCGACGCAGTTCTTAAGTCGGATGGAGCCATAACAATCTATAGAAGAAACTTTCCAACAACTTATTTCACATACGAATTGAAAAACAAAAAACCAATATTTACGACAAATGGAAATATTAAAAACACCAAAGATTTTGAAGATGACGGAATCTTTATTTTGAGATACACCAACTACTACAAGCCCGGAGAATACAGAAACGCTTTACTAGCAAACGAATACAGCTCACACATATACTCAAGAAACTTGAGTTTGCACCAGCAAACAAAAATTTCGAGTATATAATCTCTTGCGAGAGTTGCAAACTCGAGTAAGAGGAGTATATTCCTCGAAAAAACTGCTGAACAGATTATGGAGACTGTAAATCAAGGGGTCGCGAAGTTGTTAAAAGGCTCAAGCGAGGCTAAATTTACCACTTTTATGGGCCTCCCGATAGAATTTTTTCAAAAAAAGCGTTAACCAGCCGGCTTCATCGGACAAATAATCAAAGTAGACCTATAGCCTTGACTTTCGGCCTCGTTTGTGTTAAAATCCCTGGCCATGGAAAAAATTCACCCTGACAAAAAAATAGAGAGAGACTCTATGTCCCCCAATGTTTTACCCCCAATTTCTATCGAACTCTTTATGGCCAGAAAAGAAGGTAATCATAATCTACCCAAAGAGGTCGTCTCAAACTCAAAAGTGATCGAACAGGCTGAAGAAAGAAGAAACCTTTACAACCTCTGCGATCGTATATTTGAAACCTCCCCAGATCCTGAACTCGATATAGAGGAAGCTATGAAAAGAGGACTGGTAACAGAATCTGATGTGGCAGAATTATGGAGCGGCATATCTGATTTCCTGGAACGGGACGAAAACAATGCAAGAATTCTTCTTTATCTGCCTTTCGAAATACTGCCAAACATACATAAACACGAATCTCCCTCCGATCATTTGTCCGCTTCAGGTCAGAGGCTGGCAGATTTATACCGAAAACATTGGATAGAGCTTCTCTTTCAACACGAACCTAGAGCAAATTTCGTAGACGGGGACATATTAGAACCAGGACTGCCTGAACCTGAAAGAATCAGCAAAGCAGGACATCTTACCCCAGAGCTAATTGCTTTAGGAATCATTACAGAAAGGGATATTTACACGCTCCTAGAATCAATAAAAAATAAGCTATTTCTAAAATCCGTGGCTGAAGGAGCAATTGTCTCGATCGATAGGGGCCTTATTGATAAGAACTATTTAGGTAAAATCAATGCTGTAATTGAGAAAAAATTTGGGAAAATGACAAACACTTCGACCACGAGAGAAAAATATTGGGACGATCCTACTTCGACAAAAATAAGTACGCATAGAGCTGCGTGGTTAAGATCGCTAGCGGAGGAATCAACAAACGAAAAAGAGGCAGAAGTATTGTCAAAAAAGATTGTTGCTGGCCTAGATCCACACGAACTAGCCAATAAAGGCAGGCCCGAAGTGGTTGTACTGGGAGTTATAGAAACCGGAGAATTCCTTGCTAAAACCAATCCTAAAAAAGCAAAAGAATTTGCTTTGGACATTAAAGACATGGTTCAGGCTATATTTGCCTTGAATGATCCAAAAGTAAAGAATTGCGTGATCGGAGGTTTAAACAGATGGGTCAGATTTGGAATAGTTGAAAAGGAATTCTTACAAAAACTCAAAATAAATTTAACAGATTTAACCTCTTCTGACATCTTCGACAATAAGTATATATCCGAAGAAACAGAAATTTTATCAAATGCCGCAAAAAAGATAGAAAATCACCCGCTTCTATCAAAAATTCTATATCCCAGTTTCTTGCTGTTTGGATCACGCATAAAACTTTATGCTGATTCGGACGCTGATTTTGACGCGGCAATATTCTTTAGACCTGAAGCAAAGTTTGAAGATAGACAAAAAGCCCTGGAAATTTTAGGCAAAGATTTCCCAGAACTTGCCAAAATTCACAAATTCCTTGAGTTTTGGGTAACACAGGAAAATGAAAAATTTGGATTTAAGGTACCTAAGGAAATTACCAGAACCATTGTTGGAGATAATCAGAACCACTTTCTTATGGGTGGAATTTGGATAGGACACGGCCTTGATTTTAAGAAGATTCGCAGTGACACTCTTACAAAATATCTATATTTGCCTTATGACGAGGAAAGAAAACAAGAAATTAGAGGTCAACTTCTCGGACAGTTGGAGCTTGATGTCCTACAGTATCGATTAATGCATAAGGGATATAGAAAATTTTACCCACGTATCGTCAGGCTAAATACAAAAAACTCAGATTTAATAGACTGGAAAAGCGATTATTGGGATCCTGGCTATAGAAGGGTGGCTACAAAATTATTCTTAAGCAGGGTCTTTTTACCCGACTTGTCTTAAATTATTTTGCCACTGAGGGATAAAATGCCTGTCCGTTACTTTAGGTCCGTAACCGGTTCCAATAACAGGCACACCAAGATTATTTTCAACATATCGTAAGAATACTTGCTCAAGTGTTTTTTCTTCCGTCGGAGTCAAGGTGGTGGTGATAGGAGAACACTCATTTAGGAGTTTTGTTAGTTGAATTTGATGAGCCGTGTGTTCACTTTTATTCATATCGGGGTGAAGCTTAATCCCTGTGATTTTACTACCTTCAATAATAAAGAAATCATCCAAACCGTTTTCTTTGCCATCGTACTCATAAGCTTCAACAACTGGCCAATTTTTTCTCTTGGAAAGAATATCCAAATAACTCACAAATATTCCACCAAACGCCTTGCTTCCACCACTTATTGATAATGCATATCTCAGTGCAACAACATCGAAATACCCAATTCTAAACGCGCCCAGCCATTCATTTGCCCCGTTATTGTCTTTTTCTACTGATATAAGAGAGTCTGTTAACTTTTGATCAAAGCTCACTAGTGGCCCCGCGCCATGTCTGGTCAGATAACTTCTGACTACTCCGATACGCATAATTTTGCCATTATAATTATTGGCCCTAACCGTAGCTAAAACGTCCTGGGAAGTCGGATCTATTTGGGTAATGTGAGGTAAAAATCCATATCTTGGATGATGGAGAGCCCCATGCGAAACTTCATTTACAATTGAGCCACCCCTACTCAACAATGTATTTAAATAGCGACTATCAACCACTTTAACCAGGCTTGAAATGTATTGAAAGCTATCAACCACAACCCCAACTAAATCATTGTCTTTCAACACTTCTACCTCGGCATAGACCTCCTCCGGCACTGAACCTTTATGATCGGCAATTAATTGCTCGACTATTTTAAGTTTTGCCAATCTGATGTTTTCTACTTTCATGAGGATAATTTGCCTGTCCGAAAATTCTCCAGCCCTGACAGTAAGTTCGGATTCAATAGAATCTTTAATGGCCTCACCAACACCCTGTCCAATGGTACCTTTCTTGTTTTCTCCACGAAGAATTTCCCTGGCTCGGCTTATTGCGCTATGAAATGGTGTTGAAGCAATACAACTTTCATCAATTTTTATACGTTGAAGTGGGCTTAGGATACCCAGACTCTCAAGTCTCAGGGCTTCCTGAAAAAGTACCACAGGGTTAACCACCATGTGTTTTAGGTATGTATCTGCACCCTCAAACACCCCCGCCCCGAAGTGATTGAGTACAGCTTCACGGTCATCATCGTGAGTTATATGGTGCCCTCCCACCCAACTACCGGATCGCCAGACAGTGTGGGCGTTTAACTCACGAACCAATGCTTGAACGGTATTACCTTTTGTTTCTTCTCCAATTCCGATACCGTTAACAATTCCAAAATGTTTTTCATTTTCTTTCATAAACCTTTCGTTCTTTTTTAAACTGAGTTTAAACAGAACTCGTCAGTGTGGATTTAATCCATATAGGTTTCGAGCAGCGGTTTGCGGGGAATTTAAAAAAATAAATTCTCCCGCAAACCGGAGCGTAAGCTCAATCTGCTCGTTTGCTCACTTTAGTGAGCGAGGTGAAGAGTATTACTGATCGGGATCGCCGGGATCGCCAACGATGCGTTTGAGACCGGACAGGTCACGAGGACCACTATTGAGCCGGCGCCGAGGCATAACTTCCTTGCGGCGGGGGCCACGACCAAGCGTAACGCGCAGTGTAGGCAGAGAGCCCGTGCGGTTGGCTTCATTGAACATGCCGATCGCTTTGGGGAACTCGCTACGCAGGTCCAGTCGTTTGGTTTCGGGCTTGATGTTCGTGCGAAGCCACTGAAGCTTCGATTCATCACCAGCCGAAAGTTCGCCGGAGCGGGTCGCGAAATAGGCCACCTGACGCACCTCCAAAGGCACACTGTGCCAGTTGATGCGGCCGATGCCCATTCCGTTTTGCTGAAGCGCACGGGTTGAGTCAATCGGGTCGGCGTCGTAAATGCCCTGGGCATCCACACCAACGCGAACCACCTCGTAGGGTGAGCCATCTTCATCGTAGAAAACAGCGTCCTCTGCCGGATCAAAGCCTTCCTCCAGGGAGAGGATGTACTTTTCGGTCAGGGCAGCATTTACGGAGCCGTCGGCGTTGATGATAACAATGGGAGTTTCCAGGCGGCGTTCGATCTGGCCCATGACCATGAGGCTCATGTCGCGGCGCTTGGGGCTATAGCCTGCCACAATGGGGCCCAGAGGCATAAATGAACTCAGGTCCATTTCAAGCCCGGCACCACTGCCTGCGTTCGCGAACATGAATGCCATAAGCATTCCTGAATCCATCCCAATGTTCTTGGCGTAGGACTCGACGTCTGCCTTGGAAGGCTTCTCGCCGAGTGGCGCGGTGGTTGCGACATCGGAGGTCTTGAAATGACGGACCACTTTGGCAGCCGCAATCGGCTTCAGCTTGAGTTCCGTCAGCATTTCGACAGTAACGAACGTCATGTCCTCACGGGAGACCACACCAAGGTTTTCCCCGATCGCGGTAATCTGTTCGTCTGTCAAACCAAGACTTTTAAGTTCAGCTTTCAGTTCATCGTTCATTTTGTTTCTCCTTCATATCTTTATGTTTTGAAATAGGATTACTTGACGGGTGTAACGTTTTCACTCGCGCGCGGATGGTCAATCGGCCATGCGTGGCGGTAGTGAGCAAATTTGTCGCCCGGAAGCGGAATTTCATCGTAACCCGGCAAGTTTGCCTGGGCGCTGAAATGTTCCTCAGCCGGCTGAATCATGCGCCAAACCAGATTGAGATCAGCCGCATTAAGCTTGATATCGCGACCGGCTCTCATGAATTGGGTATAACCCTTGAAAGTCGGTTTGACCGCTTCTGTTGCGTAGATTAATGCCGCACGAACATCCGCCAAAAGCCGCGGTTCTTCAACCTGAATTACCCGACCCTGTCCAACACGGCGCGTCCACCATTGAGTGGTTTCTTTCAGCATTCCTCCATAACCACCTGTAGGGACCTGGAGAATAAAGAAATGCCAGTGTTCGAGTAGCTTTTCGCTGATTCCTTTCACATCCAATTCCGGAAAATCGCCTTCCTGACCAAGATATTGTTTGATATCTGATCTCGTGACAGGTTCACGGCCGATTTCGTCAAGTGCCAAGGTAAGATAACCTTTCAACTTGTAGAGTTGCCAAAAGTCAGCGTTGATGAGCGTGGCATAGTACAGCGCAAGTTGATAGTCTTCGGTGGAAGTATCGTTGCCCATACTGGCAGGAAGGATCAAACGAACCTGATTCGCGCTTTCGTTGTTCGATTCAAATTGCGAACACTGAACAACGGGGATTCCACTCTGACGAACATTGTAGGTGTCACAAACAGCCCCGGTTGACAACTGAGGGTTGTAACGAGTTCGCACCCCATCCAAGAGCATATATTGCCTCTCGGCTGTGTGGAAAAAGTCCTCCAACCAATGAGCCGTGCTACCCGTAGTATCAAACTCACTCAGGATCGGCAGGGAGATCCCCTGACTCAAAACAAACTTGCCATCATCCCCTGGCTCCAAAGCGTTGTGGCTAAACCGAGATGGTTTACCCTGAATGTCAACGTTGGGGTGAAGCCTGCCGGTTTCATCTTGAACCTTTTGTGCCTCTGCGAATACGTCCTCGTTAGCGGCACGCATCGCTCTAACTGTCGACCGATATGCACCTGCATCAAACTGTTTAGTATGTTTATGATCGCCCATATGATTCTCCTTTATTGAATCTTTGATATGGAATGTGGAAAACAACCGCCCATGGCTATTTTCTTAATACTCTTCACTTGTTAAAGTACAAATTAAAAATTGTCAGAAGATTTTTCTGAAAAACCTTCATTTCAATCCTGAAAATGTGTGTTTTACACTAACTAAAGTGCTCAAAAATCATCAACTTCGTATTATAGGTATTTTTCAAAATAAGTCAACCCTCTTATATTTTCGCTCCCTGAACCTGTAAAGGGTTGCCGGGCGGTGTGCACTACCCTCAACCTTATGGGTAGTCTTTTCGATAAGATTCAAGCTTTTTATTTTTTTAATAAAGTTCCTTTTATCCAAAGAGAGTTCCAGTGCGGTTTCATAAGTTTTTTGCAAGTCGGACAGGGTAAATTCTAATGGCATTAGGGCATAAACAATATTTGTGTAGGTCAATTTCCCTGCTAGCCTTTTTGCGGCGGTCTTTACGACCTCGTTATGATCGTAGGCCAGTTTTGGCAAAGTTTTCACAGCGTGCCACGAAGCGTCCTTTCTAGTTATTCTTTTAGCCTCATCCCCCGAAACCAACATCAAGTAAGCAACCGTTACCACCCTACCTTCGGGGTCCCTACCCGGATCGTCAAACGTATAAAGTTGCTCATTGTAATAATCCGTCTTGGTCATTATTTCTTCCAGAATCCTTACGACGGCTTCTTCCGTCCGTTCTTCATGGCCGACTAAACCTCCGGGCAAGGTTAACATTCCCTTAAAGTTTTTTGATGTCGCTTGGGTTAAAAGAACCTTAAGAACACCTTCGTCGATAGTCAAAACCGCAACGTCTGTGGCTAATACTGCAAATGTTTTTGAATCCTTCATACTAATTGTAGTATATACACTAACTAGTATATGTTGTCAATAGGCAACCATACCTCTCGCGTCTTTGTAAATCCAGCCGATCGGGTCGCGGTGGTTTACCGTGATTGCCCAAAGCCAAGTTCCAATATCTCCGTAGTCGATTCTTCGGCGCGCGAGTCTCCCCCAAAAGCTTTGATCGTAGTAAATTACCGGACTCCCCGCCTCACCGGAAACTACTCCATTGAACATTTTTAACTCGAAGCTATCGTTATACTGTTCAACTGTGTAATTTTTGAACAGAAATCTTGATTCCGAATCACCAACCCTCCCCAGTGAAGTGATATGGTAATTTTGTCCGACTAAGAGTAAATATGGAGCCGTGATAGCTTGTTCGGTTAAAAATACTCTTGTTCCATTTTTTAAATAATTGTCGATAACACCAAGGTCACTTTCGCCAATCCAAAGAATTGTTCCGTTATATTTTGTAAAAGGTTTCAGGTAGTGCGTTTCAATTAACACCTGACCTTTGGGGATATTTGGAGTTATGAACGGACTGGAGTTTGAATACAAAATCACATTTGCTGCGACGATCGGTAATAAATACAAAATGAAAAAGACGGACCATTTCTGTAAATATTTATAAAGACCAAGTGCTAAAATTACCCCCGAAAAAATAATTCTCCTACCCATAAAGTCCCCTTGCCAGTTGGCGCCTATTGTCGCGACTAGAACCAGAAACATTATCCAGGCTATTAATACCTTTTTCGACTTAATTTTTCTGATCAAAACTAAAGCCAAAACAAATGGTGTAAGCGTCCCAAAATTACGGATAAAAGAAAGCCAAATGTTTCTAATCATTCGTAATATTCCCGAAGATAAATATGTTGAGAGTTGCTCAGTTGTACCCCCCGGAATTCTGCCGGAACAATAATATAAGAGAATGTAAAAAACAATGGACATTGATATTCCGGCCAAAGCGATTTTTATAAATTTGATAACATCCTCCTTTTTGAAATTTACCTCAAAAATATAGGGAGCAAGAAATAATGCCGGGATCCAAAAAATAGACTGCAGGTGGGTTCCGGTCATTAAAAATAAACTAATAAAAAATTGCATCGCTTTTTTCGTTAAAAAGAAATAAAGTCCCGCAAGATAAAGGGTTAAAGTCACCGACTCAACCATCAAATTAGTATTTATTAACCAAACTGCCGGAAAGAGCGTAAAAATAATAGTTGCCAACCAAAAGTGTCCGTTTTTGAAAATTAATTTTGATATTTTATTAAATACAAAAATTGAAATTATTCCAAAAACCATCGCTATCACATTGATAGGAATAGGAGCTTTGACAAGGGGGCCCCTTGTCAAAAGCCACAAAATGGCCACAAACACCGGGTGGATAGGAAAATGGCCAAGCGAAAAGACCTGGAAAAATGGGTGGCTTGAAACAATATTCAAATATTCAGGCAAATCATAAAACAGCGCCGGGCCAAGTATTAATTGTTGCATAAGTACATTATGTTAGAAACGGGTCGGAAGGACTCAACATTTTTAAAGACTTTTTTAAGTTTTTTCCCAAACTCCTCTGCGTCCACCTTTTTCTCTTTGTAATAAAGTCTGTTAAACACCGCAATCCCTCCAACTTCCGCAAGGCCTCGCCTTACAGAGGCTAAAAAGGAAGAATTTTCAAACTTCTTAGGGAACTGGTCACCTTGATATAAATCTATAATTACCAAATCGAATTTGGCTTTTGGCCAATTTGACAGATTCGGCAGATTGGACAAATTTGAGGCATCTGCTACGATTGTATTAACTTCGTATTTATCTAAATTTAAATACTTTTTACCTAGCTCAATCATTAAGGGGTCTATGTCCACACCGGTTATTTTTGTTTCCGGCCAGTTTTTTCTAACTAATTTCGCCACAGTCCCCCCTCCCAGTCCCAGTACCAAACAACTTTTGATTTTTGATTTTTGATTTTTGATTTTTCTCAAGGTCGATCTCCACATGTCTTCGACTATTCCTCCTGACTGTGTAAGACCTTGAGAAGTGATATAAATTCCCATTCCAAAAGTTTTAACCACACGGACATCCCCATTAAATTTAGATTTTCGCTCTTCCAAAATTTTTGTTCCAAACATTCTTTGATTATATTATCAAAAACTGGTATAAATATATCCAAATGAGTGAAACAAAACCTGAAGCAGATTATGAAGGGAGACTCGAAGCAGTCTATCATAACGCAAAACAATATTTCAGTGGTCCAGCAAGAGAAGAAGATAAAAGACATTTTCTTCCCGGCAAGATTGCGTCCGAATATTTTACACTTCTGGGTGATTATTACCGGGCAGACGACCCCGATAAGGCAGATCGAATGAAACTGTATGCCGAATATTGCATACTTAAGACCAGACCCCTAGACAATCGCGAAAGATGGAAGGAGCTTATGGCAAAAATAGAAGGACACGAAAGCGACCCGCAAATGAGAAAGGAATATTCCGACCTTCGTGAAGGCTTGACCAGGTCTGCAAGATACGGCGAGGCTAGTATTCAAGGTTGTCCAATCGCTATATAGATTTACTTGTACCCTATCGCCTGTTTGTTAAACATTGTGGAATATTCTCCTTTTTTGGCAATCAATTTTTCATGGGTTCCTTCTTCAATTATTTCTCCATTATCGATTACCAATATTCTGTCGGCATTTCTGACTGTAGAAAACCTGTGGGAAATCAAAAGTAAACTTTTATTTTTATATTCCCTGTCAAGGTTTTTAAAAATCGAATATTCAGTTTCTGCGTCTATTGCACTGGTTGGTTCATCCAAAATTAAAATCGGATCCCCTTCGTAAAAAGCCCTGGCAATTGCTATTTTTTGCCATTGCCCAATGGAAAGTTCTTTACCCCCCTCAAATTGTTTGCCTAATATCTGATCATATTTCTTGGGAAGTTCATTTATAAATTTATCTGCCCCGCTTTGCTTGGCAGCAAAAATCATTTTTTCCTGATCGAAATTTTCAGTTTTTCCTAAAGTAATGTTTTCCTTAACTGTAAAATCATATTTAATAAATTCCTGGAAAAGCGTACCTAAATACCGATACCAGTCTTTTAAATCTACATCTTTTATATTGATCCCGTTAATAAGTATTTCTCCCCCGGTTACATCGTAAAATCTGCACAAAAGTTTCACTATTGTAGTTTTACCGGCACCGTTTTTCCCAACCAGAGCAACATTTTCTCCCGATTTAATTTTAAAGTTTAAATTCTTCAAAACTCTCTTTTTAGAATTTGGGTATGCGAAAGAGACATTTTTAAATTCAATTTCCGGTGGATTGACCAATGGGTTGATCGCAATTGGATTAGCCGATTCATGAACGACTTTGGGCAAATTCATTACTTCAAA
This sequence comes from uncultured Gammaproteobacteria bacterium, assembly GCA_964494885.1. Lineage (GTDB taxonomy): Bacteria > Patescibacteriota > Microgenomatia > UBA8517 > UBA8517 > GWB1-39-10. Next base: position 22,501 of record CAZBTH010000006.1, on the reverse strand, counting down.
AAAGTGATTTACATATAAATTATTTTCATACATCCACCCCAAGTTCCCCACTGTCCCCGCTACTGAATTTAAGACCCTATCCAACATGTCTATAAAAAAATGAAAAATCTCCGACGGACATTTGTCCGTTTAGTACCAACGGTAAACGGGCCAATGCAAAACCAAATACAACAAACATTTCAAAAAACTGCGGTATGGAACCGACTTTAATAAAACTCTGGACAGGTTTTTTATTCTTTTCATAAAGATCGGTTTGAATATCTATACTTTTCTTAATTAAAGAGTCTGTAGATTGAAAAATTTTTGATTCAATAATTGCATTTTTCTGGGTTAGAAGGGACTGCAGGTACCACATTTTCCGAGATTCCGGAGTACTGCTTCCCCAAACCGACCACTGGATTGCTCCCATTTTGGCTCTTAGGTAAAGGCGTGGCAAACCAAATAGAAGAATAATAAAGGGTAAATACCAATTGTATTGACCCAAAAGCAAGAAGGAAGAAATGAGCGCCACAAGATTTGTAAAAAGATACGAAAAAGCCCTCAAAAAATCGGGAGGCCTCCAAGTCATTGTGTCTTTTGCTTTATTGATAAGATCTTGGGTTTCTGAATTTTCCAAATGTTGGATGTCCAGGTGGGAGATCTTGTCGCAAAAAAGATTATTAAATTTGTTTTGCAATTTGTATCGCACCAAATAATCAAAATAAGTTTCTTTAAATACCCAAGAAACCACGTCCCATATCCAACTGGAAATATATCTGGCAGCCAGAATTGCCACTAAAATCAAAGGAACTGTTGGTTTAATCCCCAAATTGACAATTGTATTATCGATAAACAGTTTAAATATATAACTCGCGATTATGGGTAATATGGCGGCGAGTCCGGAAGATCCGTAATAACCCAAAGTCAAAAACTTGTCGGTTTGCCAGGAAAGGGTGAGCATCCGTTTGAGATTAAATATTATTTCCTTAAACGAGTCCATCCCTTTTTTAATTCCATTCATACCAATATTATATAGCCAATTCGAATCAAAATACGAAGTTGTCAAACTCTACACTATATTGATATATATCAATATAGTGACAGTTAACGCTATTTGGGTTTTATATGGTATGGATATATAATCAATAATTGAAAATAGAAAATAAAACAATGGGAAACATACCTCTTCCAGAATTACTAAGGCCCGCCACCCTGAAAGATTTCGTCGGTCAAGAAAATCTGGTTGGGACAAACGGGATAATTTCAAAGCTTTTTCTCGCCCAGCGAAGCTCGAAGAGCGAAGTTGGATTTCCATCGCTAATATTCTGGGGACCGCCCGGAACTGGCAAAACAACACTGGCCAGAATTATTGCTAACACTTTAAAAAGAGATTTTTATGAATTCTCCGCGGTTAATACTTCTGCAAAGGAAATTGTCAAAATAGCTAGCCCCACAACGCCGGCCCTTCGAGGGGCATCGCCGATTATCTTCGTCGATGAAATTCACAGATTTAACAAAGCTCAGCAGGATAAACTTCTTCCTCACGTTGAACGCGGTGACATAGTTTTGATTGGTGCTACAACTGAAAACCCGTCATTTGAAGTGATAGGGCCGCTTTTATCCCGTTGTCGAGTCTTAATACTAGAACAACTAAAAGAAAAGGAATTGAAGAGTATAGAGAATAGAGCTTTGAAACATCTCAAGAAAAAAATTGATAAGGAAGCGGAAAAATTTTTGCTCGAAGCTTCAAATGGGGACGCGCGAGTAATGCTCAATGTTTTGGAAATTGCGTCCCAGCTCTCACGCTCTTATACTCTTTCACTCTCAGATATTGAAACCGCCCTTCAAAGACGCCAATATACCTTTGATAAAAACGGCGATCAATTTTACGATGTTATTTCCGCTTTCATTAAGTCGATGCGCGCAAGCGATACTGACGCAGCGCTTTACTATCTTGCCAGGATGGTGGCAGCCGGGCAAGATCCACTTTATATTGCAAGACGGATGGTAGTTTTTGCGTCGGAGGACGTTGCTAGCCCAACCGCTTTAGTTGTAGCCAACGCAGTCTTTCGGGCTTGTGAAACTGTGGGATATCCTGAATGTCAGGAAAATCTAGCAGCAGGTGCGGTGTACTTATCAACTACCAAAAAAGATCGCTCTGCTTACACCGCCTATATGGAAGCATTAAATGATGTAAACCAATTTGGAAATCTTCCGGTTCCTTTAAAGATCAGAAACCCAGTTACAAAATTAATGAAGGGTGTTGGATATGGAGGTGGATATGACAAATATACAAAAGAGTCCTTGCTTCCCGAGAAACTCCAGGGGAAAAAGTATTATGACATCCTCCTCGCATTTAAAAGCGAGGTTCCCCCCAAGGGAGGATGACATATCGGCGTTCAATTCATCCTCGCAACAAGTTGCGAGGTTTTCTTGAATGCTGTTATAATCGCCATACATAATTATGAAGGAACCTGAACAAGTCATCTGCAAACTGCCGGATAGAACCAGGGAAATACAAGAAATTGTCCATCACTTTTCGTCCGACAAAGATAAACTGCAAAAAAGAATTAGGCAAACTTTGGACTTTGGCGATGAAGGGATGTCTCTCAGCCGTGAATTCGATTGTCCGTCTTTTTATCTAGAATGGGTTTATAAAAAACTGCCACCAGTTTCTCAAAAAGCATTTCAACAGGCAACGCTGGCTTTATTAGACTCGGCTGTAGCAGATCCTAAAAACTCAATGAGCCCCAACTCCGCCGATGAACTGTTGCTTATTCTTCACGAGGTTTTTGGATCCGATTCCGAGGCCCGGCCACAGATACTCGAAAATCTTAAAAAAATTATCGCAAATGACAGTACACGCTCCATAGTCACCCAACTAACACCAGAAAATACTGTTTCACTGCATATGCGGGCTTTACAGATGTTCGTAGGATTCGAAACGAAAGAACCGCTTTCTTTTTGGAATCAAATCCTGAAAACTTACGGAACGAGTTATGCTGGTTTAGTATTGGGCGGAGTATTCAACCAAGATTTTGACAGTGGTTTACAGTGGTTGCTTGACCATAGAGATTCACAAGAAGTTTTAAACGCTTTTATGGGGAGTTTGCCGTATTACTACGAAAGTAAATTCGGGGCAAAAAGATGCGACGCCGCAATAAACACAATCACCCCCCAAGTACCAGAAAGGTTCGCCAGAATACTTCGCGATGAACAAGAACGGATAAAGATTTGGCTGGTACGAGAAGCCAAAAACAAATAGATTAAGTGTACTATCGTACTAGTACAATAGTACATAAACCCACAAAAGAGAAATAACAAAAGATCGGTATCAATTGCCCTATAGTTGACTTGAAAGCTCTTTGGGATTACAATTCCGCCATGGAAAGAGTTCGCTTAGATGCAATTACAAAAACAGCTGTTGGTGTATATGGTCGGAGTCTGCCGGAAGGATTTGTTGAATTTTACGCATCTTTAACTCAAAGCGATCCAATAACGGCAGTCGGCAAATTTGTGAAAACTGACAACTGGGGAGGAATTGGATTAGCATCAATTGTCCTGAAAGGATACGGAAAAATACTCGTTACAAAGTTGTTTCCTGAAGAACCGAGGGGTCATATTCCAGAGAATATTATTGCCGCATTTGATTTAAATGAAGAGTTTGACGCCCCAATGGCAAAAGCCATGGTTTTAATGGCCAGAGCTAAATACAATATTGGCCAAGGAATTGACAAAGATAATATTATCGTAATGGACGATCTCGTACGAGTTACTAAGCTCATCGAATCTTCTGGCACTGTTTCCGACCTGAAACTGGGAGCGATGAAACTTTACGCGCAACTTTAATCTTTCTCTTGAATCATTTTCAACTTAGTGATATTAGTTAACTTCCGATGTCTTCAAAAAAGTCTCAATTAAAAAAAGCCGCTTCTTTTCTATATGAAGTCGGCACTATGCGAAAAATTGCCAGGGCTCACAGGCAAACACTCCTAACAGATGACCTTAGCGACAATATAGCGTCTCATTCCTACCGTGTGACCTGGATTGGATGGATTCTCGCAAAAGAAGAAAAAGCAAATGTCGAAAAGGCTATTAAAATGTGTCTTGCCCATGATATATCCGAAGCCAGAAGCGGCGACCAAAGCTGGGTTCACAAAAGATATATAAAGGTATTCGAAAAAGAAATTGCGGCAGATCAAGTCAACGATTTACCAATAGATAGAGAATTGTCCGAGATTCTAAAAGAATACGAAGGGAGAAAAACCAAAGAAGCGTTGGTTGCGAAAGATGCCGATTTGATCGATCAAATTTTACTTCTTAAAGAGTATGTTGTAATGGGAAATAAGGAAGCTGAAATTTGGCTTGGGGGAAAAAGAAACGAAAAGGGAAACAAGCAGTTCCAGCTTTTGAAAACAAAGTCCGGAAAAAAACTGGCCAATGAAATTTTAAAACAAAACCCGACCGATTGGTGGAAAAATATCTGGACAGAAAAGAGAAGATAAAAATTGATATATAATCGTTAAATGATTCTTGGGCATAGTGAACTCAAAAAATTAATAAAAAAAACTAACCTTGTTACAAACCTTGCCGAGAGGGAAATGAAAGATCCTGAAGGATGTGTCTTAGATTTGAGAATTGAGAAAATTTATTCACTGAAAGGAAAGGCTTTTTTAGGGATTGATGAAAGAGAAACTCCTGATTTAGTTGAAAAAGCTTCTTTTGACCCAAAAAAGAAATCTACTTTTATTTTTAAACCGGGAAAATATTATTTAACTAAAACAATAGAAGAAGTTAATTTGCCGGATAATATTGCAGCAGTTTTTAAACCACGTACAACAACCTTTAGATCTGGACTTATGGTCAGGACCGGAGTCGGGAGTCCCGGCTATCACGGACCGCTCTATTTTGGAGTAATTAACGAAAGCGCAATCCCCGTTAAAATTGAAATGGGAGCAAGATATGTTTCCGTCTATTTCCACGAGGTAAAAGGAAAACCGGTCCATGCGTATCGTGGGCAATGGCAAGGCGGCAGGGCTTCAACAAAAGGCAGAGAGAAACAAATTTGACGACTACATCCTTTCATTTATAGTCCCAATTCTCCTGAAATTGTCTGTATGGTGCTCAAAGCAATTTGGATAATACACGTTTCTTGGTTCAATTTAACTCATTTAGTATATATAAATGGGTCCACCCACACAGCCAAATTTCCTTTACTAACCATGTTTGACAATGGGAGGAACTTGCTATTTCCGGTCAAATCAAAATCCACACCATCCCACAATAAATCTCCCTCTCTGTGACGAGCAGCTATAAAACTTCTTAACTCCCTATTTAATTTTCGGTTTTTACGAAAATTTTTATAGTCATCCATATTGATATTTCCAAAATTCCCTTCGTACAAACTACACGAAACGTGTCCGGAAGCAAACAAAAATTGCGGAAGCCTAAATCCTGCCATTTTAAATTTATCACCAAAAATTTTATTCAGAGTCTGAACTTGCAACATTTCATTAATATATGGCTGTCCCATTTTTGAATATTCAGCCGTAAGTAATTTACCAGTTTTAATAATATATTTACCAATAACGGGGCCAGACACGTCTAAAATAAATACCGCAGATTGCCCCCCTGAATCAAGCATCGTCATCGTTCGATCAGGTGTAATTTCGATACTTTGACCGCGCAATTGATCTAAAACCAAATCGTCAGAGATCATCTTTTTAGCAAAAGAGTTTATTCCAAGATCGATGTCACGAACTACTCCCTTATTTTCCCGTATAAAAAACTCTCCTTCGCGAGACACAAGCAAGGCTGCCTTAACTTTTCGGTCTTGTCTGTCTAAATAACTTAGGTGTGAAGAAAATACTCGATTTCCAAACTCATCTCTCCCGTCGACACCAGGTTCAAAATTGAGAATTGTTGCTTTGGGATCAACTTTCAATTCATCTACAAGATATCTCGTAGTGCTTATTTGATCACTCGGTAGTTTATCCATTTATAATCCCAATTCTCCTGAAATTCCTTGCATCGCTTTTAATGCAATACCAATAAAATCTTTAAGTGGAATTTCCAATTCTTTTTTGCAGTTTTCGATATCCTCTCTCTTAACTCCTGCTGCAAAACTTTTTTGATTCCATTTTGAAAGAACATTATCGACCGTAACAGTTGCGAGTTTACGATCCGGACGGATTAAAGTTACGGCAATTATTAAACCTGTCAGTTCATCACAACAAAAAAGAGCCCACTGCATTTTCGTCTCCGGCTTTTTACCCTGATGGAACCAACCATGCGATTCAATACCGGTTAGAAGCTCTTCGTCGGTTTCTCCTGTTTCCCTGACCCAATTTGCCATGAGCTTGGCATGATTACCGTGGTCATCCTTAGTAAATTCATAATCGCCATCATGGAGAAGACCAACTATTTCATAACGATTTTCATCTTCATTAAAATGTTTAGCCAAAGCTTTCATTACTGCACCCACAGAATAACAATGCTTCCGTAAATTAACAGATTGCATTTTCGAGTGCAGTAATTCCAAAGCTTTCTCTTTTGAGATCATTTCTTTGATCCTTTCTTAGTCTTTGTTTCTGACATTGTACCCATCTCTTTTTTCATCATTCTCATCATCCTCATATTCATACCCATATATACCAAGTATTTAAGAAATGAAAAAGCAAAGACTACTCCGGCCACAATAATAATCCATTTAATTACTACATAAGGATTAATTGTCGGGAAAACAAAACCTAGTCCAAAAATAAGAAGCATTCCAAAAACAGAAAAGGAAATAGACATCAAAAAGTCTGTCTGAACTCCTTTGTGCATCCACTTCATTTTCATCCACTTCATGTCTTCATTCATCATAAAATATCACCCCCAGTTTGATAGCCTTTGGCATCAAACGGGGTCCCGTGAGATGCGCTTTGCGCTATCTCTCTGGGACTCTCCCCCGATACCAAGCTATTTTCTTTTTTAGAACTTAACATAAAATATTTCAATCTGTTCTTGATATATCTTTTCCCCCAGCTAGTCTTTAGATATATCTCTCTCCTTAAAGAATCGCGTCTATTTAGACATGATTCATAGTATATTAATTCAAACGGCCTTCGATATCTAGTCGACTTTTCTTCACCGAGGCAGTGTTCTTGAAATCTACGTTTTAAATTATTTGTCGATCCAGTATAAAACTTTCCATCCTTCAGACTCTTCAAAACATAAACATAGAACATATACTCACAACTATTTTACAACACCACCGAACTCCAGTGTTCCACCGCAATATTTAATTATTTTTTCTACTGCCTCATCTAAGGTTTTCTGGACTTTTTCTGGAGTTGCGTCAAATATTCCATCGACATTGATTAATATGTTTTTTGTTTTTTCTGTAACCATAGTTCTTTGAGAATCTCTATAATTAAAATCAAGATTATAAGGGCCCTTTTGATCATAATATACCAATTCCTTAGAGGTAAATGTAACTGGTTCTTTGTTACCGATCAACAGAACTTCACCCCCTTCGGTTCCAAATTGAAGCCTTGCCGGAAAACTAATTTGGTCAGCATCGAACGCGCCAACAGAAACATGATTTTTCATCACTGTTAAATTATAGGCATCCACACAATCATTAATGCTGTACAAATCTTTCTTTAAGGCAATTCTTCTTAGGAGTTCTTCAGGTCCCGGACGTTTTGAGTGCCAATCGACACCCATTTCTTTATAAAGTTTCCGATAGCTTGCTATTTCCGGATATTGCCCAAGAACTTCAGTTGTAAGGTCCCGATGCTCAGCCGAAAATTGATCTATCTCGTTTTGTAAATCTTTACCTTTTTTCGAAACAACAACATTTTTGATTAAGGCGACACCAACAGAAACGGATGGGAATTTTGCGCGAACTCCATCATCAATAACAAAATAATTCGGAATCTCTAATAAATTAACTGTATTTTCGGCTGTTGAAACAAATCGCTCATTCACAACATCCGCTATTCTTTGAATAACTTTCTCTTTTCCAAAATTCGTCAAAAGCATGCCGGCTCGGGGACCATGAGTTTTATCTATAAAAACTGTATAAATTGCAGAAAAAGCATCTTTAGGAGAAAGCCCAACCTGTTTTGAAAGTTCGTAGAGTGCGATTTGCAAAGATTCTGCAGTAACTTCGTTATCGAAAAGTTTTACAACTTCACTTAGGTATTTTTTTTGCTCCTCTGACAATTTCTTGGCCGCTTCGGGGACCTCTTCTGTCATTTCGAATCTGTATTCGTTAGGAGCATAATCTTGCAGCCAAACTTTTGCGTACTTAATTCTCTCATGAAGAATTTCGATTTCACTTTCATCTATCTTCCCACCTTTTGCTTTTTCCATCTTTTCCAACACCTCTTTTTCGGAAAGTCCCTGTGACAAATAATTTGCAATGTCCCGAAACCTTAGGGCAAAAAATCCTTTTTCCTTAGCCGGAACCTCTCTAATTTGAGACAAAACATAAGTCCTGCTCAGTTTTTCGTCACCATTTTTACCATTCGATGGCAAGCTTTGCTTATCGTACGCCTCCCAAGCTTCATCATATTTATCAAAGAGGTCGGGAATCGCCATCGTTCCATTTGGGTCAAAATTACCTTGCGATTTTATGTCATTGTTTATAAACAGAAATCTGGCAACCGCGGCGGGTAGGATTTTAACCAAATCATGAGCCTTTAGACCAACCCCTTTTGAAGATGACATTTTGTGTCCGCCAATAAGTAAAAATTCGTATGGCAATTTATAGGGTTCGGGATATCCAAAAACTTCCTTACAAATGGCCATCGCAATATCATAGCTTCCTCCTGCTGAGGCGTGATCTTTGCCGGCCCCCTCAATTGTTACACCGATAACTTTCCAGTGCGCTGCCCAATCAACTTTCCAAGGCAACTTTCCAGTTCCACCAAAAGGGGACGTTTTCCCCTCATGTCCACATCCCTTGGCCCAGGTCACCAGATTTTCTTCGCATTTATAGGAAACTTCTTTCCCGTCCCATGCAAAAACTTTTGTTGTGCCAAGTTTTCCACAATTCGGACATATTACCTGGAAAGGCAACCAGCCGGATTCCTTCTTTTTGCTGCCCGAGATTCTCTCGTAAATATCCTGAATCTTTTCGGCATTATCCAACGACATTTTAATAACGTCATCAAATTTACCCTGATGGTAAAGTTCCCAAGAAGAAATATATCTTGCCTCAAAGCCTAAATACTCAATAGATTTTTTGAGATCATCGGCAATGTAATCTGCAAAGTTTTCGTAGTTTGAATCGGGAGATGGAACCATCTTAAGAACTTTTCCTTCGTTACCTGTTAAAAGTTCTTTAAACTGAGCCGGAAATTCATCTGCTGTATCAAAATCATTAAAAACATATGTAAGTGTTGCGTCTACTTGGGCATCCTTTAGCGCGCGATAAACCGCGCTATGGATAACAGGCCCAAGCATTGACCCAATATGGGCAAATCCCGATGGGGTCTTCATATCATCCACCCAATAAGGTTTATATTTGTTTGATGCAATAATGTCTTGCGCTACTTTGTCTGCCCAGTGCATATGAAGCTAATTTTAGCTTGAAGCCAGTTTTTATTCAACTGCAAGAATCTCGTACTGAATTTTTCCGGCCGGTGCCTCTACTTCAGCTTTGTCGCCCGCATTTTTACCAAGAAGCGCCATACCAAGCGGGGAATCGTGAGAAATTTTTTTGTTGACAGGGTCCGCTTCCCACTCACCCACTATATCAAACACAATTTCTTTGCCGTTAACTTTAACAGTAACTTTAGTGCCAATACCGACACCGGAATTGCTTTTTCGGTTTGTGACGACAACGGTGGAATTTTTAAGCACCTCATCGAGTTCGTCAATTCTGCCATCAAGGAATTCAAGCTCCTCTTTTGCTGACTGATAATCAGAGTTTTCAGAGAGATCCCCTTGCGACCTGGCATTAGAAAGCCTGTCTACAAGCTTGGGACGTTTAACTTCCACGAGTTCAGTAAACTCTGCCTTCAGAGTCTCGAGCCCTTGTTTTGTAAGTTTTAGATTTTTATTCATATTCTAGTACTAAAAAAATCCCTCCTGATTTGTTTTTTGGAGGGACCTCGATATTAATATCTCTCCAAAGTTAATGACCCTTAATAATAGGGGTATTAAAATAACAAATAGAGGGACTTAATTCCATTGTATTAAGGCTGATGAGGGTGATTGTATAACCCTGATAAAGCCGTGTCAATACTTCTATCTGCATCAAACCATATATGGCTCTTAACAGATGGAAGAGTAGTATACACGACACACACCCAAAAGTCAAGATTATAGGGTTTCTTCCTCTGTTAAATGCACCAATTTCTGTTAAAATAACACGTGCAGCCTTGTTCCTTTACAAAATTCCTTTGGAATTTTGAGAGGAGAAACAGTGAAACGATGAGCAAAAAGCGAAGCGATTTGCGCAAAGTGAAGCTGATTTCGACGAGGCCCCATCGTCTAGCGGTCTAGGACACTAGATTCTCATTCTAGTAACTTGGGTTCGAGTCCCAATGGGGTCACTTTCAAGAAGATAACCGACAAAATTGTAAGTTTAGAAATTGTTATAATGGGTAAATGTCAGAAAACAGAGATTTATATCCGTCCCAAATATCTACCGGTAAACATTCGTTTGATCAAAATATGTTGGATAACCCAGAACTCTACCCAAGTTCAGAGATTTTTAGACAAATTTTTTTGAAAGATCTGTCTTTGATCGTCGATGGATTGGCCAAAAATCCTTCGAAAATTAAGCCAGATCGTGTAGAAAATGGATCTCCTCAATATTTCAAGCTTCAAGAGTTCGAAGAAGTTCTTAATAAGATATCTTCTTCTGAGCAGCAAAAAAACAGAATGTAGCCAGCCGCAAAATCAAATTTGCACGACACCCTAATTAGCATCGATGTCTGTCATCTCAAATAAATTTACCCCATAATCTTAACTTTCATTGTCCCCATCCAAAATGGATATCTTGTGGGATTGCCGGCAGCATCTAAAACTTCAAATTCTCCGATGTTAAATTTTGCATACTCGGGGTCCTCCATGTCAAAACTTACCTCAATCTTTATACCCATTTCTGTGGCAATATCCATAACAAATTTTCTGCGTCCTTCCCTATCGTCTCTGGTATGTCTTTCATCCATCTCTTTGAGACTTCCACCATCTTTCATCCAACTATAGTGACTCAATATTTCTGAAATTAAAGATTTTGACAGTAATAACGTCTGTCCCACACTTACAACCTCTGGCAAGCTAGCAATTTCTTCCATCTCGCTCTTGGTAAACAATTCAAATGTTTTAACAAAGTCCCTAAAAAATTGAAGCGGGGGTTTATCACCATCATTCTCTGTACCGATTCTAAAATTAACTTTTTGTTGAGGGTTGTCATCTTGAATAAAATCACGGTCACAAAACACTTGCCCGGGTTCGTTCAGTAGGCCCAAGGCTGATTTATAAATACTACGAAGGGCCTGCCCGTGACCAGATGTCTTATCTATGTAACTATCAATTTCGTGATCAACAGAAGAAGCAGTTATCATATCTATATTACTAGTACCCAAATTCTCAGGGGTCAAATTTCTGGCGTCTAAATTGAAAGCGATTATCTCGGCAATTTGTGCCTCTGGATCAATATATCTCTGGGCTTTGTTGACCCGCGACAGTTTCTTTAAACCTTCATACATAACACGGCTAACATCGGTTACTATAACTTTATCGCTCCTTCTCATGTTGTTAGCGAGAATCCATCCTGCTCTTCCGGTACCCGACGCGATTTCTACAACAGTTACGGAATCTTTTTCTTTCATAAGTCTTTTGACTTCCGGTATAAGAGGGGCCGTTTTTCTGTCCACGGTGGCATTCATCGCTTCCTCATAAGATTTTTGATCAACTATGCCACGGTCCCATGCGTCTAACTTCATCCCGACGGCATCTTCTAAAATGTTTAAGGCACTTTGGTATTTTTTGTACTCTTCTTTTGTTCTAACCCCATCGCCCAAATAATATATATTGATTAAATCAACCGCCTCTTTAAATTCCGGTTTTAGTTCGCATTTTATTCCGTTGATTCCACCCTCTCCGCTCAATTGAATTCTGAAACCGGCTATAGAAATTATCGAAGAATCTGATTTCGGTTCTGACGAAAAAACATTTTCCCAACTCAAATTGTAAAGAGCTGTGTCCAAAATTTTAGTAAGGGCTTTGTCTTCGACCTTTTTGGTTTTAAGCATATTTACCAGTTCCGCAAAATTAACATCAAAGTTTCCGAATTTATCTACACCTTTTTCCTTAGCTATTTTTGAGGCAAGGACAAGGAGCTTAAGTTGATTTTCCGGAGATAGGCCTGCGGTGGCGCTTTCCACATACCAAAGTTGAGCATGTTCTAAAATATCAAAAATCTGTTTGACTTTTTCATCGTCAAGCTCCAAGAAGGTACCCAGAACTTCCTCATAATCCTTTCCACCCCTAAGTCTTGTAAGCCGATCCGCCAGAAGTTCTCTTTTCTTATCAACATTCTCAATTTTTTCACTTGACCAATCCGCTTCGCCTTTCAAAACCTGCTCCATCTTGTCCCTGAGATGTTTAAATTCCGAATCAAGTTTTTCTGTAAAAAGCCCGTCTCGGACCGATTTGGTATCGATAACATTAACTTGATAATAAATTTCGCTGGCAAAAGTGGGGAGGTTGTCGATCCCCAACTTTTCAGCATTCTCCTTGAGCCATTCTGTTAACCCTGTTAACACACTTTCCGTAACTTCTCCCCGAGAAATTTGGCCAGTATAGCCGTGGTATTCAACCATTTTGATAAAAAACTCGGCTAAAAGCTCATTCCCCGTCAATTCTTTTAAAACATTGTTTCTTCTTAAGAGTTCTGCACTTGCAGCATTGTGAACATACGTATTTATTCCTTCCCAACTCTTCCTGTCTTCAACATTTCCCGCCTTGGCAATGTCCAAACAAAGCACAGCCGTCCTGAAGGCACGGGTTTCCTCTTTTGAATTCAATTCAATTCCACTTAAATTCTTACTCACCCTTATTACCGCTTTATCAAAAAGCGAAGAATAGTCCTGTGTAGTTAAGGTGTCCGGAGTGGCCCTTACATAAAGGCCAAGCGGAGAAAGTTCGGACCTGATAAACCTGCCAAAAGGACCTTGGGTGCCATCTGCTAAAAAATCAAGGAGGTTCGAATATTTTTCAAAATTATCCAAAAATTCTTCAAGCGGTTTTTCTGATCTTGCCAGCTCATCTGCAGCAAGTTCTCTCTTGGCGATCTCAAGCCCAACTTTATCCGCGTCCCCACCGGAACTTTCCCAAATTCTTCGTAAAGTTTTTGGACCTGTATTTTCCCAATTACCAGCATATTTGTCTACAATTGCCTCGAAGGAAAACGGCCCTTCCGGAATTTCCATTTTCAAAAAACCGTCCTCATCAATAGTCATACCGGTTATTTCTTGAAGTTTTTTTGTTGCCTCCAATACGGTTTTTTTGTGATCTGCGTAGAATTTACCTTCCATACAAGATGAATCAAGCAGGGGAAAATTCACGGCATCGGCATCATCGCCGGCTTCTAATTCGAGGTCGTCCTTAAATTCAACTATTAAAAATGCATGCGTTTCTATCCATCTTTTTTCTGAATTTCTTGGATCGTCACATTTCCAAGAACCCAAACTTTGCAACTTATTGTGACCTATTTCTTGTTTTGTCTCTTCGCCAGCTTCTCTCCTTGCTGTGTGACCTGACCCCCATACCTCGCCACTTTCGACAAAGCCACCAGGAATTGAATTGACATCCGAATCCGAGTCTTCCCTTTTGATGTTTACAACACGAACTTGCCCCTTTGAATTAATAGCAAACGTCACAACCTCTTCTGTGAGGTTTGCCCCTTCATGCCACAAAAGTTCATGCTTATTTCCAGGTTCTGGTTCTGTCATTAATTTTAATTATATCGTTATTTCAATTCAAAATGACACTTGACAATAGTTAGTGTAAGGAATACACTTCCATTAGAAAGTGTAATTCATACACAAATGGTAGAAAACGAAAGAATCAGACAAATTGTAAAAGGAGCGCTTGCCGAAGACATTGGTATTAACGGAGATGTGACCACCGATCTCTGTATCCCCGACTGGGCCGAGTCCACCGCAGAATTTCTTGTAAAAAGCGAGGGTATTGTTGCGGGGCTAAATATAGCGAGGATTACTTTTGAAACTTTTGACCCAAATATTGAATTTAAACTTCTTATCCCCGACGGAACAGAAGTAAAAAAAGGAGATATTCCCGCAACTGTTTTTGGTAAAACCAGAAGCATGTTGATAGCCGAAAGAGTTGCCTTGAATTTTCTTCAACGAATGAGCGGGATTGCAACCTTAACACATCAATTCGTAAAGGCAGTTGAGCCTTTTTCAACGATAATTCTGGATACCAGAAAAACAGCGCCCGGGCTAAGACCTCTGGACAGGATTGCCGTATCTGCTGGCGGCGGACAAAATCACCGTTATAGCTTAAGCGACGCGATCCTGATAAAAGATAATCACATTGCGGCGGTGGGAACAGTAGGCGCAACATTGGAAAAAATTTTGACAGCGAACTCCTTAAACCTCCCCGTCGAGGTGGAAGTAAAAAATATTGAAGAGCTTACTGAAGCATTAAAATTCCCTGTCAACAGAATTTTACTGGACAACATGAGTCTTGAAACAATGCGCGAGGCCGTTAGTATTACCAACGGTCGCGTTTCACTTGAGGCCTCCGGAAACGTCAATCTTCAGACAGTAAAAAATATTGCAGAAACTGGTGTAACTCACATTTCAGTAGGAGCCCTGACACATTCTGTAAAAGTAATGGATATTAGTTTAGAAATAAAAACATGATAGAAAGACAAGAGTCATCGGCCGAAGTTTACGAAAGATTAAAAGTTGAACTCAGAAAATCAATTCCTGAGAGCGTTGTTCCGGATTTTGAACTTGAGTATAAAGCAGATCTCGTCAGCCAAATTATGGCGCTAAAAAAACAGAAAAATGCCGTAATTTTGGGACATAACTACATGGAGCCGGTTCTGTTTCACACCGTCCCAGACTTTAAAGGGGATTCGCTGGAACTTTCCAAACGGGCGGCGGAAACCAATGCAGATACAATTGTTTTTTGCGGTGTACACTTTATGGCAGAAACCGCGAAAATCTTGAATCCCAGCAAAAAAGTCCTTATTCCCTCGCTCGAAGCCGGCTGTTCCTTGGCAGAGGGAATTAGACCAGCAAATCTCGTTTGGCTCCGCGAAAAATATCCCAATCTCCCAATTGTAAGTTATATCAATACTACTGCTGATGTTAAGGCTTTGACCGATGTTTGCTGTACTTCAGGAAATGTTAACCAGGTAATTGCCTGGGCCAAAAAGTATTTTAACGTGCCATCAGTTATATTTCTTCCGGACAAATATATGGCCGGCAATGTTGCGAATGATCTAAAAATGGATTTATATTTCCCGACAAAAGATTCTGTCAAAAGTGAAGCAGAAGTTACCCAAAAACCGACAATAATCGGATGGGGTGCCCGCTGCTATGTTCACGAACAATACACTCCCCAACTTGTCGATGACATAAGAAAAGATTACCCGGGAGCTGTTGTACTGGCCCACCCCGAATGTCCACCCAACGTAATTGCAAAGTCGGACTTTTCGGGTAGTACCTCGGCGATGACAAAATGGGTTACCGAAAATGGAGCAGATAAAAAAATTGCCCTACTTACAGAGTGTTCCATGGCAGACAACATTGTTGCCACCCACCCGGAGCTTAACGATAACCTAATCCGGATGTGCAACATTCGCTGCAAGTTTATGCATACCATCACGTTGGAACAAACTCTCGATGCACTTAAATTTGATCAATATGAAGTGAACATTCCGGAAGAAATTAGGCGTCCCGCAGAACTTTCGGTTAGAAGAATGATGGCCATAAGTTAATGCAAAAAGAATTAATTACTATAGATACATTAATTATTGGAAGCGGAATTGCCGGCGCTACTTGCGCTTTGGAACTTTCACACTTGGGACATAAGGTAATTCTTATTACCAAGAATAAAAAACCGGAGGAGTCAAATACTTATTACGCCCAAGGGGGAATTATTTATAAAGGTAAAGGTGACTCCCCGTCCCTCTTGGCAAATGACATTTTCAACGCAGGTGTTAATCTGTCAAACCCAAAAGCGGTAAATATTTTAACTAAAGTTGGGCCATCTTTAGTCAAAAAATTTCTAATTGATACAGTAGGGGTCATCTTCGACAAGGAAAACGAGCAGTTGTCTTTGGCCAAAGAAGGAGGACATGGTATTGCCCGTATAATTCATCAGGCCGACGCTACAGGTAAATCGATAGAAAATGCTTTAATCGAAAAAATTAGAAACGACAAAAGAATTAAACTCATTGCAAATCTTTCCGCTATTGACCTAATCACCTCGTCTCATAACTCCTCAAATAAACTGGCAATTTATAATCCCGTGTCTTGTCTCGGAGCTTATTTCTTTAACCCCAAAGACAAAAGAGTTGTAAGGATTCTCGCGAAAAATGTAATTTTAGCAACCGGCGGACTTGGAAATGTTTACTTATATTCCACAAATCCTGATGGAGCTCGTGGGGACGGAATTGCTATGGCCCAGAGGGCCGGCGCACGCATAATTAATATGGAGTATGTTCAGTTCCACCCAACCGCTTTTTACCACAAAGATGCACCGCGTTTTCTGCTTACCGAGGCAATAAGGGGTGACGGGGCACGCCTAACAAATTTAAATGGCGTTCCTTTCATGGATAAATACAATAAAGAGTGGAAAGACCTTGCTCCGCGTGACATTGTGTCCCGCGCAATTTATACAGAAATGTTGGAAGGAGGAAAAACAAATGTCTATCTGGACCTAAAAAGTTATATTTCAAAGGAAAGGATACTGACCCATTTCCCTAACATCTATAAAGAATGTTTAAAATACGGCATCGATTTAACCCGCGACTTGGTTCCTGTGGTCCCTGCCGCGCATTATCATTGCGGGGGGCTTTGGGTAGACGAGAATGGAGCAACTACCATAAAAAAATTATATGCGGTGGGTGAAGTTGCTTGTACGGGTCTACATGGAGCAAACCGTCTTGCGTCAACTTCCCTTCTTGAAGGACTTACTTGGGGATATATCGCTGCCCACGATATAAATCAAACAAAAAATACACAAGTTCCGAATCCAACCCAAATCCCCCGTTGGGTTGATCAAGGTAAAGAAGATCCCGACCCTGCATTAATAAATCAAGATACAAATTTGATCAAGCAAATAATGTGGAATTGCGTTGGCCTTGTAAGAAACAAAGAACGTTTGAGTAGGGCAATTGCAGATCTTTCCTACCTCACTCATCGCATAGAAAACTTTTATCGAGAGAAAAAAATAAACGAGTCGTTAATCGGACTTAGAAACTTGGTACTCGTCGGAAGCCTGATAGCAAATGCTGCCTGGGAAAACACTCAAAGCGCAGGATGCCATTATAGAACCGATTAAATGTCGCAAGAATCCGAAAAAACAATGCCGTTGAAAGCTGTTTATGCGTACTATTTTCCGGAAGTAAGGGAAGTGATTGATAAAATCGTAGCCGACTACCCTCACGAAACCTTTCTTAAGTCAGTCAAACCCGGACTCGATGATTACCACCGTCCTGTAATAGAAAGTTATTTGAGACATTTTGAGCATCAGTTGCCAGACCTAAAAAAGTTTCCGTTTCAATATGTTACAGGGGGAGCCAGCGAAGGAATTTTCCACATCCTTTCAAGGATTGCTGCAGAGCAAACTAAAAAACCGCTATATGTACTTGAGGGAGAATATGAAGGTTATGCAGGTTATGGCGCAAATTTAGGTTTAAATTTTCAGACCATCAGAGAGCCTTCTGATTTTCTAAGGACTGAACCTGGAATAATATTTATCTCAAACCCATCCGCTCGGGATGGAAATATCATTCAAAACGAGGGAATTATTGCGGCATGTAATGCCGGACATAAAATTGTTTACGACGCAACTTATGTAGGCCTCACAAATCCCTATCATTTTGATTTGGAGCACGAAAATATATTGGTAGTCATCACTTCCCTAAGTAAACCCTTCGGACTTTACTATTACCGAATCGGATTTACCTTTACCCGATTTGAAATGAAGACACTGGAAGTAAATAAGTGGTTTAAAAATATCCTTTCTCTAAGAATCGCAAAAGATGTTTTGAACAATATCGGCGAAACCCAACTCGTCGACAAATATCGCGCTTTTCAGGACGATGCCATACGAAAAATGGAAGAAGAGCTTGGAATTCAGGTAGACCCAAGCCAGGCAGTTCTTCTTGGAAACGCAAAAAAGGCACAATTCCACCGGGTTTCGAAAGTTATTCCCGAAAACATAATTTCCGTTTTTGTTTAACTCCGTATTTCCTAAAAAAAGAAAGGGGGCACGTTTAAAATGCCTACCGCTGAAAATTTTAGCATTATCGCAGGAACCGGGTCATGTAACGCGGAATGTCCTTTTTGTGTTTCAAAGATGACTGGAATTGCCGAAATAGGAACTAAACCTCAACCTATTAATTGGCGCAATTTCGAGAAAGCCGCGCAGATTGCAAAAGATTATCGGGTAGGAAGTGTTGTAATCACAGGAAAGGGTGAACCAACTCTTTTCCCGGATCAAGTAACGGAATATCTTTCTCATTTGGAAAAATATAATTTTCCATTAATAGATTTACAGACCAACGGAATAAATCTGGACAGGAAGAGTGGGCTGTACGATCCCGAACTTCGTAAATGGTACGATAAAGGTTTAGCGTTTGTAGCACTTTCTGTCGTCCATTACGAACCTGAGGAAAACCGAAAAATTTATACCCCTCATTCCAATAATTATATCGAGCTTCCCAGATTGGTTGATAAACTCCACCAAATAGGCTTTTCTGTTCGCTTCTCGGTCACAATGTTTAATGGGGGTATAGATAATGCCGAAAAAACGGGCAAAATGATCGAGTTTTCCAAAGGCTTGGCCGTTGAACAATTAACACTTAGGAAGATTGCGAAACCAAATGAAAGTGAAAACCCGGAAATAGGACTTTGGACAGAATCTCATCTTTTAACTGATTCTCAATTTGGTAAAATCCGAAACCATTTGGAAGAAAATGGGAAGAGACTTTTATTATCTGGTCACAGTGCCGCAATTTACGATGTTTCAAATCAAAATATATGCCTCACTAACACCCTAACGTTAGATGTTGATCCCGAGAAAATCCGTCAGATAATTTTTTATCCAAACGGCAGAGTACGTTTTAGTTGGCAATATCAGGGAGCAACTATTCTTTAGTTAAACCTAGTTGAAAGCTTTATGAAAGAAGCGTTTGATACGTCAAACCAAAAAGACGGGCCGATTCCTCCAGCTGCCATGTCCGTATTTACAACCACAAGCCCTATTCCGCCCCATCCTGTAACATCGGTAATTTTGTAATCCTGATATTCCCTATAGAACAGATCCGAAATATTGTAGACTGACTGGGTTTGTGATTCTTGAGTGGACAAAACAAAATACGAAGGTTGCCTGGAACCCATTTCTTTTAAGAAAATAAACTTACCGTCCGGAGAAAATGTATTATAAGGAATTGAAAGTGCTATGTCTGAAGGTATAGATTTTGTAAATATCATTTTTTGAACTTTGTCAGTTTGATTTGAAATTAAAAACGTGTGAGTCACCGTTTCTTTCCCTTTTTCCTCCTTCATAGTTAAAACTTTTTTACCGTCGGGAGATAAAACGTCGACAATCTCAGAAAGTGTGGGGGTTGGGGTCGGCAAAATCGACTGGACATACGTCGGAACATCCGGCTTCTGAGTTTTGCCCGATTGCACAACCAAAAATACGCCAAACGCGGCAAAAATAAAGGCAACTATAAAAAAATTATGGTGCTTGTCCATATACTGTTATTTTAGTTCCGATCTCGGCCCAATAAAAAATCTTTTCAGCATCTATTGTTCTCATGTTTACACAGCCGTGGCTCATGGGATGGCCAAAATTATTATGCCAATAAGTTCCATGAAGACTAAAACCCCGCCCCGCGGCAATTCCACTCCCGGAATAAAACATCACATAAGGAACATTGGGGAGGTTGTAGGCATTCGCACCCGAACCACCAGACATGCGTGTGGCGCGCAACATTTCCCAAATTGTAAATTCACCTGTTGGCGTCGGAAACGATTTCCCGGAGGAAATAAGGGTTTGCATAAACAACGTATCCCCCTGGTAAGCCGAAAGGGTTTGTGTAGATAAGTCCACATAAATATGTTTTTCTCCGCTAAGAGCCGCCTCACCTAATACTTTTGTTGGAACCTTCTTCTTTGCAAGATCGATTTGAGGAGGTACTATTTTTTGACCATTAAACGTAGCCACTGCCCCGTTTTCGACTTTAAGACTAAGGCTTTCCTTACAATTACCAGTATTCGCACAAGTTGTATCAATAACTGACTTTTGAAGAACGAAAATTCCGACTACCGAAGCTAGGAAAAAAAGTGCGAAATTAAACCAGTTGTTTTTTTTAGTTAACTTTTTTCTAGTCATATTTCAGATTAAAGCATTCTTTGACTGATGTAAAGCACACCCACCAAAGTTGACTTCTGGCCCATAGTATGATAAAATTCACACTCACCTGAACTTGCTTCGGGTTTTTTTACGTATGTTTACCGACTTATTGCTAATAATGGCCTTAGTTTCTAACCCGCACACCCCCCGTGTGTCTGGAGCCTCCAGCATGGAACTGGCATCCCGTAGCTATTCCATGGAAAATAGGTACAATGTAGCCTCAGTAAACGAGGTCTTTAAGGACAACATTCTTTTAACCCTCAGGTATATGGACGGTGACGTAAAGAACAAAGAGGATATTTCCTGGCCAGAAGTCGGAAAACCGTTCCAAACCCAGTTTACACTTAAACCCGGAGAGGGTTTTGCCTTTCATGATCAAATCCTGCCTGAATATTCCAAAAGCGTGGTCAAAACTACCAATGCTCATTTTAACTCAGATGACGGTTTTAAATCTGACGGGTACTTGGTTGGGGACGGCGTCTGCCATTTAGCCTCATTTATATATTGGGTAGCCAAGGATGCTGGACTTGAATCTCTCTCACTCGCCAGCCACGATTTTGCCAAAATTAATGATGTTCCCAAGGAGTACGGGGTTTCAATCCGTTTCATGCCCGGAGCTTTTGCCAACAGTTCCCGCCAAAATCTTTATATAGTCAACAATAAAGAAAACCCGATTACTTTCGTTTTTAACTACGATGGAACAGACTTAAGCGTTGGTATTATTGAAGACTCAGGCAATAGCTGATTCTAAAATCCCGACTTTTTTCTGAAGATCCTCCTGCGATTTACCCTGCCTGTCTTGTCTTTCGGTTACTTTTTCCAACTTTTCTTCTAACCTAAAAATGTCCTTTTTCGAGGCCAACCTTTCTTCCATATCTTCAAGCGCCGGCAAAACAACCTCTCTAAATGCCTCAGCAAAATATTCACCCAGTTTTTCTTCTTTAATACCTGTCATCAATTAATGATAATCTATTACTAAATCGTGTCAATTCCTAATTATGTACCACCGTAACGTTACAATAGTACAATCTTTCCAATTTGGTTCTTCAAACGAAAGTACCCTGTAATGTTTGACTTTTATATGTGGTGGTGGTAGACTCTGGCCTAGAGTTAGCACCTTTTGAAATCAATCCTGAAAGGAGAAGTATATCATGGATCCTGAAATCACGTTCGAGTTCGAAGGTCAAATGTATACTGTCGAGGCGAAAGCGTTTGAACTGGGAAGAATCATCCTTCCTGACCCTGACGGACGACTGTTGGAAGCAAATAAGTGGATAGAATCATATCCGGCGCAACCAGAAGGTTTGCACAACGTTCCACACCTTTTTGAAGGCTTGGACGCCGAGGCAATTGCCCACTTGTTGAATGGTGTCGTCGCCAAAAAAGTCTAGACTTTAAAAACAGATTACACACCGCGCAAAAACCTGGAGCAGATTCCCCAAACACGAATCGAGTCCAGGTTTTTTATTGGATAGAAAGATCTTTACCGATTTGATCGGGAAACTATTTATATAGATTCCCTCTTTCGAGGGAATGACACATTTTAATGGCATATTTACGAAGCGTGTGGTTACCTGTCATTCCCGCGTACGCGGGAATCTATACGATATGGATCCCCGATCCAGTCGGGGATGACAGAGAGAACATCGGTTGGGAAAGGCAGCGTTTCGCGACGGTGACAAGATTACAATTTAGAATATAAATCCTTCCAATCATTATTCATTTTTTCGATTAGATCAATCTTCCATTGCCTGTTCCACTTTTTCAGCTGTTTTTCCCGTTCCAAAGCGCTTTTTACATCAGTTGTCACCTCAAAATAAACCAATATATAAACTTTCCTGACTTTCCCTTTTTAGTATGCTAATTATGGATAAAGGTTTTTAAGATC
>CAZBTH010000005.1:29276-89167 GCA_964494885.1 uncultured Gammaproteobacteria bacterium | reverse complement strand
CTCCGGAATGAATACTACATTCAATGTAAGCTATACAAAAGAAACTGTTTATGATTATTACAAATACTATTTCCCTGGATGGGTGGTTTCAGTTGACGGGAAACAGGTAGAAGTCTACGCCGGCAAACCGTATGGTCAGGTTGAGTTTAAGGTTCCCGCGGGGGAACATCAGGTCGAAGTAGCATTTCGGGAAACAAAGTTTAGGGGAATATTAGATATAATTTCCTTGTTGAGTATTCTGGGTATTGTTACAATGCTTGTTAGAAAAAACAAATGACAAAAAAAATCCTCATGGTTCTAACGATAGGAGTTTTAATCCGGTTGTTCTTGGCATTTTCGACATTCCATTCGGATGTCCAACCGTTCTACTTTGCCGGTGAGGTGATTGCCAAAGGAAATGTCTTAAATTTTTACGATTATTTAGGAAACTTACCACTTTCTGACCCGATTTTAAAAATCTATCCGACCAACCTCTTTAATTATCCGCCATTAGTTTATTTCTTTCTGGGTCCAGTCAGTTATGTAATCTCGCTCCCGTTTAACAGAGAACTTCTTCATGATTTTATTTTTAAATTGCCTTCACTTTTGGGCAATATTCAGCTTAATTTTTTGCTACTGGTTCTCAAGCTTCCATATCTGATTTTTGACCTGGGAGTGGCGGCTCTACTTTTCAAATTTTTCAAAGATCCCAAAAACAAATTTTTGGCATTTAGCTTATGGATGTTTAATCCGGTTAATTTATACGCAACATACATGATGGGGCAGTTTGATGTAATTCCCACATTTTTGAGCATTCTGGCACTTTATACGGCTGTTAAAAAAGACCTGCCTGCCGGCAGGCAGGAAAATCTTTTTTGGCCGGCTTTCTTTCTGGGTTTGGGCGCTTCTTTTAAGATATTCCCGTTTTTATTTCTTGTACCACTCGCACTGATGAAGGGTAAGTGGTGGGATAGAGTTAAAATCCTTGGAATCGGAGCACTAACTTATCTTGCAACCATTCTACCTTTCATAAATTCAGACGGATTTAGAGCTACTGCGCTTCTTGCCGGTCAGACAACAAAAAGTCTATATGCAACTCTTCCCATATCTGGCGGAGAAGCCATTATGTTTTTTCCTCTATTTATACTTTTTACATACATTGTTTTCTTTTTCGTCAAGGGCGTGTCAGGCAGTCTCTGGCGGAGATTTTTCATGGTAATTTTGCTTTTCTTTATTTTTACTCATACCCATCCTCAGTGGTTTTTATGGTTAACGCCGTTTTTAGTTATTGATTTAATTAAGTCGCGTTTTTCCCACTGGCCGCTAACCGTTACATTGTTTGTCGTTTGGCTTGGGCAGGTGTCTTTTTTTGATCCGGGTTTGTCCGTTTGGCTCTTCTCTCCAATTTCCCCCGGTTTATACGGACAATCGGGAATTTGGGAAAGTTTGCGAATGAATGTAGATATAAACTTCACAAGAAGTATCTTACAAACCGTGTTTGTCTCCGTAGCTGCCTATTTTATTTATTATTATTTCCCCAAATGGGTTGAAAGAAAATGATTATCTTAACGGTATTAACCATCTTGGGCACAATTTTTCAAGGCGTTGCCATGTTTCGAAGCGGATGGCTTTATGATTACGGCGTAGGATATTTTGGCCCGCTTGCTAGGGATGGTGTATGGCACGAAGCACTTGTTGGGCAGTTGCTTGGAGGTGTTCCCCCTCAAAACCCTGGTTTTGCTGGGCAGGTATTAACTAATTACCATTATTTTTTCGATATTTTGGTGGCCAAGATATCGCAATTCACTTTTTTCTCGCCTCAGTTTTTAATTTATCGTTTCTTTCCGATTATGTTTTCCATTCTTCTCGGAGTCGGAACGTACAAATTAGCCAACATTCTTTTCAAAGATAAAAAAACCAGTCTTTGGGCGGTATTTTTTGCCTATTTTGCAAGTAGTTTTGGCTGGGTTGTGGGTCTTATCAAACATCAACCTTTTGCCGGAGAATCGGCGTTTTGGGCTAACCAGCCGGTTTCAATGAACTTAAATCCCCCCTATGCAATATCGTTGGTCATAATAATTTTTTCAGTAATCCTTTTAGATTTGTATCTTAAAAAACCGGACTTTTTAAAAGGTTTGATTTTATCAATTGCGTTCGGGGTTCTTGTCGGTTTTAAAGCGTATGCAGGCGCAATATGTCTCAGTGCATTATTTGTTTTGACGTTAAAGAAAATATTTTTCGACAAAAATTTCAGTCTTTTGCCGGTGTTAATTTTTTCAGCAGGGATATTTGCCATGATCTATCTGTCAATTAGTAGGTGGGCTGCCGGCCTTGTCGGGTTCCAGCCGCTTTGGTTAATTGATACGATGATTGATGCTGGGGATAGGGTTGGTATTCCAAATTTTACAGCCAGGAGATTTGCGTATTTGGGAGGTCACAAATGGTTTCACTACGGAGTAATTGAAGTTATAAGTTTGTCAATATTTTTTGTCGGGAATTTGGGGACAAGAATTATTGGACTTTGGGGTCTGAGGAAGAATTTTTTTAAGGAAGATTTGCACATCTTTATTTTTTTCTTGATGATCGTTTCGATTGTTCCGACACTTCTTTTTGTTCAAAAGGGTAATGCGTGGAACGTGATACAGTTCTTTTATTATTTTTTATATTTCGCCGGACTGTATGCAGCAAATTCAATAAAAAAGTTTCCGGTATTTTTTACAGTTGCGATTGTTCTGATTACACCCATTAGCTCGGTCGCCACGTTCCGTAGTTGGTTTTATCCCAACCCCCCGGCTTATCTGTCCGGTATGGAATACACCGCTTTAAAATATCTTTCTACTCAGGCAGATGGTACCGTCTTAAAGCATCCGTTCGATAGAGATCTGCGTGGCAAATTTAAAGACCCTTTTCCATTAAGCGTTTACGCAGATAACTCATATGTGTCCGCCCATTCCGGAAAAAGTGTTTACATCGAAGATGTTGAGCAACAGATAATCCTTAATACCGATTATGAGGCAAGGATAAAAAATGCCGACAGATTTTTCGTCGAAAAAGATTTAAACTGGTCAAGCCTGTTTTTGAAAGATAACAATATACGCTATATTTATTTACCCAAGATCTATCCATTGCCAATGGCCGAGGAAGAATATCCAATGATTAAGATTTTTGAGAACGATACTGTTAATATATATAAAGTACAATGAAAAGACTTTTGGTTTTGGCAATTATTTTGAGGCTTTTGGTAGCAGGGTTTTTATTCCACCCGGATATTAAGACTATCAACTTTCAAGCATCATTTTTAAAAGCGGGGGTGTTTAATATTTATACCTATCTTGTTGAAAACAAGAAATCCCTCACGTTAAAAGATGATTTTGTGTATTTTCCGCTAACTTATTTCACATTAGGTGGGTATCAATGGGCAGTCTCCGGAATTTTAGGCGAAGGTTTTAATTCCTGGCTTGCCGATGCTGGTTCGTATTCTGCGGTTGAAAATCCAAATATATTTAAATATCTGGTCGCACTTAAGTTTCCGTATTTGGTTTTGGATATTCTGATTGCGTTTCTATTGATGAAGTTTTTTGAAGATAAAGAGGACAAAAAGAAGGCTTTCGTTTTTTGGCTATTCAACCCGTTTACAATAATTATTGTTTATGTTTTTTCTAATGTAGATATCTTTTCTGTAGTTTTAACGATCTTGTCGTTTTTAATGATCAAAAAAGAGAAGTTGTTTTCTGCTTCGCTTATTTTGGGACTAGCCTCCGGTTTTAAATTATACCCACTACTTTTTATTCCGTTTTTATTTCTGGCGGGAAGGAACCTGAAAGAGAAGATTATTCTTTCCGTTACTCCGTTAATTACTTTCGGAATAGTAATCTCGCCCTTTATTTCTAACGCGTTTTTTCAATCGGCATTAGTTTCGGGGCTTACCACGGGTGTATTTACATCTGACTTTGCAACACTGGCTCTTTCGCTCCTGTTCTTCTATGCGGCTCTTTTTGATAAAAAGATCAACCTGTTTAACTATTGGGTTTCTGTGTTTTTGATTATTTTTTCTTTTGCATTATTCCATATCCAGTGGCTCCTTTGGTTAGCGCCATTTTTAGTAATACTGTCTGTAAAGAAACCTGAATATTCTTGGTTGTTATTTCTTTTTGGCATAATAGCTTTTGCGATACCGGCTCTTTTCCGAGACAGGTATATGACAATTTCGTTATTTAGGGTTTACAGTGTTTGGTATGACATGCTTCCTACGCCCTTCACTTTTATACAAAAAGTCTATGACCCGGTTAATATTCAGGCAGTTTTCCATTCTATTTTGGCTGCAGGTAATTTGGTGATGATATACAAGATTTTTAAGGAGGATGTGGAGCATAAAATTATATGAAAAAACTAATTTGGTTTACAACTTTGGCAATCCTGTTCTTGGTATTTTTGTTCCCTGCGGTACTCGCACTTGGAATTAAATTGATTCCACACGGTGTTCAGCCAGGATATATTTCCGATCAGCGGTTGGGTGTTTACGATATCCGCGACATTTCGCAAAAATTTACATCAGAAAAAGCAAATCTTTCGGCGATCGGCACGTCGATAAGGAATCCCAACTTAAAAAATAAAAAGGATATAATTTTTACACTTTTCGATGAAAGCATGAATAAAATCAGAACATCGGTAATAAATGGTCAGAATGTTGAAGACGGAAATTTTATAAAGTTTGTTTTTGATCCCCTTCCGGATTCAAAAAACAAAACCTATGTTTTTACTTTGGCTTCCCCCGATGCCGGGCCAGGGGAAACGATCGAAATTTTCTACATCGAAAATGACCGGCCTGGTCAGAGTATGCCAGGTTGGATTGTAGAGTATACCTATGACAAAAAAATACACAAAGGCGGACTTCCGATTGTTCTTTATTTTAAACCTGTAAATAAAATGGAGGTCATAAAGGAAATTTATGGCAATTTGTTTTTGCGACTTCTAAGTAATCGATGAATAGCTTCAAAAGAATATTTTTAGTTGTGATCGGTCTTACGGTTTTGACAGCTTGGGCGGGAAGGGGCCTGTTTAAATATTCGATATACCAAACCCACGATCTGGATCACCATCTAGTGAGAACTCTGGATGCAACTCGAACGTTAAAAGAGGGTCAATTTCCTTTAAGGTGGGCAGGAATATTAAATTTTGAGTGCGGAACACCGATATATAATTTTTTTAATCCTCTTTTTTACTATATTTCGGCAAGTCTAACGTTTGTAACAGGAAATATTATGAATTCTATAAAAATAATTAGTTTATTGTCGTTATTTATGGGGAGCCTGTTTTTCTTTTTGTGGTTAAAAAATGAAACAAAAGATTGGTTGGTGTCGTTTGTGGGATCACTTTTATATTTGTATGCACCCTATAAATTTTCACTGATTTATGTCAGGGGGAGTCCTGAATATCTGGCTTATGCGATTCTTCCTGCTGTTTTTTATTTTTATTCATTAGCCATTGGTAGCAAACAAAATCGATATATATTGTATTTATTTCTGGCTTCCGTCTCGGGTGGCTTACTGAGTATTGCCCACAACGTTGTTTTTCTGTTGGGCCTATCTGTAATAACCGCATATTTAGTGACTAAAGTTTTGTTAAAACAAGTTAAAGAGAAAAAAGAAATTATTTTACTGATATTTTCGTATTTAAGTATTATCGGTTTTGGAGCCTTTTTTATTTTTCCTGCATTACTTGAAGAGAAATTTACACAGATCGGTATACCTGTATTTTCATATAAAGATCACTTTCCTATTTTATCTCAACTTCTGTATTCGCCGTGGGGATATGGCGATTCGGCAATTGGGACAAAATTAGACGGCATGTCGTTTCAGATAGGACTTGCACAGTGGATAGTTCTGGTCGTGGCATTAGTATATTTAGCGTGTCGGATATATCTTTCAAAATTTAGACTTAACCGAAAATTTATTTTAGATAACATATGGATTATCGTGTTCTCCACATTGTCGTTGTTGTTTATATTTATTGATCTGTCGTCGTCCGGATTCATATGGGAAAAAATAACCATTTTACAGGCGATACAGTTTCCCTGGAGAATATTGGGAATAATAATATTCGTTTTAAGCTCGCTTTTTGCGTTCGTGGTTTCAAGAATAAAATACAGACCGATCTACTATTTAATTATATTGGTAATTCCACCTCTGGCTATAATTGCAAACCGGAATTATCTTTTGCCTCAGCCAGTATATCAAAAAACTCTTATTTATTATGAAAACTTGAGCACACTAAATTACAGCCATAATTCCATAACACAGTTTCAGGATAATGTGCTCCCCGCAGGTAAACTGGCACAGTGTTCGCCCAAAACACCGGTGGCATCAACCGACACAGGCCTGATAGTTCAAAATATAGAGATAAGAAGGGGGAGTACATACGGATCCTTAATGCTAACGATTGAAAAAAAAGATATTTTAGATAAAAAAATAATATTAAATTTGGACTATTTTCCCGGTGTTTTTGCCTTCACTCTAAATGGAAAAACCCAAGTCTACTCCGATTGTGAAGGAAGGGTCTGCTTTGCGATAAATGATTTTATTGAAGGCAATAATGAAATTAGTTGGAATGTCGTTCAGTCTAAAATAGAGCGTTTGTTTAATGCCGTCACGTTGACGTTTATTGTCTTGTGGTTAATAATTTTTGTGTATTTTTGTATCCCAAATCTGCACGCTTTGGTTTTCAAAAACCATAGATAGACCGATTTCATTCAGATTAACTTTTGGCTTTTCTGCTATAGGGAAATAAATTAGATTAGCATTTGTTTTGGCTAAAGCAGCTTTAACTTCGGTGCTATTATCACTTTCAAATATTATCTTTTTTATCTCCAGTCTCGGTTTGTAATCATACCCCATGATGTCTGCTTGTTCGTAATCGTCCATATAAGTTCTTCGTGCTGATAGAGCAGCAATATATGATGTGTCGAACCAGTCCCAAATATTTGGTGTAGACCCCCCCAAGTTAAGGTATTGGTTGTATGGAGGGGTTATTATGACATCGCTATCGGCAGTGTTTTCCTTTATAAATTTTAGAGCAATCAGCTCCTCCTTAGTAATTTGAGCGAAGGGGGATCTGGGGTGATTTAGGGGTCCGTAAAATTCATACAAGAGTCCGGCTTGAGTAGGAATTGTCATCAGTATCATTAAGGCAGTAACTATAATGCGTATCGGTGTCTTCACCTTTGACAGTATTTTCGCAGTTGTTATTCCTGCCAATATTCCAAAAAGTAATACAAAGTATTGCAAAAATTGGCTGGTATTGCTGGCAACGCCTTTTTGCAAGAATAGTAACGGTAGTATTAAAGAAATAACGATAATAAGTACAAACATTAAATTGAAATAATTTTTTAAAGAATTTTTTGACATTTTGACCATGTCCCAAAGCCCGAGGAAACGCATACCAAGATTACCAAAAAAGAATATCAAAAATGCCGTTCCTTCAAGTTGAATTACTCTTAAATAAGAAGTAATTCTACCGACCGAAATATATGTTTGACGTCTAAGTTCCCAGTCGATTAGATTTAATCGTGACGGTTCTACCACCATTGTTCTTATATACCACCAAGGTTGGAATATCAAAAAAGAGGTCGAGCCGGAGGAATTGGGGAAATACAAAAGTGCCGCCAATATCCCACTGAAAAAAGTTATCAAAAGTAATCCGAAATTATGATCTCTGATTAATTGCCAAAGACCGGCTATTCCTAGGGCACCCAGGAGGACTACACCTGCATATATTTTGAAAGCGGAAACGGTTCCTATTAGAAGTACACAAATTGCAAACATCAATTTACTTTTCTTTTTTTGCAAATATGTGATTAAAAAATAGAGGGAAGTTAAAAGGAGGAAATTGGAAACAATTTGAGGCGGATTTCCGCTTGAACTTTGAGGTTGTGTCGCCCAAAAAATACTTTCTCCGCCGATTGTTTTATTTTTTAAGTAGGTGACAATGAACCCGAAACTTCCTGCAAAATATGTAAAAACAGTAGCCCAAAGAGAAGCGCTAAAACTATTTGTGATCTTTCTGGTCAGATAAAAAGCGGAAGCACCAAGGAATATTGAATAAATTAACGGAAATATCCTGAAATATAAATCAAGATCCGAAATTGGTAGATACTTGGAAACCATAGCAGGGGCAATGTCGGAGAAAAAGTGGTAGTTAACAAGTTTCTCACCCGCAAATGACGGGTCTTGAAAGGGGTATCCTTTTTTGAATTCTTCCATAAGAGCTATATGCCACACACCGTCGTGACCGTGAGCCGACCAAAAAACCAAATTGCCGTTTTGGAAAACACCGCTTGGGGAAATTACTGCAAGTTGTCCTAAAATTCCAATGACAAAAACAGCCAAAATCAGCCAAGTTTGCGCGTTCCACCTGAATTTGATCTGTCTAACCGTTCCGACTAACGGCCTGTATGCAAAAACTACTCCGAGAACGGTAAATGGAATGATTAAAAAGGGGACATTTAAAACTATCAAAATATAGGAGATCGAAGTGAAAGCAACAAAACCCACTATGCTTCCCATTAGTATTTTCTCCATTGCTAAATTATAATGGTTATATGGTCCGCAAATCCATTCTTATTCTTCTCGGAATAGTAATCATGGGATTGATTCTCAGGATTTATAGAATTACAGCCCTCCCCATGTACGGCGATGAACTGACAATTGCACTAGACACCTATTCCATAATGAAAACCGGCATGGACTCCACAGGTACAAAGTTACCTGTCACATTTCAGATGGGGTCAGGGCGCCCTGGAGGGTATATTTATGCATCTGTTCCTTTTGTATATCTTTTTGGTCCTACGGAGTGGGGGGTAAGGAGCTTATCCATTCTTTCTTCGTTGGGAATAATAGCCCTAATGTATTTCCTGGGAAAGAAATTGTTTAATGAAAAAACAGGATTGATCGCATGTTTTATCACTTCGATTTCTCTTTGGGACATATACCTTGCTCGTGGTGGTTTTGAAGCGCATTTTGCCCTATTTTTGGCCCTTTTAGGTATAGTCTCTTACCTTTACAAAAAATATATCCTCTGGGCAATTGCTTGGGGACTCACAATCTTTACATATCCCACCTTTAAATTAACTCTGCCTTTAATGTTTTTTGTTCTAATTTGGTTTGGGGGATTTAAGAAAGTAATTAGAAATAAATTTTTCATTGCTTCGGTTGTTATCCTTGTTGTTTTTGGTGGTTTGACAATTAACGAGACATTCAAGGGGTTAAGTGAACGACGGTTTTTAACGATAAATATATTATCTGATATGAATATTCGGGAACAAATAATTCAGCTGAATAATGCTGAAAGGACATTCTCGACACTTCCCGTATTACTAAAGCCTGTTTTTTTCAATAAACCGTTCGAATATTTCCATATACTTTTGGACGTTTACACAGAGAATCTTTCACCAAAATTTTTATATTTGAGAGGGGATGGGAATCCGGTTCATAATCCCGGGGAATGGGGAATGTTTTATTTGGCTGAACTTCCACTTCTTCTAATTGGGCTAATTACTCTTTGGAATAGAGAAAAGAGAAAGTTAGTTTTGGTAGGAGCGTGGATCCTAATTACGCCGCTTGCAACCATGTTTTTGGGTCAGGCTCACGGATTAAGGAACGCTCTAATGCTTCCTCCTTTTATTCTCATAACTTCGTATGCACTTTCGAATCTTTCAAGAAAATTAGCTTATTTTTTTGTTGCTATTATATTAATCCAATCGGTTTTTGTGCTGCAAAGGGTCTACTTTTTAGCACCCGGTAAATTTGCTTCATTTTGGTCTTACGAGGCCAAAATTGCATCTTTATCGGCAATTAATAATAAAGACAACGGCAAGGTGATTACTTTATCAACAAAAAAGATTGACAATATTGAGTACGCATATGAGGTCTATGCGAAAGTCGACCCCAATTTAGTTATTAAGCAATATGGAACTTTTCCGAAAATCTATGGAAACGTGAGAATAGACAATGCTAAATAAACTACCCCTTTTTAAAACGGCCCTTTTTTTAATAGTTTTGATATTTACCTTTATTCTCCGAGCCCACAATTATGAAAGAGTTCCCACCGCTAACCACTTGGATGAACAATTGTATGCTTGGAGCGGAATAAACTTGGTTGAAACGGGGGTGCCTGTTTCGTGGTCTACACTTCCGTATCCTGTCCGTTCAGAGGTCTATAAAGGAGAGGTTAATTATAAGGGTGGCTCCCCCAGAGCATCGGTTACACTTTATAAGCCATGGCTTGATGAACCGCCACTTTTTTCGCTTTTGGTGGGTTGGTTTGCTCATTTATATGGAGCCAACAGGAATGACTTTATCCCGTCTTCGTATATAAGAATACCCACGGTTTTAATAAGTACGCTTACGTCAATCTTTATTTTCCTGATTGCGAAAAAAATCGGGGGGTTTTGGCGGGGTGTTTTGGCAATGCTTATTTACGGAACAGTGCCGATTATGGTTTTTGCTGCAAGACTGGCGATGCCGGAAACCTTGATTGCATTTTTGCTAACTCTTATGGTTTATCTATTAATGCTATTTTGGCAAAAACCAAATTTTTGGTACATTGCGCCGATACCTTTAGTTGCCGGTATTGCGGGACTATCTAAACCTACCGGTTATTTACTTATCCTACTGGCCTTGTATTTTACATTCGAAAAACTCTACAAAATCGGCAAAACCAAAACGGCTATTAGGTATTGTTTGTATCTGATTATAGCCAGCATTCCTTTTATTGTTGCGTTTTTTCTATACGGTATGCATTACGATGCGGAGATTTTTAAAATTATTTACGGTGTTCAATCTCAACGTCCTACGGGGTTCGGAAGTTTAGCGTGGTATTTTATTACACCCGGGGTTGATACTGTTGTTTTTCGGGACAGTTGGTTTGTGTTTTGTTTAATATCTGCCGTTTATTTTATCTTTACTGCAAAAGAAGGTATTCAACGGTTTGTTACAATCCCCTTTATCTTCTCGGTTGCTGTTGTGATGTTTACAGGAGGGGAAAGCGACCTCCTTGCGTGGTACAGATACCCCAGTTATCCGTTTTTGGCGATTTTGGGGGCTTGGGGAATAGAGTATTTGGTCAAGAAAGCTGATTTTTTTACCACTTTTTTTGCGGCCGGAATGCTACTTGGCAACAGGATGCTTCTTGTTAATGCTTTTAGGCCCAGGGTTGAGACGTTAACATATAGAACTGTTTTTTCGTCATTAATGCTG
The DNA here is from genome assembly GCA_964494885.1 of uncultured Gammaproteobacteria bacterium. Lineage (GTDB taxonomy): Bacteria > Patescibacteriota > Microgenomatia > UBA8517 > UBA8517 > GWB1-39-10. Next base: position 77,936 of record CAZBTH010000005.1, on the reverse strand, counting down.
CCGTCTTTGGCTGATACAATTTTTAACAAGGACTGGCTTAAAGTAATATCCCGTTTGGTTATTGTGGTAATAGTTGCTACCGGAATGTGGTTTAATATTAAATATATTTACAATGCTTATGAACTCGAGTGCCAAAGTAAAACTTGTCCAATGGTCTCGACGACCCCGCTCTCAAGGATGTATTTTCCATTTTTTTGGCACTTTTTGGTTTTAGGAAAATAGTACTACAAACAATATGTTCAAAATATTAGAGGATAAAATCGCATTAATCGCTTTGGTGCTGGTTGTTCTTTTGGGTTTTGCTTTGAGGTTCTACAAAGTTACATCAGACCCCCCTGCACTTAATTGGGATGAGGTTTCAATCGGTTACAATGCCTATTCAATTCTCAAAACCGGCAGAGACGAATGGGGCAAATTCATGCCTGTTCATTTTAAAGCTTACGGTGAATATAAACTTCCGGCTCAGATTTACGCCTCAATTCCGGCGATTGCAATATTCGGCCTCAACGAATTTGGTGTCAGGATTACGCCGATCATTTATGGAGTTTTGACTATTTTGTTCCTGTTTTTTTTGACAAAAGAACTATTTGAAAATGATTGGATCGCCGTCATTTCTTCTTTTCTCTTAGCAATATCCCCCTGGCATATACAGCTGACAAGGGCTTCATTCGAATCTAGTTTTTCTGTTTTTTGGGTGGTAATTGGTGCATGGCTTTTTGCTCGCGGTTTTAAACAAAAAAAATATTGGCTATGGTCGATACTCCCTTTCATCATTTCAATTTATACATATAATGCCGCCAGAGTTTTTACACCGCTGTTTCTTTTTACCTTGTTAATAATTTATCGAAAAGAAATCCTGAAGAATTTCAGGATCTTTATTCTGGGACTTTCGATTTTTATTATCTCAATGATTCCGCTTGCAATCTTTATGATAAGTGGACAAGCAACTGCCAGACTAAAACTCGTAAGCATTACAGACGATCACGGCTTTGTACAAAGAGTGAATCAGGCAAGGGGCAGTACTCACTTTCCTGAGCCCTTGCCGCGCCTCATTCATAACAAAGTTACGCATTATGTTTATGTGTTTACAGGAAATTATCTGAGCCATTTTACCCCCGACTTTCTTTTTATAAATGGCGCAGGGCATAAACAACACCATGTTCAGGGAATTGGGGAACTTTATGCAATTCAGGCCCCCTTTATCTTGATTGGTCTGTACTTCATTTTTAGAAGTAAGAATAAATGGAGATGGCTTCTTGTTTCTTGGTTGCTTTTGGTATTTATCCCTGTCGCGGCAACTGTAGATAGTATTCCGAATGCTCTAAGAACAATTCTGGCGATTATTCCTTATCAGATATTTACAGCACTTGGTTTCTACGAAACATTCATATTTTTCAATAGAAAAAAATATTTGGGTTGGATAATTGTTGCGATTTCGGCAATATTCTTGCTGATTGGTTTTAAAGGTTATTTGAACAATTATTATAATAATTACCCTGTGTTTTATTCCCGTGATTGGCAATATGGTTACAGACAAGTTGCGTCTTTCGTAAAAGATAATTACCAAAATTACGATTTAATTGTTTTCAGTCGGGCTTATGGCGAACCCCATATGTTTACCCTCTTTTTTCTGAACTGGAACCCGGGAAGTTATCGGGATGATCCTAATTTGGATCGCTTTGAAGCCTATCAGTGGATATGGGTTTTGAAGTTTGATAAGTTTTACTTTCCCGATCTGGGAGATACCGGTACCCGTTATCAGGATATTGTGAATGCCAATCCGGGGAAGAAAATATTGTTTATTGGTAAACAGGGAGATTTTTCCGATAATTTGCCCAGACTTTTGATTGTCGATTTCCTTAATGGCAATCGGGCTTTCGAAGTTGTAGAAAAAAATGCGAAATAATTTAATCCTTGCGTTTGTATTATTTCTTTTTCTGGTTTCCAGGCTTTATAAGATAGCCGAAATTCCGGTATCGGTTTATTGGGATGAAGCCTCGATCGGCTACAACGCGTATTCGATCGCGACCGACCTAAAAGACGAGTGGGGAGATAAATTACCCTTACATTTCCGCGCTTTCGGAGAATTTAAACTTCCGGTTTATATTTATAGCGTAGTTGTTTTTGTAAAAGCGATCGGGCTTAATGAATATGCGGTCAGACTTCCTGCCGTTTTATATTCTTTGGGAACTCTTATCATTGTTTACTGGCTTGTCAAAAAAATTACAGGCAAAGAAGGAACAGCGATTCTTTCCGCTTTTATCCTTAGTTTTTCACCTTGGTTTTTTATATTTTCGAGGACCGGCTACGAAGCCACCGCCGGACTCTTTTTCTTTTTGCTCTCCACCTATCTGTTTCTTTTCATCGATAAAAACAGATATTTGATCTCTGTCTCGGTAATCGGATTTATCTTATCGTTCTATAGTTATAATTCTTTTCGGATAATTGTTCCTATTTGGTTGGCAATTCTCTTTATATATAAATTTCATAATATAGCTGCATTAAAGAAAAATTTGTTTCCAATTTTAATCTCAGTTTTGCTTTTCGGATTAAGTCTCATACCTGTTTACAGATTATATAAATATGACACGGGAGGAGCACGATTTGCCCAGGTAGAAATAACCGGTAAAACGGATTTTGTTAAAAACTATTTTTTTCACTTAAGCCCCAAATTCCTTTTTACAACAGGGGATACGAATCCCAGGAGTCAAATTCCGGGACATGGGCAGCTTTATTGGTTTGAGCTACCCCTAATTCTTATCGGTCTATTTGCGATTTTTAAGAGCAAAAAAATATTCTACTTTATTCCTTTGGTAATGTTGCTTTTGGCACCGATCCCTGCCGCCCTTACCAAAGAATCTCCCCACGCTCTTCGTGCTCTTCTGGCAGCTCCGTCTTTTTCAATTATTTCTGCCTTTGGAGTGTATTTCTTGAAAGATAATTTCAAAAAATTTGGTGTTGTAATTTTCTCGGCTGCTGTGATTGCCTACTATCTATTCTTCGAATTTTATATTCAGGATTTTATTGTCAAATATCCTACACAAAGTGCCAGTGCTTGGCAGTTTGAATATAAGCAGATTTTTGAGAAACAAAGAAGTGGTTTTGTTACGGATAGATATGCCCAGCCATACATTTTTGCTCTTTACTATTTAAAATATCCTCCGGAAAAATTCAGGGAAGAAGTCAAACTAAACCCTGTCGGTAACTGGGGATTTTCAAAAGTGGCTTCATTTGACGGCTTTCAATTTACAAATCGATGAAAAAATTATCTCTTCTATTTTTGGTTTTAATTGTTATTTTGGGAGGCATTTTAAGATTTTACAAACTTGATCAAATTCCACCATCACTTAATTGGGATGAGGTTGCGGCTGGGTACAATGCTTGGACAATCGTAAATTGGGGAGAGGATGAATACGGGGCGGAGTTCCCGTTGGTTTTCAGATCATTTGGAGATGATAAACATCCGGTTCATATTTATCTGACTGCCTTGGTGTATAAATCTTTTGGAATTTCAGATTACAATACCAGGGCAAGTAGTGCAGCTGTTGGGGTTTTGAGCATCTTCGCGATTTACCTTTTGGCAAAGATGCTTTTTAAAAATGAAGTCGCAGGTCTTTTCGCCGCTCTGTTTATGGCAGTTTCCCCGTACGCAATCCATTATTCGAGAGGCCTATGGGAAGCTAATTTTGCCTTATTTTTCTTCTTGGCTGGTACTGCCATATTTTATCTGGGTTTAACAAAGGCAAAATGGTTGGTTCCTTTTTCATTTCTATTTTGGGGAATAAGTATTTTCGCTTACCAATCGGCCGAAATAATTGTTCCTCCAATTATTCTTCTTCTTTGTTTGATTCATATTAAAGGCTTTCTCAGAAACAAAAAAATTTTGATTTTGTCTGCCTCAATTGTATTGTTTTTTGCAGGGCTGGTTATTATGGATTCTAGGATTTTGGGGTTTGCCAGAATAAACCAAACTAAGTTCTCCGAGGAGGTGGTTAACAAGTACGGTGGAAAGGCAAACATTATTTTACATAACTACAAGGAATATTTTACTTATTCATATCTGTTTCAAACAGGGGACACCAGTCCGAGAGCTTCGGTCAAGGTGATAGGGGAATTCTACAAAATCGATCTAATACTATCCATAGTTGGATTACTTATGATTTTGGTAAAGAAAAGATGGGAGACCTTATTCTTTTTGGTTTCGTGGCTGCTAGTGTCTCCAATTCCGGGAGCGGTTTCGTCGTTAACTCCTCATGCCACAAGAAGCATTTTTATAATGGGACCAATATTACTTCTTTCAGCTAGTGGAGCTGCCGGAGTGGTTGAAATATTCAGGAAAAAATGGTTAAAAGTTGCCGTATCAGTCGTGATAGTTTTGTTTTTAAGCCTCGAGGTGAAAAACTATATTGTTTATTATTTAACCCGGTATTCTGTCGCTGAGGCGATCGAGTGGCAATATGGTATGAAACAATCGGCACTTTATGCCCTTGAACACCCTGAATATACCGAAGTTTTTGTAGATAAAGTTCGTCAGCAACCCTATATATTCTTTTTGTACTATTTAAGAGTTCCACTGCCGTTATTCTTAAGCACTGTGAGGTATGATCTAAGTCAGTCCAATAGTTTTAACACTGTTTCCTCCTTTGGTAAATACAATTTTGGCAATTGGGACCCAATAGAAAGTTATCCTTCTCCTGGAATTTTATATACAATTACACCCAGCTTTTATAGTGGTTTGAGGTTTAAAGACTATTTTGATGTAAAAAAACTGGTAAAATACCCTGATGGATCCGACGCATTTTTCCTTGTAGAGGGGAAAAAATATAAATAATGAAAGATAACAGTTCACCTAAATTAAGCGTAGTCCTCGCTGTCAGAAACGAGGAAGAAAACATCGGTCGCTGCCTTGAATCGGTTAAGGAAATTGCCGATGAGATTGTTGTGGTAGATGAACACTCCACGGATAAAACGGTAGAAATCGCAAATGAATACGGGGCTAAAGTTTTTCTTGAACAACACCACGATATCTTCCATATAACCAAGCAAAAAGCTCTGGAGAGAGCTACTGGGGATTGGGTACTGCAGCTTGATGCCGACGAAGAAGTGACCCCGGCCCTAGCTAAGGAAATAAATGAAGTAATAAATATGTCGAATGATGATATTAAAAAGAGACTCGATTTGGATATCCGCGTGACGTCTCGTCAGAAAAAACACCAACGTTTGATTGAAGCGCGTGATGGAAAAATCGGTCAGGAAACCGGAGAAGTTGTCGCGTTTTTTATACCTCGTCTTAATATTTTTTTGGGACGCCCGTTGAGATACGGAGGAGTTTACCCTGACGGAGTTATTCGCTTGGTCAAAAATGGGAAGGCGCGTTTTCCGCAAAAGTCTGTTCATGAGCAAATTCAAATAGATGGGGAAGTGTCTTGGCTATTTAACGATCTAAAACACTATGATTCCCCTACAATGAGACGTTATCTTTCAAGGCTTAACCGCTACACCGATCTGAAAGCAAAAGAACTGAATGAGGATAAAGTCCCTAAAAATTTTTGGAGTTTGTTCCTATATACTATGTACAAACCCCTATATATATTTTTGAACATCTATTTCCGTCACAAGGGTTTATTGGATGGCCCCCAGGGCTTTTTGTGGGCATTTTTCTCGTCAATACACTTTCCGGTAGCCTATTATAAATATATTACAAATGGAAACAAATGAAATAAACGGCAAAATAGCGATAGTTACCGGCGCAGGGGGAGGAATTGGTAGTGCGTTAGTTAAAAAGCTAACGGAAAAAGGAGTTTTCTGTGTTATGGTTGATATGCACGAGAGCCCGAATTCTAATTTGGCCGAAATGGTTCGTGAAAATAAAGGTGAGTATTTTTCAGTAGATTTAACGGACATATCCGCAATTGAGAAATTTTGCAGCGACGTTTTTACGAAACATGACAAAATTGATTTTTTATATAATGTTGCTGGAACGGGAATTTATAAAAAAATCGGAGATCTGACAGTTGAAGATTGGAACCTTTCTATCGGTTTAAACTTAACTGCACCATTTTATCTAACGAAAAAACTTATACCTCTACTCCAAAAGTCAGACAATCCTTTGGTATTTAACATAGGATCGGGCATGGGGGTGTTTCCTACAGCCGGTAGATCAGCCTATTGTACTTCAAAATTCGGTTTGCGGGGACTAACTCTTTCGTTGGCAAAAGAATTTAAAGATGGAAAAATCAAATTTCAACTTTTAACGTTGGGAAGTGTTATGACAAGTTTCGGAAACGGTGGAATTGATCATAGAGCAGATCTTCAAAGGGCAGGAAAGCAATATCTTACTCCGGAATCTGTATCTGAAAAAATAGTTGATGCGACTATCGATAGGGGCAGTCCTACTGAAATTGAATTTTACCCCGAAGGGTATAAGGAGGAAAACTTATGAAAGTTGCGATTGATGCCAGACCACTTGTCTCGGGAGACTCTGTTCGTGGGATTGGTGTTTATACCAGGGAGCTAGTTGATGCATTTAAAAAAGGTAATAAAAAATTTAGCGTATTAGACAACGATTTTAACAGTAAGGAGTTTTCCAAATTCGATCTAATCCATTTCACTTCATTCAACCCATACATAATTTCTGTCCCTTTTACAAAACCAAAAAATACGAAGTTTATTTTAACCATTTACGATCTTATTCCACTCATTTACCCCGCACATTATCCGTCCGGAATTAGGGGTGGAATTAGATGGACATTGAATAAATACTTTATCAAAAAGAATGTTGATGCGATTTTAACCATATCCGAGACTTCAAAAAAAGACATTTGCAGGTTTTTGGGAATAGACCCTAAAAAAGTTTTCGTAACACACCTTGCTCCTCGTGACATGTTTAAGAAAATTACAAACACTACAATACTATATAGTATTGTAGTGAAATATAACCTTCCTAAAAAGTTTGCACTTTACGTGGGCGACATAAATTACAACAAAAATATTCCAAATTTAATAAAAGCTTGTCAATTGTGTGGCACCCCTCTAGTTATTGTTGGAAAACAAGCTAAAGATATTGAGCAGTTAACACAACAGGTTCCCAATGGCCCGCAAGACGTGGCAAGGAAAATATTTGGAAGATCTCATCCTCAACTTTCTCATTTGGAAAATTTACGTAAATTAGTAGATGACAGAAATGTTACTAGATTGGGTTTTGTGCCGGACGACGATCTTGTTAAGATTTACAATTTAGCTAGTGTTTACATTCAACCTTCAATATATGAGGGTTTTGGATTGCCTGCGGTTGAGGCAGTCTCTTGCAAAACCCCGATTGTGTTAGTCAGGTCACAGTGTATGGTAGAAGTAATGGGTGATGAATTTTCGTATTGTGATTTCGATGCAGTATCACTATCGAAAGCAATATCAAATCCCAATATCAATAAAAAACTCCCCAGGACTTACTCATGGGAAAAAACCGCCAAGGAAACTTGGAAAGTGTACGAAAATGTTTAAAAAGATTTTGACCTCGTTTTTGATTTGGCGTGTAGCTCTTTTTTTTGTTGCGTTTTTATCGATCTATTTTTTACCGGTTTTCGGTGCCAGATTTCCTTATGTGGATAAGGTGTTGGAGATTACCCATTTACCAAACTGGATTTGGGGCTTTGGAAATTTTGATGGAGTCCATTACCTTCGGATTGCGCAGGATGGTTATCTTGCCCAATATTCCCAGGCTTTTTTCCCGCTTTTTCCAATCTTAATTCGATTTTTTTCATTTATTTTCCCTAGAGTTGCAAATCTTGACACCATTTTTTTCACCGACCCCGCCTTTTTTTATTCAGGGATAATTCTTACTAACTTATTTTTTTTAGGTGCACTTTATGTTTTATTTAAGTTAATTAATATTGATTTTAAAAAGGATACAGCTTTTTTAACCGTCGTTTTTCTTTTGGTATTTCCAACTTCATTTTTCTTTGGTGCCATATATACCGAAAGTTTGTTTTTGCTTTTGACAGTTTCTTCAATCTACCTTATTAGAAAGGGAAATTTTTTTTGGGGAGCAATTCTGATTTCCCTTGCGACGGCAACAAGGATCACAGGGGCGCTTCTTATCCCGTTGTATTTGATAGAGGTGTTTCAAAGTAGGAACAAAATAAACTATATTTGGACTTTGATTACACCGTTAGGCCTTTTTGTCTATATGTATTTCCTTAACGTGACTTTCAATGACACGTTTTATTTTTTAACTGCACAACCGGTATTTGGGGCTGGGAGAAGTAGCACGGAAATAATCCTTTTCCCTCAGGTAATTTATAGATATATAAAAATATTTTTGACGACAAGCATTTTGACCTTGCCGTTTTTTAATGCATTTATTGAATTTGTATTTACTATAATTCCTCTTACAACTTTGATAGTCTTTTTTAAGAAGATGAGATTTAGTTATTGGTTTTTTTCTCTAAGCACACTTTTGCTTCCGACCTTGACCGGTACATTTTCCTCGATGCCAAGGTATGCTCTTGTGTCGGTGGTGTTTCTTTTTCCATACTTAATTACCCGGTTTAGTAAATATGTCACGCCTTTTATTCTTGCATCAGTTGGATTAGGGATAATATTGACAACGCTTTTTGTTAGAGGATATTGGATAGCTTAAATATGAAAATATTAATTACCGGTTCAAAAGGTTTTGTTGGGACTCATTTGTCGCGCTCGTTGTCAAAAAAACATAAAATTGTTGGGTTTGATGTCAAAGATGGAAAAGATATATTCGATACAAAATTATTGAATAGCAATCTCAAAAACGTAGAGGTTGTTATACACCTTGCGGCTTATGTTTCCGGAAACGAATCGTGGGAAAAACCGTTGGATTATTTTATGAATAACGGCATTGGAACGTTTAAAGTAATTGACGCCGCCATCCGAAATAAAGTAAAACGGATTATCTTTTTTTCCTCAGCGGCAGTATACGGAAAACCTCTTACACCATACGGCGCTTCAAAGGTTTTTGAAGAGGCGATAGCAACTTCATATAAGGACCGGATCGAAACGGTAGTTTTAAGACCGTTTAATATTTACGGCAAAGGCCAGAATCCTGCATATGGCTATGCCATACACAACTTTTATAAAGGTATAAGAAAAATTGGCGAAATAGAGATATACGGCGACGGCAACCAAACAAGAGATTTTATCTTTATTGATGATGTTACTAAGGCGGTTGAGGTGATGCTAACGGCTAAGGTGCCGGTGGGGTCTGTAGATCTTGGAACGGGAAAGGAAATTAGAATTTTGGATTTGGCAAAATTTGTCGGAAAAATTGTTGGTAAACCTTACGCTGTTAAGTATTTGGAGTCCAGAAATGAAATTAGGCGAAGTAAGGCAAGTACAATTGGATTAAAAAAGTTGGGGATTAATACGAATCTCTTTACGTCTATAAAAGACGGACTCAAGTTGACATTAACTAAAAATAAATGAAAAAACTCAAGAAATTAGTTAGTCACCCGCTTTTTTCAGGCAGCGCCATAATGATTGGCGGTAGCATGGCCATCAATGTGGTAAATTACGTTTACCATCTGGTTATGGGCCGTATTCTCGGCCCGGTTGATTACGGTGTCCTTGCCAGCCTTTTCTCCATTTTGTATATTGTGGGAATTGTTCCAACCTCAACGTCAGTATCTATTGTGAAGTTTATTTCATCCGGAAAGTCCTCAACAGAAGTCGCAACCATTTTTAGCTCGTTGAGCAAAGTTGTGCTTAAGATGGCATCGATTCTTTCATTGTTTACAATTTTTGCCTCTCCCTTTATTGCCAACTTTTTACATATTAACAACATCTTTCTTATTATACTTATAACACCGGTTTTATTTTTGTCGTTAATTACCCTGGTAAACCAAGCCACAGCACAGGGTTTATTGAAATTTATGGGATTTGTTTTACCTAATTTTACTTCCTCACTTACAAAAATTTGTTTGGGTGTAATTTTGGTTATCATGGGTTATTCCGTATTCGGTGCAATGATTGGTGTGTTTGCCGGTGGGCTCTTGGCATATTTTGTTTCAAAGTGGTACGTAAGGGATATCAAAAAAACAAAAAAACTTAAAAATAAATACAATTTAAAACCTTTTCTGAAATATTCACTACCTGTTTTTTTACAAGCTTTGGCGTTTACTTCAATCTTTACAACAGATGTAATTCTTGTTAAACATTTCTTAACCCCTTTCGATGCCGGAATCTACGCAGCTCTTTCTACGCTTGGAAAAATAATATTTTTTGCATCCTCTCCAATATCTTCCGTAATGTTTCCTGTCGTTGCCGGCAGGAGCGCCAAAGGGGAGGGGTATCTGAAAATATTTTGGGGGTCGCTTGGACTAACGTTATTTGTTTCGGGTTCCGCAGTTGGAATTTATTACTTATTCTCAGATTTTGCAATCAATATTCTTTACGGGTCGGCCTATCTGGCAGCCTCAAGAGATCTGGTCTGGATGGGCCTTTTTATGCTGGTATACACCCTTGCTCTATTGTTGGTAAATTTTTCACTTTCTCTTGGAAAAACGCGAATAATAGTATTTCCGGTATTAGCTGCGTTTGGACAAGCAATATTGTTATGGATTTTTCATTCAAGTATTCTGGAGGTTATTCAGGTATCGCTTGCCATATGCACCCTCATGCTTTTTGGTGAAGGCGTTTTTTTGGGATATACTTCGCGGTATGGCCTGGCCAAAAGAAAACAATATGGAAAAGCCTAAGATCAAAATTCTTTCAGTAATTGTCCCCGCCTATAAACAGGAGAAAACCATCAGGCAGGATTTGGATAATATTTTATCAACATTGGGAGAAGGGTTGGGGAGGGACTACGACTTTGAGGTGATCTGTGTTGTGGATGGCGACATGGACAAAACTTTTCGGGAGGCGTCAAAAATTAAATCTTCAAAATTGAAAGTGTTTACTTACAAAGTTAATAAAGGCAAGGGTCATGCCGTACGTTTTGGAATGGGAAAAGCTAAAGGTGAAATAATATCCTTTTTAGATGCCGGAATGGATATAAGTCCAAAAGGAATAATGATGCTTTTGGCGCACATGAATTGGTATGATGCAGACATAATAGTGGGATCAAAAAAACACCCTGTTTCCCGTGTTAATTATCCTCTCTTACGAAAAATCTTGAGTTTGGGTTATCATGTTGGCGTTAAGCTTCTTTTTAATCTTTCTCTTACGGATACTCAAAGCGGAATAAAAATATTTAAAAGGAAAGTGGTTGAGAAAATTCTCCCCAGACTTTTGGTTAAGAGTTATGCAATGGATATTGAAATGCTTTCGGTTGCTAAATATCTGGGCTTCAACAGGATCTTCGAAGCTCCGATAGAGGTTCGATTTAATAAATCAAATAGCGCGATAAAATGGTCAACTTCTTTTTGGATGGCTTGGGATACAGCGGCGGTTTTTTACAGACTAAAAATTCTTCATTACTATGATGATGTTAATAGAAAAAATTGGATAACAAGTTAAATGCGTAGATTCAAGAATTTCTCCGTGGCCACCATTAGTGTATTTTTCCTCCTATGTCTTCCGGGTAAAGTTTTTGCTGAGGATCCTACTCAATTCATTACTGTAGTTAACCCCGTAAGAATCTCAGCGTATAGCGGTAAACCCGCCGAGGGAATGAGAAATGAGTATTTAATTATTCGTAAGAATAACATTCCTGCGACGTGGCTAATGACTTATGACGCTATGCAAAACCCGGAAGTTATGTCAGTCGCAAGGGGTATGGACAAAAGTCAGGAATTAGGAATTTTTCTGGAGGTTACGCCTACTTTTTCAGCAGATTCAAAAATAACTTATCACAATACAGGCTCTTGGCATCATGCGGCAAGTGTGTTCCTATCGGGATATACACAAGAGGATAGGAGAGTGTTGATAGATAAAGTTTTTCAAACCTTCAAGGAAAAATTCGGATATTACCCGAAGTCTGTTGGGTCTTGGTGGACTGATGAATATTCTCTCTCCTATATGAAAGAAAAATATGGAATAGTAGCGAACCTGGTTTGTTCTGATCAGTATTCAACCGACGGTTATCAAATTTGGGGACAGCCATGGGGTCTTTCTTATTATCCAAGTAAACTCTATTCAATAGTTCCGGCATCAACAGGTGCAGACAAGATTGATGTTGTAAATTTGCAGTGGGCGCCGCGAGACCCCCTAAATGGTTACGAGAGCAGTTTGTATAGCACACAAGACTATTTGGGGGCGCCAATTCATCAGGATGTAGATTATTTTCAAAAACTAATTAGTATGTATTTATCTATGAATAAATTAAATGGTTTTGCTCAAGTTACAGTGGGACTTGAATCCGATCTTGATCCGGATGGTTATAAAGGAGAATTTGCCAAGCAAATAGAATATGTCAACAGTTTGACCACAAACGGAATAAAAATTCTTACAATGGCCGATTTTTCGACGTGGTATCGTCAAAAATTTACGGATGTGTCACCATCCTACAAAATTGAATCAAAAGATTTACTTGGAAAGAATATCCAATCATTTTGGTATGGAAGTGGTAAATATAGATTATTTTATATAAAGGATTTTGATAAAAACGAAATCAGAATATTGGATCTTAGGATTTACAATAGCACTTTGAAGGATCCGTACTATGATTCACCCAATTTTCAATTTACCTTATCTGAAAATATTCCGGCTGTTATAGACACAGTTTCCGACACAGACAATATTTGGATATTACAGGGAGATTTTGAAATTATTACTAACGACGACAATTTTACGATTAAGGGCAGGGGAATTAAAGTTCCGGATTTTGTTAAAAAGTCACCGCTAATCGATGTTATTCAAACCGGAAGCGAAGTTAAAATCTCTACGATAGGGGAATTGGTACCGGCGGGCGGAATTGAAATAAAAGATTTCTCCGCGGAAGCGATACATTTCTTCAGACAGAAATTGGCGATACTATACCTCCTGATGGGGCAGGGATGGAACTATTTTACTAAAGTCAGTTATACAATACCTCAGGGTGAAATCTATGCGCTTTTATATTTGAAATCACAGCCATTTGGACGTGTTGTGATTTACGACAATGAATGTTTGCAGTGTTCGTGGCATACAGAGTACAAACCGCCGGAGTTTTCAAACAGGAGAGGTTATGTTGGTAAATATTCAGGGAATCCTGTTGTGTATAATAAGTCTGTATTTGTCGCCAAAACCCAAGCTGTGGCGAAGACCGAGTTTGACAAACTTAATGTAAAGTATATTTACTTGGTTAAATTTGAAGAATACACCGAGAAGCTTCCTTTTTCCCCAGGAGATCTTAATGTTGAAAAAATTTTTAGTAATGCCAATGCCGAGATTTGGGCTGTTAAAAGCCCAAATCTCTGATATATGATTTAAGATGTAAGATATATGGTTTCTGTAAAAAATAAGTTTGAAGATTTAAAAGTTTGGCAGGAAGCCCACGGGCTAGTTGTTAATGTATATAGAATAACTAAAAAGTTTCCATCAGATGAAAGATATAGATTGATAGACCAGGTGTGCAGATCTGTTTCTTCTGTTGCAGCCAACATAGTTGAGGGAAACTCCAGACAACACAAGACCGAATATTTGCAGTTCTTATATACGGCAAAAGGTTCATTGGAAGAAACAAAATACCACCTTTTGTTGGCCAGAGATCTTGGATATATCAAAATTTTTGACTATGAAAATTTACTCAATCAGTGTAATAATGTTGGAGCGTTACTCGGAGGGCTGATAAGATATATCAAATCTCATAAATCTTAGATCGTATATCTTATGTCATACATCTTATATCGTAAATCTTATATCATACATCAATGAGAGTATTGATCTTATCTTGGCGCGATCCGAAACATCCCCTGGCAGGTGGGGCTGAGCAGAGTGTTTGGGAGCATGCAAAGGGGTGGTATAATGCAGGTAACGATATTGTTTGGTTTTCGTCGCGGTTTGAAGATTCGGCAACTGAAGAAAACATAGATGGAATAAAAATAGTAAGATCCGGATATCAGTATTTGGGGGTCCAAATAGCTGCTATTTATTACTATTTCAAAAACAGAAAAGATGTAGATCTGGTTGTCGATCAGTTCCACGGTATTCCCTTTTTCACCCCGTTATACGTTAGAAAACCAAAATTAGCTCTTATTCAAGAGGTGGCAGGTAAAGTTTGGCTTCTAAACCCATTGCCGTTTCCTATGAATTTGATAATTGGTGCGATTGGCTTTATCTTTGAACCGTTTATTTTTCTCATATATAAGAAAGTCCAGTTTATGACCGGATCCGAATCGGCAAAAATTGAAGTTTCAAAATTTGGAATCCCACTTAAAAATATTACAATTGTACCCCATGGGGTAATCCTTCCAAGGTCTAAGATCGTAGATCGTAGACCTAAGATCAAAACAGTAACATTTTTGGGAACTTTAGCAAAGGACAAGGGAATCGAAGATGCTATCGAGTGCTTTTCTCTATTGGATAAAACAGGTGAATATAATTTCTGGATTATTGGTAAACCGGAAACTGAAGATTATTTCAAAAAAATAAAATCAAAGATCTCTGACTTGGGCTTAAAGGATAAAGTAAAATTCTGGGGAAGGGTAACGGATGCTAAGAAGTTTGAGCTACTGGCAAAAAGTCACGTTTTGGTAAATCCGTCAGCTCATGAAGGTTGGGGGCTTGTGAATATTGAGGCAAATGCGGTCGGAACTCCGGTCATTGCATATAAATCTTCTGGATTGGTGGATTCGGTCAAAGACGGGCAAAGTGGAGTTATAGTCACAAGAAACTCACCGGAAGAAATCGCAAATGTAACAATCTCGCTTTTCGAAAATAATAAACTGTATGAAAAACTTCAAAGAGGTTCCATGTCTTGGAGTAAAAATTTTTCTTGGACGGTCTCCAGGGCGAAAAGTCTACTATTGTTAAACAAAGTTGTTAATGCCGGCCACTAATTTTTCTTCAATATAAATATAAACGTCGGCAAGAATGGCTCAAGAAGTTTCAATATTAAAGATGGAGTAAAATTTATTAGCTTTTCGTATTTTAAAATTTTACTAAATTTATATTTTTTCGGGTGTTTTATAACTTCTAGAGTATAGTCTTCAATTACGAAATTATTGCAAAGTTTTTTCAAACCCCAATAACTTTTATAACTTCCAATGTAATATGATTTGTAACCAGAAATACTCAGAATGTATTTAGTTATGTTTTTTGGGAGTAATCGGATAAGTGGCAGTCTATATAGCGGTTCAACAGGACGTAGTAAATTATCACCTGTAAATAAACATATTCCTCCCGGCTTTAAAACCCGTTTAATTTCAAGCATCATTTTGTGGGGATTTGATACATAGGAATAAACTTGATTGCAGAAAACAATGTCAAAGCAATTCTTCCTGAACGGAATTTTTTCACCCTTTGCCACCTTAAATTTTAAATTTTTAACCGACCTAAAATCTACGGCAGCTTTCTTTATTGCATTCCCGTCAACATCTATGCCGATCACTTTTCTGCTATGCTTTGCAATTTCCCGAGTGATTATCCCACTGGAGCATCCAATATCAAGGACCAGGAATGACTTTAAATTTTTGTGCTTGAGGTGTACTTGGACAATTGTAAGTAACTGTTTTGCAACTCGCAC
Source organism: uncultured Gammaproteobacteria bacterium (assembly GCA_964494885.1). Taxonomy (GTDB): domain Bacteria; phylum Patescibacteriota; class Microgenomatia; order UBA8517; family UBA8517; genus GWB1-39-10. Next base: position 62,302 of record CAZBTH010000005.1, on the reverse strand, counting down.
CCTGTCGGACTTACCAAGGATTTCTGTATGCGCTATCGAGTAATCTACGTTGCCTAATGTGGTATTCATATTTTTTGGAGCAACTTTCCTAATCCCCGCTTTACAAGGTTTGAATTAAATGTTTTTTTATAAGCCTCTTTCGCTCCTCTCCCCAGTTTTTTGGCCAGGTTCGGGTTTCTAATTATATCTTCAATTGCGTTCGCCATTGCCTCCGGATTCTCCATTGGCACAAGGATTCCCGATTTTCCATTTTTGATATCCTCTACTATACCGTCGCATGCAGTTGTAACTATAGGCAAGCCCATTTCCATTGCTTCGTGAATAGTTAGGGCACTAGAGCCCTCCTCAATTGAAGGAAAAGCGAATAGGGCGCACCCCTTCATAAGTGGTTCAGTATCGTTAACAAATCCCAAGAATTTGACAGTCTTTTCAATTTTGAGTTTCGCGGCAAGCTGCATGTTGTATTTAAGCATATCGCCACCGCCAGCAATGATCAGAGGGGTTTTGAAATCTCGTTCAGATAAAATCTTCATTGCATGAAGTAGAAAATTTACCCCTTTCCTGGGATCCTGTCTGGAAAAGAAAAATAAATATTTTGCAGGTAATTTTGTAAAATCATTTGAATTACCAATCTTGACACGCCTTTTATATATTTGAACATACGAATGGGTTCTGTAGAATTTTTTGAAGTCAATGCCGAACTCTTTATTAATAATCCGTTCTGTTGAACTGTAATTGGTAATAATCTTATCTGTTCGTTTTAGTGTTATTTTTTCTAATAAGGCCAGGTATTGCGCGACTGTAAAGTAAATAGCCAAGTATTTAATTTTCGGCCATAAACCGTAATCTTTGACCCTGAGAGCTCTCACACCACCCCACCACTCATGTCGTATTGTTGTAAAGTAGTTATTGTAAAAGGTGACCTTACTTTTTGAGAATATTTTTAGAAATGCGCCCGCCAGACCCCAGGGTCCGATTCCCCATACTATGAATTTTTTGTATCCATTTTGATCGGCAATTTTTTGAATTCCTTGTGCAAAAATAATCGAATAAATAGGCAAACCTGGAAGTGCGTAAATATTTACGTTTAGGAGTGGGAGAGTTGCTTTAAAAAGAAGAAGCTTTCCTGCATCGATTTTAGTTTGCTTAGTTTCGTTTCCTAGCGCGACGATATAAACAGGGTGTCCAAGTTTTTTGATAACCTTTGCAAGGTTAAAAGCAAAACTGGAATACCCACCACCAGATGCTGAAAGTGGAGATTTCCCGGAAATAATAAAAACCGGAGTTTTGTCTTTCTTAATCATCTATCGGTTATTCTAAATAAGTCTTAGCTTTGTCGTATCCCGGATACGGGCCTTGTTTAACTTCAAAAAAGACAGTATCTTCGAGAATTTCAAACCCGTGTCCCCCTGATGCCGAAAGTATTTTATCAGTAGCTTTTAAAATTCTTTTTGCCACAACCTTTCCTCTTTTATTGTAAATTGTAACTTTTACGCGGCCCTTTTCTATGTACAAACATTCTTGCGTTATTCTGACTGTCCTTACAGGCTCGTTATGTAAATGGGCACGAATTTTTTCACCTTTTTTTTTGCCAACAGCGCCGACTTGTAAAGGGAAATTTTCAGGTGAAAAAAATTGATAATTTTTTGTATTTGTTCCTTTAATGATAATAGCTAATATTTTAGCTCCGTCCTTTATTGTCTCAACTTTCATGTCGCTACATTATAATCCTTTCAGGGTCATATAGTATAAATAAAAATTCATTTAGTCAAACAGGAGTATTTGGTACTTAATTTGATCGGTTTGTTGGTGTAAAATCACTGAATGGTATTAAAGTCGATTAACACATGGGATCAGACAAAGCATTGGGAAGAAGCCTGTGTCGAGACAAGACGCAATCCGGAGGAAAGAATAAGAAGACTACGTTTTTTTAGAATAAAGAAAAAAGAAAAAATTTTGGATTTGGGTTGCGGGGACGGTCTTAATGTCCACCTCTTATATAAGACAGGTGTTAAAAATATATTCGGTGTTGATATTTCTGAGGCACTTATCAAAAGCGCAAAGCGGCTAACACCGAAAGCCAAGTTTTATTTAGCCAGTGCTGAAAAACTTCCGTTTAAAGATGGAACATTCGATGTCGTATTGGTGGATTCGGTTTTCCATCATTTCATGAAGTATCGTAAGGCTTTAAGTGAAATCAATCGAGTTTTAAAGAGGGAGGGACGGCTTTGTTTCATAGAACCGCACAAAAGTATTATAAGAAGTCTGTACGACGCTGTTTGTGAGTTGCCAATAAGCAAATATATCCCTTTCCTCAAAAAGCGGCGGATATCGTATTTGGGTGAGATAAAATTCATGAGACACTGGTTGAAAACAGAAGACGATTTTTATGAAACGTTAACAGAACTGAGCTTTGTAGAAAGATTACGTAAATTAGACATCATGAGTACCATAGGAATATATGAAAAAAGTTCTAATTAAATACTTCTTTCCGATTCTGTTTGTACCGGTTCTGTTTTTGATTTTTGGTGTTGGCACGATTAAAGATTATGGAATTAACTGGGACGAACCCTATCATTTTATGCGGGGCCAGGCATATTTACACTTTTTTTTGACTGGTGAAAAAGACTACTCAACCTTACCAAAATATCCGAGAGTGAACAGTGAATGTCCATCGTGGGCAAACAACAAATGCGACGTCTCGCCGGGTGGTGCTACCGATACACTCCCCTTAAAAATAAAGGGCAAAATTTATGAGGATGCCATAACAGCCCAATATCAACACAGATTGTTTTCATTGTGGCGCAGTACCTATCAACACGATACTTATAATTATAATTATATTATTGCGAATGAAGGTGGGCATCCTCCGATTAATGACATCTTGGCAGCGTTAACTAACACTGTCTTCTACCAACGACTTCATTTGGTGGGAGACCTCGATTCTCACCATTTATATGAAGTGCTTACAAGTTTTCTGATAGTTTTAGCGGTCGGAATAGCTACATACATTAATTACGGTGCGTTACCGGCTTTCGTTGCTTCTGCATCCTTGGCAATCTACCCCTTATTTTTTTCGGAATCACATTTTAATATCAAGGACCCACCACTTGCTTCTTATTACGGCCTCACTTTACTTTTTCTTTTCTTTGGTATCACAAGAAAAAAATGGAAATTGGTATTAGTATCTTCAATTTTTGCAGGTCTTGGTTTAGGAACGAAGTTAAACATTGCATTTGCGCCGCTAGTTGTTGTCCCGTGGTTTGTCTATTTTATAACGACGAAATATCTTGAAACAAGAAAAATATTTTTATCAAAAAGCGTGTTTGCGATGCTAATTCTCTATATCCCCATAGCAATGGGAATAGTTTACGCCTCGTGGCCATACCTATGGTCAGACCCATTTAGGAACACAATGCGCATACTAGATTTTTATAGACAGATCGGGACAGGGACAGCTGCTGAGATGTCTTCTTATTTAATTCACAAATGGAACACTTATCCTACGCTGTGGATTATTTATACTACCCAAGTGCCGATTTTATTATTGTCTCTGGTGGGAATTATATATTCGGTTTACCTGACATTTAAAAGAAAAGATAGTTTCCCGTTACTGGTTTTACTGTGGCTATTTATACCCATTTTAAGGGTCTCTTGGCCGGGAGCGGGGATATATGGGGGAGTAAGGCAGATTATGGAATATGTTCCGGCGTTGGCGCTAGAAGCAGGCATCGGGACTTACGCTTTACTTAGATACACAAAATACAAAACCTTTATCTCAATCATAATTCTAGTTTCTATGATTTTTTCGGCATATGAAATAGTAAGAATACATCCAAATGAAAATGTTTATTTCAATCAATTGATCGGGGGTTTGCCTGGGGCCAAAAGTAAAAATATTCCGTATTGGGGGAACACATACGGAAATGCTTATCAACAGGGTGTTGACTGGATTAATAAGAATGCTATACCGAATGCAAGGTTGGGTTTGACAATAGCGACACAGGCAAATATCGCCAGAAACAGTTTACGTGAAGACATAGAGTACTATAACGGGTCATGGAGCGGTACAAAGAGGGAAGGGGAATATGAAATCGAGTTAGATTATGAGTGGCCGTTTAAATATTGGTATAGTTTTCAATATTATGATAGATATTTGGATCCGGTTTATGTGTCAAGTGTTGACGGCGTACCGCTTGTTAAGGTTTGGAAAAATGATATTGAACACACGAAGCCTGCGTTTCGTGAAGAAATAAATTATCAACCGGCTTCGACATTGTTAAGAAAAAATACAGCAAATAAGGAGTTGTGGATTGATATGGGGAAAGATATTTTTTTGACGGGCTTGAAAATTTGGCATAGTAATGTAGGGTGTAGCGTGCAAAAGGGTGGATATATGGCTCTATCGTTGGATAACAAAAATTGGGCGAAGGAAATGGATCCGCCCGACACAGCACAGGTTCCTCCGACGACTGCTGAATGGAAAAAAGGAAATTTTTTGTTTTTATTTCCAGGAACAAAGACTAGATATATATTATTTGATCCGCAAATGAACGACACCTGTGTATTTAGAAATATGAGGATACAAATTTCAGGGCTTAAAATTCTGCCTTAAGGACTTGTTTCTTCAATATATTTATTTTTGGACAGGCCTTTCTGATTTAAGCTGACGATCATTTCGGCGACCAGCCCAGTAGATATAAGTTGCACACCGATTATCATCAAGAGCATTCCCAAAAACAATAGTGGTTGGCGAAATTGGATTGAACCGGTTGTGACTCTAAGATAGGTGATATAGATACCGATTAAGAAACCGATAAAAAACGAAACCATACCCCAAAATCCAAAAAAATGGCCTGGACGCCGGATGTAACCGGTAAGGAAAACTACCGTTATTAAATCAAGTACACCTTTAATATTTCTTTCTATGCCAAATTTGCTTTTACCAAATTTTCTGGGTTTGTGAGATACCACGATCTCTGTAACTTTAAAATTTTGATGTGCGACAAGAACTGGTATGAACTTGTATAGTTCTCCATAAAGATGAATATTTGTCAAAACTCTTTTTCTGTAGGCTTTAAAGCCGCAATTTAAGTCATGAATTGTTACGCCCGTAAGTTTTCTGGTAAGCCAATTACCCATTTTCGAAGGAATGGTTTTTGTTAATGGGTCATATCTTTTCTTTTTCCAACCCGATACCAAGTCGTAACCATCTTCAATTTTTTTAATAAATTTTGATATTTCCTTTGGGTCGTCCTGCAAATCGGCGTCCATTGTAATTACCATTTCGCCGCGGCTGGCATCAAAACCGCTTTGAAGGGAAATGGATTTTCCAAAGTTGCCACGGTGCCTAATTATCTTTACGTTCTTGTCCTTCTTGTGGATTCTGGCCATTTCTCTGAAACTTGAATCGGTGGATCCGTCATCGACAAAGATAATCTCGAAAGATTTACGAAGTTTTTTCATCTCGTCAGCAATCTGAGAATAAAGAAGTGAAATTGTTTTTTCTTCGTCTTTGGCAGGAATAATAAATGAAATTTGCGGAAACTTAGCCATTACTTAAGTTTTTCAGTCAAAATATCCATAGTGTCAACATCCTGTTGAGACAAGAGCCAGTAGGGAGTATTGGCAGGGAAGTTGTCCCTCATCTTTCCAAGGATTGGCTTGTATTTTTCAAACAAACTGATAATTTCGGACTTCTTTTCCTTGGATTCTGTGATAGAACTTTCGGCAAGGATTCCTGCCTCAAAAGCCAACCTTTGCGAGGCGTCCGAGATTTGTGTTTGTTCATTTTTTTCCACAAGGCTTACGTATTCGGACACTCTTCTCTCAAGCAGCCATTTTCTGTACTCATACTTTGAATTTTTGGAAAATTTAAACTTTTCTGCTACTTTCTCCTTTGCCCTTTTGAACAAATAGCCGGAACTTCCAGGGAGAGTATTTTGGGGGGTTAATCCAAAAGATTCCGGAGACTCTGCAAAAACGGCTGGGGTGATTGACAAGAAGAGAACTAAGACCGAAAATACTGCCAAAAGACGCAATTTAAAAGATGTCATACAAGGGGATTATATTCCAGTGTGGTATCATTTTACAATAGCAAGGGAAAAATATGACTTCAATAATAGTAACTACAAAAAACGAATCTCTCCATTTACCAAAATTTCTGGAGAGTCTAAGGAGGCAAACATATAGAGATTTTGAAACAATTGTGGTTGACAATGCCTCGACCGACGATACAAAAGATATTGCAGGAAAGTTTGGGGCTCGGGTTTTTAATAAAGGGCCGGAAAGATCTGCTCAGAGGAATTATGGTGTGCAAAAATCACGAGGCGAGTACGTTCTTGTGTTGGATGCCGATATGACCTTGTCTCCACGTGTGTTGGAAGATTGTTTCGGTGTAGTTACAAAAGACCCCAAAGTGGAGGCACTCATCATCCCCGAGAAATCATTCGGTATTGGTTTTTGGACAAAATTTAAAGTTTTCGAAAGGGAATTTTATGTAGGCGATGATACGATTGAAGCTCCCAGATTTTTCAAAAAATCCACTTTTAAAAAGTTTAACGGTTATGATACGGGCATAACAGGTCCAGAGGATTACGATTTGCCGCTGAGAATGCGAAAAGCAGGAATCAAAATTGGCCGAATTAAAAGTTTTATATACCACGATGAAGGCAAATTCTCTCCATTTAGGTCAGCCAAAAAGAAATACTATTATGCCTCTCATGCCGGAACGTTTTTAAAAAGACATCCAGAGCAAATCTTAGGTCTTGGCAATTTGGTTTTAAGGCTGGTCTTTTTTAAAAAATGGAGAAAGATAGTTTCACATCCATTTTTGTCTTTGGGAATGGTAACAGTAAAAGTAATTGAGGGTATAGGCGCAATGTTTGGAATTCTATATACAAGTATTTAAGCAGAATAGTAGAGCTACTTCTAGCCCACTCTAATACATAAGTTTTTTAGAATTATCTTTTATCAGCGGTCTTGCGTTTTGTGTCTGCGATGATTAGAATGCAGGTCACGGTTATGTTTAAAGAATTGTTGGATTACGAAGATGAATTTCACCTCCTTTATTTAGGGAAACTCACTAAACGTGAAGGTTGGAAAAACGTCAGAGAACACGGCGTTACCCAACTACTTGGTGCAAAAGTGTTGGGAGTCTTGCTTGGATTAACAGACGGGGAGCGAAGGGCCTTTGAGTCGGTTGCAATTATTCATGATTGGGAAAAAAGGTTGGATAATTTTCCTGATGATTTTTCGTCAGCTGATAGAGAAAAAATAGAGCTTTATTACAAAGAAATCAAACCCGACGAAAGATTGATGACTGCAACCGGTCCGGATTTTTTGGAAAAAGTTTTATATGCAGAAGTTTCAATATTAGAATTCCTCCAGTTCTATCTAGATAATATAACCATGGGGTCTGAGATTGTTCCTTTTGATAGGCGCATCGAAGAAGTCTCGACAAGAAAGCAGTATTTAAATGATGATAGCGATCTAGCACAAAGATTAGGTGGAAGAAAATACTGGGAACTTGAAATGGAAGTCGGACATATGGTGGAGAATATGATTTTCGATTCTTTGAAAGCCCGTGGTGTTGAAATTGGCAGTCCAAAAGATATACCCTATCTTATAACAGCATTCAAGAAAACCTCGCAGCTCGCTGCGAGGATGAATTGAACGCCGATATGTCATCCTCCCTTAAGGGAAACCTCGCATTCAAAATGCGAGGAGGATGTCATAAAAAACAAAATTATAGAACTATCAAATGTTTAACCACATTCCAGTTAACGAACCCGTTTTGTCTGAAGATTCAAAAATATTTGTAAATAAGGCACTTGATAGTGGGTGGATATCCTCATCAGGCAATTATGTAAAGGAGCTAGAGGAAAAGTTTGCTTCTTATATTGGTATGAAATACGGAATAGCCGTTTGTAATGGTACGGCCGCACTTCATGTCGCATTATTATCATTAGGGGTTGGCCCCGGAGATGAGGTAATTGTCCCCGCTTTTACAATGGGTGCAACATGGCTTGCAGTGTTATATACAGGAGCGAAACCGGTTTTTGTCGATTGTGAACCTGATACTTTTAATATTGATGTTGAACAAATCGAAAATAAAATTACAAAAAGAACAAAGGTAATCATTCCGGTTCACATTTATGGGCACGCGGCAGAGATGTCTGAAATTATGAAAATTGCAGGTAGACATAAAACTATGGTTTTAGAAGACGCAGCCGAAGCTTGCGGCGGGGAATACAGGGGGAAAAAATGTGGTTCTTTCGGAGAAATAAACGCATTTAGTTTTTATGCCAACAAGATAGTCACGACCGGCGAAGGGGGAATGATGGTAACTAATAACGAGATCTTAGCAACAAAAGCAAGAATGTTTAGAGATTTGCACCACTCGGCAGCCAAACGGTTTATTCATGATGGTGTCGGTTTTAATTATAGAATGACCAACCTACAAGGCGCGTTGGGGTGCGGGGAAATAGCCCATATCGACGAGTATCTTCTTAAAAAGCAGTATATGGCCTCCTTATACAATATCCTGCTTAAAGATGTCCCAGGAATTAGATTGCCTCAAACTAAAAGCTATGTAAAAAACGTTTACTGGATGTATGGGATTTTACTTGACGAAGAAAAATTTGGAATGAGTAAGAATAGGCTTCGTGAGGAACTTAGCAATAAAGGGATTGAGACAAGGGACTTCTTTTATTCGCCTAACAACCAACCCGTCTTGAAAAAATATCTGAAAAACAACGATAAATTTGTTAATACGGAAAATATTGAAAAAAATGGTTTATATATTCCTTCTGGGTTGGCCCTAACCGATAAACAGATGATTAGTGTGGCATCCGCAATAAAAAGTTTGTACGTTGCAAAATAGCCCATTTGTACGATTTTACATAGAGACTCAAATTGTTATCAATACATTCCTAGTGACGATTAATTCTGGTATAATCGTGACATCTAAACATGACAAGAATTCTTAAGGGAAAACGAATATTGGTTACGGGTGGTACAGGATCTTTTGGTCGCATGTTCATCGGTGAAATTCTGAAGTATGAACCCAAAGAAATAATCGTATTCAGTAGAGATGAAGACAAGCAGGGTGTTATGAGGTTGGAATATAAGGATAAACAGGGTATCCGTTTTGTGTTGGGCGATATTAGGGACTTTAGGAGTGTTCGTGAGGCCGTGCGAGGCGTGGATATCATCGTTCATGCGGCTGCTCTAAAGTGGATCACAGAGGTTGAATATAATGTTTGGGAGGGTGTCAAGACGAACGTTATTGGCGCCGAAAACATAATTGAAGCGGCAAGAGATGAAGGAGTAGAAAAAGTTGTCGCACTTTCTACTGACAAGGCTGTTGAGCCCATAAATGCTTATGGAATGGCCAAAGCACTCCAGGAACGGCTTATTACAACTGCAAATCTCTACGATGTGGGCAATACTGTTTTTGTTTCTACAAGATATGGGAATGTTCTTGGCTCAAGAGGGTCTGTTGTGCCACATTTTAAGAAATTGATTTTAGAGGGTAAGCCCTTAACTATTACAGACCCCGGGATGACCCGTTTCATTCTGACTCTCCAAAAAAGCGTTGAGTTGGTATTAACAGCAATGACGGAAGGTGTTGGAGGTGAGGTTTTTGTAAGAAAAATGCCTGGCCATTCCATCGCGGATCTTGCTGAAGTTCTTTTAGAGGCTAACGGTAAAAATTCTAAGAACATCATTAATATGGGTATCCGCCCCGGTGAAAAAATCCATGAAACACTGATTAGTCCGGCAGAAAGTGTGAGAACAGTTGAATTTGGAGATTACTACGTAATTTTACCCCAGATTTCTATCCCGGCGGTAGAGAAAAAATATGCAGGTTTAAGGAGACAAAAAGAATTTCGATATGCTTCAGACACCACGACTCAAATCGGGAAAAAAGAACTCCGTTCTTTATTAGAGAAAGAAGGTTGGATAAAAAAATGAAAATTGGAATAACCGGCGCAACGGGGTTTATGGGCAGGCATATTATTAATAAACTTCAAGGTGAAGGCCACTCAATTAGTGTTCTTGCAATAGAAGAAAAGCCTACGCTACCCAAGGAAATAAAGTGGATACATGGAAATTTAGTTAGCGGGGTAGGCATAGCGAAGTTTTTAAAGGATGTTGAGGTGGTTATTCATTTAGCGGGAAGAAACTTGCCACCGGAAGAGGAGTTGATCAAAGATAATGTTGTAGCTACTCGCAATCTGGTGATAGAAATGTTAAAGCATCCAATAAAACAATTCATCTTCACTTCATCGGTCGCTGTTTATGGAAAAGACAAAAAAAGCAAATTTAAGGAAACCGATGAATGTCTTCCGAACACCGAATACGGATTGACAAAATACCTCGCTGAAAAGGAGGTTCAATATTGGGTTACAAAAACCGGCAATCCTGCAACCATTTTCCGCCCCTTTAACGTTTATGGTCCTGGAAATTCTAAGGGGATAATATACACATTTTATTCAAACATAAAAGACAATGGCAAGGTGATTATTTATGGTGATGGTAAACAAGAAAGAGATTATTTGTATGTCGGTGACATAGTTGAAGCATTTTCTACGGCAATACGAGCAAGGAAAGCGGGAATTTTTAACTTAGGGGCGGCTAAAAAGTATTCGGTTTTAGAAGTGCTTGAAGTTTTCAAAAAGGTGATGAGGAGAGACATCGAAGTTGACTTTACCTCTACGGAGGAGGGTAAGGTCTTCAACATTAACCAGGATTTATCCCTGGCGAAAAAAGAACTCAAATGGGAGGCGAAAACTTCATTTGAGAAGGGTTTAAGAAAAACAATTGAATGGTATGAAAAGCAGTAAGAACTTTCAAAGGGGTAGAATTCTTCTTGTAAGCCACGTTTACCACACTGAATCAGGGCCTGTATACGGACCTTTTAATGTAATTAAAGATTTTCTAAACACAAACAAAAGGTCGTTTCAAACGATCGAGTATCCGTTAGTCTCCCGTACACCGCTTATTATAAAATCTGTTTTTGAAACGGTTAAAACAGTAATGACAGCAGCTGTTTATATACCGAAAATTTTTATAGGAATTGATCCCTTGAATGCGTTTGCCGGAGTGATTTTAAAGAAAATTGGTCTAGTGAAAAAGACTATTTTTTATTGCGTTGACTATACACCAACAAGGTTTAAAAACAAGATTTTAAATAATATCTATCTCGGTATTGACAGGTTTGTATCAAAAAATTCCGATGAAGTCTGGAATGTTTCATCGAGAATCATAGACGTTCGGAATAAACAAGGTATACCTGATGCAAAAATAAAATTTGTTCCAAATTCACCGGTTTTTGAAAATTGTCCCAGATTGCCTGTCGGAAAAGTAAACAGAAATAATATAGTTATGGTTGCCGGACTTACTCATGGTCCAGTGCTTAATCTTGTTCTAAAAGCTTTTAAAAATGTTGTGACTAAATTTCCTAAGGCAAGACTTTCAATAATTGGGACTGGGCCGTACCAGGAAAAACTGAAAGAAAAAACTAAGAAGGTGGAATTATCTAAAAATATAATTTTTTTGGGCCAGCTTTCCAATAAAGATTTATTAAGGGAAGTATCAAAGTCGGCGGCTGCGCTGGCTATTTATACTTTTTCGAAAGATTATAGTTGGGTTTATTATGGAGATTCAAAAAAAGCGAGAGAATATTTGGCGTGCGGCACACCTGTTATTATTACCGACGTGGTCGGTACTGCGGACGATGTAGAAAGATACAAAGCAGGGTTGGTAATTAAACCAGGTACTAAGGATCTCGAGAGGGCAATGGATAAAATGCTGAGTGATAAAAATTATTGGTTGGAATGTAGAAAAAATGCGTGTCTTTTGGCAAAAAAATATGATATGAAAAAGATTTTAGATGAAAGTTTTGACACGACTCTCTAATTCATAAGTGAAACACTCTCTTTTTGCAAAATATAAACTATATGGTCCAATCCAGTTTATTTATTTCGGGATCTATGAGCTGTTTCGGTATTTGTGGTGGCAAGTCCTAAATAACTCTTTCAGTCAAAACGGGGAGGATGTTATTATAGACAAATTGCTTAAAGGCAAGAAGAGCGGTTTTTATGTCGATGTCGGAGCCTATGATCCGGAAAGATTCAGCAATACCAAGAGGTTTTATCTTAAAGGTTGGAAAGGTGTAAACATAGAACCGAATCCCGACAATATTTATAAATTTTATAAAGCACGAAAAAGAGATGTTAATTTGAATGTTGGTATAGGAACAAAAGAAAAAAGTTTCAATTTCTATAAAATGTTTCCGTCAACACTTTCTACGTTTTCAAAACATAAAGCTGAAGAATATCAAGAAGAAGGTTTCGCACTTGATTCAATATCCAGAATTAGGATGACCAGTTTATCAAAAGTATTTAGAAAATATGAAGTGAAAACAATCGACTTTATGTCAATAGACACCGAAGGTTATGATCTAGATGTTTTGAAAAGTAATGATTGGATCAAATTTAGACCGAAAATAGTAATTGTTGAGACAGTAAACACACCAGGGGTGGAAAAATTTATGGTAGCAAATTTTTATCGTAAGGCATATGCAAATAAATTAAATAGCATCTTTATTGCATAGGTACCAATCTATTGTGTTTCTAAGGCCGGCTTTGAAGTTGACACTAGCTTTAAATCCAAATTCTTTTATTGCTTTACCAACGTACAATCTTCTTCTTGGCTGCCCGTCCGGTTTTGATTTATCGAATATAATACTGCCTTTAAAATCAATCATTTTTGAGATTGTTCTTGCCAGTTCTTTGATGGATATCTCAAACCCCGACCCTAAGTTCACGGGGTCAGACTTATTGTATTTTTCGCAGGCATTTAAAATTCCTTCTGCGGCGTCTTCAACGTAAAGAAACTCTCGGGTGGGTTTCCCGGAACCCCAAATTACTACCCTTTTGGACTTCTTACTTTTTGCCTCTGCAAACTTTTTAATAAGAGCGGGAATTACATGGGAAGAAGCGGGATCGAAATTATCTCCGGGCCCGTACATATTTACGGGTAAGATATAGATGGAATTAAACCCATATTGTTTTCTATATGCCTGAGATTGGACCAACAACATTTTTTTGGCAAGACCGTACGGGGCATTTGTTTCTTCCGGATATCCGTTCCAAAGATCCTTTTCTTTAAAGGGTACGGGCGTAAATTTAGGATAAGCGCAAATTGTACCAATTATAACCACCTTTTTTACATTGCATGCCTTTGCCGCGCGCATTGTATTTACACCCATTAAAATATTGTCATCAAAAAGTTCTGCGGGTTTGCCTTGGTTATATCCGATTCCACCCACATTTCCCGCAAGATGAATTACAATGTCAGCATTTTTAAATGTTTTGAGGCAGGTGTGGTAATCTCTTAAATCAACTCTTTTATGGTTTGGAATTATTATTTTTGCCGGCTTCAGGTTTGAAAGTTTTTTGACAAGATGAGTTCCCAGGAAGCCGCTTCCTCCGGTTACTACAACAATTTTACTTTTCCAGAAATTTTTTTTCATTGGATTATTTTATCCCCCTTCGCGAAATACCTCGTGGGTGTGAGCGAAGATGTTTCGCTTCGGCCGTGCGTCGCCAAAGGCTTTGCCGGCGGCGCGAGGGATTCCGCTCCCGACGAAGTGTGGGAGAAGATACCCAGTCGTTTGTGTTGGGTGGCTTCACCTTATTTTTGAAGTTGACCTTTTCGGAAATGAGGTAAATCGGTCTGTTAATGATTTCTTTATGCAAAAAACTTATATATAGGGCGACGATTCCCATACTTGCAATTACAAAACCGATTAGAAGTGTATTAAACACAACTAACACTATTGTGGGGGAAAAATACCTAAGATTTTTTTCATATAGTATTACTAAAATCATACCAACAAGACTTATTAGTGAAGAGGTGGTAAGAAAAAAGCCGAAGTACAGAATATATTTTAAAGGTTTAGTTGAAAGTGACAAAATTCCGATTTTGGCAAATTCCAGATTTCTTCCGAAATTATACCATGCCTTTCCTGCAGTTCTCTTTCTTGCTACATAGTCCACTACGGCAGTGGGATATCCCATCCAAGAGACCATCCCTCTTAGGAATCTGTTCTTCTCTTTCATTGTCTGAAGCCGTCGGTATACTTCTTTATCTAATAATTTAAAATCCGCCATACCTTCTTCTATTTGCGTATCCGAAAGCGCATTTGTAAAAGCGTAAAATAATTTAGACATGAGGTTTTTAAAGAAAGAAATATCTTTGGTTTCCACTCGTTTTGTGTGTACAATTTTTGCACCCTCCAACCACTTGGATATTAATTTCGGAAATAAACTTGGAGGATGTTGCAAGTCCGAATCTAGGTAAATGACAGCATCGCCTTTTGCTGCGTCAATACCGGCGGTTATTGCTATTTGTTGTCCAAAGTTCCTTGTTAGCCTCAACCCCCTAACTCTTTTATTGTGTTTTACGATCCTTAATATTTCCGGCCATGTACCATCCGAACTTCCGTCGTCGACAATAATACATTCGTAATTAAATCGACCCATTTTTTGCATTACAGCTTTCACCTCGTCTGCCAATTTTGCCAAACTTTTTTCTTCGTTGTGGGCCGGGGTAACAATGGTGATAAGTTTTCGTTTTGTCACAGTTTCAATTCGTGGCTATAGTCTATACTTCGTATCCCCATTTGTCCATTCCAGTAGGCAATGTTTTTTACCGGGTACGTGATAAAATAGCCGGATGAAGGGAATAAAAATATCGGTTTTAATGCCCGTATACAATTGTGCAAAATATCTTGATGTGGCGATTGAAAGTATTCTGTCTCAGACGTTTAGAGAATTTGAATTCATTATTGTTGACGACGCATCTACCGACTCTTCAGGAACAATTATTAAAAAGCATCTAAAAAAAGACAATAGGATTGTTTTCATCCCTCTTAAAAAACATGCCGGCACTTCCAAAGTTTTAAACAAAGGTCTTTCCCTTTCAGTTGGCAAATACATTGTTCGAATGGATGCCGATGACTATAGTTACCCGGACAGACTTGAAAAACAATTTCGTTTCATGGAGTCACATAAAGAAGTCGGTGTTAGTGGCGGCGCAGCCGAAGTGTGTGATGAAAAACTAAATAGACGATATACGAGAAGATATCCTGTGGGTGATTCGGAGTTAAGAAAAATAATATTTTTATATAGTCCATTTGCCCATCCGGCGACTATTTGGAGTAAGAAATTGTTGGAGGAGTTAAATGGGTATGATGAAAATATTCTCTTGAGCCAAGATGCGGAACTCTATTTCAGGATTGGGGCAAAATCGAAATTTGCGAACCTCAAAGATGTTTTAATTAAATTAAGAATGCATGATAAATCCAGCTCTATAGCAAAAAACAGACTGCAAGAAAAATACGCGATCTATGCGAGAATAAAGGGGGTAATGGAGTATGGATACAAAGCAAGGATAATTGATTGGTTGTATATTGTCTCGCGCATAGCGGTGATGCTTGTAGTGCCCACAAAAATAAAATTCTCAATGTTTAATTTACTAAGGAGGGAAAAATAATGTGTGGAATTGTAGGTTACGTGGGAGATGTTGGTAGAGAAAAAGTTGAAAAAATGCTTCAGGCAACCCGTCATCGTGGGCCGGATGATAGTGGAATCTTTATAAAAGGAAATATTGGTTTGGGTACTAATAGGTTGGCAATTATTGACCTTTCGCCAAAAGGGCACCAGCCGATGTTTGATGATGAAAAAAGCATTTGCATTGTTTATAACGGCGAAATATACAACTTCATGGAAGTCCGGCAAAAACTCGAAAAACAATTTAAATTTAGAAGCAATTCCGACACCGAAGTAATTATATATGCATATAAAAAGTGGGGAATCAATTGTTTGAGATATCTAAACGGTATGTTTGCCTTTGTAATATATGATATGAAAAACAACTTACTTTTTGGCACAAGGGATAGACTGGGTGAAAAACCACTAAAATATTTTTTTGACGGCAAAACTTTTGTTTTTGCCTCAGAGATAAAAGGGATTTTGTCAGTGGTTAAAGAAAAACCAAAGATGGACACCGAGGCGCTAAGTGATTATCTGACCCTTCAGTATGTACCTGCACCAAAGACCGGTTTCAAGAATATCTACAAGTTACCATCTGCAAGTTATTTTATTTTTAAAGAAGGAAAATTAAAAATTAACAAATACTGGAATTTGGATTTTTCTAAAAAACTTAATCTGAGCGAGAGTGAATGGATTGAGTTGTTGGAAGAAAAAGTTAACAAGTCGGTCAAAGACAGAATGGTATCTGATGTTCCAATAGGAGCTTTTTTGAGCGGTGGTGTTGATTCAAGTGCGACGACCGCTTTTATGGCAATGAATTCCGCAAAACGCATTAAGACTTTCAGTATAGGGTTCACCGATCCTGCGTTTGACGAGACCAGATATTCAAAACAAATTGCGGAATTGTATTGTACAGACCACTCATACATTAAAATTAATTCTAAAATATTCAAAGAAGAACTTCCTAAAATTTCGGATTATTACGACGAACCGTTTGCAGACAATTCTCTAATTCCGACACTTTTCCTTTCGAGATTTGTCAGAAAGGATGTGACGGTTGCGTTGAGTGGTGACGGCGGAGATGAAAATTTTGCCGGTTATGATAGATATAATATCGTTGCCTTTGGCGATTACTATAGTTTATTACCGAGAAAGTTGAGAAATTATTTAGTTAAGCCGGTTATTAGCTCGCTTTTTAATCTTTCTCCAAATCTTTTGACAGCCAGGCTTAAAACATTTTCAGACACTTTTGATGCACCTTTTTATAAGAGGTATATGTATTACAAGAGCTTTTTTAATACTCAAGATAAAGAAAACATTCTTTCCAAGATAACAAATGACACTTTTTTGATTGATAAAGACCAGTTTGATAGTAGGTTAACAGATGTCGATAATGCGCTAAAAGCGGATATAAACTCGTATTTACCTGAGGATCTGCTATACAAAATGGATATAGCTTCTATGAGTGCAAGTCTTGAAGTAAGGGCTCCGCTTTTGGATTACGAGTTAATGGAATTGACTGCAAAAATACCGTCGAATTTGAAAATTAAAAATTTTAACAAAAAATATATATTTAAAAAGATGCTTATTGAAAAAAACATAATACCGGAAAATATAGTTAACCGTCCTAAAAGGGGGTTTAATGCTCCAATCGGCGATTGGTTAAGGAAAGATCTAAAAGAATATACACTAAGCCAATTGAATTCGAAAAAGTTCAGACAAACGGGGATATTTGACGACGACAAACTTGATAGCTACGTAAACAAATATTTTTCAAGTGATCTGGGTCACCATAATAACATTTTTGCCCTTCTAACTTTATCCAATTGGATTAACAAATTTTTTTAACAATGAAAAATATCGCAATTGTTGCCCATAAACATCTTCCCCAACCGGACGATGATTTAGTATATTTTTTACATAAAAAAAATGGGTACAATATCTTCCATATTAAGCATAGTTTCTCGGATACAAAAGATCGGAGAAGTGTGCTTGATCATTATCCAAATTGGAGAAAGATCAAACGAGAAAAGTCTTTGGACTACGCTTTTCTTCCTGAGTCATTAATATATTTTAAGGAATTCTTTTTTACTGCAAAATGGCTATTATCTGCAAAAAGAAAAATTGACATATTCGTTGGGATGGACGGGCTTTGTGCACTTTTTGGAATATTTTTAAAAACTCTTGGGATCTGCAAGAAGGTTGTGTATTGGAATATGGACTTTGTTCCTTTTGGCCGATTTGAAAATAAGTGGAAGAATTCAATTTACCACAGGATAAACATCTTCGCTTGTAAAAACTCCGACGAGGTTTGGGATCTTTCACAAAAAATGATTAAGGGAAGAAAAATATTTTTTGGAATTGACGAAGATGTTTATAAATTCCATCGAGTTGTACCGTATGGGGTTTGGACAGATCGTATTAAAAGGGTGCCGTATAAATCATGTCAAAAAAACACCTTAGTATTTATGGGTCATTTACTGGCAAAACAAGGGGTTGATGTGGTTATCAAAAAAATACCCGAAATAATAAAAAAGAATCCAAATTTTATATTTAAAATAATCGGAGACGGAAATTATAAAGGTCAACTTGTTAATCTGGCCAACCAACTTTCAGTAGGTAAATATTGCAAGTTTCTTGGCAAAATAGTTACCATTACATTGGAAAATGAAATTGCCAATTCATCTGTTGCAATCGCTCCATATAGAAAAACAAATGACAACTATACTTATTATGCAGATCCTGGCAAGGTTAAAACCTATTTGGCTTGTGGTGTACCCGTTCTTTTGACTAATATTCCTTGGAATGCGAAAGAAATTGAAAAGGGCAAATGCGGTTTAATTATTCATGATGATGGCAAAGATCTAATAGAAAAACTAACATTTATCATGAAACCGAAAATAAATAGCGAATTTAGAAAAAACGCCATTGAGTATTCTAAAGGTTTTGATTATGAGAAGATATTTTCGGATTTGGATATCTAGCCACGAAAACTAAATGGGCAGGTTTTCTTCGGGTACTATGTTGCTGCTTTAAAAATTTAAACCTTCTTTTTATGAACAAAAGCTTCCCATACAAAAGGATAAGAAAAATGAATATCGTGAGTTTTTGAAATGTTTTTTACAATGTCTTTTCTTTTGTTGATAGCATTTGGGACGAAGGAGTGGAATTGTATTTGAAGATATTTTATTTTTTTAATATTCCCTGTTTCTATAATTCTATTCAGAACATCATATTCTGCTCCCTCAATATTTATCGAAAGTAAGTCAATATGTCTATATTTTTTAAAAAAAGAGGCGGCGTTCATTAATTTAATTTTCTCGGATATGTCGCTTTTTTTAATCAGTGAGGTTCCGTCGGCCGAAATATAAATTTTTTGTAAAGAATTTTTGTTTGATAACCCGTAATTATACAAAATGATATTTTCGCAATTTGAGTATTTTCTTTTCAAAACATTAAAGTACTTTTTTACAGGTTCGAGTATTATTAATTTTGGGTTGTAGAGCGTATTAATTTTATCTGAGAAATTACCTACGTACCCTCCAACGTCCAATACTAAACTTTTTGTAGAAAGTGGATATTTAGTATATAAATTTTCATCTCCGCGATCGACGATCCATTTTGAATAATAATATTCCCGATTTCTTAAATTAATCGCTACGAGAAAGATATTGATTATTTTATAAATGGCCCATTTTACTGTTTTATATGTTTTTCTTTGTTTGATATAGGACCACATATTTTTAAGTTTAGTATGGATGGAATTCAAAATAACTGTATAATAATACCGCACTGAGACACCCACAGCAAAATTATGAATAAAAACTGGAAAACGATTTTGTATTGCCTTATTATAACAGCAACAATACTGGTCGTTTACATGCCGGTTACTAAACTTTTTTTTCAGCAAGACGAGTGGTTGGGTTATGGCCTTTCTTTAGTTAAAGGAAAGGGAATGATATTGCAGAGTACGGGGGGGGTGTGGGGGATTATTCTTGGTCAAGGAAGGATACTTACAAATGTCTTGTTATATATATTTCACAATTTTTTTCCTAGAAACACTCTGCCGGTAGCAGTATTTGCCATTGCGCTTCATATAACAAACAGTTTGATAGTTTTTCACTTAACCGGAAAGTTGTTTAAGAATTCGCTAATGGCCTTTTTAGCGGGTTTATTTTTTGCAGTAAATAGTGTTTCTCAGAATGCAATTACATGGATGGCGGCATCGGTGAATACGCTCCCATCAACCACATTAATCTTGGTTTCCCTGATTTTTTACTTTAAATATTTAGTAGACGACAATAAAAAATGGCTTTTGGTTAATTTTCTTCTGGTCTATACCTCGTTATTTTTCAAGGAAACGGGAATATTTTTGTTACTGTTTTTGCCTTTTTCGACATTGATCTTTAAAAAGTATTCATTGAGAAAGTTTATTTATACATATTGGTATTTCTTTCTGTCTTCACTGACAATTGTGGTTTTTCGTTTGCTACAGTTTAAGTTTACAACCGGCCCGGATGCATTATTCCTGACTGGGGCGACTTCCAATTATTGGGCGGTGTTATTAACCAGGGTGCTATTTTACCCGCTTACATCTTTTTCGTTGGTTTTTGTACCTTCTGAACCATTTTTATGGTTTGCCAGATTGTTTACCCTTGCATATTACCCGTTCCCGTCGTCGCCAACCACAATCTTAATTGCGCAGACGGCAGTACTGGATTTACTGGCTGTTTGTTTAAGTGGCATAATCATGGTCTTGGTAGTTGTTTTCTTAAAGCTTTCTTCAAGTCCGGAGAAGAAATATATTACTTTTTTTAGCATATTCTTATTAGTTAACTATTTACCTTATACCGTTGTGTCGAAAAGCTTTTCGTATTTGGAGTCCAGATATTATTATTTATCCTCAGTTGCGGCAGGTGTAATACTTGCCTGGCTTTTACTAAGCGTTTACAGAAAATTTAAAATCTTTTATATCAAACCTGTAATAGTTTTATTATTTCTGCTGTTTATGGCGTGGCATGTAAAGTATATTAACGACGGTTTAAAAAGAGACGTGGAAACGGCATCTGAGCGGAAGCAATTTATAGACCAACTCAAGACCGCTGTCCCGAGTCTTAACCAAAACATAAATGTATTTTACATCACCTCCGATTCTGATTATTACATTGCAGGGCATAAAGTGCCGTTTCAACAAGGGATGGGGTATACACTAATGACCTTATATTATGAGAGTGGAAAAATCCCCGCTGATTTGTTGCGAGACAGTTATTTGTTTGAAATAGGTAGCAGTGGATATTCGCAGGTCGGTAATTATGGATTTGGATATTTTGCTGACAAAGAAAAATTAGAGCCTACAATAAAAGAGAATAAGTTAAATAAATCCAAAGTTCACTCGTTCTATTATAATTCTAAAACCAAAACACTTAGCTTGATAGAATAGATTTTGCCGGGAAATATTGTCACTATCGGAGCTTCATTAAATGAAATAAACAGTTTGGTGTTAGGCTTGCGTCACTAATTGGTAAGGTTCATTTTGTTAAGAGCGGAGCTATATGAATTTTCCCAGGTATTTTCTTTTGCTGCAGCAATTGCCGCATTCCTCATTTTTAAATATTGTTTTTTGTCCGAGAAAATGCCAATTACGGTTTTTGCCAAATCTTTTGGGTTGTCCTTTGTTATTATTCCTGCTCCTGCTTTTTCTGCTAATTTGCCGTTAGGGGGGACTTGGGTGGTGACGACCGGTAAACCACAAGCTAAAGCCATTCTTATTTTTACCGCGTCTGCGTACCATCTAACGGATTCGCGTATAGCTTTGTATGGGGCAATTAGAATCCTGTGTTTCCGGACTAGTTCATAAAGCTCCTTGTTGGTAGGAACAAACCCCACGAAATTAACACTTTTTTCAAGATTTAATTTTTGAATTAAATCTTTGAGTAATTTTTCATCTTCAGGTCTTCCGCCACCTGCGATTGTTAAAGAAGCGGACGGGAACCTTTTTATTATCTGTGGCATCATTTGAATTGCCAGGTCAGGGCCGTTTTCCAAACCCAAGGTCCCGGCATAAATGATGCTATACGGTTTTGTTTTCTCAAGTGGTAAGAACTTAATTTCCTTTTTAAAAAAAGCATTGGGTGCCAGTATCTGAGGAGAAAAATTTTTCATATCATAGCCCAGTTTTTTCCGGGCCGCTGGCATTGCTTCCGAAACGTTCCATGTTGCGTCAGAATACCTGGCCGCCGTTTTATCAAGATATAGATATAATTTGTTAAACCATCCGGATTTATATCTTTTTGGTGAGAAATCGGAAACATAATAAATAACTTTTTTTATAAAGCCAATCTTTTTAAGAAAAATACCAGCTATTGCGTTAACTGATTCAAATCCGATAAATAAGTCAATTTTTAGCTTTTGTCCGATCACCAGATCGATTACCGACAAAAAATCCCTGAGTTTAAATGAGATCTGTGTTGCCGAAACGTTTTGGGCAGCAAGGAGAGGGGAGAGTGCCGAAACAAAAAAAGAGGAGCTTTTAATCTTTCTTAATTTACCGTTTTTGTAAATTTCGACTCTTGGAATTAGAATATCCGACCCGGGGTGTGGTTGATCCAAAAGATAGACATCCTCAAATCTATCGGAAAAATAGTCAACCAATGGCTCGACCATCCCGTTTGTGGGCAGTCTTTTGCCCTTTTTCCAAGGTGAGAAGGTGGCTATTAATATTCGGCTGTCGTAGGTTAACATAATCAAATTAACCTTCATATAATATCGGATTGCTTCTTGATAAACAAATGATCTTTATGTACCATAGCCGTGTGCTCAAAGAAAACAACATAGTAGTGTTTGGTATCGGAAGGGTTGGTTTACCCCTAGCCCTTGTTCTAGCGGACAAAGGGTTTGATGTGTCGGGTATTGATGTGGACCCGGCAAGGGTTGCTTTTCTTCAGAGCAAGAAAATGCCTTTTTTGGAAGAGGGGGCAGATGAGCTGCTTCAAAAATACATCGGTAATAAATTCAGAATTTATTCCTCGGATCATATTAAAGAATCCCTTTCCGAAAATAAATACATAATTCTTACATTAGGAACCCCGATCGACTCGACTTATAGTCCCGATCATAGTCAAATAGAGAAACTCTTTTCAGAACTAACCCCATTTATACAAAAAGGGCATGTAATAATTCTAAGAAGCACTATTTCTCCGGGAAGTCTAAGACAGTTGGTGAGATTTGTTGAGGAACGTACAAAACTTAAGGTGGGGAAGGATATTTATATGGCTTATTGTCCGGAACGGATCGCTGAGGGCAAGTCGGTTGAGGAATTGGTTCAAATACCACAAATAATCGGTACGACCGAACCCGAAAGTGCTAAAGAAGCTACTAAAATCTTTTCAAAGATTACAAAAACAATTCATTATTCAAAACCTGAGGCGGCTGAATTGTCTAAACTTTTTTGTAATATGTATCGATACATCGATTTTGCAATCGGCAACGAGTTCATGATGATTGCGGAAGACTACGGATGCGATATTTACGAAGTATTAAATCTGGTGAACAATGGTTATAAACGCGCTGGACTCAAGTCGCCGGGACTTACTGCAGGGCCTTGTCTTGTCAAAGATGGGTTTTTCCTGATTGATAAAAGCCCGTTTATGGAACTGGTAATGGCTTCCTGGAGACTTAATGAAAACATTCCCGGTTATCTTTTCAAAAGAGTTAAAGCCGAAGTCGGGAATGTGAACGGTAAAAAGGTTGCAATTTTAGGATTGGCGTTTAAAAAGAACATTGACGATTCCAGATTTTCCCTTGTGCCTAAACTAGCCAAGTATTTTGCAGCAGAAGGCGGAAAGGTTTCTATAACAGACCCTCTTATGTATTCGGAGCCACTGGATGAAACACTAATAGATGCGGATATAGTTATGGTAGGCACCAACCACGATGCTTATAAGGACTTGTCTTTGGTTGAGATTGGTAAAGTAGTATCAAAAGACTGTCTGGTTTGCGATATTTGGAATATGTTTGGCACGGGCAAGATTGTTTTCAGACTTCGCGATTTTACTCCGAAGTCGAACAAAGAGTCCAAAAAGTAAACGGTTTTTAAATACCACCTAATTTAATCTGCTCTTTTATCCAGGGGATTACTTCATCTAACATTTGACTCAAGGTTGTTTTTGCTTCATAACCCAACACTTTTTTGGCTTTACTGGTATCCGGGACTCTTTTTTGCACGTCATATATAAATGCTTCATCCGAAACATAATGAAAGGGTTTGTTTCCGTTGACTTTTTTCCAAATTACTTTTGCAAGCTGCAAAACCGAGGTTGCTTCGTTGGTTGAAAGGTTGAAATCTTCGTTCTTGGCCTTAGGTGAGAAAGTGGCTGTGACGATTCCCTTTGCAAGATCTGCTCCAAATGTATAACAACGGACTTGATTTCCCTTGCCCAATATATGCAAAGGGTCCTGCCTCGCCAACACTTTTTGCACAAGATCGGGTACAACGTGGCTCATTGCAAGTTTGACGTTTCCACTTTTAATTTCCACCTCATTTTTTGCGCGCTTTTCGCCGATTCCAACACAGTTAAATGGTCTAAGAATTGTATATGGGAGTTGGTATTGTTCCCAGGCCCCCTTGCAAAAATATTCGGTTGCGAGTTTTTGAAAACCATAAGTGGATTTAGGTGGAGGAGTTTTTTCAATAATATTTTCGGGGGTGGGATAAACATTAGTGGACTCAAAAACCATACTACTGCTTAAAACGACTATTTTTTTAAGTTTTCCATCTTTGTGCGCTTCTATTGCGGCATCAAATGTTGAGGCCATAATTCGCTCATTCTCGGCCAATAAATCATAGGCGAATTTGTGGAAATAGGTAATCCCCCCAATCATGGCTGCAAGAGCAACAATATAGTCGCAATCCTTTGCGATTTTGGTTAAGAATTTTGTATCTTTTACATCGTGGACATAGAGTTTGTAGTTTGGGTGATTGTCGTAGCTTTTTTTAACTTTTCCGTATTTGGAATAATTGTCGATGCCAATTACTGTATGTCCCTGGTCGAGAAATTCCTGGACAAGGTACCCACCAATAAATCCCGCGGATCCTGTTATTAATATTTTTTGAGGTTGAATAGGTCTGGCCACGGTGATATTATGCACCCATAGGTCTTATGAGTCAATTCAAAAATGGTACACGGGAATTCAAATTTCGACAAGAAGTATTATAGGAGATTTTTTGATAAATATACAAAATCTGAATTTGACATATACGTTAACTGGGCTGACGGATGGGCTCGTTTTTTAGATAGATATGTAGATATTAAGAAAGGAGACGGGAGAAAGCTCCACGAGCTTGGATCTTCATTGGGGTACTTTGCAAGAATTTTTAAAAATAGGGGTTTTGATGTTTCCGGGAGCGATGTTTCTTCGTTCATAGTCGGCAAAGCGGGTAAAATCCAAAAAGATATCAAGTTTTTCAAATTTGACGTGGAAAAGGATAAGACGGACAAAAAGTACGATTTTATAGTGGCCTTCGAGGTACTTGAGCATCTTGAAAACCCCGGAAAATCCCTAAAAAACATTAAACAAATGCTCAAAAAAGGTGGCATATTTATATTTTCAACTCCGTTCCCTACAAAAAGATCGCTATCCGACCCAACTCATATCAATGTTCATCCGGCGTCTTGGTGGGTAAAAACCGGTAAATCGGTGGGTTTTTCCAAAACAAAGGTGGTTTACGCGACTTTTATTCCTTTTCTGTACAGAATAAGCAAGTATTTTAGTTTTGGACTTCCGATTAAAACAGACCTCCCATACATAAACAGTACCTGCTTCCTTGTTTTTGAAAAATAACCTATGTATGAAAAAATTTTTAAATAGAGATTGGGTTATCTACGTTTTTTATGTAGCTGTGGCTTTAACAGGAATATGGTTTCTTACTAAGGCCTGGATGCCTACTGGTTATATAGTTGCAGGACACGATTCCGGCCTTGCATTAGATACAGGAAGTTTTTTAAAAACCAGATTTTTTGCTTGGGATGACCGTATTAATTTTGGGACTGATAACTCACCTCATTTTGGCAGCATAATGCTTCACGCAATTGATTACACGTTGTCTTTGTTTGGGGAAAATTCTTTTGCCGGAAATCAAATTGCGGTGTTCTTTTGGCTAAGCATGCTTTTTATTTTTTCTTCCATTTTTTCATACTCGCTTAAGCAAAAATTGGGAAGGCTCGTTCCATATGTTTTTCCTCTATTTTTGACTTTTAATTTCTTTATTTCTCAGTCGATTTTTATTTTAGAACGCGCAAAATACGAACTTGTTTGTGTGATTCTTCTTTTTTTGACGTTTGCCTTGGCAATATTGTTCGACAAAGCGAAATCAGTCCTAAAGAGTTCGATTATATTTTCCTTCGTTTTTTCTGTTTTCAATGGAGGTAGCTGGTTAGGGCTGCCTCTTTATGGGGGTTTGTTTGTAACTAGCGTGGTTTACCTTTTATTTGCCTTCGTGGTTGCGCGCAAAGAGAAAGATTTTTCATATTTAAAGAGAGCTTTAATCTTCAGTGTTTTAAATATCATCTTTTTTGTGTTACTTAACTTATATTCAATATTGCCTTTTATTTCCACATTGATTAGTTCAGATTATGCCAAGGTTGTTGGATCTGGGACTATTTCTGCCGGAAAAGAATGGCTGATTTATATAAGCAGAGGTACATTTTTTATTAACCTGTTTAGATTTCAGGGGGTTCCTGATTGGTATTTAACCGGGGGGCTTCCTAATCCCGAAATCTCGTACGCAACTATTTATTTAACAAATAGAATATTGGTTTTAATTAGTTTCGTTCTTCCAATACTATCATTTTCCGGAATGTTGTTTGCGAAAGAAAAAATTGAGAAATATTTAATTTCCTTTTTTGCAATTCTGTTTCTTGTATCGATGTTTTTCACTTCAGGAACCAACTCGCCATTGGGTTTTATTTATACCTTTTTGTATGAAAGAGTTCCGGGGTTTTCAATATTCAGATCTCCATATTTTAAATTTGCCGGCTCTTTTATAATCGCTTTTTCAGTGTTTCTTTCATACTCATTATCGAAGCTGGGGGAATTTCTATATTCAAAGATGGTGGGTTGGCTTCCCCATCGATTGAAAATGGTGTCATTGGCAATAGTCCCTGTTTTTGTTTTGGTTATTATCGGAGGCTGGATGTCGTATAACTTTATTATGTTAAATGGCAACTATTTATTTAGATGGCAACCGGATAAAAGTACATTGGTTAGAGTTCCGGGGTATGTAGTCGAGTTTAACCAATGGTTAAAATTTACGAATTTTAATGGAAAGGCATTGATTGTACCTGCATTTGATGGGGGGTTTGGGAACGATAACTATACTTGGGGATATTGGAGTCTTTCTCCTCTTCCATCCGTAATGTTTATTAACGGTTCATTTGTAGCCAACGATGTTGCAAACAATCCGGTTGAATCGGACAAGATAAACAGACTTTACACACTTTTCTTGCAAAGAAGTCCAGTTTTTTTTGATTTTTCAAGGAAACTTGGAATAAATTATATTTTTTTAAGAGAGGACTATTTGGCCCAGGATAATAACACAAAAGAAGAATACTTGAGAGCCACAAAAAGCTTTGCCGATAACGGAGACCTGAGGCTTGCCAAAACTATTGGTTCGTGGTCGCTCTATAAAATAGTTGAAGTTGATTCGGATGACACATTTAGATTGGCTGGTTCCCTTTTTTCAATTCCCGAAGATCACACATATCTGTCAAAAGAGCTTACAACTCCAAAATACATTAACGGAGACTGGGTGGGCCAAAAAAATTCTAACGACGGAGGGTTTAAGAATCTTATCTCTCAGGAGTTTTTCCCATTAAGTTGCGAATCTTGTTTGGTCGAGAATTTGGGGAAATATGCAGACTACCCACCCGTCAGGGTCTTACCCAATTCTCCGTTTTATGTGATTAAGGAAAAAAGAAACGAAAAACTTTTGTTAAACACTACAGACGAAAATTCAAAACTGGCCGCTTACCTGGGTCTGACAATGACAAAGTTAAGTGAAGTTAGGTCCATGATCGATTTAAGGATTGATAAAAAGTATATAAACCGAGGATTAGATGACATTAATATCTACATGGAAAATATAAATAATATACTTTCCGAGTCAACCGCCTTGAAATCAAATTTTTATTTCGTTTCCAAAGTTTATGAAACCGCCAATCCGGTTCAGAGATATTTTAGGGATTATGTAAATAATTCGAATTTTAGTTATGAAAAATCGGAAACAAAAGACTATATGTTCAAAATTCTTTGGCAAAGCCTCCTATTAAAGAGGCAATTTAGTAGTTTGGTTGGTGACGGAGGTGATTGGCATCTAGATAAAGTCTACAACGTGGATCTCCCAAATGGCGGACAATACGATTTTCTTCTTGATAAGGCAACGTTGCCAAGCGATCATAAGGGAGGAGTTGTCTTTCCGTCAGATATGACGTTAAATACCGACCAACACTTAAGTTTTAATGGATTACAAGATGGTCGATGGATATTTGCGGGACCTGCCGAACTTTCGAAAACAGGCAAACTTAGTTTAAGATTTCCAAATTTACCCGATCTTTTTCAGATTACGAATAAAGGACAGGTTGATTTTCCTACAGGAACACGCGGGTGTTTAGTTGGTAAGATCGACAATTTTAATAAATATAGGAATTATGTTTTGACTTTGTCATCCGATGTTTATTTGCCGAACATGAGGTTGTACATCAAAGAGAACAGTCAACGCCGTCTGTCAACCGATGAATTTTTGAGAGGAGATATTGAGGTAGACGTTTCGTTAAATCCTGACGGTACTCCGTTCAAATATTTTTTTGCGCCTTCTGTGGGCGCAGACGAACCTTTGGTATATCTTTGCAGATATGACGGTTCAATTCCCCAAAACGTTAAAATAAACATTCTTGAGATTTTTAGCCCGGAAATTTATGCGATTAAAGATAACACTGTTGACCATGGAGCAACGAGTGTTAACTATAAAAAGATTGATCCTACCAGATATAACATAGCGGTAGATAAATTGGATAAAGATACAATTTTAATATTTAATCAATCGTTTAATGGTCAGTGGGAACTTACGGATGTGGGTGGGTCGACAGATTTACGCCACTTCGTAGTTAATGGATATGAAAACGGATGGTTACTACCAAGTGGGAAATCGTATAATTTGTCTTTAGTGTATAGGCCGCAAGAATCATTTGAAAAAGGTTCGAAGATTTCAATGTCGGTAGCCATAATATTGATCTTGGTGTATCTGACATCTTGGAAGGAGAAAAAGAAAAAAATATGAAAATTAATAGCCGTTATCTGAATAATTTGATGGACGTTTATCTGGGACGTTTTTTTGTATGGGTGAATAATAACAGACTACGTGTCTTTTTCTTTGTGTTTGTAGTATTTATATGGTCAACATTTTCGTGGCTACCATATTTCAACCTAATATTTATAAAGGAATTGGTCGCCTTTTTGGTTTTGGCCAGTTTGTTTCTGATATTCAGAGTTGGATGGAAAACTATTTTATATTTTTGTTTTGGTTTATTTATAATCTCCGGCCTTTTTGACTTATTGGGTTTATTGACATTGTCGGAACTGATTGGTAATTATATTTACGGTTTCATGGTTTTGATTGTAATTAAATTTGTTTCTTCGGTTTAGTATAATTAGGATGATGAAAATTATTGCAATGGGAATTTTGGGATTATGCTTTTTAGGTCTTGTTGGAATAGGAGCCATTTTGTTTTTAGGTCACGCCGGATTGGCAATCAAAGTCTCGAATTATTTATTCTTTGTTCTGTGTTTTGGAACTGTCTTTAAATATTCTTTTTATGAATAGATATTTCAAAATTTTGTTATATGTTTTTCTGATTTTGACTCCCTCTTTATTTGTTTATATATCCTTCTTTAAAAATTTACATTTGGCTTGGGGAGATGCTCCGTATTTTTACCCCGAAGGATTGGAGGAACTTGTTTCGGGGCTTTCCATTTGGTCTCAAAATGGTACGGATTTTGGCGGAAGAAATCTCGCTCTTTGGCTTTCTCCAATGATGGTGATTTATGGAGCCCTTAATAAATATCTTGGATTGGGAAACGACGCAATTGTCAGAATTCTTTTTTATTTTCCGTCTGTAATACTTGCCGGGTTTGGTCCTTATTTTTTGACCAAATATCTAAAGTTGTCAAAAACTGTGCAATTCTTTTCTTCACTCTTTTATCTTTTGAATACTTATTTTATTTTATTGATAGATGGCGGACAGGTGGGAATAGCTCTTAGTTATGGTGTTTTTCCATTCACGGTTCTTTTTTGGAAAAGGTTTCTTGATAGTTGTTCTATCCATAAATTTGCCCGTGCTCTTTTTGCGACTGCCGCCCTCTGTTATCTTGACCCCCGCATAGCGATTTTATCTTTTCTGGTAATATTCTTATGGCAGATTTTAGAAGGCCGGATTGTAAATTTGTTCTGGTTGATATTGGCCGGAATGCTTTTAATTCCCGTGAATGCTTCCTGGCTCTTGCCGATAATAAAAGGTGGAGTGGGGGGGCTTAGTACTTCAGTTACAGAACTCCAACTTTCGTCTCTCCTTAATTCTTTGTTTTTATTTGCGCCTCACTGGCCGTCTAACATTTTTGGTAAAGTCGTTCAGCCGTTTTTTTACTTTTCCTTTGTTCCTGCTTTGGCGTTCGGCGGATTAATGTTTAGGAAGGTGGATAAAAAATATTATATTTTTTCCCTGATGTTTTTATTTTTTGCCTTTGTCTCCAAAGGAAGCGCCCCCCCGTTGGGAAGTTGGTATGAATTCTTTGTAAATAGGGTTCCATTCGGTTCTATTTTCAGGGATTCAAGCAAGTTTATTATCCCCATAGTCCTTTTGGGGGGAATTTTAATTGGGAATACGGTTGAGCTGGCCTCTAATTTATTTAGAAATATTCACTTAAAGCGGTTCGTATTTGTTGCGGTTTATCTATACCTTATTTTACTAATTTCCCCAGCGGTTATCGGAAAAATGAACTTTAATTTGTCGGCGAGACGGGAAAGCGAGGATTATCTGACAATATACAACCATTTAAATCAGGGGAGTGGTAGTTTCAAAACGTTATGGTTTAACGAAAAACCACAGGTTGCTTTCGAAACTTCAGCTAAACCAGCCCTTAGCGCCAACCAACTTGTGTCATATAGACCGTTTGCTTCCATTAACGAGGGTGAAGACCCTTACAATTTTTTGAACAACACCGGTTTTGTAAATTGGTTAAGAGTGTTTGGTGTGAAATATATTATATTATCCGGCAATCCTCGCAATATTTATCCAACTGAGAAAGATATCGCTAATTGGTGGGAAATAAACAAATTGGTTTCCCAGACCACGGGACTTACAAAAGAAGATTGGGGAACAGAGATTCCGATTTTTAAGATTGAAGATCCCAGACCCGAAGTTTATTCCGTTAAGAAACTGGCACTTGTTGTCGGGTCTGATATTATTCCTACCAATAAAGTTCCAACTGCCATATATGCCGAGAGCGGTAAGTTTGATCCCAACATCTTTGAAAAAGTTAGACCGGACTCTTTAAAAATAGTATTGAACGGAGGTAATTCCACAGACCTTGCTATGAGTTTTTTGCAACGATATTTTAAGTTTGTAGGAGATACTTCAAAATCAGAGTGGGCGATTTACAGTTCTAATCAATACCTTAAGTATAAATATGAACTTCTAATTCGAGATTTTAAGTTTAGAGATTTTGATTTTGGATGTGGGATGGCGTTTTCTACAAAAAAAGGAGAAAAAATTAACTATGTTTTTGAAATTCCGAAAGACGGAAAATATATAATTGCCAAAAGATCCGGTACTTTGAAACAGCAAAAACTGACATGGAACTTCGAACAAAAAATATTAAAATCCGGCAAGTTTGAATATGAGATTGAAAACAATACGAACTTGGAAGTTTTAAATACTATTGCAGTTATTTCCGAGGAAGAATTTAACAGTTCCGTTAAGCAGGCGAGTGCGTATATATCCAATTTTGGAATCGTAGGCAATTTGGATTCGTCCCTATTTGATTGGCATACTGTTTCGGTTAAAGAAAAAGGTGGTTTATCAAAAGAATATATGACCAGCGGCGGGGACCGCTGGTTGATTTATACTCAGAATTTTGACCGCGGATGGGAGTCCGATACTCCCAATCTGCATTTACCAGTTTTTTCTATGATAAACGGATATTATCTGGGAGACAGCGACCGGATCACGGTTAAATTTGCTGGCGAGAAATATTTAAAATTGGGCAATAAAGTCAGTTTGGGTTCAATTTTGACGCTTCTTGTGTCATACTTGGCATATGCGATTTACCGTAAATTTAAACAGAGTTAAGGAAATTCTATCCACAAAAACTTTTTCCCAGACAATTATTACCTCCTTTGGAACCATAGTTAATGGACTTTTGGGCCTCGCGTTTTATTTTATTCTGGCAAGGCGCCTAGGTCCCTCCGCCTTTGGAATATTTTCGGTTTCGGTCGCTGTTTTAACACTTATCGCAGATGTTGCCAACGTTGGGAGTGATACTGGTACTGTCAGATTTGTAAGTAAGTATATAAATATCGATAAAAATAAGGCTTTAAAGTTTCTCAAACTTTCGCTTGAAACAAGGGTGGTTATGTGGCTGGCCGTCTTATCTTTTGGATGGTTTTTAGTGCCGAGTATTGTAACAGGATTCTTTTTTAAGCCTGAGTTGGTTTTCCCTATGCGCTTGGCCTTACTTGGTGTGGGGAGCTATTTGGTATTTTCATTTTCAACTTACGCGCTTCAGTCATTGCAGAAATATTGGATTTGGAATGGAGTAAACATAGGAACGAACCTTCTCCGTTTGTTGATAACCCTGATTTTGGTGTATTTTGGTTTTCTCGATACAAACACTTCCCTGGGGACATATATTTTGGTTCCCTTTTTTGGTTTTTTGGTAGGCCTCATGTTTTTGCCAAGATTTTTTGATGTAAAAGGCGAGAAGGACGTCGCAGGAGAATTTTTTCGATACAACATATGGGTTGCAACGTTTACACTAGTTGCGGCCTTTGGGGGGAAAATTGACACTCTATTGTCAACAAGACTGTTGTCACTTTATGACATAGGTATATATTCAGCGGCGCTGCAACTATCCGGTATTGTCCCTCAGATTGTTTTTGCAATTGGTACTGTTGTGGCACCGAAGCTTGCAGGATTTGACTCCGACTTAAAAGCAAAAGAATATTTAAAAAAAGTTCAGGTTTTTACATTTTTTTTGGCAGTTTTGGGGATAGCAATAGGTATACCCTTGGCAAGATTTATAATACCCTTCTTATATGGCACTAATTATTTACAGGCAATCAACCCCTTTATTATTTTACTTTTCGCTCAGGCAATGTTTTTGATATCTGTACCGGCTCATACATCAATT
>CAZBTH010000005.1:0-29266 GCA_964494885.1 uncultured Gammaproteobacteria bacterium | reverse complement strand
TCCCTTGGGAATTTGCTTGTCATCACAATTGGGGGTTGGTTCCTGATATCAAACTTTGGATTTATGGGTGCTGCCTATGCGGTACTGGCGGGCAATATATTTAATTTTATTGTTCCCGCCGCATGGGTTGTTAACAGGTTTAACTCTTCAACAAAATGAAAATCTCTGCGCATGTACTACTTAAAAATGAAGCCCGGTTTGTTTGGTACTCGATCATGTCTGTTTTGCACCATGTTGATGATATTTACATTTTGGATACGGGAAGTACTGATAACACTATAAAAGTCATAGAGCGGATAGTGAAATTAAACAAAAACGTTCATTTTAAGAAGTCGATTGGTAGTAGTTTCGATGAGGAGGTGGTCAGAGGTGAAATGCTTTCAAATGACAGTTCTGATTGGATAATAACTGTAGATGGTGACGAAATTTGGTGGGAGGATTCAATCAAAAAAGTAGTCGATACGATCAGATACCGAGGCGAAGATATAGAATCGATTGTTGTTCCCACCTATAACCTGGTAGGAGACATGTTTCATTATCAGGAAAAGGAGGCGGGGAGGTACAATCTTGCCGGTAGAGTCGGGCATTACAACCTGCGAGCATTTAATAGAAGAATTCCGGGACTTACGGCAAAAGGGGGACATGGAGTTTTTGGCTGGTTTGATTCCGATGGAAAGAAAATTGAGGAACGAGATCCAACTAAAATAGTTTTTATCGACGCCCCGTTTTTGCATGTAACCCATCTGCAAAGGTCTGACAAAAAGTTTGGAGATAACGAGGTATATAAAAGGTCCAGGAAATTGAAATATGAAATAGGTGATGGTTTCCCTAAGGATTTTTACTATCCCGAAGTTTTTTTTAGGGATAGACCCAAAATTGTTCCGTCAGTTTGGAATACGCCTGATTTGAAATTTAAGTTTAGGTCTGCTTTAGAAACTCCTCTGCGGAAAATTCACAGAAGGACTTTTCTTAGATTTCAAAAATATGGATATTGATTATAGTGGTTATCACAGAGATTTTGAGTATATAGAAAACGAGAGGCTGTTTAGAAATATATTTATGAAGCGTTTTAATATGTTATGGCCCCACTTTACCCCTTCGACTTCGCTCAGGGCTTCGAGGGGTAAGGTTTTAGATATTGGATGTTCAAACGGAGTTTTTTTGGACATATTTAAAGAACGCGGTTGGCAAACTTTTGGCGTTGAACCTTCTAAGTCTGGTACCGAAGCGAAAAGAAAAGGGCACAAGGTCACACGGATCTATTTTGAAAAATCACATTTTCCAGACAGCTATTTTGATTTGGTAATAATGAATCACACCTTGGAACATGTCGACGACGCTGACTTAGTTTTGAAAATGATACACAATATTTTAAAAAAAGACGGTTTGTTGTATGTTGATGTTCCCAATGCGGGAGGATTGGGAAGCAAAATAATGCGAGATGCGTGGCCGTTAAGATTGCCTGACGAACACAATTATCAATTTACTAAAAGTTCGCTTTCTAAGAAAATTAAAGACGCAGGTTTTAATATCGTGCACTTTGAAAGTAGATCTGGTCTTTTTGAGTACGAAAACCCAATTTCAGAATTATGGCAATCGATTGGTGCTTTTAAAAAGCGTTTTTTTACCGACCTTTTACTTTTTCCTTATTCGCTTTTAACTACCGTATTAAACATGGGTGATAGCATGAGTATAATTGCCAAAAAAATATGAAAAGAATATACGTAATATTATTAGGACTTTTAGGGATACACCTACTTATTCTTTCAAAGTTGCAGTTTACAGCTTGGCCGGAAATACTCTCGTTCCCATATTTACTCGGTCATGGTTATATTCTTTATAAAGATTTTGTGCTTCCGTACCCTCCATTTTTGGTTTTGATATTGTCATTGGTATATAAATTTTTTGGTTATAAAATAGTGGTTTTAAAAATATTTACCTGGGGCTTAGTATTACTAAGTGATATTTGTATTTATAAAGTAACGGAAATATTGACTAAAAAAAATATCTTTGCTTTGTTTGCGGTCGCCTTTTTTGTTTTTGTCCAGCCGTTTTTAGACGGAAACATGCTTTGGTTTGATACTTTTTTAGTATTGCCGGTACTTTTATCAATTTATTTTTTCATTAAAAAAGAATCATCAAACAAATTTTTCTGGTCAGGGTTGTTTTTGGCGGCAGCCGCTTTTAGTAAACAAACGGCTTTTGTATATATTCTGGCCTCTTCAGTTTTTGTTTTAATAAACACTAAAAACAGACTCAAAAATATAATTTATTTGCTTACCCCCTCACTTATTTTTGGACTTGTATTTCTTTCCTACCTTTTTATTACCAAGAGTTTCACAGACTTTTTAAACTGGAACTTAATCTTCCCGTTTAAATACTGGGGTAGTTATCCTTCTTATGTTCAATTTGGCTTGGGTAAGGTAGACGCATTCATTATTGTTGGAATGCTCATAACTTTTGCAGGCCTCATTAAAAAACAGAAACTTATCTTTCTAATGTCTTTGGGAAGTTTGGTTGCAGTCTATCCTAGATTTTCATACTATCATTTAGCCGTAGGAGTTTCCCTGTGGGCAATTTCATTTGCAATACTTCTAAGCCGATACTACAAAAGAAAAATTATATGGTTTGGAGTTATTGGTTTTTTGGCGATGTTTGTATGGTTTAAAATGAATATTGTTCTTGCTTGGGATTGGGGGAAGGGAGATAGATTTTTTGAATCGACTGATTTGAAAATTGTTCAAAATATTGACTCCAATTTTAATCCGGGTGAGCGCATATATTTGGCAAATATACATTCGGGAATTTATGTCTACGCAGACAGATTGCCCTCAGTTCCATGGTATGACAATTATGGTTGGTATTGGGAAATTCCCGGACAACAGGAAAAAGTAGTAAATTTATGGAATAATAACCCGCCGGCAGGAATATATTGGAAAGGTGAACAGCCGGGCGCCTGGTACCTCCCCGGAGTTTACAGGCCGAAAATTGTTTATAAATGGATTCAGGAGAATTATATAAAGAAAGAAGAAATTGAAAATGGTGTATGGTTGTGGAAAAGAAAATGAAAATTACGTTTTTAAATAAATTCCAAAATAAAGTTTTTCGTGGCGCCGAGACTTATGTATATGAGCTTTCCAAAAGGCTTTCGAGAAATCACGAAGTTGATATTATCTCAAAAGTAAATTATTTTGATCTATTAAAGAAAAGATATGATGTGATAATTCCTACAAACGGTCGTTTGCAGGCTCTTATTGTCAGAAAAATTACATGGCTAACTGGTGCAAAAATGATTATTTCGGGCCAATCGGGGAAAGGTTTGGATGATCGAATAAATCTTTATTCATTTCCCGACGCTTTTATAGCCCTTTCCTCGAAGGCTTTGGGTTGGGCTAAAAAAGTAAATCCATTAGTCAAATCGGTTTATATACCAAATGGGGTTGATCTTAAAAAATTTACCTTGCAAGGACCATCCTTACAAGTACACCTAAAGAAACCTGTTGTTTTGGCTGTGGGAGCGTTTACCAAGCAAAAAAGAATGGATCTGGCAATTAAGGCCATTGCCAAAATTGATGCGAGTTTATTAATGGTTGGCGGAGGCGGAGATTTAAAAGAGAAGCTCCGTGAGGAGGGTAAAAATTTATTGGGAGAAAGATTTGAATTAATAAGTGTTCCGTTTGAAAAAATGCCCGAAGTTTACCGCGCGGCTGACGTGTTTACTCTTCCCTCGGCATCTTCCGAATCATTTGGAAACGTTCTGGTTGAGGCAATGGCATCCGGCCTTCCGGTTGTGGCCACAGATGACCCAATAAGACGAGAAATCGTCGGAGATGCAGGGGTATTGGTTGACCCTGCGAATATCACCCACTATGCGGAGGCTATTGAAAGCGTTTTGAAGGGCGAATGGTCTAAAAAGGCAATTCAACAAGCAAAAAAATATGATTGGGATATAATTGCTACTCAATATGAAAAGATACTCGCAAGTTTCGAAGCATAACTCTCGTGTCATTGTCACCGGAGGCGCAGGTTTTGTCGGTAGCAACCTCACAGACTTTCTCATAAAAAAAGGTTTTAAAGTCTATGTTTTGCACACCCTTTGTTCGGAAAGAAAAGAATCCGTGAATCCGAAAGCTAATTTTGTTCTGATTGACCTGGTCAATGCCAATAAGGTATCTGAGTTGGTTGCAAAAATCAAACCCGCCACTGTCCATCATGTTGCGGCGCTTCCCAGAATATTAAGATCGGTAGATGACCCTGTCGGCACTCACGAGGCGAACGTTAGAGCCACGCTTTCAATGCTTGAAGCGGCCAAAGTTACACAAGTGGAAAAATTTATATTCTCATCGTCATCCAGTGTTTATGGATTGCAAAAAATTGCCAAGATGAATGAAAAGATGATCCCGAATCCTATTTCTCATTATGCTATCCAAAAACTAATGTCCGAAATGTATTGCACATTTTATGCAAATAAATTTGGGCTTAAGGTTGCCTCCCTTAGATATTTTAATGTTTATGGCAAAAGGCAGCCTGATACGGGGGAATATTCATTGGTAATCGGTAAGTTTCTTAAGTCTGTCGATCGGAATGAAAATCTGACGGTTTTTGGTGACGGGAAGCAAACAAGAGATTACACCTATATCGATGATGTGGTTGCTGCAAATTATAAAGCAATGAAAAACCCTCTTGTAAAAGGTAAAAATATAATATTGAATATCGGTTTTGGAAAAGAAGTTTCAGTTAATGACTTAGTCAAAATAATTGGAGGAAATGCAACATACATCCGGCCAAATCCCCGGGGGGAATATGAAGAAAGAAGAAAATATTCCGATAGTTATCTTGCCCAAAAAGTAATTTCCTGGAAAGCCAAAATTGATATAGAAACAGGGATTGGTTTACTTAGAAAATAAATGGCGGACAATATCTTTCAAAAATTTTATAAAAAAGAACTTCGTAAAATTCACAAAAGATTCTTAGGTAGCAGGAACAGAAATGATGTTGTAGTTTTGGACAATGTGATTGGGAGTACTCCGGACCTGCAAATATATTTTGAGAAGCTTCGTAAGTCAAAATCGGAAAACACAAGAATTTTAATAACATATTACAACCATCTTTGGGAACCACTCTTATCTTTTGCGTCAAAACTGGGGTTAAGAAGAACCGTTGGTACTCAAAACTGGTTAGACGAATACGATTTGGCGGGACTTTTAAACCTCGCTGGATTTGAGGTAATTAGTACACAAAAAAGAGTTCTAATACCCGTCATAATTCCCCTGATCACGGAATTTTTCAATAAATATCTGGCAAACTTGCCCATATTGAATAATTTTTGTTTAATAACTCTGGTTATTGCCAGGCCCAAGCCGATTGGGGCTAAAAAATATTCAGTTTCCATAATCATTCCGGCAAGGAACGAAGAAAAGAATATCGCAAAAATTATTCCCTCAATTCCCATTTTTGGGAAAGCTCAAGAGTACATATTTATTGAAGGACATTCGAACGACGCAACTTGGGAAGAAATAAAAAAAGTTGCGGCCAAGCACAGAAATGTAAAAGTCTTTAAACAAAAGGGGATTGGAAAAGCAGACGCTGTAAGAACCGGGTTTTCTAAGGCGTCAAACGATATATTGATGATATATGACGCGGACAGAACTGTGGACGGCGGCGACTTGAGTAAGTTTTACAATGCCTTATCTGTTGGGATTGGTGAATTTGCCAACGGTAGCCGGTTGGTTTACCCAATGGAAGCCCAAGCCATGCAGACATTGAATAAAATCGGGAATAAAATGTTCAGCATAATATTTTCCTGGATTTTGGGACAGAGATTTAAAGACACACTTTGTGGTACGAAAGCCTTTTTCCGGAAGGATTATTTGAATTTCAAACATTCAAAATCTGATCCGTTTGGGGATTTTGATCTGATATTCGGCGCAGTTAGAAATAATTTGAAAGTTGTGGAAATCCCCGTTAGATATAAAGAAAGAGAATATGGGACAACAAATATAAAGAGATTTAAACACGGGTTGATGCTTTTTGCGACAGCCGCCTCCGCTTTTAAAGAGTTTAAGACTTGGTAGCCGTAAAGTATTCAATAAATGCGTATTTTCTAAAAAATCTCTCCAAATATTTGTTTGCAAAGTTGGTAATAAATGGAATATTGATTGGTATTAGTAGTTTATAGTCATGTTTTGTTATTTTCATTCCCAAGTCTTCGATCATAAATCTTAAATCTACATACTTAATTCTGTTATGGGGCCCTTCCGGCATTTTCAAACCGAGCCAACTGTAAACATTTTCAACGGGACTCCATACGGGGTTCATCATTATGTTGATAAAAATTGATTTGGGACCCATTGATTTCAATATTCTTCTAAAGATTTCATTAGGATATTCAAGATGCTCTATAACATCGCTCATAAATATGAAATCAAACTTTTCTTGGGGCCAACTTGTGGAGAAATATAAATTATTCGATTTTTGATATTTGATTTTTGATATCGATATCATTCGACTACTAATGTCCATGCCATATCCGTATCTGGGTTTTATTGATGCCAGCAAATCTCCCGTTCCACACCCTATCTCAAGCACCCTTTTTTTGGGTGGAATTAAATTTCCAAGGAGTTCCTTAAGAGTTGAATAGTGCAGATTTCTTTTCTTTGTATAAATATCATAATTTACGGCAATTTTGTCGAAGTGTTTTTCAACCGGGCTTTTTCTTTTCATATTGATATTCTAACCCTCTGTATGTATTTATTCAAAAATACTATACTACAAGCACATGATTTCGATAATAATTCCTACTTACAACGAGAAAAAATCACTCGAGGAGTGTATTGAGTCGCTACGGAAACAATCAGTTTCCGATTTTGAAATAGTGGTTATAGATGACGGTTCGACGGACGATACTTTAGAAATTCTTAAGAAGTTTAAAAAAACCATTTCAAATTTCAAGTTTGCAAAACAAAATCACAAAGGGGCCGGAGCTGCCAGGAATTTTGGAGAGAAATTTGCAAAAGGGAAGATCCTTGTATTTGTTGATGCCGATATGACTTTTGACAGAGACTTTTTAAAAAATCTTGTAGCACCCATAGAACACCCGCCTTCGCCTGGCTTCGGCGAGGTAAAAGGAACATTCAGTAAAGAAGAATACGTTGCCAATTGGGACAATGTCTGGGCAAGATGTTGGAATATTAACGAGGGGTGGGAGCCAAAA
Source organism: uncultured Gammaproteobacteria bacterium (assembly GCA_964494885.1). Lineage (GTDB taxonomy): Bacteria > Patescibacteriota > Microgenomatia > UBA8517 > UBA8517 > GWB1-39-10. Next base: position 22,053 of record CAZBTH010000005.1, on the reverse strand, counting down.
CGGCGTCATTCTAAAAACTATCCCGATCACCAACCGGTATTTAGAGCAATACTAAGAACCGAGTTCGAAAAAGTAGGCGGGTTTACTCCCGGGGGTTATGATGATGATTGGAGCCTTTATAAAAAACTGGGATATGAAGCGGTAAGTGCGGACGGAGCGATTTTCTATCATAAGAATCCGGAAAACTTGGTGGAAATATTTGAGTCAGCCAAATGGGCGGGCAAAAGAAAATATAAATTTGGGTATTTGGGGTATCTGGGAGGACTAATTAGAGCATTTTTCCCGACCTCATTGGTTATCGGAATGTATAAAGGATTTAAGATTTATGATTTACGATTTACAATTTTCAAAATTGTTTATGATTTCGGGATATTTATAGGAATTTTAGAATATTTATTTACGATGAAGGGTGCCAAATGATATATCTGATTCTTGTATTTGGACTAGCGCTTCGTTTGATTTCTTTGAATCAATCTTTGTGGCTTGACGAAGCAACGTCTGCGCTTGCCGCAAAGATGAATGTTGCCGAATTGTTTACGAAATTTTTACCCGGCGATTTCCATCCGCCCTTATATTATTTAATTTTAAAATTGTGGTCTGGACTTTTTGGATATTCAGAAATTGCCCTGCGTTTTCCTTCCATAATCTTCGGAATTTTGACAATATATGTAGTTTACCTGATTGGAAAAAGTCTTTTTAGTAAAAACGTGGGCTTGGTAGCCTCCTTGTTTTTGGCTACTTCGGGGCTGCATGTTTATTATTCACAGGAGGCCAGAATGTATTCTCTGGCGGCTCTTTTGGTTTCTTTACTTACGTATTTATTTCTGAGGAAAAAATGGTTTTTGTTTTCGATAACATTAGCGGCACTTTCGATGACCGACTATATTTCGCTTCTGATAATTCCGGTTTTTTGGCTTTTTAGTTTAAAAGATTGGAAAAAGTTAGCATTAAGTCATATTCCGATTTTTACGTTATTTGCTGTTTGGCTACCAATATTTCTAAAACAGCTTGTGTCCGGAGTTTCTTTAAAGGATTCAGCTTGGTGGAACATTTTGGGAACTGCAACTTTTAAGAATATAACTTTGATTCCAACTAAATTTATTCTAGGCAGAATTAGTTTTGATAACAAATTTTTATATGCAGGTGTTGTCTTGACGGCTGTGTGTTTATTCGGCTTTTTGCTATTTAAAGCCAGAAAGGGTTCCAAACTACTTTGGAGCTGGCTGGTACTACCAATACTACTTGGGGTTTTGATTAGTTTTGGAATACCCACGCTTACATATTTCAGATTTATTTTCTGTTTACCTGCGTTTTATTTATTGATTTCGAATGGAGTGGAAGAATCCGGAAAATTTTCAAAAATAATATTAATTTCGGTAATTTCAATTAATATTCTGAGCACTTTTTATTATTTAACTAATTTAAGATTTCAAAGAGAAGATTGGAGAAGTGCGGCAATGGCGATTGGAGGTCAAAAGACAATCCTACCTGCAAATTCACAGAAAGAGGCTTTAGTCTATTACGGCAAAGGTGAGCAGATTGTGGACGCGCAGGATCTTAACAGTAAAGATAGGGAAATTTGGCTTTCAAGGTATGTTTGGGAAATTTTTGATCCAAAAGATTCTGTGAGACTGAAAATCGAAAGTTTGGGTTATAATAGGACACGGGAATCCAACTTTAACGGAGTGGTTTTGTACAAATATGCGAATAGCAATTGATATATCACAAGCAATTTTCGGAACCGGAGTTTCCACCTATACAAAAAGTTTGGTGAAAGGTCTTTTGTCTATCGACAAAAAGAACAACTATATCTTATTTGGAGGATCTTTAAGGAGATTTAAAGAGCTTAAAGAATTGGCAGAAGGGTATGTTGGACCAAACGTTGAAACAAAGATATTTGCCTATCCTCCCGTATTTGCAAACTTGGTCTGGAACAGACTTCACACGATGCCAATAGAGAAATTGTTGGGTCCTGTTGACGTTCTCCACACGTCCGATTGGACAGAGCCCCCCTCCAAGGCTTTTAAGATAACAACAATTCACGACTTGGCTCCTCTAATGTATCCGAATTTATTTCCAAAGGATTCTGTAAGAGACATAGTTCAAACCCACAGACTAAGACTTTCATGGGTAAAAAAAGAATCCGCCAGGATAATTGTTCCGTCACTTGCAACAAAAGACGATCTAATCAAATTGGGTTTTAATGGCCAAATTGTACGGGTTATTCCGGAAGCTCCGGCAAACATATTCAAGCCGTCCAAAAATTACGATATCGAAAAATTAAAGAAAAAATACAAAATATCGGGCAGATATGTCTTAGCGGTTGGAATAAATGCAAGAAAAAATACAGAGAGGATTATTAAGGCCTTTGATTTAGCCGGGGCTGGGATGGATTTGAAACTTGTTTTTGTAGGACATTCAAAATACTCTAAAATTGAAGAAACCAGAAACATCCGGGTCGCAGGACATGTTCTGTTTAGTGAGCTGCCGGTTTTTTATTCAGGAGCAGAGGCTTTGATCTATCCATCTTTGTACGAAGGTTACGGAATGCCCATTCTTGAATCTTTTGCTTGTGGAACTCCGGTAGTTACCTCCGATGTTTCTTCGATGCCTGAGGTGGCCGGCGGGGCTGCGGTACTTGTGGACCCATATGATGTCAACTCTATTGCCGAGGGGATTACGAAGGCGTTACGTGGACCTAAACGACTGATTGCGGATGGGTTTGAGAGAGTTAAACAGTTTTCATGGGAGGCAACAGCCAAACAAACACTCGAAGTATATAATGAAGGAATAAAATGATAATTGGTATAGACGGAAATGAAGCCAATATAGTTGATAGGGTAGGGATAAACGAATATGCCTTTCAGGTTCTTTGGAATCTACAAAAACTACAGGAAAAGGGAGAGAATCCTCATAAACTCATAGTTTATCTTAAAAATAAGCCGAATTCCGACATGCCGAAGGAAACGCAAAATTTTAAATACAAAATTATTTCCGGGGGTAGGATTTGGATATTAACAAAACTTGTCCCAAGCCTTTTTTTTGATAGGGTTAGGCCTGACATTTTTTTCTCACCGAGCCATTATGTTCCGCCAATTGCTCCGATGCCCAGAGTTTGTTCAATTATGGACCTTGGATACCTCGAATATACGGCGCAATTTCAAAAAAAAGACTTTTGGCAGTTAAACGTGTGGAGTGCTATTAGTATTTTTGTATCAAAGTCGGTCATTGCGATATCAAACAGTACAAAGAAAGACATTGTACGACATTACCTATTTTCAAAAAGAAAAGTTTACGTTACATATCTCGGGTACGATTCAAAACAGTTTAATCCTGATATTTCAAAGAAAGATGTGCGACGTGTTAAAAATAGGCACACCATAGTTGATGACTATGTGTTATATCTGGGAACTCTGAAACCAAGCAAAAACTTAGAGGGATTAATTGATGCTTTCGCTCGGGTGTCCCAACGATTCCCCAACTTTAAGCTTGTTATAGCAGGAAAAAAGGGTTGGCTTTTTGATTCGATATATAAAAAGGTAAGTGAGTTGAAATTAGGAAATAAAATTGTATTCACTGATTTTATTTCAGAAAAAGACAAGCCAGCAATCATCAAGGGTGCAAAAGTTTTTGTGTTACCGTCATTTTGGGAAGGTTTTGGGCTTGACGCGCTTAACGCCATGGCAAGTGGGGTGCCGACAGTTGCATCCAATGTTGGCAGTCTTCCGGAAGTCGTAGGGGATAGTGGAATATTGATAGACCCGACGGATACAGAAAGTATAGCGAACGGAATTATTGAGGTGATAAATGCCCCTGTAGCGAAGTATAATAGTATGGTCGCCCGTGGTTTAGTTCAGGCGAAAAAGTTTTCTTGGGAAACTACGGCCAGAGAAACCTTGAAGATTCTCGAAGGTATTCGTTAGAATTTAGTTACCAATATTATGTTTAAAGATAAAAACGGAAAAAATTTAACTCCGAATCAAGCGCTGTCAAAAATATTTAATCGTTTTTATAGTTATCTTTTAGATTTTGAATTAATGATTTTAAGATGGGCGGGACATATACCCTCCCATATTTTAAGAAAGCTTTTCTATATTCTGTCCGGTATGAAGATTGGAAAAGGCTCAGTTGTCCATATGTGGGCGAATTTCTTTGATCCGAATAATATTGTTATAGGGGAAGATACGATTGTCGGCGACAATGCGTTTTTAGATGGAAGAGACCGTTTGACGATCGGGAATCACGTTGATATTGCTTCCGGTGTCATGATTTATAACTCCGAGCACGATTTGGAAGGTGAAGATTTTTCCGCAAGAATTGAACCGGTACAAATCGAAGATTATGTTTTTATTGGTCCTCGCGCAATAATTCTTCCCGGGGTAAAAATAGGTAAAGGAGCGGTTATTGCAGCCGGAGCTGTTGTTACGAAAGATGTTTCGGATTTTGAGATTGTTGGCGGAGTCCCCGCCAAAGTTATCGGAGAACGCAAAAATAAAAACCCGAATTATAAATTAGGAAGGGCCAGACTTTTCCAATAAATGAATGAACCTAAATTTATTGAATTAAAAACTCAGGACCATTTAGTTCTCCCGGGACTTCTTTATGAAGTTAGTAATTCCGAAAAAATAGCGATTAATATTCACGGAAACGGAAGTTCCTCAATCTTTTACGACGAGAGTGAGCATAGAATGCTTCCCGAGGCACTCACAAACAAGGGGATATCTCTTCTAAAATTTAACAATAGAGGTGCGCATATTATAAAAAAGTTGAACATTAATTCAAAAAAAATAAAAAAAGATAGAAAATCTTACGGGTGTGCTTACGAGATTATAAAAGAATGCGTATTAGATATTGACGGAGCGTTAGATTTTGTCAAAAGCTTGGGGTATAAAGAGTTCTATCTGGTCGGAAAGTCAACAGGAGCTAATAAGATCTGTGTTTATAACCATTACAAACCCAAAAACGAATTTTCAAAATATGGGCTAATTTGCGGAGGCGATGATACGAGTATTTATTACGATCTTCTGGGTGATAAAACGTTTTTTAAGCTTTTAAATAAAAGCAAAGAAAAAATACGAAAAGGGGAAGGTGAACAAATTATTGAAGAATTAATTAAATTTGATGAAATCTTTTCCTATAAGGGGTTTTTTGATATCGCGAATCCAGACGGTGACTATAATTGTTTCCCTTTTTCTCAAGCGTTGGGAATGGCGAAAATATCCGAAAAGCCTTTATTTAGATATTTTAAAGAGATTAATAAACCCTCACTCGTTGTTTACGGAGAAGATGACGAATATGCCTGGGGTGAAATACCTAAATTAGTAAATATATTAAAAGATCTAAAACCTGAATTCAAATACGAAATTATCAAAGACGCCGACCATGGGTTCAACGGAAAAGAAAAGGAATTAGCACAGATAGTTTCAGATTGGTTATAGAAATACTTAAATACTGTACAGTATTTAAGTGGCAAATATGAAGAAAATATTAATATTAATAAGCGTTGTATTGTCGGCAGTATTTTTATTCTGTTTGTTGCTTCCAAATCCGGATTTTCCCATTCCTCCACCGGATTCTATACAATCGAATGAACCGGCTGACTTGGAAACTCCACTAAGACGCGGGTATTTTACAAACTTTACCCGGGATCAGGTAATGGTTTGGTACAAAAATCAGTTTGACAAATCGGTTGTCTATGACATCAAGCTTCCTACTTACCGTTTAAATTATCCCCCTGAAAACGCTCAGACACTTATTCGCGATCAAACAAGAAGTACTTTTTTGGAGCAGATCACACATCCATTTAGAGAAAGCCTTTATGTTAATGGGTACGAGCCCAAAAGTGAGGAGAATTATGCAGTAATTGATGGTCGTAAATTCAGACAAAAAATAATCATAAAATATGTTCCCAGTGTGGTGCCAGTACGAATTGCAGTTTTTGCAGGAATAATATTTTCTGCTTGGGTGCTTGGTGTATCGTGGAAACAAACACTTTATGACATTCGAGGCAAAAAAAATAAGGTATGACATCCTCCTCGCATTTAGGTGCGAGGTTCCCCATAAGGGAGGATGACATATCTGTGTTCAATTCATCCTCACAGTGAGCTGTGAGGTTTTCTTGAATACTGCTATAATTCCAAATATGTCAGGAAACAACATAGACATTTCAATAGTAATAGTATCTACAAATATCGAAGAAATGCTTCGCGATTGTCTTAAGTCTGTTTACAGTGCACTCGACGGAATATCGGGTGAAGTCATAGTCGTAGACAATGCCTCAACCGACAACACTCCCAACATGGTCGCAAAAGAATTTCCCCAGGTAACTCTGATAAAAAAGCATGAGAATCACGGATTCGGTGAAAACAATAACTATGGAATGAAGATTGCTCGAGGACGATATGTTTTGCTTTTGAATTCAGACACTTTGATAATCGATAAAAAAATATTTAAAGATATGGTTGCCTGGATGGATGCGCATCCCAAAGTGGGACTTTCCTCGTGCGCGCTTCTAAATTCCGACAGAAAAACATTTCAAGGTTCCGGCGGGTATTTTCCGACACTCCCTAGGGTATTTGCATGGATGACTTTTGTGGATGATATCCCTGGAGTTGATAAATTGATGAAGCCTTATCATCCGCTTCATCCCGGTTCTCCGTTTTATAAAAATGAGGCATACTATAAAAAGTCGCAGAAGCAGGATTGGGTTACTGGGGCATTCTTTTTAATGAGAAAAGCCACAATGGATGCGGCGGGTCTATTTGATGAGGACTTCTTTTTATATGTTGAAGAAGTAGAACTTGCGTATAGGTTTCATAAGGCCGGATGGGAATCTTGGTACTTACCGGAGTGGAAAATAGTCCACTACGGCCAAATGACCAACGGCAGTGAGAAGGCAACAATTTTTGAAATGCGAAACCTGAAGCTTTTTTACAGAAAACATTACCCTAATTGGCAGCTTCCCATACTAACGTTTACTCTCAAAGTTGGGTCCTTGCTTAGAATTTTCTTTTACAGTTTTGTCGATTCCAAAATTGCTAAAATTTATGTCAAAGCTTTTGCCTCGATTTAATACAGTTTCAAAATATTTAATTGCCGCTGTTTTAATAATAGTTCCTTTGTTTCCTAAATTTCCACTTATTAAAGTTCCCGGAACTTATGTTGCGGTACGTTTCGAAGATCTACTTCTTTCCATTTTGGCCGTTCTGACACTGGTTAAGATTTTGCCCAATTTTAAGTCTTTCTTTAAAGACACAATTGTTCAGGCCTTTTTAATATTTTTTGGGGTAGGGCTTTTGTCGGTTTTTGCCGGAATTTATCTTACCCAAACCGTTGTGCCTGCTTTGGGCTTACTGCATTGGGCGCGTAGAATTGAATATGCGGTACCTTTTTTTGCGGTGCTTATTCTATTATCAAAGGATGAAGTATCCGAAAACCTGGATTTTTATATAAAAATATTGTTAATGGTAGTTGTTGCCTTATTGATATATGGGGTCGGGGAGATGTATTTTCGTTTTCCTGTGATAATTACTCAAAACATGGAGTACTCCAAAGGCGTTGCCCTTTTTTGGACTCCCGGGAGCCATATCAACTCAACTTTTGCCGGACACTATGATTTGGCCGCATTTCTTGTTTTGGTTTTGCCTATTTTTATTACTCTGATTTTCTTGTTGAAAGATAGACTTAGTAAAATTTCATTTACCATAGGTTCGGGAGCCGGACTTTGGCTTTTACTCAATTCTCTTTCTAGGACAGGTCAAATTTCCTATCTTGGTGCAGTGGCCTTTGCTTTAATGTTGGCCAAAAAGTTTAAAGCAATGGCGATTGTGTTGGCTGTCAGTGTATTTTTGATATTAATGTCGTCTGGAGTTAACCAAAGATTTAAACAGTTAATAAAAGTTTTCGGAATGACTCGTCCATCTATTACCGTATACGCTGACGAAGTAGCGCTTCCAACAAGACGGGTAGATTTGAGTACTCCGACACCAACATCGGTTCCCGTAATTGAAGATAGGTCAACCTCAATCCGGTTATATGTTGAATGGCCAAGAGCTATTAGGGGCTTTATGATTAATCCGATTTTGGGAACTGGATACTCCTCGATTGACTTAGCGACAGACAATGACTATTTGAGAATGTTGGGTGAGACAGGGTTGTTTGGATTTTTAGCTTTTTGGCTCATATTTTTCAGAATAGGAAATACATTTGTTAGTTCCATTCAGGTAATTCGTAAATTAGACCCTCTCTCTTTCGGGTTTTTGGTAGGCCTTTTTGGAGGAGTTTTGGGTACCTTTTTGAGCGCTTTGTTCATAGACTTATTTGAAGCCTCAAAATTTGCAACACTTTTTTGGTTATTATTAGGATTAGCCGTATATATGGTTAAAAATAAACAATACGAACATGAATAATATTCGGTTTTTGAAGTCAAAATATTTTGAGTATTTAATTTTGTCAATTATTATAATTTTGGGCTTTGCTGTGAGACTTTACAAAATCCAGAGCCCCATTGCTGATTGGCACTCTTGGAGACAGGCAGATACTGCTTCGGTTTCCAGGATTTATACTACGGAAGGAATCAGTTTACTTCTCCCCAGATATCACGACATCTCAAGTGTTCAAAGCAGAATTTTTAACCCCAACGGTTACAGGATGGTGGAGTTTCCTTTCTATAACGCCCTGAATGCGATTTTGGCAACAAACATTCGATCCATTTCTTTAGAAGTTTGGGCAAGACTGATTACAATTGCTTGCGCCTTAATTACTTCGTTTTTCTTATACCTTATCGGTAAAAGGTTTATAGGAAAGTGGGGAGGCCTATTGGCTCAATTTTTCTATTTGTTTGTTCCTTACAACATTTATTTTACCCGTGTAATCCTGCCCGATCCTATGGGGGTCATGTTTGGAATAATATCGTTATGGTTCTTCATTAAGTTTTTTGATGACGGCGGTGACTTTTTCTTATATTCATCTGCAATATTTTTCTCTCTGATGATGCTTATTAAACCTTATTTTGGCTTCTACCTATTACCAATTGGTTATCTTGCTATTCAAAAGTTTACTTTGAAAAAAATATTAATAACTAAAAAGTTGTGGATTAAAGGAGTTGTATTCATGGCCATTGCGCTTTTGCCATTTTTTATTTGGCGTACTTGGGAAGCAAGGTTTTCCGAAGGGATTCCTCTTTATCTTTGGGCTTTTAACGGCGACAGAATTCGCTTTAAACCCTCTTTTTGGTACTGGATCTTTGGGGAGCGATTAGGGCATTTGATTTTGGGTTCGTTGGGACTAATCCCTTTTACCTTTGGGGTATTTTATGCCAAAGGTAAAAATTTATTCATCCAATGGTTTCTGATGGGGATACTTTTATATATAGTTGTCATTGCCTCGGCCAATGTGATGCATGATTATTACCAGATCATGGTTATGCCGGCAATTGCCCTGGCACTTGCTTCGGGATCGGCTTACCTCTGGAGTCAACAGACTTTCAATAAATGGCTTGTGAGAATTTCCTTAGCTGTTTCAATAGTTGTAATGTTTATAACAGGGTGGAACCAGATTGTCGGCAACTACAATATAAATCACCCCGAGATTATCGAAGCGGGAAGGGAAATTGACAGAGTCACCCCCAAAGACGCGCTGGTAATTGCGCCATATATTGGGGATACTTCTTTCTTATATCAAACAAACCGTAAGGGTTGGCCTGTTATTGATGACTCAATAGACAACATGATTAAACATGGCGCGGATTATTATGTAACGGTGGACTTGGGAAGTGCGGACGCTAAAATGCTTACGGCAAGGTTTGCCACACTCGAGAAAACCGATAAATTTATAATTATCGACTTGAATAAGCCACTTTCTACGAAACAACAATGAAGATATTAACGATCATATCGAAGTATTTTTTACCCGATATGAACATTACCCTATGAAAATACTTATGCTCACTCCGTATTTACCCTTTCCGGACTCTTCCGGTGGGCAAATAAGGTCTTATAACTTGATAAAAGACTTAAGCAAAAAACACGATATTACTCTTTTTTCTTTAATTAAAGATGACCAGGAGAAAAAATTTGTATCCGAGCTTCAAAAATATTGCAAAGAAGTGCAGGTTTTCAAAAGATCCAAATCCCCCTGGACTTTGAGAAATATTCTTCTGACAGGTTTTGGCCCTTATCCGTTTCTGGTTATAAGAAATTTATCTCCTAAAGAAAAAGGAGCCGTAAAAGCTGAGATTCAAAAAAATAAATATGATCTTATTCATGCTGAGACTTTTTATGTTATGCCTCACATTCCCGAAACCAAAATTCCCATTCTTCTTGTGGAGCAGACCATTGAATACCTCGTGTACAGACATTTTGTGAAGGGTATTAAGAATATTTTCGTAAGAATACTTCTTTCTATAGATGTAGCCAAACTCCGTTTTTGGGAAACAAGTTTCTGGAAAAAAGCTGATGGTGTTGTCGCGGTGTCTGAAGCAGACAAAAAAGAAATGCTTAAACTTGCACCAGATTTAGATGTGGGGTTGGTGCCCAACGGTGTAAGTCTAGATTTTTTTGAGATTAAGGGAAGCTGGAGTCAAAAGAATCCAAAAATTCTTTTCGTCGCAAATTTTAAATGGTTGCAAAATGTTGAAGCCGCAGAATTACTTCTCGATGAAGTTTTTCCTCTCATTCATAAGAAAAATCCGTCTGTGAAAGTGTGGATTGTCGGGCAACATATTCCCGAGTCGATTCTAAATAGAAGGAGGACAAACGTGATCGTAGACAACCTTAAAGAGGACGATCAGGAAGGTATAAGAAATGCTTACTATGAATCTACAGCCTTCGTATCACCTCTCAGAGGTCCGGGGGGAACAAGATTAAAACATTTCGCTGCAATGGCGGCAAAACTTCCGCTTATCACAACCTCTGTCGGAGCGGAAGGCTTGGGAGCTACCAATGAAGAAAATATTATAGTTCAGGATGAACCTATCTCCCTCGCCCAGTCAACCCTTGAAATTATTGGAAACGAGAAAAAGGCAAAATTCATTGCTGAAAATGCAAGGAAGCTGGTTGAAGAAAAATTTAGTTGGTATAAAATGAGTGAATATCTCGATAGAATTTACGAGGATACAGCATATGACAGCCACAAAACCTGAATTGTCCGTAATAATTTTGAATTATAATACCAAGGAGCTTCTTGAGGACTGTCTCAACTCAGTTAAATCTCATATGCACGAAGTCCCCATGGAAGTAATAGTTTCGGATAACTCTTCAACTGACGGCAGCCCAGAGATGATTAAGAAAAAATTTCCTTGGGTAACACTTATTGAGGGTCCTAATAATGGTTTTTCCGCAGGGAACAATCGTGCGAAACCTTTAGTTCACGGCGAAATGGTCTTATTTTTGAATCCGGATACAATTGTTCACGAAAACGTTTTCGGTTTAACGGTGAGATATCTAAAAGAACACCCCAAAGTCGGGGCGGTGACTTGTAAGTTGGTTTTACCTGACGGCTCTATGGATAAAGATGTTCGTCGAAGATTTCCCACACCCTGGATATCTTTCAATCGATTAATTCTCGGTAAAACCCGGGAATACTATTATGAATACATTCCGGATACATCGACTCATGAGGTAGAGGCAATACAAGGGGCCTTTTTCTTAAGTTGGAAAAAAATATTGGACAAGGTCGGTTGGTATGATGAAGGCTATTTCTTTGACGGAGAAGATGTGGACCTTTGTTACCAGATTTCTAAATTGGGTTACAAACTTGTTTATTATCCGGGTGTGTATATTACACATTTAAAAGGGGTGACCAAGGGAAAAGTCGCGAAGTGGAAATATAAAGTAACCCCTCAACAGAGAAAAAAGCTTCGAATGTCGGGGGTTGCTTCAATGGAAAGATTTTTTAGAAAGAATTTGTGGAAAAAATATCCAGTCTGGTTCGACTACTTCGTTCTTCTGGGAATCAATCTTTTCAAGGTTGTTCGGTACGTGCGGGTAGCGATACTTTCTTCATACTAAATGAAAATTTTTACACCGAAGATGAAGATTCTCATTGACGGTAGACTTTATGGTTTGGAAAATGCCGGTTTAGGCAGATATCTAATTAATCTTGTAAGGGAGTTGGGCAAATTAGACAAAAAAAACGAATACATACTTCTTCTCAGAAAAAAATATTTTGTTAATTTAAACCTTCCCGCAAATTGGAAAAAAGTGCTTGCCGACTTGCACCATTATAGTTTTTCAGAGCAAATATTTCTTCCTTGGATAATCACACGAGAAAAACCGGACATTGTTCATTTTCCACATTTTAACGTACCCGTTTTGTATAGAGGAAAGTTTGTTGTTACGATCCACGATATGCTGATGCACGATTTTGCCGGACTTTCTGCGTCCACTCTCCCATGGCCGTTATATTTTTTGAAGCAATCTGTTTATAAATTTGTATTCAGAAGGGCAATCCTCGCATCTTCCCGGATAATCGTCCCGTCGTATGCAGTTAGGGAGAGGTTGGAGAAATATTTCGACCTACCGGATTCAAAGACCGAAGTGATTTATGAGGGTTTTGATAACCATATAACTCAAAATGAAACAAGAATTGACAACCCTTATTTTGTTTATGCCGGAAATGCATATCCTCACAAAAATATTAATCGGCTTATTGAAGCGATGGTGGTACTTAATAAAAATACAGATAAAAAGGTCTTTCTCGTAATCGCTTCTGCGAGAAATATTTTTACAAAAAGACTCGAAAATGTAATTTCTGGACTAAATGCCGGGGAATTTGTAAAGCTTAAAGGTTTTGTCCCGGACTCCGAGTTGGGCTCGTTGTATAAGAATTCATTAGGATTTATTTCTCCCGCTCTTTCCGAAGGCTTTGGCCTTCCGGGCCTTGAAGCAATGAGTTGTGGGACTTTATTACTAGCGTCAAATATTCCTGTATTTAAAGAAATTTACCAAAGATACGCCACATACTTCGACCCCTTTAATTCTTCCTCAATTGCGAAGGCAATGAAAAATGTAATAGAGATGGATCCGGTGGCACGTCGCAAGAGAATCCTAGAAGGTCAAAAATTTTCAAAACGCTATTCTTGGGCTAAAATGGCCAAGGAAACACTAAAAGTTTACACGGAAGTTTAGCCACTCCTTATCGATATTTATAGACTTGTATATATTCTGAAGAATAGAACAGGTCGACGTTTTTTACTAAGATATTAAATTCCTCAGGTGCAAGATCCGTATTATTTATTCCCGCTACTACATAATCTGCACCGAACGATTTCATAGACAATACACTTTTTGCCGTGGAATCGACATCCAACGGATAGTAACCCAACATCCACCCTTTTCTGTGATATACCGAAAATGGTATGGAATTGTCCTTGGCCAAATAGACTATTTTTGCAGATTCCGGGAGAGCCTTTTGAATCTCTTTGGCTATTTGTTGTTGGTTATCGGAGATTACATCAAGAAAATAATAACTGCTTGTATGGTATCCGTTATAAATCGTGAAAAGAACAACAAGGAAAGCAGCGGCAAAACCGACAAATTCATTTTTAGACCATAAATAACGCAATAAATGCCACAATCCATATCCGGCCAACATAACAACGGGGATGATATAGACGTCTGCATAATACTGGTGGATAATGTTGCCATTGGGGACAATTAGCCAATATATAGGAATAAACAAAAGCCACATCAACACAAATGACAATTTCTTATCGCGTTTGAACAAATAATTGACCAGACCCAATGCTGCAAAAAAGGATGTTATTTTACCCATTACTTCGCCGATCACATTTTTAAAAATGAGTTGTTTGACAAAAATTTCGTATGTAAATAAACCATCTCTTCCTCCCAGTATCCAATTTTCCCAACTACTGTCAGCAGATTTAAATTTGAGTTGCCACACTTTCCAAAATCCATAGATCATGGGACTGGAGAATGTATATAGAAGATATTCCCAGTACGCAGATTTCGTTGTCCATAACAGGAATAAATAGGCGGGAAGTCCTATCAATATAAACGGTCGGGTTGCTATCGAAAGATTAAGGGTAAGTAACGATATAAATAACCACCTTGCTTTATATTTCTCTTTCCATAATAGAAACGTAGTTAAAGATACCAGATACATGCAGATTGCGAACACATCAGGATGAATTGCATGACCCAAAAAGAAGATTGAACCGGGGGCAAATGTATAGAAGAAGGCAGTAAAAAAGGCGATTCCGGAAGAATTAAATAATTTTTTTGTAAACCAAAAAATGGATAATGCCGAAATCATATAGAGAGTTAAATTGACCAACCTGGCCAGTTCGATATGCCAGCCGAAAGCCCGATAGAGCAAACTAATCGTATACTCGTACGCAGGAAATTCTAAGAAAAAATAGGCATTTTCGTTGGTGACAGGTCTCATCAAGCTGTTTTGAGGATAAAGAATGTTATGGTTTCTGAAAGCTAAGTTATATGCGACACTTTCCGTATCGGTCTGTCTCATTGCGTGGCCGTCGAACGGTAGGATATCAAAACTCTGCAATCGAAGTACTAAACCTAAAATGACGGCAATTATAAGGCACGTACCGAATAATGTTGTTGGGTTAAGTCTGTTAAATATATTCCTTTTTCCAACCATACCCGCCATAAAACAAATTTTAGCATATCAAGGTGATAGAATATGGGAAATTATGAAAGCTCGGGCAAAACATAAAGTCGCTATTGTTTACGACAGGGTAAACAAGTGGGGAGGTGCTGAGCGCGTTCTCTTGGCTCTCCATGAAATTTTTCCCGATGCACCTCTTTATACTTCGGTTTATGATAAAAAGAATGCCAAGTGGGCAAAAGTTTTTTTAAAGGTCGTAACTTCGTTTTTACAGAAATTTCCGTTTGCAAAATCCAACCACGAATTTTTTGCTCCGTTGATGCTCCTTGCTTTTGAATCCTTTGATTTCTCGGGTTTTGATGTAGTAATCTCTGTGACGAGTGAAGCGGCAAAAGGAATTAAAACAAGACCCGGGACTTTACATATTTGCTATTGCTTAACACCTACTAGATATCTTTGGAGCCATTACAACGATTACTTTAAAGGTCGGACCTTTAAAGTAATCGCAAAACCACTTGTCAAATGTCTGAGAAAATGGGATGCGGAGGCTTCTAAAAGACCGGACATAATGATTGCCATTTCAAATGAAGTTAAAAAAAGAATCAAAAAGTACTACCTCAGAGATTCCGAAATAATATTTCCTCCCGTAAATACTTCATTACTATATAAGCAAAGCTTGGCCAGTCAGAGCCCTGGTAGTAATGAAGTGGGTGAACGGAAATATTATTTAATAATCTCGAGGCTTGTTAGATACAAAAAAATAGATTTGGCGATTACGTCGTTCAATAAGCTTGGAAGTCCTCTGGTAATTGCCGGGACGGGAAGGGACGAAAAAAGACTAAGAGCAATGGCCCAGAAAAACATTAAATTTATGGGAAAAGTTTCTGATAAAAAATTAGCGAATATTTATTTAGGCGCAAAAGCCCTAATTATGCCACAGGAGGAGGACTTTGGAATCGCGGCAGTTGAGGCCCAATCCATGGGTGTTCCGGTGATTGCTTATAAAAGGGGAGGAGCAATTGATACTGTCATTCCAGGTAAAACAGGTATATTCTTTGAAGAACAAAAACCAGAAAGTTTAACTCAAGCTATGAAAAGATTTGAAAAAATGGAGTTCTTAGTTGATAATCTACACATTAATGCCAAAAGATTTTCTAAAAGAGTCTTCAAAAATAAGATCAGAAAACTCATATCAAAATATAGTAAAATATAACAACGTATGATTCCCGTAATAATATGCGGCGGTTTTGGCACTAAACTTTGGCCGATTAGCCGTCAAGAAAAACCCAAACATTTCCTTCCGCTTATCGGGGACAAGTCTTTATTTCAGATTAATTACGAAAGTTTGAGGACCAAGTTTAAGACGGAAGAAATTTATGTTTCCACAAATGAGGATCAAGTGATATTGGCCCAGGAACAGGCTCCGGATATTCCTGCTTCAAATTACATTATTGAACCTGAAATGCGCAATCAAGGACCTGCTACCGGTTTCATTGCGGCAACTTTGTACAAGAAAGGATTAGCTGATGAGCCGTTTATGATTGTTCAGGTTGACGATTTGAGGGAACCTACCGAAGATTTTATTAAAATGATGATGATTTGCGATTCTCTGGCTAGAAACGAAACAAAATACATTACCGGTGGATTTAAACCCAGTTATTCTGTTATGGGAGTTGACTATTTAGTAAAGGGCGACAGGATTACTGCCGAAAACGAAATTGGGGTGTTCAAGGTTGATAAATTCGTTTGGCGCGGCACAAAAGAACAAACAGAAGAACTTATTAAAGAAAACAAGGCTTTGATACACACCAATCACACTTGCATGACGCCGCGCAATTTGCTTAATATGCTTAAGACTTACAAACTAGAATGGTATGAGCCCTTAATGAATATCGTAAGTGGGGGGGATGTAAAAACCGAATACGCCAAAATGCCCCCCGGGCCTCTGGAAGATGTCACTCAGAAGGTTCACGCGAATGGGGAATCGCTGGTGGTTGAGCATCCTTTCATCTGGACAGACATTGGCACATATGAATCGCTGGACAGATATTTGAAGGCCAGGGGTTTATATAAAACATCAGACAACATAGTTGATCTTAATGGCAAGAATAACTTTGTTAAGCTCGATGATCTCAATAAGGTAGTGGCTTTAGTGGGCGTTGACAATCTGGTCGTAGTCGACACTGGCGATGCTTTGTTAATTTGTGACAAAAATCAAACGGGACAGGTTAGCGAAGCTCTTAAGGAAGTCAAAAATAGAAGGTTGGCACTAACATAATTCTAATAATAATGCTTTACAATTTTCTAAAAAGAATAATGGACATAGTAATGTCTATTTCTTTGATTATTCTTTTTTCACCGGTGATGCTTCTAACAGCTGTAATTATTTGGATCACTTCACCCGGTCCTGCTCTTGTAGAAAGGACTAATAAGCATATGAAGAGGATAGGTAAAGACGGTAAAACTTTCCGTTTATATAAGTTCCGCTCAATGCCTGTCAATTCTGACTATTTAATTACTAAGGACCCCAGATTTAAGAAGCTGTACATAGAGTGGAAGCGGTCAAATTTCAAATTGCACAACGACCCGAGGGTCAGCAGGTTTGGGAAGTTCATAAGGAAATATTCAATAGACGAAATGCCTCAGCTTTTTAATGTCTTAAAAGGAGAAATGAGTATCGTGGGGCCAAGACCTTATCATGCCGATGAAATACATGAACAGCAAAATCGATACAGAGGGACCGAAAAATATGTTAAAGAAACTCAAACCGTAAAACCGGGAATCACCGGTTATTGGCAGGTTACGGGGCGAAGCAATATAAATTTTGATAAAAGGATACGTATGGATGCGGATTACGCACGCAAAAAATCGTTACTGACAGATCTTTCTATTATTGTAAAAACACCCCTTGCGATGATAACTGGAGTTGGCGCAGTCTAGTGCTTCTCGAATTGCAATCTATGTTATATGATTAATATTATGCAAGATTCGGGCGGAGGTTTACCAAAAATAAATTTAGATCATGAGTTGCCTAAACAGACGGAAGAATCTTCTATATTGGTTCCCAAAATTGAAGTTTTGCAAGAAAAAGTTTCGTCTTCCTCCCCGGTGGATACCGGTCAAGGTCAGCCGCAGATTAAACGTAGTAAAGCCAAAAAAGTTTGGTTAATAGTCCTGATTTTTTTCTCAGTTTTCCTCATATACAACCTTGTTGCCACCCTTTTGGTTTATCAGAAAGGAGTTAAACTTGTCGCTTCGTTAAATCAACTTTCAGTAGATGCCCAAAGTAAAGATTTGGCTAAAATAAAAGCGGGACTTGACCAGACAAATACGAAGTTGGCTGATTTCCGGACCGCCTATAAATTAATCGCCTGGGCCAAGATTTTGCCCTTTATAGGTCCCTATGTGAAAGATGGTGACCATGCGACTACTGCAGCTAAGGCGGGGATTGAAGCTGGGCAGATTGTCGTTACAACAATTGAGCCGTATTCTGATTTATTGGGTTTGCAGGGTGGAGCCCCATCTGTCATGGGGGCAAAAACAGGTGAACAGACTACGCAAGATAGAATTGATTTCATAGTAAAAACTATCCCCGATTTACTTCCAAAGATAGATAGTATTTCGGCAAAGGCAAAAATTGTAAGCGACGAAATCTCTCAGATTAACCCTGACAGATACCCTGAAGTCTATAAAGGCAAAATAGTTCGTTCTCAGATTAAGACTGCTCAGAATTTGGTTGTCGAGGCCTCAAATTTTATTGTCAACGGCAAGCCAATGCTTGAAAATGCCCCATATCTTCTCGGAATGGACACTCCACGAACATATATGATACTTTTCCAGAATGATAAAGAGTTGAGACCCACCGGGGGTTTTATGACTGCTTATGCGGTGATGAAAGTTGATAAAGCCAAATTTGAACCTGTATCATCAAACGATATTTACAATTTAGACGCGCAGTATAAGCCTTCGATTCGGGCACCTGAGCCTATAATCAAGTATATTAAAGGACCTTATATACTTTCTCAGAATTTACGTTTACGGGATATGAATTGGTCTCCTGATTTTGGTGTCAGCATGCAAATGTTTACAAGTGCTATTAGTAAGTTGGGGGTGGGCAGTATCGACGGAATTATTGCGGTTGATACACAACTTCTTACCAATTTGCTTGACGCAATTGGCCCCATTGGTGTGCCCGGTTTTGGGAATTTCAGTACAAAGATCGACCCCGAGTGCAATTGTCCTCAGGTAATTCACGAGCTTGAAAGCTTTGCAGATGTAGAAGGTCCGATAATTTGGGACCCGGTGACAGGGAAAATAATTTTACGTCCACCAAACTCTGACAATAGAAAGAAGATAATTGGCCCTCTTATGAATTCTATTCTGGCCAACGCCTTTGGACAACCCAAAGAAAAACTTCCGGCTCTTTTTGATGCCGGCTTTAGATCCCTAATTGAAAAACATGTTCTTTTCTATATGTTCGATCAGCGGGTCGAAACGGCAGTGTCGGACTTCGGACTTGGGGGAACAATTAAAAATTATGATGGTGACTATCTTCATATCAATGACGCAAATCTTGGCGGGCGTAAATCGAATCTTTACGCAACAGAAGAAGTAAATCAGGATATTAAGGTTGGCTCGGACGGAACGGTTACCAAAACTTTGACAATTACTTATAAAAATCCGGCCAAACATGACGGTTGGCTTAATTCCGTACTCCCGACTTGGGTCAGAGTATATGTTCCGCAAGGGAGCACTCTGGTTACCTCTGAAGGTTTGGATGAAAAATCTGAACCCTACGATGATTTGGGTAAGACCGTTTTTGCAGGTTTTTTTCAACTTAGACCGGAAGGCGTG
The DNA here is from genome assembly GCA_964494885.1 of uncultured Gammaproteobacteria bacterium. Classification (GTDB taxonomy): domain Bacteria; phylum Patescibacteriota; class Microgenomatia; order UBA8517; family UBA8517; genus GWB1-39-10. The sequence goes on along the minus strand of CAZBTH010000005.1, from coordinate 2,610 downwards.
TCCAAGGTTACGTTTGAATATAAGTTGCCGTTTAAAGTCACTAAAAATTACAAACTTTTGATCCAAAAACAACCAGGTACCGACGGATTTCTATATTCGGTTAAACTCGGAAAACGTATTGAAGAATTTTACCTAAAGGCGGACAAAGAACTCAAAATTGGAATTTAGATGAAGCTCCGAAGTTATACTTCAGAAGGAATCGTCTTGGCTAGACGTAATTTTGGTGAGGCGGATAGGATCCTGGTAATATTCAGCAAAAACTTTGGTAGGTTGAGTTTACTTGCAAAGGGGATTAGAAAACCGAAAAGCCGTAAAAGGGGGCATCTCGAAGTTTTTAGTCTGGTTAATTTTCAGGCGACAAAAGGTCACAGCTTGGATTATCTGACTGAGGTTGAAATGATCGATGACTTTAAAGAGATCCGGACTAGTTTGAACAAAGTCTCGTTGGCGTATTATTTTGCTGAAATTGTTGGTCGTATTACTCACGACGGAGAAATCAATGTGGATTTGTTTAATTTGATTCTTGGATATTTAAATAAGCTCAAAAAAACCAAGAAACTGAAAGATCTCCGCATGAACTTTATTTATAGCCTTTTAACAACGCTGGGTTTTTGGCCGGAAGATAAGGCTTTAACAGATGCCGACCAAATCCTGGAAGAGACAATTGAGCGAAAAGTTTTCTCTCAAAGAGTTGGGAAAAGAATGGTATCATAATATTGTATGGAAAAAGAAAATATTCTTTCTGTTCGTGGTCTCAAAGTTAAATTTGACAATCATATAATTTTGGATGACATCAGCTTTGAAATTAAAAGGGATGATACTCTAGCCATAATTGGTCCAAACGGGGCCGGAAAGTCGGTTCTTTTCAGGGCCCTTTTAGGCCTTATCCCCTTTGATGGTAAAGTCGAATGGGCTCCAAATATTAAGATTGGTTATGTACCTCAGAAACTTTTTGTCGAAAAAGATATTCCTTTAACTGTTAGTGAATTTTTACGATTTAAAGAAGATAGTAATGAAAAAATTCATCAGGTGTTATTGGAGGTGGGTTTTCAACATGAATCTGAGCATTTGCATAATGACAAACGAGTTCTAAGGACACGAATCGGGGCATTATCCGGCGGTGAACTCCAGAGAGTGTTGATTGCTTATGCACTTCTGGGTAATCCGCAAGTACTTTTGTTTGACGAACCGACTGCCGGGGTAGATATAACAGGGGAGGAGACAATTTATTCTTTAATTCACAAACTTCAGGAAAAGGAAGACCTTACAATTATTTTTATTTCGCACGAACTTCAGGTTGTTAATCATTACGCCGCCAATGTTCTTTGTTTAAACAAAGAGAAAATATGTTTTGGACCACCCTTGAAAGTTATAGACAAAGAAACTCTGACAAAAATGTATGGCGAAGAGGTAAACCTATATTTGCATCACGAACATCACAACCATAATGAATCTAATGAACAATAGTCTTTTATTAATTTTATCGGTTGGAGCACTTATTGGCGCTACTAGCGGATATTTGGGTAGTTTTATGGTTTTGAAAAGAATGTCTTTGGTGGGAGACGCATTAAGTCATGTAGCACTTCCCGGGATAGCAATTGCCCTAACCCTTGGAATTAATCCGCTTTTTGGGGCTCTGGTCGCCCTTACTATCGCAATTTTTGGCATCTGGTACCTCGGAGAACGCTCGGAAGTTTACCCTGAGGCTCTTGTCGGGGTTTTTTTTACCGCAAGTCTTTCATTGGGGCTTCTTATTACCCCCGAACCGGAATTGCTTGAAGCACTTTTTGGGAATATAGACAAAATTGAGGTGATGGACGGAATTATGACGATTGTTGGAGCTTTTATCATATTTACTGCCACTTATGTCTTTTCTAAAAAACTTCTTCTAGGTATTGTATCCGAGGACTTAGCTAAGTCACAAGGAATCGACGTATCAAAAGTAAATTTAATTTATCTGCTTTTGATTGCACTTGTTGTGGCCTTGGGGGTTAAGTTTTTGGGGACCTTGTTAACCGGAGCTATGGTAATTATTCCAGCTGTCACAGCGAAAAATCTGGCAAAAAGTATTACACAATTTCAGTTGTATGCAATTTTTTTCGGAGTTGTCTCATCCGTTTTGGGAATATTATTTGCTCGATATGCAGGTATTTCCTCCGGTCCGGCCATAGTTCTTACAAGTATCGCAATTTTCCTTCTTAGTTACATCTTCAAAAACAAGTTGCTTTGAGCCAATTTGTTGGAATTTGGTTAAAATGTGATTTTTAACAATTTCACTACATTGATATAGTAAGAGTTGGTATTCTATTTTTTTGTACTATTGTACTAGTACAGTGATACGAGTTTGTTTTCAGGGTTTTAAGGGTTTTATTTTTTTAGTACATTTGCTATATTAAAAATTGTGAAAATAGTTCTGTTTAATATTAAAGATAGACTTTCCATCGAGCAACAAAGTATACTCTCGAGTTTAGGTGATGTCTCCTACATAAAAGATTTAAACGAGCTTCCAATCGATAAACTTATAGAGATAGCGAGTGGTGCTGAAATAATCGGAGTTCATATTTTCCAAACTTGAAACCACCAGCGTAAGCTGGTGGAGGAAGTGACCCC
>CAZBTH010000004.1:0-94294 GCA_964494885.1 uncultured Gammaproteobacteria bacterium | reverse complement strand
AAGGCATTTTTAAGGCTAACAATATCCAAAAATTAGGTCGTAGGGAAAGTCAGGACTAAATTCGCTTCACAAGAATTGGCGTTCGTATAAATTCTGATTAATCCGATCTATCCGACCTTCTCTGGCTTCTCTGATTTATCTGAGATGTTCCCGTCTCTTTCGGTTTGTCTAAATTTGTATTAGAATTACTGATGTATGGATATTGCCACAATTGAGGATTTAGGAACTGTTTTTCAAAGCCTGGTAGGGGCGTTTTTGGGCTTTGCCGGAATTGCTCTTTTTGCCCTGCTTTTGATGGGAGGGTTTAAATATATTACCAGCGGTGGCGACCCTAAAGCTGTAGAGGGGGCGCAAAAAACATTAACTTATGCGATCGGAGGCTTAATTATAATTTTAATCTCTTATCTGATCCTTGTCCTAATTAAGACCATAACCGGAGTGGACATCACAGGTTTCAAGGTTGTCCTATGACCAAAATGCAAAATGTCAGAACACAAATCTGCACCTCAAATTTCAAAATTTTTTAGGTTTCCTTTGCTTGTTTTTGTTTCCTTTTTATCATTATTAATTATTAATTCTTCATTATTAATTAAGGTCGCCCGCGCGGCTAACGCAATTCCTTCTCCCGCCCCAATACCCTGCGACCCAGAGTTAGTTGACGACCCTGAATACTCTTCTGACAGGCCATATCAGGCCTCACCCTGTACAAGTGGTGAGGGAGGCGGTCATATCACTCTCTGGTGCGGCAATAACATTGTTCTTGTTTTGGGAAAAGTAAAAGTTTCTTATTGTGACAAGGCAAACGGTTCTGCCACTTCTTGTCCGGCAGATATCACAAAAGAACAAAAAATAGACATCGACTTGACGAATGTTGAGCTCCCGATTCTAGGCAACACCAATGATACCAAAAGCAGCCAGAGTCAAGACGAAATTGACGATGGAGAGAAGGTTAATAACTACGTGGCATGGTACTTGGGTGGCGTAAACAACAAGGCTGAAAGCGCCACGAACCCAAAAACAGCAGAGGGGCTTTCCAAAATTGTAGATTTTTCAGGACCTGTTAAAAAGCTCCTACCTTCTGTTATCCAAGAATCCACACGCTCGGCAGTAATCAAGTCTTCGACCGATCAGGTAACATATGTTGACGAGGAAACCAACGAAACAGTGACCGAAGCCAACACTCACAATCAAATTGTTGTTTGTGGAAAAGAAGGTGAAGGTGGTTTTTTCGGCTGGATTCAGAATGTATTAAACCTTGGCAAAACAAACCCAGTGGATTGTTATACAGGAAAAGGGTCGGGCTCCCAAGAAACTGCATACAGACTCAAAGATTGGCAAGGAGAGCTTTCCTGGTGGAATAATGTGGCAAATAGCGTTGCAACGATTGTAAACGCCATGGCAAATCTTTTCCCATTGATACCACGAGGCATTATAGAACAATCTGTCGGTGACCATTGGAACAGCCGTCTCCCCCCTCTTCCTTGGTGTGATAAAGATTGTAAACCTTTTGCCAACGATGCCTTGTACCAAAAAGCGTATAACGAATGGAAAGGCAAAACCTGTATATTGATTCCGGGGGTTAATTTAGTAATGTGTGTTGACAACATTTTTGTACCAAACAAATATGCCGATCTTTTTCAATACGTTCCTCTCGCCAACACCGTTGATAAAAAGGGGGCCCATACTGCTCAAAATGCGCACATCGACGCTCCCTTGGCAACACTAGACCAAACCGACTATAGCATAATTCATAGCCCCCAGCTCTATGTTGCCCACTCGGTAGAAAACTATCAACTCTCATCCTTGCTTAAAAGCACCTATCTGTCGGCAGACGCTACCGGCAGTTCAATCCTCAGCGATGTTGAAAAGAATTTGTCTCCCACCTGCAGAATCATTCCAAGCCGAAGCAACCCCGGAGACGATGTCACGTTCGATAATCCCAAAAGTCACGTTGAGGTAGATGTTAAATACCATGTCTCAGAAATACAATGCAAAAATATAACAAGAGTTTGCGACGACCCTCCGACTTGCTCATCTTTTCATTACACCGCAGAATGTTCATCTGAAGTCTATGCAACCATCGCCACTGTCTCCAAAACTCCGTTTGCGGATGAAATTTGGAGCAATACTGTTGCCGGCAACGACTCAATTTTTAGAAGAATATACCCAAAGACGGGGGAAGGTTCCCCAGTTAGTTGTATTGCAGACAACCCCGCTCAATCCAAAGCGACCTATACCGTAAACAGAGGAACCTCGGACAAGGACGTTAAACTTTGGAGAATTATTGAACCTGACGATTCAAGCATCACCGGCGAGGGTGGCACCGATGGGTCCGACAAAATTGACGCCCAGCTTTATTACCCACACTATGGAGGAGTTCTCGACTATTTTTTAAACGGAATACAAACCGCTCTCCGCCCTAAAGGTTTCGGCAGTCCGGTTGTAAATGGCACAATGTGTGAAGCTGAGGCAGTAAATGCTACATGTCCAAGTGTTGCGGATTCTGCAGTTCCCGAGAAATACTTAGGGGCATTTAAATCACGTTTTATTGGTCTGGCAGATTCGTGGACAACAAGTTGCCCCGGCCCAGATAACAATCTAGCCGAAGAGTGCTACAATTATGTGGTATCTGAATCTCAGAAAAATGGAGTAAACCCCGCCTTTTCATTGACTATGTGGTTAGAAGAATCAGATGCCAGCAATTATTGTTATTTGACAAAACTAAGCGGTGACCCCAAAGTCGGTCAGGATTTTGGCATGAACGTATTGATACCAGGGACAAGCACACCGGACCCTGAATATCAACTAAACATAGTCAAACAGCTTGAAAAGTTTCTTGACTTCTCAAAACAAAAACTTTGCGATGCCTCATCCTTTATCGAACCAATGCATGCTTGGTTGTCTAGATTTAGAGCAACAGATTTTCAAAACTTATGCGATCCAACTAATCAGTGTGGAATCGCCTATACATACGGAGGTGTCTGTAACAACAATGGCACAGACACAACTTATGGCGGAATTATAAATGTCTGGAATTGGGTAACCGGTGATTGTATAAAAAACGTCGGTGGGGCAAACAGATTCATACTTGACTGGCCAACAGATATGAGTTGTCCCACCTGAGGCCAAAATTAGTCCTTTTGTTCAAGAATGTTCTGAAATTTGTAAAATACTAAACTCAAGCATTCTTACATTGAAACAAAAATTAGTATAAAATAATCTTATGTTTAAACGTCTGTTCTTAATTTTAATTTCTTCCTTCTTAATTCTTAATTCTCTGTTGTCTCCTTTTGCTGTAAACGCTGCGCCATCAGTCTCTACCCCACAACCTTCCCCCGCCGCCTCGTCTACAACTGGACCCGGTAGCCCTTGGTATAATCCTTCGTTCCCAGATTTTTATGACAAAGTCTATAACGAACAAACCTCACCCCAAAGCGATATTTTTGGCGAACGCTATACCGCGGCCCAAACACAGTGGGTGTTCTTCAGCGTCATCTCGGGAATTCTTAATATGCCATATACAATATTGGGTCTTTTCGGGATAGACGTAAAAAGCCCAACTCCAACAGCTTGTATGATTGGTATTATTCACCGATCGTTTGATATTCCAACCTGCCTAACTTCCGTAAGCAACCTCCTTACTGCTTTTTCCAGTGCCCAGGCCACAAATCCATTTCCAAATACAAGAGTTGCTTCTACTGTCAATCAAAACTTGTGGGCTGAGGTTTTTTCAGATAAAAGACCACTATCTTTTATCCACTATGTATCTGACCTCCGTGGACGCATGAGTCTTGTAAGCGAAGTGCACGCACAAACAAACAATGGGTTTGGCCTAAGCAGATTTTTAGTTATCTCAGATATCTGGAAAGTCTCGAGAAATGCGGCCTACTCCATATTTATAATCGCGATTATTGCAATTGCGTTTATGGTGATGTTCCGTATTAAGATTTCACCGCAAGCATCTGTTTCAATTCAGTCGGCATTACCAAGAATAGCATTTACATTAATTTTGATTACTTTTTCTTTAGCAATTGCAGGATTAATGCTGGATCTCATGTATGTTGTCCTTGGTATCATATCTGCTTTGTTGCCTAGTCTAGCTGGTTTTTCATCAAACCCAACAGAAGCGTACCGTTTTCTAACAGGTGGATCAGATGGTTTTCTGGTAATTTTGATTTATTTTATTCTTTACTTTATTCTCTATTTAGTCACTGCGATTGTTGTCACTTTGTCTGCTTTGCTAACACTAAATCTCACCAGTATTATATTTGGAGTTCTCATGGTATTGTTTACCATAATTCTGTTTTTCATCCTTCTTTGGAATTGGCTTAAACTTATTTACATTCTGATTAAAACCACGGGGCAAATTTATCTTGCTGTAATAGTCGCCCCGCTACAATTTATGATGGGTGTATTTCCTGGCCCGATGGGCGCCAATGCATTCTCCGGTTGGTTTAAAGGTATTATGTCTAAGCTCGCGATATTCCCTATCACAGGGCTTCTCATATTCTTCAGTTTTAAGTTTCTCGGAATGGCATTCAATTTTTCGATACAGGGCCCAATCAATGCATATACAGGCAGCCTTGGTCTTGATACTTTGATGAGAGAGGTCTGCTCTGTAGACACAACCCAATCAATCTGCAATTATTTTTTTGGGAGCCAATACGCCAACGGCTCATCGTTCTGGGGTCCACCACTTCTCGGTAACGCCGGGGCTATAACAGGACTCATCTTCCTTTTCATGAGCGTCGGAGCTATAATGATGGTTTCAAAGGCATCTGAAATGGTAGAAGCATTTTTGGCAGGTAAATCTCTTGGTGAGTCTGCAATTGGTGATGCCGTTGGTCCATTTGGAGTCGTCGGTAAAATGGCTGGAGGCGCAGCCCAAGGTGCTGCTGTTAATTACGGTGTAAGTAGAGCCATTGAACAAACGGCTGCATATAAAGCAAAGCTCCTAGAACAAGGTAAAGATCAAGGCCGACTCGGACGACTCGTGACTGGCATTGAAGAAGCACTAAAAGGATTACAGAAGCACTAACAGGACTGCAGAAGCACAACTTAAACAATAAAAAAGTAATAACTCTCCTTGGCCTACCTCTTCTCCCCAAAAAGCGCTGCCATAACTGCCTTTTCACCATCTGTAAATGATTCTGTAATCTTAGCAGCTCCAAAATCTAAAGTGGCCTCACCTTGATCAGCTTCCATTTCTTCTGACAAGGATCCTTTATACAACGACATCTGGTCTGCAAAGTAAGCTGCCAATTTTCCTTTGTCGGCTTTAAAGGCCGCTTGACCCAATTTTTCAAAAATGTGTTGATAATATTCAATCATCAGCGCCATATCGTTTCGGAAACTTTGAATATCAGCCTTTTTATCATTAAACAACTGTTCGTCGTCAAGTATCACCTGAGGCATCCACATTGCAGCCCTTTTCCATTGAGCCATCATCAAATTCCATTGCTTCATAACTTTTTCTTTATTACCGGAGCCTAGTTCTGGAGAAGTTAAACCGACTGAATGGGCGGTGTTTTGTGCAATCATAAAAGGTACAATAGCAAGAGCATATTGTTGGTACCCCTCAGGCAAGTCTCTAAACGCCAGATACACCCTTTTAACCATCTCAGCAATGCTCTGTGTACCCGGTTCCCCAAAAAACGCTATATAACTGGGGTCTCTTTGTGCTTCATATGGATCTATAAAAAGATGGGCGAATCTGACGAGCATGCTCATACTAACCCACATTCTATCTAGTGTTTCATAGTTATAAGCATCCCAATCGATATCTTTAGGCATTATTCCGGCCCTCATCAAATCCCAAACCGTATCTCCGGTCGATTTATCCACCATCATTTCGAAAACATTAATTTTAAAATTCTTAGGCATATACATAGGGATCGGGACATCTCCCCAGGCAGATTCCATTGTCCACCCCATTGCCAAGAGTTTATCGATAAAAGTCTTATCAATACTTGGTGTCTTTAATTTTCCATTAGCTATTAGTTCATTCATTTCTTTTAAATTGAGTTTGCTGTTACCAGTTAGTCTCCTCGCTCTCCAAAGAACAAAATTAACTTTGTCATCTTCGCTTTTAATGTCTCCATCTGTAAAGAATCTATCGTGAATTCTACTTATCTTATTGTTTTTTCTTATCCTATCTAGCGGAGGAAGCCAGTCTGGTCCGTGTTTTGCAACGTCTCTTCTCCAAGCATCGCTTGCAGGTCCAAAAAATTGAGTAGCAGATTTCCATCCAGCCTTATAAGTTGCCCACCTACGCCAATATGCCCAAAGATTTACAGAATCATAAGACTTGTACAAACCACCAGCGTCATACATTCTGACAATCTCGCTCAATTTTTTACCGGCGATAAAATCACCGTATTTATTTATCCACGCCAAGGACCCAGACACCTGGAAACCCTTGTCTTTTTCTATCCATGAAATAAGTGCAATTTTCGCGGCAGTAAGTGCTGGGTCAGCGTTCATTATTTTGTCTCCTAAGCCGTTTTTGATCTTAAATGATTTCTGTACTATTTCTGTTGCTATTCTCAATATTTCTGCTTCGTCCGCATTTTCAAGAATTTCAGAGATGCCTTTACCATCTGCTGATTTCCAGGTAAGAACTGCTAGCATTTTCGAAAGCCACACTTCTCTCTCTCCTAATTTGTCGCTGCTTCCGTACCATGTTAGTATCTCTTTTGGTGTAAAGATCTCTCTACTTGAGTCTGGTGATTTCCACTTTACCCAATTTGATTTGTCCAAATCACCAAAGACAAGTCTCATAAATTCCCTATGACTAGAAATATTCAATTTCTTAACATTTTCTACCGATGGTATATGTGTTTCAACGCGAAGTGCGCCTTCTTCGTCGCCGGCAGATCTCAAAGCGTCCGCTTTCTTTCTGAGTTTTTGGGCATACCTATTGATTACTTCGTCTGATTCAGTCATAAGCCCATCTTTTCCTGCGGGTTTATCCACATCAACTTGAGCCGCGTCAACATTAAACATGATCAACCTCCTGGCTTGGCTAAGCATTTCTACTTGTAGCTCTCTTATTTCGGTAGATGCCAGAGTGTCTTTTATGTGCGCACGCTCCCCAGCTGATAGTTCATTTGTGGAAACACCTGGGTCTTCCATAGTATATGCAGCCCTAAAATCATGAGCGTTTGCATGGTATCTAGCTCTCGAAATTAGAGACTCGCTTGCCTGTTTTAAAGCGTCATAATATCCTTCCATCCCACCACCAGCCGCACAAAGGATGTTAAACAAAGCATATTGTTGTTCATTTACCATGTCATATGCTCTATACCAACCCGCTATTCTTTCGGGGACTTTACCCCTGTAGTATAGGGCTGTAGCTTCAAGCATTTGCTTTGCCCCAGATAAATGTCTCTCCTGCATGTTGGCTTCAAATGGTTTTGGAGGGACAAAAGCTTCTAGCATTAAAAGAGTTTCCATAACACTTCTGTTTCCTGCTCCAACCGCCATACCAAGATTTCTGTCAAGCTCAACTATCATTCCCATCTCATTAACGGTAAGCTCTTGTCTAGCTGTGTTTCGTAGAATGTTCATGTCCGAACTTCCTTTTTTGCCACCAGAGGTTCTGGCCATTTTTATCGCAATTTTCTCTACTTCTAAATCAAATTCGGCGGATCCAACAAGGGGTAATCTTGCATATTTGAGCATTGAGTCTGCATAATTTGACGCGGCAGAATATAAACCCAAAGGGTCTCTCTCGTACCTATCTCTCTCCTGAAACATTCCCCTCATTTCCGCTTCTGCGCGAGGATCATAATTTGGGTCGGTCGGATTAAGAAGGTTTACAATCTTATGTTCAACGCGTGCAGTTTGGGGAATGTTTGCAGCCTGAGCCTCCCAAAGTTCATTGTGTTCTTTTAACATCCTCGCTGAAGATTCTGACATGCCAAAGGGCTGGGGCACTTTTGAGTTTTCATTACCTGGAATTGCACCAAGATTCATCGCGATACCAATTGTAGATTCGTTATCCTTCATTCCACTGTCGGGCATGCCCAAATTGTAGCATATGGGCTAGGGCATAGTACAGAGAACACAGAACATAAATAGTTAAGATCTAAAAGTGAAGGACTAAAAACTGTTTAGGCCCAGAAAATTAAATCTCTCTTTCTTTTTGCTTTTTTACTATTTCCCACTGCCTTCCATGGTTTACAAAGCAAACATCCCGCTCGGGCTGATTTTGACTTTTTTCTTTTGAAATTCATCTTAATCCTTCCTCAAAATTCATTTTTTTACAAATCTGATATTTTTATCCTTGATAATTATCAAACTTTGTAGGTTTTCTTTTAATTTTTCAGTATTTTGAGACAAAAACTGACCCAGTACATAATTAACATTCTCCGGGGTTTGGTTTTTAAGTCTTAAAACAACTATTCCAACGTTTCCCTGCTCACTTCTGTGGTAAATTTCTCCAAAATCAAGATCGAAAGTTATTATGATTCTCTTTTCCCTTTTAGCGATTTTTACTACTTCTATATCCTTAAGATGACCAAGGTTTGCTTCTGTTATGCTTCTCGTATCAAATTTGAGTTTTCTTAAACAACTAGCCGCGATCGGAGAAAGATTAGCATCAAGAAGAAATTTGATCATTTGATGTGAACATCATGCAACGCCGAATTTTATATTACTGGGGACGACTTCTTCCCTCTCAATTCTACCCTGAGCAAATTCTAAAGCAGATTCTACATCACTCTTTTTAAGAACAGGGTAAGCCTTAATTATTTTCTCTATTGTGTAGCCATTCTTCACTAAATTGAGGATTGTAGCCACAGTAATCCTGGTCCCTTTGATAGTGGGTTTACCTACATTTATTTTAGGGTCCGTCTGTATGTTTCTCATGTTTATATTCTATCACGATCCAGCAAGGGGAACTCCTGCCGTGCCCAAATTGTATACCAAAATCGACCAAACAAGCAAACGAAACGATTTTGTATATATTCACAAACAAAAGTTTGTGAGCATAGCACATACTGGTAACTAGTTGCTAGAATCTAGTAGCTAGGAGGGAGAATTTGGAAATTAGAAGTTAGGCAGTTTGGATTTTCAAACCTACTTTTTTAACACCAAATCTTCCAACTTTCTGGCTTCATCTAGAAAAAAATCTTCAACATCTTTTCTTTTAACCGTTGAATCTTTCAAAATTGGGTCATCTAACAAATCTTTTACTTTAATCAGTTGTGATCCTAGTTGTAGTGGGTCCACTCTGGTGTCAAATTTTATTTTTGCCTTCATTATCATTTCCTCCAAGCTCCAATTTTCTTTTTTCAAAATCATATAGACGTCAAAATAATCCCTTCCTCTTGGTTTTTGGTGAATGGTGAAAACTTTATTAACTGCGATATCCGAAAGACTGTCCACAAGCACACCCTTCTTCTCCTTCGGCCTTTCAATCTGGGTAAACGGAAAATAGGTAAATTCAACTTTTAAAAAGTTGCTGTTTGGAAAAATTAAGTGATAAATATTTCTATTAAAAGAGTTTTGATAATCAAACTTTTCAAAACCCAAAATTGACTGCGATTTTTTAACAAAAGGGGTTATGTCGGTCTGTAAAAATTCATTCTCATTAAAAAAATCTAGATCTTCTGAAAATCTGTGCTGTAAATAAAACTCTGAAAGAGCCGTTCCGCCGGTTAGATAGAAGTTCTTGTTTAATTCTAAATTTGATCCAAAAAAATTCAGGAACTCAGATTGATTTTTTGTCAGGAGTGATTTGGCCATATTAAAAACTTAAGAAAATTACTTTTAAAAAAGTCTAGGTTTAATGAACTCATGTTTTTCTTTAAATAGCTCTTGCTGATTTTTTGCCCGCCCAAACCAAAGTTCACAAGTTGTTCAACTTCCCATTTTTTATATTCTTTTTTGTTCTTTTTGAGCCTAGAGATGTCTACCCCCCAATTGTATGCCATGCCCAAATTGTATACCAAAATCGACCAAACAAGCAAACGAATAGGCGATTTTGTATATATTCACAAACAGAAGCTTGTGAGCATAGCACATACTGGTAACTAGTAGCTAGAACCCTGGTAGCTGGAGGTGGAATTAGAAATTTGGAAGCTAGGCGGTTTGGATTTTCAATTCCACATCTTTAGGGTCAAAGGCGGGGATGTTTTCTCTGGCATTTAAAATCTCTACCCCCAATATCTTCCCTTTTTTGTCTTCATCCACCATAACAGAGCTCGAAATCTTTCGAGATTTGTTATATTTTCCTTTCGCTAAAGAAATATACAAGGCGTCAACTTTTGAATCGTATTTTACTTTCATTTTTTACCCTCCTCTAAATAATATGCTGTAACTACAGTATACAGATCCTTTTCAAGTATGACCACGACTTCCAAGATTTTCCCTCTAAATTTTCTCCTAAACAACTTGCGATCTTTGAAACTTTTTTCTGAAGCCTCGGGATTTTTAACGGTAGAAAGAACTGAGGCGAGAGAAATTTTCCTTTCTTTTATACGACTCCTTGCATGATCTGAAAGTTTAATCTGCACAAATTAATTGTAACATCACAAGCAATCTTTTTGGTGCCTGCCATGCCCAAATTGTAGCATACTGACTAGTACAAGACATGGTTGAATATTTCTCAAAATTTAATCTCCCCAAGTCTAAAGAGTTTGCAGTTGTTCAACTTCTAAGAGCTGTTGCCTCGATCGGCGCAAACATTGCTGAGGGGTATGGTAGATTTTATGGCAAAAGTTACAGACAATTTTTGGCTATCGCGCGAGGTTCTAGTTTTGAAACTGATTATTGGTTAGAAATTTTGATGAAAATTCCGGATTTTGATAAATCTGGGTTGTTAAAATTTCAAGAAACTAATACCGAAATTTCAAAAATGCTAACAGCAATGATGAAAAATCTTCAGAAGTCTTTCTAACTTTTCCACGCTCTCTGTTCTGTGTTGTATGTCCTATGTTCTCTGGACTATGTCCTATGTTGTATATCTATCGGAGAATTGCTGACTGATATTTTTCCACCTCTTCAAAGATTTTTTTCTTTACTTTTTCCCAAGAAAAATCTTTATCAAAAACTTTTATCCCCCTGGAAAAATCTTCTTTCTCGGCATCTTTAAAATAAATAAGACCCTTAAGAATAACCATCGGCTGATAGCTTGGATATTTTTCGATTGTAAACTTAATAATTTCTTCGAGGCTAAATTTTTGCAACAAATAATAAACATCAATAAAATCGCGCCTTTTGCCTCTCATAGACACTGCCACCATTTTCATCGCTGCGACGTCCTCGATCGAAGCTAGGTTTATTCCCTCAAACGATACCAAATTCCGTATAAGTTCGTAAGGGTAATAAAAAAGTGAAACGCTTATTCCATCTGCGTCAAGAATAAGCGTGTCTTTTGCGATTCTTTCAATTTTTATGTCGGGGACATCTTGTTGAAAACTTTTTAAAACAATCTCTGTTTCAAAATGTTCTTTTGTATAAAAATCAAAGTCCAAAGAAGTTCTGTGGCCTAACTGAAGAGCTAAAGCGGTTCCGCCTGCCATATATGTTCCTTTTGGAAGAGATTTTAGTTTTTTTAAAACTTCCAAATGTTTTTCGCTTAAAATATTTTTGTAGATCATACGGGGTTAATGTTCAAAATAGCTTTATTTTTTTCGCGAACTTGATCAATCTTGAGAATACTCTCCCAATAATTCAAAGATTCTTCATTCCAAACACCTTTTTTCGGAGCACTTACGACTTTTCTTATTTGATCAAGCGTATAGTTATCAAAAACCCAGGAAACAGCAGTTTCATCCCCCAAATTTAAAACCTTGGTAATAATTTCGCTTGCGACAGAAATATCTTTTCCGTCAAGATTTTTAATGTCGTAGGAAGGAAGATATGTTTGCATAAAGGAAGGGATTGTCATAGCTAAATTATATCACAATCAGGGTGTGAAAAAGGATACCGCTTGAATTAAACACTTCACGGGCTACGCTATAGAGTAGAAGAGCTATAGAGCTTGAGAGTATAAGTATGATACTGCCACCTCAAAATTACGGATATCACAAGCTGGTGGTGTTTCAAAAAGCAAAAGGGTTGGTTTTGGCTACTTATAATCTCACTAAAAAATATCCAAAGGAGGAGCAATACATTTTGTTGCCCCAAATGAGAAGATCGGTAATTTCTATTGTTGCAAATATTGTAGAAGGATATTCCGAACATTCAACTTTAGATTTTGCCAGGTTTATAGATATTTCTATTGGCTCTTCAACCGAGTTGGAAGTGTTTTTTGAAATTTCGTACGACCTTGGATATATAACAGATACTGAATTTAAAGAAGTTTCTGAAGATCTAACCGAGGTAAGAAAGTTGCTTTTTAGTTTTCAGAAAGCATTGAAGGGGAAGAGAAAAAGTTCATAACTTAAACTCTTATACTCTTCGACTCTTTTACTCTAACAATGGAACAACACGCAATACCGCAAAATATAAGCTCGTACCAATTCAGGTTGGTAGGAGACATGACCCTTAAACAGTTCTTCCAACTTGCAGGTGGCCTTTTGGTGTCTCTCATTTTTTATTCAGCCCCACTTGTAGGAATAATTAAATGGCCCTTTGTTATTCTTTCGGCAATTTTAGGGGTTGCTTTGGCATTCCTTCCTCTTGAAGAACGTCCTTTGGAAAAGTGGATTTTTGCCTTTTTCAGAGCAATTTATGCTCCAACCGAGTTTTTTTGGAAAAAGATAACCATTCCTCCTAAAATATTTCAAGACGAGCCAGCCGCCCCGGTAGCCACCCCTGGGCCTCAAGAACAGGCCGTTGAACAATATTTATCCTCCCCAGGCCAAAAGACAGAACCCACGAACAAACTTGAAAATGCCGAGAGAGGATTTTTTGCAACTTTGATGGGAATTGCATCGGGCCTTGTTTCCCCGACAAAAACTCCGGCAGTTGTCCCAGTTCCTCAGCAACCCGAACCTGTAGCCAAACCAGAAATCAATATTCCCCAAAACGTTCCTGTTAAAGTCCCCGCCCAGGTGCCGCATCTTGTTGTAGAAGAAAAGCGTCAGGAGGCGGTTTACACTTCCCCGCAAATATCTGCCACCCAAGTAAACCCCAGCATTGTGGGAAACGAAATGGTGTCAACAACAGCCGCCATCTTCTCAGTGGACGCTGCCCCTCCCAATCCTCCGACCTACCCGAATGTAGTTGTCGGACAAGTGGTGGACGCCGAAAGGAAAATAATAGAAGGAGCAATTATGGAAATAAGAGATTCTTCCGGCCGCCCTGTGCGCGCCTTAAGAAGCAATAAAGTCGGGCATTTTATAACCATTACTCCCCTGGAAAACGGAAACTATCAAATTGTCACTGAAAAAGAAGATCATGAATTTACCCCCGTGTCGTTTGAGGTGGTGGGTCAAATCATTCCGCCTATTTTGGTTCAGGGAAGAAGAATCATTCAAGAAGTAATACCGACAGGAACTATTCCGACCCAAGTTCAGTCCAGTGTTCCGACAGTACAATAACTATGATTAATTTACCTAAAATTCCATATTTGAGTGTCCCTGATAAACCCATCTTGTCCACAACTCAGGAACATTTACCTATTGCCGATGTAACCAACGATGTTGTTATTTACAAAGACGGTGGGGCGGCTCTGGTTATGGAGTCTACCTCTCTTAACTTTGGTTTACTTAGTGAAAAGGAACAGTCAGCAGTGATTGCAGCCTATGCCGCCATGATTAATTCACTTTCTTTTTCGGTCCAAATTGTTGTTAGAACCCAAAGAAAAGATATAAGCAGTTACATAAGTTTTTTGGACGAACAAGCAGCAAAAATAACTCATCCGCTTCTAGCCCGTCTTATGGGTGAATATAAAGGATTTATTCTTGATTCTGTAAAAAAGAAAAATGTCTTGGGTAAAAGGTTTTTTATTGTGCTTTATTTATCCCCTCTTGAGTTAGGGATTGGTAAATCAATTGCTTCCCTGACAAAACGAGGTGTGACACTTCCTTTTCCAAAATCATATGTTATTAAAAAAGCAAAAATTATTTTGTACCCTAGGCGTGACCACCTGATCCGACAAGCAGGGCGTCTGGGTATAAAATTCAGACAATTAACAACCGCAGAACTTATTGACCTTTATTTTGCGGTCTACAATCCGGAAAAACCTGCAGTTAAGAAAGAACCGGAAGTGGTACTGGAACATAAATAGATAGAATCTAGTAGTTAGAATCTAGAATCTCGTATATGAAAGACAACGCAAATCAAAACACAAACAAAATACAACAGGATGTCTCCGTTCCAGATTCAAAATTCCCAATTCCAAATTCTTCTCCAACACCCGAGCTTAAGCCAAAGTTGGTTAGCCCAAATATTGCCATTTCTCAAGGACTTACTGTTTTTGATGCCATTGCCCCCCAGTCAATTGAAATTGATTTTGATTACTTTAAAATCAACGACGTTTATTTTAGAACCATTTTTGTCGGGGGTTATCCTAGATTTGTTGCTCCGGGTTGGCTTGAACCCGTAGTCAATTTTGATTCAAGTTTGGACATTTCATTTTATGTATACCCTGTTGACGGGAAATCTGTCTTGGACGATTTGAGAAGAAAAATAGCTGAGATGGAAGCAGAGCTTTCTACCGATATCGAAAGAGGAAAAATTGTTGACCCTTCAACCCAAGCCAAACTTGAAGACGCAAGGTCGCTTCAGGAACAACTTGTAAAAGGAATCGAAAGGTTTTATGAATTTAGTTTCTATATAACTATTCCGGCAAGTTCCATAGAAGAGTTAAACCACGTAACTAAACAGATTGAGTCCCAGTTAGGGTCACTTTTAATTGTAAGTAAACATGCCCTGTTGGATCAGGAAGCTGGCTTTTTGTCCACTGCTCCATTCGGAATGGATAGATTAAATATTACAAGAAACATGGACACCACCAGTGTTGCTACAACTTTTCCTTTGACTTCATCGGAACTTAGTAGTGACCGTGGAATATTGTTTGGAATAAACTCACAAAACGAATCTTTTATTATTTTTGACAGATTTTCGCTACAAAACAGCAACATGGTAATTTTTGCTACCTCAGGCGCTGGGAAGTCGATATCATATAGCGACAGTGTTTTATATCAAAATTCTAATGGAATTATCAAGATAGAAAAGGTGGGAAAATTAATAAATGAATTATTTGAAAAAAAGAGGCATATAAAACTAGAAAATGAAATTGATGGAGTTGTTGAACCTGGTATAAAGATATTCTCTTTCGATAAAAATCTAAAAGGCGTCTGGTCAGATGTGGAAATAGCAGCTAGGAAAATTTCTCCAAAAAATTTGTACAAGATTACAACCTCCAGTGGCAAGAAAATAACAATTACAGAAGACCACTGTCTTATTGCTCTTGAGGATGGAAAAATAAAAACTATTAAAGGAAATGAGATAAAAAATGGTAATTTCATTCCACTTCCCCACAAACTCAATATTCAAGGGGCAGATATTGAAAAATATCAAAACCAAATTATAAGTAATGAATTATTGACCCTTCTTGGCCTCACAACTAGTGAAGGACACATCGAAAACGATTTCGTAACGATTTCGAACACAGATCAAGAAATTTTAAACTTGGTAAGAAACTATACAAAGAGATTAAATTATAAAATCTCGCCTGTATACAACTATCCAAAACGAACCGAAATTCGTGGATATAATATCCGTGGTGGACAATTTTCCTCTTTTGTAAATAATAATGGAGGTGGAGGAAATTTAGGAGAAAAAAGAGTTCCTGGATTTGTTTTTAGTCTTTCAAATCGACAAATATCAACATATCTAAAAGCCTATTTTGAGGGTGATGGTGGTGTCGAAGAACACGAAATAACAGCTACAACAAAATCTAAAAACCTAGCGTCCGATCTTTCTTATTTACTTCTTCGTTTTGGAATAGTTGCGCGGATAAAAATGAGATTAAAAGCCGCAACTAACACAATTGCCAAAACAAAAAGAAAATACTATCGAGTCTCAATTTCAGGTCAGGATGGTATAAAAAAATACATCACTCAAATTGGTTTTATCACTGAAAAGAAAAACCAAGCTTCACTCAAACTACTTAAAAATTCAAATACCAATACTGACATTGTTCCCGAATTACAATCTACTTTTAAAGAAATTTACCAAGAACTCTACGATTCAGAAAACCCGGCTCCTAAAAAGTTCTCGGAGGTAAAACTTGGATTTTTCAAACCTTCAAGGAACGAATTATTAAATTTGGTTTCACAAATTAAAAACAGGGTCTATGAAATAGAGGGTCTTGAAAAAGATGGTCTATCCAAACTAAGAGCACTACCAACAATAAAAGAGATTATCGAAAGTGGCAAAAATAAAAAAATCAATTCCCTACTTTGGAAAAGCCTAAACAAATCTTGGGCCACAATGCGTAGTGGAATTTATCCAAACACAAAAAATGCCTTGGCCGCGGCTCAAATTACACATGGATACACGGTTGAAATCGACGAAGTAGGAAGATCTCTCTATAGGTGCTTTAAATTTACTGGCAAATCTCTACAAAAATTTGACCCATCTCTTTGGTCAACCACGCTATACAAACATGCAAACGCAAGGTATGAAAAATTGATTAAAGCAAGAGATTTTATAAGTGATGTTTATAAAATAAAGGTTGCAAAACTAAAAGAAATCAAAAACAAGGTCGTCTACCTTGAAACTCTCGCAAAATCAGATCTATATTGGGATCCAATTGTCAAAATTCAAAAAATCAAATCAAAACATCCCTATGTCTATGATTTACAAGTCAAAAATGAGGTTTTTTTGGCTGGGTATGGTGGACTTTTTGTCCATAATTCTTATTTTGTTAAGCTGGAAGCGCTTCGCTCTCTTATGACAGGAACCGAGGCTATTATAATTGACCCGGAGAGTGAATATAAAATTTTAGCTGACGCGGTAGGAGGAGAATATATTTCCTTCTCTTTTAATGCTCCCGCAAAAATCAATCCGTTTGACTTGGCCCAAATCCGCGAGGAGGGAGAAAACCAGCTGGGAATTAAAATATTGTCGCTTCACTCCCTAATGAAAGTAATTATGGGAGTAATTACCCCAACACAGGAGGCAATGCTTGACCGTGCATTAATTATGACCTACCGCAACAAGGGAATCACTATGGACCCGGATACTCAAGGCAAAGAACCACCGCTCATGGAAGATTTGTACAAAACTTTAATCGGAATGGAAGTACCGGACGCCTTGGACCTCGCCGCCCGCATTGAAAAATTTGTTAGAGGGTCTTTTGTCGGAATTTTTGACAAACAAACAAATATAAACATTACAAATCCTTTTACTGTTTTTTCCGTTAAAGATTTACAGGAAACTCTGCGTCCGATCGCCATGTTTATTATTCTTGATTACATTTGGACAAGAGTCAAAAAAGACATCAAGAAACGCATCTTAATCGTAGATGAGGCCTGGCACATGATGAAATACCCAGACACTGCTCAATTTCTTTGGAGTGTCGTTAAAAGGGCACGTAAATACTACTTAGGCTTAACAACAATTACACAGGACGTGGAAGAC
The DNA here is from genome assembly GCA_964494885.1 of uncultured Gammaproteobacteria bacterium. Taxonomy (GTDB): domain Bacteria; phylum Patescibacteriota; class Microgenomatia; order UBA8517; family UBA8517; genus GWB1-39-10. The sequence goes on along the minus strand of CAZBTH010000004.1, from coordinate 76,750 downwards.
TTTTTAGGGCAAGATATCGGTAAAGCAATTGTCACAAATAGCGCTCTTCAGGTTCTACTTAAACAATCCCCCGCCGCAATCGATAAAATTGGTGAAGTTTTTTATCTTTCCCAGGGAGAAAAGAATTTGCTTCTCGCGGCAAACGTTGGAGAAGGGATATTTTTTGCGGGACCTCATCATGCTCCGATCCGTGTTGTTGCTTCCCAAGAAGAAGATAAACTGATTACGACTAAACCCTTAGAAGTTGCAAAAATAAATCCAAATGCATATGAAGCAAAATAATTAAATGCCGGCACCAAAATTTAATCCACAACCACCTATAAGCGCGCCACAAGTAAAAGAACTTAAAGAAGCTTTAGAAATAATGCTTCCCGGCCCTTTAGGGTTGTCAGAAGCACCATTCCGAAACAAATACAAGAGATGGAATAGTCCTATGAAACTTTCAAAGGAAGTTTTGGAATGGACACAGCAAGATGATGTAAAAGATGCTTATTATGTCCTAACTCAGTGGCAAGAAACGTATTCAAATCCCCCAGAGTACGAAACACCGACAATGACAGGTGCTCCAGAATCCCCTGTTAGCGCGACCACCCCAACAGAATCTTTAAGGGCCCAGCAAGCGGCCGACCTTGAAAGACGGAATGCAGACATAAAAGCTTCTGTGGAAAAGGCTAAGGCCCAAACGCAAGCAGAAATTGCAAGGCGCCAGGAATATGCAAAGCAGAGACAAATTATTCGCGATCAGGTAACAAAAACACGTGTAGCCCAAACAGAACTTCAAGGTAAGAGAATTCCTGTAAGAGTTGAGCTTCCTAAAAATCCTGTTCTTTCTCAAAACGAACAAACAGCCTACACAAGACTTAAAGATCTATCCCAAAAAAATCCAGTACAAATAAAGGAAGAACTTTCGGCTGCTATTCAGGAAAAAATTCCTACATCTATTAAACAAAACTCTACTCCTGAAGAAGTAAAACTTTATGCAGATACGGTTGCTACACAGGCGGTTGCAAATCTAAGAATGGCTTCCCCACCACCTCCCGATGTGGAAACAGCCATATTAGTTACAGCTGCGATTAACAAAGATGTTTTGCAAAAAGCTGTATCCAAGCCGGACACTCAAAAGATTCTTGGCCAAGGATTAAACGACCTTGCCCGAATCCGAATGACAGCTTATCAGGCGCCGGCAAACGCACTTGATATGATAGTTGGCCCCAATGTAAGAAAATTGATACTAGGCCCGAGTCCTGCAGAAATTCACGCAAGCTTTCAATCTCAAGGGGCAACACACGAGCTTGATCTTGGTAAGTTAAATACAAATTACCAGTCCGCTCTTCAAAACCCAATTTTTTCCTACGCACAAGATGAAATTAAAGGAAAGGTTCTTGATTTCGGCAAGCAACAACTTCTTTCGAGACTAAGTTCATTTCCACCCGATAGCGCACTCGGAAAACTTGCAGCTTCAAACCAATTTAAAGGAGCCCTTACAATGCTTCAGCCTTACACATCATTTGAATTTGTCGGCGCGGAGGGTTTGCCCGGAATTTTTGGTAAGTTCGTAATGCAATTTTCCCCTGAATCTGCTCCGCTTCTTTCCGGTTTTGGAAATATGATGGGAATAGATTTCGGAATTGCTCCGATTTCCTCTGCTGTTACACCTATTGCAGCAGACGCGCTGGCTGTTACCGGTGGTGAGTTGGTTGGTGAAACGGCTGTGGTTGCAACCACGGAAGTCGTTACTACAACAACCGGTGCCGTTGGAGGAACGGGGGCTGGCTTAGTAATAGGTCAATTTGTAATTCCAATTCCCGCGATTGGTGCAGCAATAGGTGCCGCGATTGGTTGGGTAGGCGGAAAAATTGCCAAAATTATCCCCTGGAAAAAAGTTAAGGAAAATATTCTACCAATAGCAACCTTTGCTTTATTGTTCGGACTTGTGTTTAAAAATCCATTTTTGATAGCAGGAGGCGGGGCGGGTATTGCCGGTAATATATTGTTAGGAGGTCTTCCTTTTTCTCAAAGATCTTTTTCCCGTTTTTTTAGAGGTGTCGGAAACATTTTTAGAATCTGGGTGTCCGCTATCGCAATTGCTCTTGGTACTCCGATTCTAATTATACTTGTGATTATTCCAATACTTACAGCTTTGATGATAATTATTATCAACTCGGGCGCGTATATGGTTCCGCCGTCTCAAAATTCGCTCCTCAGTACAAATCCATATATACAAGTGGATAAGGTAGCAGATCCGCCAGGACCTTTTCAAAACACAGATCTCCCTCTAACAATTTCATACACGGTAACTGTGACAGCCAAGAAAAGCACGTTAACCAACGTACAATTTACTAATACGTGCCAAATAATAACAACAGGGCCACAAGAAGATTGTCCTGCGGTTACCCCTCCCGCACCTGCGACCATAGAACCGTCATCGCCTTTTGTTTTTACATACGAAGAAACATACACAGGAAGTCAATACAACGATTCAATTGTCATAGATACTTTCAAAGTGACCGCAAACACCATAGAGCAAGGAAACGTAGAAACTAGCGGTTCAGCAACTATTTCAATTGGTAACCCTCCAACCGCGTGTCTTTCAATTGACGAAGCACAATGGCCATCGGAGTATTACACATATATTTTCAATGCTAGAGCAACGCTAGTTTCCAACTTCAGTAATTATGTTTCAAAAGTTTGTCTCTCTTATACAGATCTACCACTAAAATACAATCCAGTTGGAAATGGTAATCTTTGGGGATGGAACTATGGAACCTATATCGATTTTTACCAGCTAGGCGTAAAGGATCAGGCGTCTGCGCTTTATATACTTTCTCACGAACTTGGTCACTCGTTGGCTTGGGGTGCAAAAACTGCATATATTTATGCCTCGTATTTGGCTTACCCGGGAATAAAATCTGAAGCACCCTATTGTTTTTATTCCGTCACTAGTCAATGGAACGCAGATGAATCTATGCCTGAAGCTATAGCCTTGCACATTATTGAGCCCCAATGTGGGACCGTTCAGCAAAAATGGCCCATACATTATCAATTTTTGATGAAATATGTTTTCAATTAGACTAATATAATAATATGCCTACAAAGAAAAGATTTAAATTCGTAGTGATTTTTATTTTGCTTACGTTGGTAATCTTCTTCTTTTTTTACAAAAATAAAACCAAAAAAGTGATACAAAATCAAACCGCAGGAGTTCAATACAAAGACCTTACACCGGGGAAAAGCAGCCCAGACGATATTGTTAAAACGCTTGGAAATGCGATAAATGAAAAACAGGATGGAAACAATACTGTTCTTGAGTATAAATCAAACAATCCAAATTTTAATAATCAATTCTTAATTACTTCTAACACTCTTGTCTTCGTTAAACAGATAGTAACAATGGATGAAAAAATCACTATTAGTGACATAAATCAAAAATATGGCAATTATACAAATGTCTTATATGGACCAAGTTCAGTTAACGGTTTCGACTTATATATTTATCCAGATAAAGGAATTGCATACATAGGACACCAAAGAGCAGATATTGTTCTCGAAATTTGGTATTTTCCCCCAACAGACATCAAAACGTTTGAATCTTTGTATGCAAAAGATTACTCCGAAGTTATAACTCCCAGACAATAATTTAGCCCTAGATTTTCACCGGCATTATTAAATGAAGATAATCCCCCTCACTTGAATCCTTAAACACTCCCGCCGCAGATTCTGAAGATAATTTTATTTCGACTTCCTCACCCTTAACCGAATGTATAAAGTCTTCAAGAAATCTATAGTTAAAAGCAATCTCAAGCCCCCCAGATTCCAGATTCATGCTTCCAGATTCTATTTTAGCGTCAACTTTTGTATCCTGACTACCAAATGACCCGCTTTCTGCCGAAACTTTAATACTTTCTTTAAGTATTTTAAATTTAACTATATTCGCCGAATCTCTGGCAAAAACAGAGGAAAGCTTGACCGCTCGTAAAAATTCTTCTTTATCCAATCTGATAGACAACTTTGACTCCTTAGGTAAAATTTTCTCAAAATCCGGATACTCCCCTTCTAAAAGACGTGACACGAGTACTATATTGCCAAATCCAAAAAGAGCCTGTTTTTCTTTCTCATTGAAAGAAAATGTAATTCCCTCAGATTCTGCACTCGACCTTAATATCTCCAAAAGTATGTTTTTAGGCAAAATCAATTTAAAGTTTTCCGTAACCCCTGATAATTTGATCTTACACTGAGAAAGTCTGAAACCATCGGTTGCTACCAAATTAAGTTCATCCTTTGAAAAAACAAAGAGGACTCCGGTAAGAACAGGTCTTGTCTCGTCCTGCGATGAAGCAAAAACCACCCTTGAAAGAGCGTTTATAAATTCCTCTTTAGGGAGAACTATCGATTTATCCTTTCCTATTGTGCTCGGAATCTTGGGAAAATCAGATGAAGACATCCCCAGAACCGTAGATGTAAAGCCCGGAGAGCTTATTTTGAGTTGCTCCTTCTCTGATTCAAGATTAACGGTTTCTTTAGGGAGGTTTGCAAAGATCTCCGAAATAACTTTAGCGGGAATACTTATTTCCCCCTCCTCCTCGACTTTAGCTCCAACCGATATCGCCACAGAAATTTCGAGATTAGTAGAAGAAATAATCACTTTTGTTTTTTGACAAGAAAAAAGGATGTTTCCTAAAATTGGAAGTTGAGATCTGGTACTGGCAAATCTTGAGGCAATACTAATCGCCTTATCTAAGTCTTGCTGAAGTATTTGTAGTTTCATAGTGATCAGAGTATAAGAGTATAGGAGTAGAAGAGCAAGAGTTCTAAAATATTCCAACTTATACTCTTTTACTCTGTTGTACTTTACTCTATATTAACTAGTAGTAGCAGTAGTAGTAGGGGTGGATAAGTAGATATTTTTATTTATTTAGAATTATCTTTCGGATAATATTAGTGTTGATACCAGCCTCGTCAAATTGTTAATAACTTTGTGTATAAAAGCGAACACAATGTTGATAAGTTTATATCTTTATAATTATATCCTCATATCCCCAACTTGATTTTTGAAATATCCTCACGTATATGCACATCACTTGTGGCCAGCTCAGTAATCTTACCCACAGCGTGCATAACAGTTGTGTGGTCCCTTCCTGAAAGCCGTCCGACTTCTTCTAAAGCAAGCCCAAGATGTGTACGCAACAAATACATAAGTATTTGTCTCGGTCTGGCCACCGGCCTTGCTCTTGAATCTCCCAAAAGCGACCTTTTGCCTATTTGGTAGTACGCAGAGACTGCATCAATTACATCAGCAGGGTCTTTTTTAACCGCTTTTCCACTTTGTTCAACTCCTTTTCCGATTACAGATTCAATTAAGTCATCGGTCAATTCCAGATGCTTTAGTTTTGTCTCGGTAATCAGTTTAATGAGAACTCCTTCTATTTTTCTGGCCGAATCCACGTTCCCTGCAATTATTTGTACTTGATTCATTTCAAGAGCAAATCCTTTTTCTTTGGCTTTAATCTGAGTTATAGCGCATCTGAGTTCAAAATCCGGGGGCGCAATATCAACAATTAGCCCGGCTTCAAATCTGCTTCTAAGCCTCTCTTCCAATTTTGCAATTTCACTTGGAGGTCTGTCACTTGTTAGTATCACCTGCCCACCTGCGGAAGTAACGGCATTAAATGTATGGAAAAACTCTTCCTGGGCGGTGTCTTTGCCGGCAATAAACTGAACATCGTCAAGAAGAAGAAGGTCGAGTTTTCTGTATTTGTTCCTAAAGTTTTGAGTGGTTTTATTTCTGATACCCTCGATAATGTCGTTTGTAAAGCTTTCTCCGGTACAGAGTAAGATTTTCAGATCCTGATTTTTTCTAAGGGCGGAATTACCAACAGACCCCATTAAATGTGTTTTTCCGACGCCTACACCACCCCAAATGAAGAGAGGATTGTATGTAGATCCAAGATTGTCAGACACCGCCAAAGCTGCCGCGTGGGCCATTTGGTTTGAACCGGAAACTGCAAAATTCTCAAATGTAAAATTCGAGGCTATTCGCGCTTTCCGTAGTATTTCGATCAGGTTGTCGTTCTTTTGTTCTGTCTCAAAAAGAGGTGTGGACATCTTTTCTTTCAAATTGTTCTTATCAACATCTTCTTTAACAATAAATACCAGGTCGCACGGTTTTCCGAGCGCTTTATTTAAGGAATCCTGAATAAGTCCGAAATATCTCGACTCTATTGTGTTTTTGGTGTAAAAAGTCCTGCACCCGACTTCTGTTAAAAACCGGTCCCCAACACTTTTAGCGGAAACGAGATGAGTTTGGGTAAACCAGGTAGAAAATGTGGCCGGAGACACAGACACTTTTATAATGTCTAAAACTTCTTTCCATGTTGATTTTAAATCTGAATCCATATAATTAAGAACAGAGAACATAGGGCATAGTGCATAGGACAAACTGAGGCAGCTCTGGAAGATTTCAAACTTTGTTCTATGTTGTTTGTTACATGTACTATTTACAAAGTTATCCACAATTCGTCAAGCCCCAAAAAGTTATAATTGTTATTATTTTTATAACTGTTATAATGTTTATATGTCTACCAAACGTACATACCAGCCCAGTAAAACCAAAAGAGTCAGAGTTCATGGTTTCAGAGAGAGGATGAAAACTAAAAACGGAAGAAGGGTTTTGAAAGCAAGGCGCGAGAAGGGTAGGAAACGCCTAACTGTCTAGTCCTTCAGTTTTTCCAATATGCTTTCTCAAAAATTTAGACTTACCGGATCAAAAAACTTTAAAAAGGTTCAGGATGAAGGACTCATCTTCCAGTCGGCGAGTTTTGGAATTGCCTATTTAGACAGGAAAGATGCGGTGCCAAGCAGGTTTGCTTTCATAGTTTCAACAAAAATATCTAAGGACGCGGTAGACAGAAACAGGTTTAAACGTACTATGAGTGAGGCGGTTAGAACTTCAACGATTGATTTAAAGAGCGGTTTTGACGTGGTTTTTTTGGCAAAATCGTCAATTACCAGAACCCCGGCTTCTGATCTTATGAAAGAAGTGAAAAGCTCTCTTAAGCAAGCGGGGATATCCAGATGAAGACATTTTTAGTTGCAATCTTGAAATTTTATAAAAAAGCGATATCTCCAACCCTTGAGCAGTTGTTGGGTAAGGGCTGCAGGTTTACTCCGACCTGTTCAGAGTATACAATAGAAGCCTTGGAGAGGTTCGGATCCAAGAGAGGATTAGCGTTAGGGTTTAAAAGATTACTAAAATGTCACCCTTGGGGAGGATCTGGTTTTGATCCGGTTGTGTCAGAGAATCAGAATACCCAGGAAACTCGGAAAGTCGGAACATCAGACTTTCTGGATCTCTGAATCCCTCAGTGTTCCGAGTTGTCTGACTATCTGAAATATAATGAATATTTTTACACTACTACTTGTTCAGCCTTTAACAAATGGGCTTATTTTGTTCTATAAAATTCTTGGGGGAAATCTTGGTGTAGCAATTCTTGTTTTCAGTGTTTGTTTGATTTTTCTCCTTAGACCTCTAACTAAACCCTATCTTGAATCAATGAAGAAAATAAAAGCTCTTGAACCTCAGATGGCAAAAATTAAAAAGAAGTTTGCAGGCGACAAACTTAAACTTTCTCAAGCCCAAGCAAACCTTTATAAAGAGAATAAGGTAAACCCCGGTGCAGGATGCCTTCCTTATATCCTGCAATTTATTATTCTAATTGCTCTATTCAATGTTTTTACACAAACACTATCGACAGATGCCGCAACGACAGCAAAACTCAACGAACTTCTCTATCCTGCTTTGAAGTTTTCTCAAAATGAAACGTTAAATACAAAGTTTCTCTATCTTAATATGAACAAACCCGATTCGTTTAATGTTCCCGGAATCCCGTTTGCTCTTCCCGGCGCGTTTTTGTTGTTGGCTACCATTGCACAGTTTTTATCAGTAAAAATAACCGCCCCTTACCTTTCGGCCGAAGAAAAAATGGCTAAAAAAACCAAATCGGATAAAGACGATATGCAAGTAGCCATGACCCAGTCTATGACGTATACACTTCCTTTAATGACTTTGTTCTTTGGTCTTAAGTTTCCGTCAGGTCTTGCCCTCTATTGGTTGATTTTTTCTCTCGTTAATGTTTGGCAGCAGGTGGGAATGAGCGGGTGGGGAAGCCTCACACCCTGGGTAAAAAAGCTGCATCTTCTCAAACAGGCCTAAATTTGCTAGAATCCTCTTTAGTATGAAAAAGGCAACCGAATCTCTGGAAAAAATAGTTAACGAGCTAATGCCTCTTATGGCTACAAAAGCAACGGCAGAGGTTTCTTTTGATAAAGAAAACGAAGCCTACGTGGTCAATATTGATGCTGGGGATGAGACAGGGCTTCTGATTGGTAAAAAAGGGGAGACCTTGGATAGTATTCAAACGATTCTTGGTATGATGTTAAAACAAGCCACAGGTGAGTGGAACCGCGTAGTTGTAAACGTTGGTGATTACAGAGAGAAAGAAGAGGATTATTTGAGGAGCTTGGCTGAATCCACCGCCCAGAGGGCAAAGGAAACAGGTGAACCTCAAAGTCTCTATAATCTTAAATCCTGGCAAAGAAGAATCGTTCATATGCACCTGGCCGAAAAATCTGATGTTATGAGTGAATCGATGGGGGAAGGGGAAGAAAGATATTTGGTGGTTAAGGCAAAGTAACTTATATCTTCAAAACGTCGTTCCCGCGAAAGCGGGAATCTATTTAAACAAATTATTGATATAGATTCCGGATCAAGTCCGGAATGACAATGCATAAAATGTGCCATATAATCTCCTTGATGTTAACGAAAGTTTTTCAAAGGACTGAGAAAGTTATTGCGTGTTTGCTTGTTTTTCTTATACCTACACAACTGGCTTTACATTTTTGGCCGTCGTATTCTTTTGTTTATGGAATAAGGGTCGATTACCTTTCTCCTTCTATTTACTTAACTGATTTTTTGATTTTTTGTTTATTAATTCTTTGGTTTGTAAATGATAAGAAAACTCTTTTTAACTTTTTTAAAAATTCCAGGCAAACTATTCTTATATTCTTTTTGTTTGTTTTTGTTAACCTGTTTTTTTCAACAAGCGTCTGGGTATCCTTTTGGAAATGGATAAAGATAATTGAACTGATTTTGTTGGCAGTCTATTTTTATTTCCGTAAGCATTTTGTTGAAGAGAGGAATTTTTATAATAGCCTGTTAGTTTCGGCCGCACTATTTTCTTTAATTGGGATAACCCAATTTTTTTTAGGTAAAACAACGGGACTTTTTTATTTTTTGGGAGAACGATCGTTTAGTTTGGCAACTCCGGGAATTGCATTAGTTAAAATTTTCGGCAGGGAGTTCATGAGGGCGTATTCTACTTTTTCTCATCCAAATTCATTAGCCGGTTTTCTTGGGGTGGTTATCTTGTTATCAATTTATGAAAAGGTAATGTGGAAAAAGAAATTGGTGCCAATTGCTATTTGCTTGTTTTGTTTTTTGCTAACATTTTCGTTGAGCTCAACAATCACTTTAGTTGCAGTAGTTCTACTTTTAAAAATCTTTACGCGAAAAAAAATAGAAAGAAAAATGGTTCTAGTCTTTTGGACACTTTCCTTAACTTTAAGTTTATTACTACCACTGATGTCCCGCGATTTTTATACATGGTTTAATTTTCTCGGAAAAAGATATACCGAAAGGATTGACCTGGCATTTGTTTCGGGAGAGATGATTAGCTCACGGTTTTTTCAAGGGTCAGGATTAAACACATTCATCGTTAACACTCCGAAATTCAAAGGTGTCTCTAGATACTCATGGATTCTTCAGCCGGTTCATAATTCTTTACTTTTAATTTTCTCAGAAATTGGAGTTGTTGGGGTTACTGTATATTTTCTTTCATTCATGAAATTACTAAAGACAAAATATGCCCTAATTTTCTTATTTATTTTAATTACCGGAATGTTTGATCATTACTGGTTAACGCTTCAGCAAAATCTGCTCCTAACATCATTTTTAGTCGGACTTTCTTTAAAGAGATTAAAAATGTAAAATTCTATTTAATGACGATAACAGAAATCACAATTCATACAGACGGTGGGGCCAGGGGAAACCCGGGACCAGCGGCGTGTGCCTTTGTTGCAACGAGTGGAGGGAAGTCGTTAAGTAAAGGTTCCCAGTATTTAGGAACCACAACAAATAATGTTGCCGAATATAGGGGAGTATTGCTTGCTTTAGAATGGTTGCTAGAGTTGAAGGGTTTTAACCCAGACACTTATACAGTTTCATTTTACTTGGACTCCGAGTTAATAGTTAAGCAATTGAAAGGTGTATACAAAGTTAAAAACGGAACTCTTAAAAAAATTAATTTAGAAATAGTGAATATTATCAAAAACCATCATTTAATGATTTCTCTTTTCAATATACCAAGAAGCCAAAACAAGGAAGCAGATTTGTTGGTTAACAAAGAACTTGACGGACAAAAGGCCGGTTAATCCGTTCGGCGTGTATTTCGGGGGGTCTTTCACGTTCCCGCAAACCTTACGGGTCCACCACAGGAAAAACAAATTTTAAATAATTTTTCTGCCATTTTATAAATTTTTAGAAATGCGGTAATACAGTAGACAACATGAATTCGCAACTTTATGCAAAACACAACGACTACTTCCCTTAGAAAAAATCAGACAGTAACGTTGTTTTCAGAACCCAACTTTCTTGCCGTAAATATTCTTGAACAGTTGCTTTCTAAAAACTGCTTTGTAAACATAATTACTAAAGATACTAAAAAGTGGGAAGAAATTACAAGACATCTAAATAAAGGAAATTTTTCAATTTTTCCTTTCAAAAAGATTCCAATTAACGGCGCTGACTACACGATTTTTTGTTCTGGGTTTTTGTCTCTTCAAAACACTTACGAGGACCTTTACCTTTTTAATAACAAGGTGAATGTCGCGGGTTCTCGAGTGATAGCGGTTTTTCCTTTTGAAAGCTATTATCTTGATACAGAGGTTAAACCCCTACCCAACGAGAATACTTCGATAATTTATGTAGGAGATTTACTTGGCCCGAGAATTGATTTAGATAGCGACCTTATTACTTCAAGTTTGATGTTTGAAGTTTTAACCAAGAGAAGTTTGTCGTTGGGGGTGAGTGAAACTTTTTACCCGGTGTTTGTTTCGGATGCGTCTAAAATTATTTCAAAATGGATGTTTTCGTTTGGCCCTTACGGTAAACAAGTCTTTCTGTTAGGCCCGCAAGTCTCGGCAACATACTACTGGAAGGCAAACAAGGACATTGTGGATGAAGTAAAACTAAAGTACGTTAACGACATTCCAATAAGGGCAATCCCAAAGGGTTTAGAGATAGTGAGAGTTGAAACGGACCTGAATTATTGTTTGACAGAAACATTTAAATGGTTTGCCTATAAAGATAAGAAGTCTACTGATAAAAAAGAGGTTGTTGTTAAACACGGTTCGATTCCAAAGTTGAAGGTGCCAAAAAAAGTTAACAAAAAATTAAGGGCAATAATAAGGTGTTCGTTTCTTGCCCTAATAATATTAGTCTTTCCTATGTTGATAAACATTGCCGGATGGGGGATGTTTTACCTGTTTTACAAGCAACATTTTATTGGTCAAAAGGAGGGGAGAACCAATTCTGTCTTGGTGGCGAAAACTCTTTTCGCAATCGGAAGAAACACAAGTATGGTGTTTGCAAATATTCCTGTAATTGGAAGAATCTACAAGGAATCTGTTTTTGCTTCGACTGTCGGAGCAACAGCATCTGAAATGGTTTTGTCCGCAAGCAATGTTGTAAATGAAGGAATAACATTATTTGATAATATTTTGGGCGACAAACCATACGATTCTGCCGAAAGTGGGAAGAATATAAAGGCAAATGTGGACTTTTTGTACAGAGATTTGTCCCTCATGCAGTCGGAGACACAAGAAGGTATCAAATTGGGACTTTTTTTACCGAAACGTCTTTTTGAAAAAGTAAATTTTGAGAAATATAAAAACATGCTTGTTCAGGGTGGTGTGTTGGCTGAGAACCTGCCGGATATATTAGGAACAGGCCAAAAGAAAAAATACCTTGTTCTGTTTCAAAACAACATGGAGTTAAGGCCGACGGGGGGGTTCATTGGGTCATATGGGGTGCTTTCTGTTGACAGTGGTAGGCTTAGTGAACTAAATGTTAATGATGTCTATTCTGCTGACGGACAACTTAAAGGGCATGTTGAACCACCATTGCCCTTGAAAGAATATTTGGGACAGGCAAACTGGTGGTTGCGGGATTCTAATTGGGATCCCGATTTTCCGACATCGGCACAGAGAGCTGAATGGTTTTTGAACAAAGAAACGGATCAGCGGGTGGATGGTGTGTTGGCATTAGACCTCAATGTTGTCAAGGATATCCTCAGTTTTACTGGTCCAATATTTCTGCCTGATTATAATTTGGGAATTTCGGATAAAAATCTGTATGAGGTAACGCAGGGTGAAGTGCAAGACAACTTTTTTCCAGGTACTCACAAAAAGGCCAGTTTTTTGACGGCTTTGTCCAGACAATTGCTTTTTGAGATAGGCAAAACTGAGACCAAAAATAAGGGAGTATTAATGAAGTCATTTGTTAAAAATCTCGACGAAAGACACATACAGGTATACTTTCAGAGCAGTAAATTAGAGGATCCTATTTTAATGTTGGGATGGGGAGGGGCGATGGGGGATCTGTCTTGCGGAGAGGGCTGTTATCAAGATTCAGTGGGTCTTGTGGAGGCAAATTTGGGTTTTAATAAAGCTAATTACTTTGTTTCAAGGAAAGTTGATTTGTCTATGAACCTGAATGCAAAAAACGTTATAAGGACACTCAACATAAATTATAACAATAGCGCAAGTCCCGCACTAGGGCCCTCCGGACGATATGGAGTCTATTTGAGGGTTGTTTTACCGACAGATATAGGTGAAGTGGTGATAAGTAAGGGCGTCGGAGATAACGAAGAGCAAATTAGCCCCGAGATAACAATAGTTAAGAATAGAAAAGAGGTTGGTTTATGGCTCACCGTTTTGCCTCAACAAAACCTAGACGTAAAATTTAGTTGGGTGTCTGATATTCCGGAGAACAAACACCCCTCCAGTTATGGTATTTATATCAGGAAACAAGCTGGTGTAACAGATGACCCTTGGAATATCAATTTGGGTTTCGGCTTGACCAAACCGGAGAATTTCAAGTATAATATGGTTCTAACCAAGGATTTTTACCAAAAAATCTTCTTAAAATAAAAAATGGACAAAAAAACACTAAAAGCAGAAGAGAGGAAGATTTCAGGACGTAAGGTCAAAACACTTAGACAAAGCGGATTGATTCCAAGTAACATATCGGGCAAAAAAATTAAGTCCTTTGCAATACAGGTTTTATTGAAAGATTTTGATAGTGTGTATAAGGAGGTTGGTGAAACCGGGCTAGTAGAATTAGATATAAAGGGAGATAAGAGACCTGTTTTAGTCCACAATGTTCAAAAGAATTCTAAAACCGATGAGGTGTTGCATATAGACTTTCTTCAGGTAGATCTTAAGCAAAAAGTTGAGGCAGATGTTCCGGTAGAGCTTATCGGTGAATCTCCGGCCGAAAAACAGGCTTTGGGAACCGTTGTCCAGTATATTAACGAAATCAAAGTTGAAGCGCTTCCTACGGATTTACCCGAGAAATTTGTCGTTGATACATCCGAATTAGCTGAGATTGATCAATCTATTTTAGTTAAAAACCTTAAGGTTGATAGGACAAAGGTCGATATAAAAACTGAAGAGGAAGAAATAGTAGTTAAAGTCGAACCTCCCCAAAAAGAGGAAGTGGTGGAGACCCCAATAGTTCCCGTTGGTGCTGAAGGCGAAGTGGTTGCCGAAGGTCCCGAGCCTGCCGAAGGACAGAAGGGCGAGCAACCCGCAGAAGCCCCTAAGGAAGAACCCAAAGGCTAGTATCTAGTTTCTAGTAACTAGTATCTGGTATGTAATTTGGGTCTATTTCTCTAACCTTTTCCATTCTCCCAAGCTCAATCCATCCAGGAATGTATTTCGGGTGATTATTTGTGAAATCCGTCCAAAAGGCTTGTTCATTGTTTGATGTTTTTACTCCCAATACTTCTCTCTTTAACTTAAGAAAGATGCCGATATCAAACGCTGAAAGAAAGAGAACTAATAACAAAAGAGCATAAATAAAAAATTGTACAAAGCTTTGTTTGACCTTTTTATATGACATGTGTTAATGTAAATTATGGATCCGAATAACCCGATGCCGCAAGGGGAAAATTTACAGAATTTTCCTCAAGCTCCTCAGCAACCCATTGCGGTTCCGCCGGAGGTTACTCCTCAGGTGGTATCGCCCCCTCCGATTAGTACTACTGCAGAACCTCCGCTTTCAGCTCCACCACAAAAAAAGAATTCCCCTCTTTTAATTATTTCCATGGTTCTTCTTGCGGTTTCACTTGTGGTTGCGGTTGCCTACATGGTTGGGTCAAAGTTTTTTACCGGTTCTCTGAAGCAGGTTTCCACCCCAACACCTGTAGCAACACCGATACAAACTGTAGTGCCTACGAATTCACCTGAAGCGACTCCCTCGTTTGCACCGGAGGCCACCTCAAGTGCGACGGCTTCCCCTTCGGCTACACCTCTGGCCACTCCGTAGTAATTGGCCACGCTGACGCGATAAGAAGATCCCTGTTTCCCATCTCATGCCAAACTTGTTCTGTGACAAAAGGCATAAAAGGATGAAGAAGTTTAAGGCCGGACTCAAGCACTTTGTAGAGAGTGGGAATTGCGCTTTCACGGACAGTTAGCTTACCGGATTCTTTGTCGAAAGGCCCTTTTACTTTTTCAATATAAATATCTGCAAATTTGTGCCAAATAAAATCGTAGATTTCTTCGGCCGCTTCATTAAGTCTGTATTTATTAAGAGCTTTTGTAACCTTCTTTGTAGTTTCTTTAAGTTCCTTTAGTATCCATTCGTCGTCTGTGTTTTTACTTTTACTCTTTAACTCTTTCACTCTTTCACTCTGTTTGTTCGAAAGAACAAACCTCGCAATATTCCAAATTTTATTGGCAAATTTCCTTTGTCCGTTAATTTTGTCTTCGGAAAGTGTCACGTCGTTTTCAACTAAAGCGCCCCAAAGAAGTCCCATACGCAAAGCGTCAGCGCCGTATTTTTCAGACATTAGTACTGGATCAATACCATTTCCTTTAGATTTGCTGATCTTAAGCCCTTCTTTATCCCGAACCAGTCCGTGAAGTAAAACTGTTTCAAAAGGGACCTTCCCCGTTGTGAAAATGCCAAGCATAAGCATTCTAATTACCCAGAAGGGGAGAATGTCGTAACCGGTATTCATGACACTTGTCGGGTAATATTTTTCAAAATCTCCAGGGTTGGTGGTTTGTAATGTAGCGAACGGCCATTGTCCGGAAGAAAACCAGGTATCAAAAGTGTCAGTGTCTTGTGTCAAAACCCCATTGCCGCATTTGTTACACTTAGCCGGGATTTCACCGTCTGTGATATTCCACTCCATACACCCTCCACATCTATACGCAGGAATTCTTATGCCCCAGACTATTTGACGGCTTATATTCCAATCCCTTAAGTTTTTAAGCCAGTGAATTGCAATCTTTTCATATTTTTTGGCCGTAAACTTAACTTCTTTGTTTTTAATTGAAGTCAATACCTTTTTGGCTAATGGTTCAACTTTGATATACCATTGCTTTGAAACCATCGGTTCCAAAATTCCGTGATCCCGATAACAAGTTCCAACGGTGTGATGAATTTTTTCAATTTTCTTTACCTTTCCTGCTAGTTCAAGGTCTTTGACTACTTCTTCACGGGCGGTGAGTACTTTCATGCCAATATATTTCTCCGGCGTGCCTGTCATCCTACCTTTTTCATCGATTACCGAAATTAACGGTAATTTATTTGATTTTCCAATTTCGAAATCTATGGGATCATGCGCGGGTGTTATTTTGAGTGCGCCTGTCCCAAAAGTTACATCTACCAGCTTATCCGTAATTATCGGAACATCGCGGTTAATTAGCGGTATTTTTGCGGTTAAACCGACAAGATTTTTGTATTTTACATCTTTCGGATTAACTGCAACTGCCACATCTGCAAATATAGTTTCCGGACGGGTGGTTGCTATAGTTACGGTTCCATAGTCCAAATAATATAGATTATGGTCTTTTTCAACATAGTCAACCTCGAGCTGTGAATAGGCGGTACCACACCTAGAGCAGTAATTAACTATCCTTTCTCCTCTATAAAGAAGTCCGTCGATTTCTAATTTTTTAAATGTTTTATAGACAATTTTTACAATTTCAGGGTCAAGTGTGAATTTAAATCTGTTCCAGTCGCAAGAAGCGCCGAGTTTTTTAAGTTGAGATTCCATTACCCCTGTATTGTTCTGAACATAACCCCAAATCATTTTGTAGAGGGTGTCGCGGTCAAAATCAAACCTGCTTTTATCTTCCTTGGCCAGTTTTTTCTCAAAAACATATTGAGTTTCGATACCTGCATGGTCGCTTCCCGGAAGCCATAGAGTTTGTTCACCCTTCATGCGGTGGTAGCGGATTAATGTATCTTCAATCGCGATAAATCTTGCGTGACCAATATGAAGCGGGTCGTTGGCATTGGGGGGAGGCATAATCACAGTGAACGGCAAGCCGTGAGCAGAGGTCTGTGGTGAAAAAGAGCCAGACTTTTCCCATTTATTGTAAATATCCGATTCGTATTTTGAATGGTCATACTGAGGGTCCATGGCTGAATTATAATCTAATCGGAGAAAATTAGCCATCAATTTTTAGGTTGGGAATTCGACCAATGGTTTTGGGATTAACAAATTCTCCTCTTTGCGCTTTGAAATAAGCCGCGATTCCAATCATTGCGGCATTATCACCTGTTAGTTTCTTGGAATAAGGAAAAGACACTTTAAAATCAAATTGTTCGCCCATATGTCTTAATCGCTTTCTAATTTCGATATTAGCAGAAACACCCCCTCCGACAAGCAAATGCTTTATGTCATATGGCATATGGCTTATGGCATACTGCACGACACGGATCAAATGAGAGAAAGCAGCGTTTTGGAAACTAGCGGCTAAGTCGTAAACGTCTTGTTTGCTTATTTTTTCATTCTTGATTCTTAATTCTTGTATCTTTCTCATCATTGAAGTCTTCAGTCCAGAATATGAAAAAATTTTTCTTTGTTCCTGTCCGACCATTGGAATTGGAAGTTTATATTTTGCAGGATCCCCCAACTTTGCAAATTTTTCTAATATGGCCCCACCAGGGTAACCCAGGCCCAACATTCTTGCGGCTTTATCTAATGCCTCACCAAGTGCGTCATCGGCTGTTTGGGCCAGCGTTTCATACTCTCCTATTTTATTAATTTTTACGAGAAGAGTATTTCCCCCAGATACTACCAGTCCCATCATTGGGAATTTGACATTTGATATTTGTAATTTGTTATTTGCAAAAACAGAGAGCAGGTGTCCTTCCAGGTGGTTCACAGCAATTAATTTTTTATTATATTTATTTGCCAGTTCTTTTGCTTTGTTTACTCCAACCCCAAGTGCGATGGACAATCCTGGACCAACGGTCACGGCGATATAATCAACGGTGGACGGTGAACAGTGAGCATTGGTTAGAGCCTTATTGACCACAAAATCTATTCTTTCTTGGTGCATGCGTTGAGCTAGCGACGGCATCACGCCCCCAAAATTTGCATGATCTTTTACCTGTGACCAAATAACATTGGATAAAATTTTTGTGTCACTGGTAATAGCACAAGCTGTTTCATCACACGATGTATCGATAGATAGGATTGTCATATTTTGTGGGAAAACAATAAGGCTGTGGCGTTTTCTTCAGTTCTGTAATAAATACCTATATTTTCAGGTCGGTAAGAGCCCTTACTATTAATGGTGTAAGCATTCTTGGGAAGTTTTATACTTCCGGATCTCCTGTAATCCTTATAAATAGATATGTGTGGTAAAAATTCGATTTGCCTGCCGTTAGTTATACCAAAATTATCCTCAAAAAGTTTGTGCAACTCTTCTATCTCCCGTGTTTTTTCAATTTTTAAGACTAATGTTTTTCCGTGTATTCCGACAATGTCCAATTCTTGTGGTCTTAGTATGGTGTTTGCAATCAAATTTCCGTTGGCGAGAATTAAGTCTTTGACTTGAAGAAGTTTGTCGTCGTCAACCTGATCAAGCATCTGTACAGTAAAATGAGCAAATTTTTTATTTGGATTTATTGTTCTAATATATTTAAGTAATGAGCCTTCTTTAATTGGAAAAGCTACATATGATTGTTGGTATATCTCTTTCATTTTTTAAATATTTCCCCAACTGATAAACCTTTCACCCTCAGTTTTACCTAAGGCAATTCTTACCCAAATGACTATTGCCTCGTCGTCAAATTCACGTACAACATCGGTGACACGGTCAGCCCATTCCACGGAAACAATAGACTTATTTTTAATTAGATCAGCAAAACCCAAAAGCTTAAGCTCGTCCGAATTTTCAAATCGCCAGGCATCGATATGAACCAAACTTCCGTTTTCTCCCTTGTATTCATTTTCCAATGCATAAGTAGGGGAGGTTACCAGTTCTTTTATACCCATGGCACGGGCGAGACCTTTTGTAAACTGAGTTTTGCCTGCCCCCATTTCTCCTTGAAGTGCAAAGACAATTGCACGCTTCCCGACATAACTTTCGTATTTTTGCCAAAGCTCTTTACCCACATTTTGAGTATTTTCCTCACCCCTACTCAGAACTTCATTTCTGTCTTTGAGTTTAATGTCGCCTTGCCGTAGAACAACCGCTTCATCCAGTGTGGTATCGATTACTGTTGACGGTTCATTGTGGGGTAGTTTACCAACGTCAATTATCAAATCGACTAACCCCTTTTGCTTGTTAGAAATGTTATTTAATACATCCGATATTTGGTAGGGGCGTTTTTGATAAGAAGAGTTGGCGCTTGTGGCCACAATCGGCCTTTCGAATTCAGTAATTAATTTTAAGAGATCGGTATAATCAGGAATTCTGATACCTAGTGTTCCGGTCTCAGATTCTATTCCCTTTGTAACTTTACCTTTACCTTTTGAAATTACGGTGACCGGGCCGGGGAGAAATGTGCGATAGAGATTTTTGGCGGTTGCATTCAACTCAACGTATTTCTCCGCCATTTTTTGATCGGCGCACATAATTGCATATGGTTTTCCGAAAGGGCGTTTTTTATATTTATTTAATTTTTTAACGGCATTTTTATTTGATGAATCAACGGCGGCGCCATAAACAGTTTCGCAGGGAAATATCACAAGACCTCCTTGTTTTAGAACACCTATTATTAATTTGTTATCAAACTTGTTTATGACTTTCATCGTGGGGTTCATCGTCCTTAAAGTGTTTATATTCGTGTTTTATGGCTTTAAATATCACAAGAACAGCTATCACCAAAAATATCCAGGCCAGTATCCCGATGCTGCTAACCACATTTTTTAAATCCTCTTTTTGGTATCCGGCAAAATAGCCGATTAAAGTCATCAAAGAAACCCAGCTTAAAGAAGCTCCAACTGCATACAAATTGAATTTCCAGAAGTTATACTTCTCAACACCTGCAATATAACTGATCCAGAATCTTGTTAAGTTTGCCATCATGGAAGTTGTCAAAATTACCGCACCATTTTTTTGTAACAGTTGTTTGGCAAATTTAGCATTTCTTTCTTGATGAAGTTTCTTAACAAGCCACATTCCGGTTTCTTTACCAAACATATAAGCAAGTAAAAATGCCAGCCAAGCTCCGAGTGTTCCGATAATAATTACGGGGATTACAGGCAACTGCTGGTCGCCGTTGGAAATATAGCCAGCTATAATCAAAATTCCTCCCCCTGGTACTGCCCATGCAAAGGGGGTAATTTCAATTAGAGATCCCAAAAAAATAATTAAATATCCGTATTTTTCAAAAAGAAGTGCTACTGAGTCTAAAACCGAAACGATGTCCATGAGGCAATTATACTAGATTTTTGTCCCGCGGAGATAAACCGCCGCCCATGGACGATAATTGCTGACAAAAAATTTTTCAAAAATTACTTCACCTGCACGTTTAACAGTATAACTGAACGAGACCCTGGCTCCTGAAGCAGCATAGTCAATCTGTTTGACACTTCCGGCCGGAAGGGTTGGGTCGTCCTGATAGACGGTCGGGAGAGAGGAAATGACATTTGAAATCACGGGTTTTGTAACAGTGGCGACCCTTCCATCGCTGGTTCCATAGATTTCGATGGCCAGAGAGTAGTGTTTTGGATCGACATAAGACTCAATTAACACATAGTTTTGAGTGTTGTTGATAAACTTAAAATCCGGTGACGGTCCATAAACCGTAGCATCTAGCCCAGGGGATGAACCCTGTTCGTAATAACCGACGCGATACGCATGTGCAGCCCTTTCAGTAATAGGAAGGCCAGCGTTTAAAACCGCTCTAAAGAGGGTTGTCGAAACTTGACATACTCCACCACCGTCTCCAAGAATTGTTTTTCCGCCGGAAATTATATACGCCTGTTGGTAACCTGTAAACGCAGAGACATCCCCCAAGGTGTTGTTAAATGAAAAAGTTTCATCGGGTGCCACTAGTGTTCCGTTAATTCGGCCGGCTGCAAGGGACACGTTGTAAACACGGGAGGGGATAGAGTGGTAATAAGTTGAAGTTCCACGTCCGATTAGTTCTTTTATACCAAGGTTGTTTACTTTATCAGTTGTTATTTCCGGAGGTGTTCTCTTAACAGGTAAATCGAAAGATGTTTCCAATTGTTTATTGGCCACTAAAAAATTAAATGAGGTAATAATTTTTTCCTTAGTTGCTTCGGTGTCAACAAGAACACCGTCGAGCGCTGGTAAAAATTCGGTTACTTTACCCCCGTTAAAATTAAATTTTGGGTTTTGTGGGTTCCTGTTTATCCTGGTGGAAATGTTTCTCAGATTAAAATTAATCGTTTCCTCGTCAAACCCACCTTTGAGGTTTAAAAATTTTAGTA
The DNA here is from genome assembly GCA_964494885.1 of uncultured Gammaproteobacteria bacterium. Lineage (GTDB taxonomy): Bacteria > Patescibacteriota > Microgenomatia > UBA8517 > UBA8517 > GWB1-39-10. The sequence continues at coordinate 55,703 of CAZBTH010000004.1, read as the reverse complement.
AATCCGTGTCGTAAAAAATAAACCGATGGGACTCAAAATTTATTGTGATTTTTTTACCTACAAATTTTTGTACAAGAATCATGGCTTCGTTCGCCTCCTGATCAGTTAGCGATATATCAACTGTCTCGACGGGTATTTGAATTTGTTCATCGGATGCATAGGCAAGGCTCCTTCCGATTTTGGCCCTAAGGCTTTGTTGGTCGATTTCGGTGCCGGCTTTACCTGCAAATACGACAGCTTGTCCGTTGACAATCTTGATCGATGGAGAAATTGGCTCGACATAGTCCTGCCCTGCAATTACCGACAAAATTTTTGTAAGCTTTTCCTCATTTAAGTTGGTCGTTAGACCGATATATGTTGGATTTCTTAACAAATTTATTCTTTTGGCCCAGTCAAAAAAAATGTTTCCTGTACGGGTCAGATTATATGCTCGCATGGTTGAAGCATTCAGATCATAGGATAAATCTATATCCTTTGCTCTTATTTCAAACGTCATGGTTCCGTTATTTAAAACTAATTTATCTTGAGGGGAAACCTTACGTGACAACAAAGCATGAGCCTCACTTACTTTTAAGCCACCAAGATTGAAACTTCCGACAAAAGTGTTTGGATATATTTTATCCGTAAATCTAAAATTGTAGAAAGAAAATATACCTAAAAAAATGGATGATATTATCATTAGAGGAGTTGCGAGTCTTAATTTTTGCATATAGATAAAGGGTCTTTGCCCGCAGGGTTTGCATATGATAACATTTAACCAATAGAAATACGCAAACATATGCCCCCACAAAATAAACCACAACCACCACAAACAACCAGTTCTGGAATACTTCCCCCGCTTCCAAAAAAGGAATTTCCCAAGATTTTAATTTGGGTCGGACTAGGCGTAGTGGTTCTCGTATTGGTGTTTGTATTATTTCGAATTTTTGCTAAACCCGCAACAAAATCCTCTTCAATTGTTTGGTGGAGTTTGTGGGAGGAAGAAAGCAATGTTTCCTCTTTGATATCGGAATATGAGTCCTCTCATCCAAACGTAAAAATTACATATGTAAAACAATCACCTCAGGATTATCGGGAACGCTTAACCAACGCTCTCGCAAAAGGGACAGGCCCGGATATATTTAGATTTCATAATACTTGGGTGCCAATGTTTAGAAACGATCTCGATGTTCTTCCTCTCTCGACAATGAGTCCTGCCGAATACGCAAAAACATTTTACCCTGTAGCCTCCTCAGACCTCACGGTGGGTACGGGAATAGTGGGCATCCCTCTTGAATACGATGCATTGGCGCTATACATAAATGAGGATATTTTTAATAAGGCTGGAAAGACCCCGCCAACAACATGGGATGAGCTTAGGGGTCTTGCGAGCCAATTAACTGTTAAAGATGATCAAGGGGCGATCACCCAATCGGGGGTAGCAATGGGGAGAACCGAAAACGTGGACCATTGGCCGGAGATTCTGGCCCTTCTGATGATTCAGAATGGGGTCGATTTATCAAACCCGACGGGCAAAATTGCCGAGGACGCACTTAGTTTTTTCACTTATTTTTCTTCCATGGACGGAGTTTGGGATGTCACACTTCCTCCCTCCACCCAGGCATTTGCTGCAGGTAAATTGGCTATGTATTTTGGTCCAAGTTGGAGGTTTTTTGAAATTACTCAGGCAAATCCCAGCCTAAAGTTTAAAACAGTTATTGTTCCCCAACTTCCTAAGGAAAGCACAGGTCAGCCTGATATAACCTACGCAACATATTGGGTTGAAGGTGTATGGTCTAAAAGTACCAAAAAAGCAGTGGCGTGGGACTTTCTTAAATTTTTAAGTACGCAGGATTCTGCTCAAAAGTTATTCCAAAACGAGTCTAAAGTCAGATCTTTCGGTGAGCCGTATTCGAGAGTGGATATGGCAAACCTTTTGAATACCCATCCTATTTTGGGTTCAATTATATCGCAGGCTCCGGGGGCATCCAGTTGGTATCTGGCTTCACGAACTTTTGATGGACCTACTGGTATAAATTCTCAGATGGCTAACTATTTTGGTGACGCAATAAATTCTATGTCAGATGGTAATACTACACCAACAAAGGCCCTGGAGCCCTTGGCTCAAGGAGTGACCCAAGTATTGACCCAATACAGACTCATTGCAAAATAGTTAATTTATGCCCAATCTTTACTCCATAAATCTGCATTCTCTCCTTCCAAAAAAACTTTTAGCAGATGAAATCAAATCAGTTGTTTATCATGATTGTTTCGATTGCCCATTGAGTTTTTCCGAGATAATCAAATGGAGGTCAACAAATTCGGTTGACATAAAAATTAATAATCGTGGAGTTGGTATACGCAACGGTTACTATTTTTTGGAAGGGAGAGAAGGGTTAATTTACAAAAAATCTTTTCGTCAAAGAATTTCTGCGAAAAAAATGGAAATTGCCAAAAAGGCCGCCAAAACCCTGTCCCGTGTGCCAGGAATAAGAGTGGTGGCAGTAACTGGTTCGTTGGCTATGGAAAATTCCGATGACATAAGTGACATAGATTTAATGATTGTTACGAAGGCGGGAAATCTCTGGACTACTCGTTTGTTCGTTTACCTTACACTGTTTGCTACTCGTTATAAACTGCGCAAACCGAATGATAACAACCAGCGGGATGCGCTCTGTCTAAACATGTGGTTAGACGAGAGTGATTTGGTGTGGAAGGAGCGCAATATTTATACCGCTCATGAAATAGCTCAGATAGTTCCACTCGTGAATAAGCAGAAAACGTATGAGAAGTTTTTGTACAAAAACAAATGGATTTTGAAATATTGGCCAAATTCTGTCGACAAAAAGTATATGGTATATAGTAAATCGTATATAGGGAAAAACAAGAACCAATATACGATATACAATATACTATTTACATGGTTTGAAAAAATATCTTTTCAATTACAGTACAACCACATGAGATCAAAAATCACCTGCGAGGTAATAACCGCCACCCGCGCCTTATTCCATCCTCAAGACTGGAGTAAAGTCGTTATGAGCAGACTTCGCTCGGGACTCCACGAGGCGAGCATATAGCACTTGACATAGCTTGAAAGTATTCGTAAAATAGCACTCAGTGGTTAAGAATGCTAAATTAATTCTTGACAAATTTATTTTCATATCTTAAATTTCAAAACGAAATGGCAAAACTTAATTTAAAACCAACCGCAGGATACCTTCTCATCGAACCCCTGGAAAAAGAGGTCAAAACAGCTAGTGGAATTTATTTACCAGAAAACGCAGGTGAAAAACCCCAAAAAGGAAAAATTTTAGCAATCGGACCTGCCACGGTATCCGACGGTCAAAAAATTGAGTCTCCGGCGAAGGTTGAAGATGTTGTTCTATACAAAAAATGGGGAGGGAATGAAGTTAAAATTGAAGGAAAAGAGTATTTGTTTGTGAAGTTTGAGGATGTTCTCGCGGTAGAGACCGCTTAGAGCAGGAGAGCAAGAGAGTTTAAGAGTTTAAGTAAAGAAAAACTTACACTCTTCGACTCTTTCACTCTAACAAACTATTGAGATGGCAAAACAACTTAAATTCGGTAGTGATGCACGGAAATCCCTTAAAAAAGGAATAGATATTGTGGCCAAAGCGGTTGTAACTACACTTGGACCAAAAGGACGCAATATTGCATTGGACAAAAAATGGGGGGCTCCCAACATAGTCCATGACGGAGTTTCCGTGGCAAAAGAGATCGATCTACCAGATCCGTTTGAGAATATGGGTGCCCAGCTTGTAAAGGAGGCCGCCAGTAAGACAAACGATAATGCTGGTGACGGAACCACCACTTCCACACTTCTTGCACAGGTAATGACAGATAAGGGCATGAAGAAGATCGACTCGGGGGCAAACCCCATGATCGTTAAAAAGGGAATAGAAAAAGCGGTTGAAGCGGTAGTGGTCGAACTTAAAAAGATGGCAAAGCCAATTAAAGGGAGAGAGGAGATTGCTCAAGTAGCCACGATTTCTGCCGGCGATGAAACAATTGGAGCAAAAATCGCGGAGGCTCTTGACAAAGTTGGGCGCGACGGAGTAGTTACGGTTGAGGAAGGAAAAGGACTTACAATCGATATTGAATACAAAGAAGGAATGGAATTTGACAGGGGTTACGCTTCTGCATATTTTGTCACTAATGCTGACAAAATGGAGGCGGAAATTGAAGACGCTTACATCTTTCTTACAGACAAAAAGATCTCCTCTATCCAGGATCTTCTTCCTTTTCTGGAAAAATTTGTTAAGGTGAGTAAAAGTTTGGTAATTATTGCGGATGAGATTGACGGTGAGGCTCTGGCCACTCTTGTTGTTAACAAACTTCGTGGAACCTTTAATGTATTGGCCATCAAGGCCCCAGGATTTGGAGACAGACGTAAAGAAATGTTGGAAGATATTGCAACCCTAACAGGAGGAACTGTTATAAGTGAGGATACCGGTCGAACTTTTGAATCAATTGAAGTTACAGATTTAGGGAGAGCCGACAAAGTTTGGGCAGACAAGGACAATGCAAGAATAATTGGAGGTAAAGGAGATAAAACCGCCATTAATAGCAGGGTAGAGTCAATCAAAAAACAGATTAAGGCCACAGATAGCGATTTTGACAAAGAAAAATTTGAAGAAAGATTGGCTAAACTTTCCGGTGGGGTTGCCCAGATAAACGTAGGAGCGGCAACTGAAATCGAACTTAACGATAAAAAAGAACGAGTTAAAGACGCAGTTGGGGCCACCAAAGCTGCTGTAGAAGAGGGAATTGTTCCGGGAGGAGAAACTGCGCTTCTTAGGGCACGTGAGGTTTTAAGTGGTGTCAAAGTCGAAAAAGGCGATGAGCAAATTGGAGTTGATATTATTTCCGAATCGCTTGAAGAACCTATTAAATGGCTTGCTAAAAACGCGGGCGACGATGAAAAAGCCGTTCTTAAAAAGGTTTTGGATTCGAAAGATAATGATTTTGGTTACAACGCACTGACTGGTGAATTTGGGTCGATGACTAAAATGGGAATAATTGACCCCGTCAAGGTAACAAGAAGCGCTCTTCAAAATGCGGCAAGTGTGGCCATGATGGTTCTTACCACCGAAGGCTTAGTGACCGATTTGCCAGAACCCAAGAAAGATTTACCACAAATGCCGCCCGGAGGAATGGGTGGAATGGATTACTAGCAAGTAACCGCAAAAACACTGGAGCTCACTTTAAGAGACCAGATATTAACCCTTTCGTATATTCAATTGCCCTTCCTCTATTTATATATGCAGGGCTTATTGCAATTATTACGTATTTTGCATTTTTCCCCACCTCAACCACCTCATCTAATCTTTTTTTTAACATGTGAGCAGAGCCTTTTTCTGCGGGACGTATAAAATCTATATCAACATCTAAAATAGTTGGATATAAGTTGGGTGAAGGTGTTTTCTCCATCTTTCCGTATTTGTTCACCATTGCAAAAGTATTCCAGGCCAGAGAGGTCGTATCTAAGTACCTCCACTGCCATTTTGAGAAATCAACAAGACCCGATACGATTAAAGGGTTATATAACCAGGTACCTGGACTAGTCTCCTCATAAAGAGTTCTCATGACTTGAGCGTCTGACTTGTTTTTGAGGTCGTCAATATTTAAGCCGCATGTACCTAAGTCTTGGTGGTCGTCAATATGCTGCATTTCAGCCCCTCCTGAAAGTTTCCTCGAATTAAACAAATTTAACAAAAAAGGTAGTGCAAACATGTGGCTGTCGATAACTAATATTTGCTGATCTTTATTTGAAATTAGAACGTTGTTTTCTAAACCTAGGGCCAATTTATATATTTCGTACGGCCCCCTCCCTTCATTTTCCGGGCCATCTATGTTGGAAATGTCAACTTCCAGACCGATTTTGTTCGGAAAGTGCATGATTTCGACGGGATATGAACCCTGTTTTATGTCACCAATACCTCCGTGTATCCAAAGGTTTTTTCTGTTTTGTATAACAGTTTCTGTTAGAGAACTGGCAAAACTGTCGGGTTTCTTCTGATTTAAACTCAAGGTCTCCATACTCAAATGATACTACGAAAATCTGATAAAATGTTCAAATGTGGAAAGATGCTGAAGAATTTCTTCTAAAAGACAAATATATTGCGCCTCTGATCAAAACGTGGGGACATTGCACCATAAAACCGAGTGTCCATAAAGATTATTTTGAAAGTTTATGTGGAGATATTGTGGGTCAGCAACTTTCGGGTAGAGTAGCAGACGTGATTTTCGAAAGATTTAAAGTAGCTATTGGTGGAAAAATAAATCCCAATTCTATAATCGCGATTGAGGGTCAAAAACTCAGAGATTGCGGTATGAGTTGGGGAAAAGTATCTTTCGTTAAAGATTTAGCCCTTAAGACTAAGTCCGGCGAACTCCAAACAAAGAAACTAGCCAATCTTCCCGATGAAGAAGTGATAAAGGAGTTAGTTGTTGTTAAGGGAATTGGACGTTGGACGGCAGAAATGTTTCTAATGTTTGGTTTGGGCAGGCCTGATGTTTTTCCGGTTGACGACCTTGGCATTAAAAAAGGATTTGAAAAGGTCACGGGTAAAAAATGGGACAAGGTTAAGTCGGCTAAATTTGCTCAAAAACACTGGTCCCCATATAGAACAATGGCCTCTTGGTATCTATGGCGATCGCTTGAGGATCGTTAAAGTTGGCTTGCCCCGCGCAAAATGTGCCTTGAGCCGTGAACGAACAGTTCTGAAAAGGCGAAAGGCAAATTGTGTGGGGGTATTTATGGAGATCGTTAGAAAATAGATAGTTCGTTCTTGTGGGAATACTATCTAGGAATTACAGATAAGGGACTAAGTGGGGAGCCGTTTTGATACACCTCTAAATGTAGATGAGGTCCTGTGGTTCGTCCTGTAACGCCCACTTTACCTATCTCAGTGTTAGTGGTGATTAAATCGCCGGCTTTAACTTCGATTTTGGATAAATGGGCATATCGGGAGGTTAAACCTTTGCCGTGGTCTACGACTACTGTATTGCCATATCCGTCGGACGAATATCCGGCCTCGATTACTTCACCCGATTTGACAGGTTCTATGGGGTCGCCTATTTCTGCACCAAAGTCGATCCCCGGGTGAAAATAGCTATAACCTTGGTTGATTTTTACCTGAGAAAGAGGGAATTGGGTTCCTTTTTGGGTCTCGAGGGTGTTTTGTGTTTCAATAATCACCTGGTCAGGAGGGGAAGAACTCTCAAAAGCACTGACGTCTGAGACCTGGTTAAATGGGAGAAATGATGAAATTACTGCAAAAGTGGCAAAGTTGGCAGCCATGATGCGCCTTGAGCTTTTGTGCCCGCTTACGTGTCTGATCACCTTTCCTATGAGTGTACCTTTCCTGTATTTTTTGTTTATAAGGGCAATTGTAGGCAACACGGGCTCAACCAACAGCGGTTTCCGCCTTTTTATTAAGCGAAAATGCATCGCAAGGCGGTACTTGGGTAGTTCGAGGCTAAATTTTTTCATAACACCCCGCTCAGCGAGGCAGAGCCCTCCTTCGCTTCTGAAGCTACGGAAGGGTACAAAAAAATCCCGCACAAGCGGGACAAGTCGTAATTGTACCCTGTGTGAAGACCCAAAGTCAAATTTTTTTTAGAAGCTCACGTCATAGTCAATTATCGGAGGTGAAAGCTTTTGTTGACGAACATCAAGTGAATTAATCCGATTGTTCAGTTCTCTCAGTTTGACCTCGGTTACCGATAATATATCTCCGCTTGGCGTGGCTTCCGGTGTTGTTACTACAAACGGTGTCAGAGTTTTCTTGGGGGGAACAATAACAATCGGTGCGCTCTTCGAACCGAACAACAGTCCTAGAATGACAATCAAAAATATCAGGCCAAATGCAACCGCGACAGGAATAAAGACTTTTTTATTTGTGTAGAATTTAATGAGAATGTTTTTGATCGGAAGTGGAATAAAACCCCAAATTTTGGATAGGACCACCTTTATTTTTTCGACCAAGTTGCCGATGAAATTCTTCGGTTTTGGCTGTGCGATGTCTTGATTAACTTCTTGGTTGTTCATTGTTGATTTTTTATATAATTCAATACTTCTGTCAAAAATTCGTTAAATTGGAAAAGCTGTTGAACGCCCTGGCCTAGTATTTCAATGCTTGCCTCAAAACTTCCCTGAGGAGAGTATGATTGTTCATATATCTTTCGAATCTGTATCCGCACATCACTCTCGTTTTGTTTAAGTAGTGAGTCCGTTGCATCGATATCTGTCAACCAATGGTTAAACGGATTAAGCGTAAGTTTTCCCACAGCCACTCCGGTATCGATAGCTGTTTTTAAAGTAGAATACACCGACTCGTGGTCATTCCTCAGTGCAATTTCTTCTCCCAGGCCGATATTTACCAGAGTTTCGTCGATTGTAAGAAGGGTATTGGATTTATATCTTACGCGGGCCTCCTCGCTTCTCCCGAATAAGGTTTCTAAAGAGTCATTGGGGTTGTATTTTTCTTTGTCGCTTTTATACCACTCGATCTCCGAGTCTATTTTAACAAATATGTTATTTTTATCTTCACCGCTTAGGCCCTTGTCCTCAACAATTTTTTGTTTAAGCATTTGCATGTAGACTATCATCATCTGATCTCTGGACTTAAGCATGTTGAGAGTCTTTTGTCTGGCATCTTCTTTAAGAGAAAGGGTCTTGTTGGCCAAATAGGAGTTTTTGACGTCTTGGTAGTCTGAATAGGCCTGGTTATATAAAGTTAGGTTGTAAAGATGGTCTTGATAAGCCTTATTAAAGTCGAAGGTTTGAGCGTGAATACTAGTATTAAGTACAAAGTACAAAGCACAGAGCACAAATGTTGTTAGGATCTGGCAGAGCCAGATCCTGCTTTGCAGGACAGTCTTTTTCATCTTTGTTTATTCTAGCACGACAACATATTTGAAGGAATTGGAGGCCGGAGCGGGAATCGAACCCGCGCGATAGAAGTTTTGCAGACTCCCGTGTTTCCACTTCACCATCCGGCCGCGTAGTCCTATTGTAGCTTAAGCTCGACGTTAACTCAAAACTTTGCTAAACTCGGGGGCAATGAAAACTTTTAAGGTTGTTGCCGCCACACTTATCGCTTTGTCGTTTCTTGCGGTTGCAGTATTTTTTCTGTTCGGTTACTTTAAATCAAAGCCCGCTGGAATAATGGTGGAGACTTCACCTTCTGCCACCATCTATTTAAACGGAACAATTGTCGGTAAAACACCGTTTAAGGGTGTGTACGAACCCGGAGAAACGCTGATTAAAATGGTTCCCGACGGAGGGGATCAACTACTCCCGTTTGAAACCAAAGTCACACTTCTTCCCGGCATTCAAACGTTAATCAGGCGTGAATTTGGAGAAACCGAAGACTCTTCTTCGGGAGATATTGTTTCGTTTGACAACGTTGCTCCCAAAGAGACCAGCTTAATAGCGATTTCAACTCCCGAGAATGCACAAATATCACTCGATGGTGTACCTAGGGGTTTTACTCCGTATAAAACTTCGACAATTTCCCCCGCCGAGCATCAAATTACAGTTAAAGCGCCCGGCTATAACGACAGAATAATGACTCTTAAAACGGTCGTTGGCTATCGTTTAACAATTTTTGTTAAATTAGCAAAAAGTTCTCAACATGAAGCATCGCAAAGTTTACAGAACGAATCTCAGGCTACTGTTAAAAAATATGTGGAGATACTTAAGACTCCAACCGGTTTTCTTAGAGTCAGGACAGAACCAGGTACTAATGGGGAAGAGATTGCAGAGGTAAAGCCGGGACAAATATTTTTGCTTTTGGAGACAGATTCAGGAACTGGTTGGCACAAGATTCAATACCAGGAACCGCGAGCAGGTCTTCCAAATGGAATAACGGGTTGGATTTCAGATGAATTTTCTAAAATGAAAACAGACTCCGAAAGTAATGCCACAGCCAGCGCCAGCCCGTCGACTTAAATTGCGGTTGCAGAAACTCCGCTATACAAAACCCAATAGACTACAATTACCCAAAGGCCAACGGCAATAATGAGTGCGCGGTCGGAAAGAAGAAGTTTTTCGGGAGTTTCGCTTTTGCCCTCAAATATTAAATATTCATACCTCATTATCCCAAAAATTGTTACGGGGATAGTTAACATCAAAAGTTTGTTAATAGTGGTAGTTCTACTTAGCTCTGCAAGAACCAGCCAAAATGGAAGGGTGGCCTTCGGGCTTTCAAAAAAAGTGAATAGCGCCCAACTCATCCAGGAGGCATTTCCAAACATTGTTACATATGAATTCAACAACTCTTTTTTGTAGTTGCTCAAACTTTTCCTCGTCAGGATGTCGCTTTCCTGAGATAAATTAAGCTCGGCACGTCTTTTACCTGAGGCCAGAAAGAGAGCTACTGAGATTACACAAAGCAAAAACCAAACAGAAAGATGTGCATCGATTACGAAAGCTCCAGCATATACACGCATAATAAACCCAGTAGCAATTATCAAAATATCGAGTATAGCAATATTTTTAAGCCCCAAGCTGTAGAATAGTTGCAGGAGGAGGTACGACAAAATAGTAAAAAAGAAGAGAGAGTTTAAAGAAATACTGACAAAAACAGCAAAAAGGCCAAGAACAACAGCTTCCAAAAATGCCAACACAACAGGCATGGCCCCTGAGGCTACAGGACGGTATTTTTTGATGGGGTGAAGCCTGTCGCGTTTCGCATCAAGTATGTCGTTAACAATATAAGTGGCCGAGGTGGCAAAATTAAAAGCAATAAAGGCCAATAATACTCCTCTAAAGGCAATTTTATCGAAGAACATTCCGGTTAAGAAAAGAGCCGCGAAAAGTCCCAGATTTTTTAACCAATGAATAGGCCGTGCCAACTTGATGGCTGAAAGAACTATATTTTCTTTTTGGGTCTGTAAGTAAGCCATATTATTAATCCTCCAATTAGTGTCGCTACACCGATCATTGTATATATCTTTTCACCCGTATTCAAATTAATGGCGGCAAGACCCAATATCCCGGTAATTATCCAATAAAAAACAGCGACTTGAGATTTACTCATTCCTGCATCAAGCAATTTGTGGTGCAAATGTCCCCGATCTCCCCAAACAGGAGACTTGCCGGTGGCAATCCTTCTAATAATTGTATAGCCAGTATCAATTAGAGGCACCCCCAAAACCACCATTAACGCTCCAACTTTGGTTGTGGAAATAATAGAAAGGATGGCCAGTAAATATCCTGCCAAGGTGCTTCCTCCATAACCAGGCATGATTTTTTGAGGAAAAATATGCCAAGGTAAAAATCCCAAGTATGAACCTGCTGTAATGGCCGCCAAAATAATAACTGGCCACTGGGTGATGTCTGCCGAAAACTTTAGAGAAAGAAAGGCAATCGTTAGGGCGCCAATTACGGTTACTCCGCTCATTTGTCCATCGACTCCTTTTGCTCCCATATTTACAATGTTCATTAAAAAAGTTATCCAAAAAAGTGCAAACAAGTCACTCAAAACCCAAATGCTATGGTTTCCCAAAAAAGTAAAATTTATTTGAGGTTGGCTTAGATTGATAGTTCCCCCCAGGGGGTTACTTATAAAAGAAATGCCAATTCCGGCAACAATTGGCGACGCCGCAGCCGCAAAACCCAAAAATAATCTCAAATAAGGATTCAAATTATATTTATCATCAAGAAAACCCATAACGACCAAAATAGTAGCCCCTACCAAAATTCCGACAATATGCTTGTCTATCGGTAAATAAAGCAGAATAGAGATAACTAACGCGACAAAGATCGGGATTCCTCCGCCTCTGGGAACCGGATATGTATGAATAACTTTAGCGTGTTTATTAAGTTTTGGATCGTCAACGATACCCAACTTGCCGGCAAATTTTATAACAATCGGGGTTGCCAAGAAAGACAAGATAGCTGCCGTTATCCAGGGTACGAAGAAAAGGTTGTTGATATTCATTACTATACTATCCAAAAAAGCCAATCAAAAAAATTATTTTCAAGATGGTGATTGTTATCAACAAGGAAAGAAGAAAAGCTCCTGAAATCAGAATTTTTTTAGAAAATGAATCCTCAGTAAGCATGGCAAGCCCGGAATTAGCCAGCGTTATGACAACTGAAACGATTGGGGCAAAAAAAAGATATAAAACAGGTACCAACTGTGATTCGCCGAAGGGCCTTCCGTAAAAAAGAGGAACGATTGGAGGAAGAAAGCTTTTAAACGCCAATATAAAAACGATCGAAGAAAAACCAAGAACTAAGGATGCATAAAAAAATCCCTTGAAAGGGGTCTTGAGCCACGTCGAGGTTATTTCCGTTTTTGTGGACATGATATGGAGATTTTAACACAACTAGGGTAGATAAGAGTATATATTTGCCCCATCTATCTGCTGGATGAGAATATATTTATTAGTCACTAGAGGGATCAGTTCCGGGTAAGGGTTACCCGATGTGAGAATAATAAACTTCGGGGGATTAACCGAAACTTGTCTGGCGACTTCACTGCGGGAAGAAAAATCGTTTATATGATAAGGAACTACATATTTAACCGGAGGAAGTCTTCCGGCCAGGGCGTAGACCGCAGCCGAATCCGGATCCCATATAAATACACGGTCGGTCTTATGGCTCGATTGTGACAAGAACACAGCTATCTTGTAATTTCTATTTGTCGTAGAAGAAAATCCGGAAAAATATTGGTCCTTACTTATTTTGTGGGTTGCGAAATTTATAAAGCGTGCGTAATAACTTGTGGTGGGGTAAAGGTAGAACTTATAAAATACAGGGACTGCAAACGCTACCACTAGAGGAATCACCACCAGAGATTGTTCAATACTTTTGTCAGTAAAAAACATAGTGAGAAGGAACGAAATTGGAGCCACAGCTTGTATAAAATAATGGGGATACGGACGTTCCGAAAGAGTTACAGCGAATAAAGCAAAGAGTGTCCATATTACGAATAAAATGAATTTTTTTGAAAGTCTTTTCCTAAATAACCATATAACCACCGACCCAATTAAAATGATTAATGCTCTGGTTAAAAGCGGTGCATTTCTGACAATGAATGATTTTTGTACGTCCCCTGGTCTAAAACTGCTCAGGTATCCCACATTTTGCATAAAAGCAGCTTTTGTATATTCGGGTAGAGCACCGGCGAAATAGTACCAGATAAAAGTTAAAATGATGGGAAGGGAAAATCCAAATATAAGAATAACGGTGTTTTTGATAATCTCTTTCCATTCCTTTTTAATGTCACCCGTTATCAGCCAGTAGACAACAATTATCGGAGCATCAAAGGCGGCAGGAATTTTGAAGAGTGTGCCAAGTCCCAAAAGAATCCCGGCAAGAAATACCCTTTTGGCTGAAAGCCCTTTTTTTAGAAGCATTAAAAAGGCGAGGATGGTGAAACCAATCATAAAAAGTTCGGAGTTAACGGTATTGCCCTCAAGAAGCGGAAGGGTGGTGAGAGCGGCAAAGATAATTGTAGAAATTTTTTGTGCTCCCTCATTCTTTTCGAATAGGGTTTTTGACAATCTATAGAACCAAACAGTGGAAACCATCATCCAAAAGGCGAGAGCCACTTTAAACCAGAATAAATTACCCGCAACGGCGGCGGCTAGATAAAGGAGCGGTGGCTTGTTGTCGTGAACATCTTTATATAGCGTTAGCCCTTGTCGGGCTCCTTGACCCATCGTTAGGTATATCATTTCGTCGCCATAATAATAGGGTTCAAAAAAAGAGGGAATTCTAAGAATTAAAACCAAGAACAACAAACCACAAAGCCAGGTAGGAATATTAGGAAGATGCAGCACGTCGCCAATTTTATGTAGTTTATCCCAAAAAGATTTCATTACTATCTAATATTAAGCTATAATCTTTCTGTATGCAAAAAGTTTTGGTAACAGGGGGTGCCGGATTCATCGGTTCCCATCTTTGCGATTCTCTTCTTGAGAATAATTACAAAGTAGTATGTTTGGACAATCTCTTAACAGGATCTAAAAAAAATATAGAACACCTTCTAGATAACCCCAACTTTGAATTTGTTGATGGAGACGTTATTCAACAGTCAACAGTTAACAGTCAACATTTCAGCGGTGTTTCCTATGTATTTCACCTGGCTTCCCCCGCATCTCCGGTTGATTACCAAAATTACCCGGAAGAAACACTTTTGGTCAATTCTACGGGTACTATCAATATGTTGGAATTAGCCAAAAAATCAAAGGCAAAGATATTGATAGCTTCCACATCAGAGATTTATGGTGATCCACTAGAACATCCGCAAAAAGAAGCTTATTGGGGGAATTCGAACTCTTTTGGACCTCGTTCATGTTACGATGAGAGCAAAAGATTTGCCGAATCCGCGACATACGTTTATCTTCATAAATACAAATTAGATGCAAGGGTTGTTAGAATTTTTAACACATATGGGCCAAAAATGAAAAAAGATGACGGGCGGGTTGTAAGCAATTTTATTAATTGGGCAATAAACAATGAAGACATAAAGATAGACGGGGATGGAAGTCAAACCAGAAGCTTTGGTTATGTCACCGATCTTGTTGATGGAATCAAAAAAGCAATGTTTAGCGATAGTACTAAGGGAGAAATATTTAATTTAGGTAATCCCGAAGAATATACTGTTTTGGAATTGGCAAAAAAAGTTATCGAGTTAACAGGCTCCCAGTCAAAAATTGTATTTAGTAATAAATTTAGGCCAGATGACCCTATGCAGAGATGTCCCGATATAACTAAAGCCGGACGAGTTTTAAATTGGAAACCGGTAGTTGGAGTAGATGAGGGTCTTCAAAAAACGATCGAGTACTACAAGTCAATTAATAATTAATAATTCAAAATTAAAAATTGGGGCTACACTTTCTCTGTCACCCTGTACTCGATGTATTTGCCGAGCATTAGGCGGGTGTGTGCATCGATGCCGGGGAGGGCGGAAAAGAAAAACCCGGCAATCGGCATTAATATAAATTCAAATGGTGTAAAAATTTGTCTCCAGACGGAAACTTCTTTTGGCCTTGCCGGTTTTTGAATATTATCGATTACGAGCATGATGACCAGGAAAATGAGGGAGACGGTAAGAATAAAAGACGAGAGTTTGGGAACAGTGTAGCCTAACGCAGTTCTACCAAAAGCGGGATTCAATAAGGTTGGAAGAGTTAAACCGATCGTGATGATAAACCAGTTAACGGGCCATAAGAAATGCGCCCAAATCACCTGAAATAGGCGGGTGGTTTTGTCCCAAAACGGAACGTCCCGAGCAAGCAAGTAACTTTTTATAATCCATGGATCGTCGCTTACCCCCCAGGCCCATCTTTGAATTTGTTGATACTGATTTTGCAGGGTTTTCCAAAAAGAAGAAGACTGGGCCGCATCGGCCATAAGCGGTAAATAAATCGGCTCCACTTCGATTCCGCCACCGCTCTTATAAAACGCCTTAAAGAAAATTCCCCAGTCTTCCGGAATTTTATCCGGATCCCAATAGCCCACAGAATCAAGGAGTTTAAAGGAAAGCGAGTAATTTTGAGCATTAATAAGTCTGTCGTGTCTGGGGAGGAGTGAAAGATTCCAAATTGTCATCAAGGTGTTTGGGACGCGGGTAATTGCCGGAATTTCCCATATATTGTTATAAAACATGACAGCCGGCTGCCAAAAAGTTTTGTACCTTTTGGGGTTGTCCAGGAATTTGTATGTTAAATTTGCAAAATGTTTAGGATGAAACTTATGATCGGCATCGCAACTGGTTATTGTTACATAATTAATATCCATATTATTTAGATCAATATAATTTTTCTTGATCCAGATGGCCGCAAATCTTTCGTTACTGGCTTTCCCTGCAACCTCTCCCATTTCCAGCTCGTGGGTGGTTACAAATATATGATCGAAATATTTCCCAAACTTAGCTTTTAACTCTTTGCTTTTAGCGTTTCGCGATTCCCTCGTCTCTTTTCCTTCCATGGCAAAGACCGGGATTATGTGTTTGGTCGGAAATTCCTGATCGGAAAGAGACTTGAGGGTCCTTTCCAAAATGCGAATTGGCTCGTTATATGTTGGAATTATTACAATATGCCTGACTCTTTCCCAATCGGGAAATCCCCGTACGTCTCCCATCCAATCGTAAATTTTTGCTGATTGGATTTTAAGGTGTGAGACGATCGAGGAAATTGCGATCTGGAGCGATTGATAAAACCAATAAATATTGAAAAAAAGTATAAAGTAGGCAACGACAACGGGGACAACCAGAATTCCCCAGTAGGGGAAGAGGATAAGATTCCAGGAGACAAACCCGGGTAAAATTTCCAAGGCCCTCAAAATGCCTTTTTCGTGCTTAATGATAAAGTTACGCATATTGCCTTCTCTTGCTCCACATTCTATGTTCGGTGTGGTGTTGTGCGGTCATTTCTTCAGTGTAGTTCCTCATTCTGTGTAGTTTATTATTTCAACACTTTAATGATCTAGATCATTAAAGTGTTACGGGAAGACGGGGAAATAATGGTTTATCGGATTTTATTTTTAAACCTTTAAATTGTTCTTCTATTTTTTGTGACGTCTCAGGAAGAAAAGGTCTTAATTTGGTTGTTATAATCTTTATCGAATCAACGGCAACCTGCATAATTTTCGTCAGGTCATCTCCACTTAAAGTCCAAGGTTCGTAGTCGTTTATATATTGGTCAGTTATTTTTATCTCATCCCAAACCAGCTTAAGTGCCTCATCAAATCTGTAATTTTCGATTGCGTCTGAATATGAAGTTTTTGTTTTCACAAGCGTTTTGCCTTGGATAAAAGAAACTTCGGTTATAAGCTTATTGATCCCCGGTGTTTCTGAGATTTTCACCTTTTCGCAAAGTTTGGCACATCTTGCTACTAGATTGCCTAATCCGTTTGCCAGGTCTGCGTTGTAAGTTTCTTCAAATTTTTCTTTGGTAAAATCGCTGTCTTCTGAAGGACTTATTTTTGCTAACAAATAATAGCGGAGCGGGTCTGTCCCATATTTTTCAACATAATCAAATGGATTGATAACGTTTCCTAAAGATTTACTCATTTTCTGGCCGTTACTGGTTATAAATCCATGAATAAATATTTGCCTTGACGGGGGTAGACCTGCGGCAATCAACATTGTCTGCCACATAGAAGATTGCTGTCTTAGATTGTCCTTGCCTGCTACTTGAATGGCGTTGGGCGAGTCTTTGGTTCCCCAAAATTCTTCAAATTTTTCCTCATCATTCGGCCACCCAAGTGCGGAAATATAATATGTTAAAGCGTCAAACCAAACATACATTACCTGTTTTTCGTCTCCGGGAACCGGGACCCCCCAAGGCATCTTTTCTTTGATTCTACTGATGCTGAAGTCGCTCAAACCGGCTTCAACAAAATTTCGGATTTCTTTAAGTCTGTGTTCCGGAACTACGAAATCCGGAAATCTATCAAAATGCTTTAATATTTTGTCCTGAAGTTTTGAAAACTTAAAGAAATAATTTTCCTCTTCAATCAACTCGATCTCTTTATTTGGATGGAGCGGACATTTGCCGTCGACCAGGTCAGAATCGGTTTTTTCCAACTCACAACCCACACAATATTTTGCTTTATAAATTCCTTTTTCTATAAACCCGGCCGCATCAACCCGCTTCCACATTTCTTGTGCTGCCTCAATGTGTTTGGGGTTAGTTGAGCGCCAAAAACTGTTATACGAAAGATTTAAGCCTTTTTTTAAATTATCAAACTTAGCCGCATACTCGTCGACATATGTTTGGGGGTCTTTTCCTTCCTCAAGCGCCTTTTCGTAAATCTTTTTGCCGTGTTCGTCTGTTCCTGTGTTGAAAAAGACTTCATCTCCCAATTGCGAGTGGTAGCGGGCGAGCACATCTGCCTGGATTATTTCCAACGCAAAACCAATGTGCGGGTCACTATTTACGTAAGGAGCCGTGGTCGTAATGTAGTATTTCTTGGCCATACTCGTATTGTACAGCTTGAAGGGTGTTTGAAGCTAGCATTTATATTTCAGGTTTGATTTTATGGTTGGGTAATACTCTTTGGAGACTGGTCGTTAAATCTACAGTTTCCATGAAAGTTTTCTCTAGGTCAAGATAACCAAAAGTAGTAGCTTCGCTCCCTATCCCTTGTCCGTCAAACGTTTGGACTCTCCTCCCAGTATGGCTAATAGATATTTCGTCGTCTGTTACCATTACGCTATAAATACCGCTTTTCCAAACAAAATAATTTATTTCCAAATTGTGATCAACAACAATTCCTTTGAGGAAATCATCAGACACCACATTGGAACCTGTGGTAAAGGGCGCTTCGGTTTTTCCTGTACCGAATACTTCTAAAGTCGTGATTACTTTTTCCATGGTTGTACGATATTAACAGTTATTGGATACACAATTCAACTATTTGAACTTTCTAATTTTTTCCACCCATTGATTTGCCCATTCTTCCGCCTCAATCTTTTTGAGGGCAAGCTTGATTCCTTCTTTTTTTAAAGATTTTTCAGTGTCGGTTATTTCTTTTGAAGTTGCCGATAAATTCCTTTTGATGTTTTCCGAGTCCCGTCCCTTTTTCAACCAATAGGCGATTGAAATTCTTTTAACATATTTTTCGAGCTCCGCCTCATCAAAAAAGTCGGTCAGGAAGCTTTCCACTTCTTTTGGATCCTTCAGGTCGTCGATCATTTGTGCAAATGTTTTGAGGAGTTGACGTTTCAAGGAGGGGTTCATCACGTTAGAAATAGAAAACGTTTCAGCCTATTATTTAAATACCTTCTTCCCATTCCTGTCTTAAGATATTTTTCTCGAGCAAATCCATCGAGTTTGTTGAGGCTTGCTTCATAATAAATAAGTTCAAAAGGCCCTCTACCTTTAGTGTATGTTGATTTGTTGTCTTGGTGTTCCATGAAACGTTTTCGGAGATCTTTTGTACAACCAATATACCATTTACCCGACTTCACGCTTCTTAAAACGTATACATATTGGAAATTGTGATTTCTAACGTGATTCATTTAAGGCTGAAATATAGCTCGATACTAACCACAATTGCAACAATCAAAATCAAATTCAGAATATTTCCGACACCCAAATATGATAGCAAGAGGAAGAGTAAGAGGGCAACGCTGAAAGTCATTCCGCGGCGAGAGCTTGCAAATAATAAAGAGAAAGTAAAAAGAAGTGTAAAAAAAACTATTATAAAAAATATCGGTGTTGCGCCAAAGGTTCCGGGGTCAATAAAGTAAACGATTCCGAAAGTCGCCAGCCACAATAAAATTGTGACCAATAGGGTGGGGAAGAAATTTTTACGCTTTAGTTTTTGCTCCGTATGCCTGATATACTTATGTCGTGGAACTCGCATTACTCATTATAGTATTAATAGCGCTTGTTGTACTTATATATCTAACGGTAAACAAGAGACCTTCAAATGAAATAGTTGAGTGGCTTAAGTCAACCAATGTCCGAATGGAAGGACAGAGTAAATCTTTTAACGAAAGGTTGGATGGTGCCACCCACACAATAAGTCAATTGCAAAGAAGTTTGGGTGAGATGAGTGAGATTGGAAAAGGAATTCGTACTTTGCAGGATTTTTTGCAATCACCAAAACTTCGTGGGGGCTTGGGGGAGGAGGTTCTGAAAGAGATGATAGGCCAGACTTTTCCCAAAAATGCTTTCCATCTCCAATATGCCTTCAAGAGCGGCGTAAAAGTGGATGCGGTACTAAAAACCGACGCGGGCCTACTGTGTATCGACTCAAAATTCCCAATGGAAAATTTTAACTTAATGCATAAAGGGGAAACTGAAGTTGAGAGAAATTTTGCCAAGAAACAATTTATTATCGATGTAAAGAAACATATAGAAGATATAAGTCGTAAATACATCTTGCCGGATGAGGGGACAATGGACTTTGCCTTAATGTATATTCCGTCCGAGGCGGTTTATTACGAGGCGGTGAATATTCCAGAACTTTCAACGTTTGCTCGTAGATCACGGGTTTATCCGGTTTCTCCGAACACCCTATATGCACATCTTCAAGTCCTTCTTCTTTCGTTTGAGGGAAAAGATTTGGAAGCAAAATCCAAAGAAGTGTTTAGGATACTTCGGGCCATTCAAACGGATTATGGAAAGGTTGAAGAAAATCTTTCAACTCTCCAAAAACACTTGAACAACGCCTACAACATGATGGGGAATCTATTTTCCTCGTTTAACAGCTTGGGACAAAAGATTAGTTCTACTCAGCGACTGGGGGATAGTAAAAAATCGGATAAAGAATTAAAATAACAGTTATGGATATAGGAAACTATCTAGACGAGATTAAAAAAGAGGAAACAAGAAACAAAGAATTTCTTCATTTGACTGCCAACGAAAACCAAATGTCAAAAACGGCCAGGATGTTTTTGGGGTCAAAGCTGAGCGAACGTTATTTTTTTGGTCCAGGAAATGAAAGTGGCATAGTTGAGGCGGGGTCTTTTGTAGGACTGGGCTTAAAAAGTGTTAATGATATTATTGTTGCGGCAAAAGAAGCTGCGAAAGACATGCTTCATGCGGCCGATGTTAATTTAAATGTACTTTCCGGGGTTCACGCCATGATGTCATCAATCCTTTCGACAACAAATCCTGGTGATGTGGTTATGACGGTTCCCCATGAATACGGAGGGCATTTTGCTACCGAGGGAATTCTCGAAAGAACTGGTAGGAAGCATGTATTTGCAGATTTTAATATGAGCACGCTTAGTTTTGACGTAGAAAAAATAGCCAATAAATTTAAAGAAAGTAACGCAAAAGCACTTTACCTCGACGTCTCTTACTACCTTAATCCTCATAATTTAAGAGAAATTAGAAGAGCAATAGGGGAAGACCCGATTATTATTTATGATGCCAGCCACACAATGGGTTTAATAATGGGGCAGCGGTTCCAATCGCCATTGGAAGAAGGAGCAAATGTAATTAGTGCAAATACCCATAAGACTCTTCCAGGCCCGCATAAAGGGATGGTGGCTTTTAGAGATAAAGAACTTGCAGACAAAGCAAACGCAATAATTGATGGGTCACTTTATTCGACTCCTCATACAACACACCTAATTGCCCTTTCGACAACGATATTGGAAATGAAGGAGTTTGGTCAAGCCTTTGCGGAACAAGTTATTTCCAACTCAAATGCAATTGGACGGGCTTTTGAAAGTTTGGGCTATGATGTTAGAAAAGCAAACACTGGTAGGTACTCGGAAAATCATCAAACACATGTTTTTATAGACAATAAAGGTGATCATTTGAATCTGTACAAGAACTTGATTAATAACAATATCATTACCAATTTTGAGGGAGAAGAATTAGGTGGTGGCAGATGGTTTATTAGAGTAGGAACACAGGAAATAACCCGTCGGGGAATGAAAGAAAATGAAATGGTTCAAATAGCCAATCTTATGGATAGGGCAATGAAAGGACTGAATGTAAAAGATGAAGTGTTGGCTCTAAACAAAAACTTTCCAAGAATCTTCTACTCTTTTGATAAATAATTACTATGGCCAATGAATTAGGGGAATTCCGTCGAGCCGGCAAAGATGTTATTCATCAAGTGAAATTTTGTCTTGACGGTTATTTAAAGTTGGCAAGTGCCGATGTCAGTGTGAATCACCTGTCTGAATATGTTGGACCGCAGATGTTGGGTTCATTTTCAAGGTATGTGCTTGATAAATATCTTGCCAAGGTCTCAACGGGAGATATTAATTCAGGGCATGGCTACGATGAAGATCCAATTACCCAACAGGTCGTAAAAGAAATTGTTAACTTGACAGAAGCAAGGGATGCGGTGATCGTTCCGACTGGAACAGCTGCCAATCTAGATTTAATTGCTAGCTTTGTTAATTCCAGAAATTATAAAGAAGCATTAAAGTTGGTTGCTTGTGAAACCGAACATACAGTAGTTCTCGAGGGGGAGATGTTGCGTAAGGCCGGAGTCAAAGAAGGAGATTTGGTTTTAATTCCTTCAAGAAAAAACAACGGCATTATTGACCCGGCAGATTTGGAAGCAACCGTTGGGACGCTAGAAGGAGAGTTCATTTTTCAGATGGCAATTCCATCGAACGAAGGCGTTGTTCCGTCATTAGACCAAGTGAAGGAACTGATCAGTATTGTTAAAAACAGGAAGGGTCTTTTTTTGATCGACGGAGCGAGGTTGGCAAATGCGCTTGTCAATTGGGGAGAAGGATTAGATATTTTAACTAAAATCGGAGTTGACGGCTTTACTCTGGGAACTAGCAAAAAAGGGGGACTTGCCGAGGTGGTGTGTATTTCCGATGAATTCGCCGCCAAAAGGTTGCACGACGAGGCTAAAGCCTTTGGGCATATCTCTTCCAAGGGTTCTCCGTTATCTTTGGTTACCGGCATATTTTTGACAACAAACCTTTGGCAAGTCGAGGCAGAAAGTGAGAATCGATCGGCTACACGCTTTTCAGAAATTTTATCTGGAATTGGTATTGCATCGGAATTTGCTGTTGGGGCAAATTCTGTATTTATTAAACTGACGGATAAAGAAAAACAGGAACTTGAAGCCAATCCTAATTTTGGGACCGTTTATAGTGATTATGGCTCTGAAAAAAATATTACCAGGGTCGTATTTACTGGGTTACAAATTCCAGATAGGGTGTTGTCGGCGGCTGCCGCATTGGCAATGGCAAAAAAAGTACCACCTGCCAAATTTTTATCTGCGTTAACAATGGAAGAAAGAGTTATGATTAAGACGCGAGATATAGAAACAGAATACTTTAAATGAATAGAGTAAAAGTATTGGTTGAAGGGTATGCACACCCAAATGAGGATGGAAGTTATACCGCCAGTCCAACATGCACACTAGTTGGGTCGAATGGAAAAAAGTTTTTGGTCGATCCGGGAACAAGTAGGGAAAAACTTCTAAAAGCTCTAGAGAAAGAGAATATTGGTGGACGTGATTTGTCTTTTATTTACATAAGTCACTATCATCCGGATCATTGGCTAAATACCAGGCTTTTTCCAAATCTGGATATTTATGATGGCGAGATTTGTTGGAGAGGGGACCAAGAAATTTTTCATCAAGGGAAATTGCCGGAAGTTGAAGTAGAAATATTAAAAACTCCAGGCCATGCCACAGAAGATACGTCTCTTTTAATTAGAACTGAAGATGGTGTGGTTTGTATTTGTCCAGATGTTTTCTGGTGGGAGGATGGAAAACAAAAATCGGATAATATGGATGATTTATTAAATTTAGAAGACCCGTTTGCTAATGACAAAGAGGCGCTTCTTGCATCAAGAAAATTGGTATTATCCAAAGCGCACTTTATAATTCCAGGACACGGAAAAATGTTTAAAGTTTCCACTTAAATACTGTACAGTATTTAAGTATTTATGAACAATGAAAGATCTTAAATTAAAAATTTTTATAGATAAACCAGTTGCTGAAGTTTTTGAATTTGCAACGAATCCAAATAATACACATTTGTGGGTTCCTAATATTTCTAAAGAAGTTACTAATGAATGGCCTGTTAAAATAGGGACTATTTATAAAAATACCAGCGATGGGGTTGGCTGGTCAGAATACGTGGTTTCTAGGTTTGAAGTAAATAAAATTTTTAAATTTGACAAAATTGGTAGTACTTATCACGTTCAATACACTTTTGTACCACAGCCCGATAACCGAACTGAACTTGTATATTATGAATGGATGGATGAAGGGGAGCTCGATGGGCCATTTACAATGGATATACTTAAGAAGTTAAAACAGATAATTGAACAAAAATGATTAATCAAAACTGGATTTGCTTTTTTAATAATTTCAAGGTCTGGACCAAAAATTCGAAAGTTATTGCTTAATTAAAAACATGGAAGAGTTTGACGATTTGCGTTCTAGAGATTTGACTGACTGGTTTATACACGAAGCAAGAAATGCTTTAGCCACTCACAATAATATAGATGGTGTTACGTGGGACAGACTAGATTATGAATCGGGTCGCGACCAGCTTAAAAGAGTCTTGGATTCGTTTGATCGGTTTTCAACTGATGGTGTGTTAAGCCGAGATAAAATTAGAAAATTTGTTAGAAACTCGACTAAAAGAGAGTGGAATGAAGAAAACATTGGCAAAATATGGGAACAATTTAAGTTGTTAATTGACGAATCTGAAAGCAAATAAAAATAAACCAGTTGACTTCATGGTTACCAATATATTAAATTAATATAGCGTTACAAAACAGTAACAAGTTAGTAACAAAATAGATTGGGGGTGAAATATTTATGGCATTAAGTTCAATAGTTAACGAAATAAAAGGTGTGATGGTCGCTACACTTAAGGGTGCGTCCGATGTTTTATCTGCCCTTCGTGATGGTGTAAAAACACAAATTGTTGGAAGCGCTAAAGACGTTTCCGATGTCGTCGCCGCCGGAGTTCTTTCGGCGAAAGATATGGGCATTGCACTTCTCGACGCTGTACACGATACCGTGTCAACGGCGGTTGCGGCCGTTTCAGAAACCGGGGGAGATGTGATTTCAGCTTCCGGTAAAGCAGTTTCCGGAGCAGTTGTGGCTGCATCTGAAGTCGGAGAAGATGTTGGTAAAGTGGCGGTTTCTGCAGTCGAAGGAGCGATTGAAGCTGTCGGTAAGGTTGGAAAAGATACAGGTGAAGCTACCAAAGAAGCAGTTACCTCTGCGATAAAAGCGGCTGATGGTGTTGGTTCAGAAGCCGGTAAGTCTGTAAGGGATGCTTTGATGGCAACAGCTTCTCTTCCAAAAGATTTAATAGAATCAGCAATAAAAGGCTGAAAGGTCAAATATTTGGCCCTCGCCGGCAAACGATTGTCGGCGGGGGCGGTTGTGATAGGCAAAAAAATAACCAGCATTTCATTTTTAACTTTCAAAAATGAAAGAGGCTGGTTTGGGTTGTTACCCGCGGTAGACGGAACCCGTGATGTAATCTTGAAGGTTCTGTGCAACCAATTCTTGATAGCGCACCAAGGCAATCAGGACGTCTCGCATGGAGACGATGCCGACAACTTCACCGTTATCAATTACGGGTACGTGACGGAATCCTCTTTCTTTCATCAGTTCCATGCAATCGATCAGTTGGGTGTTCGGAGTTATTGTCTCCGGGTTTGCAGTCATCACGGCCGATACTTTAATAACACCGGAGTTCACCCGGGGGTATTTTGCAACCTTGCGGGTAATATCACGCTCGGTTACTATCCCCAATAGAGTCTTTCCATCCATTACCAGAAGCGCTCCGATGTTCTTTTCTTCCATCAGCGCAGATGCTTCCGAAACCAGAGTCTTTGGACCCACGCTGTAAATAACGGAGGGGTCCTTGTGGGTTGCGTTAATCAACGTTGAAACTTTTGTCATTTCGTTCTCCTTTTTTTGCTGACAAGGTGCTTACGACTCGGATTATATAATACTTTTCTGTTAAAATGCGACTGTGTCCAAAGATATTTCTGATTTGAAGTTAAACAAAGAACAGCAAGAGGCAATAAAATTTGGTAATGGACCACTTCTTATTATTGCTGGAGCCGGGACAGGGAAGACGACCGTAATTTCCGAGCGTGTAAAACACTTAATAATGAGCGGGTTGGCCAAACCCGAGGAAATATTGGCGCTAACCTTCACAGAAAAAGGGGCCAAAGAAATGGAAGAAAGGATTGATGTTGCGATGCCTTATGGTTATACCCAAATGTGGGTTATGACTTTCCATTCTTTCTGCGATGCAATTCTCCGTGACAACGCAATTCACATTGGACTATCCCCATCATATAAATTGATGACAGAGGCGCAGGCGATTGATTTGGTCCGTAAAAATCTATTCGAATTAGACTTGGATTATTTCAGACCACTTGGAAATCCAAATAAGTTTATTGATGGACTTTTGCAACACTTTAGTAGACTGCAGGATGAATGTGTAACTCCGGAGGAATATCTCAAATACTCAAAAAACGTAATGTCCTCCTTCGCCAAGGCTTCGGAGGATGAAAAATCGGATTTTAAAAAGCAAGACGAACTTTCAAGAGCATATTTTAAATATAACCAAATCAAAATTAGAGATAATTTTTCAGACTTTGGAGACTTGATAACAAACACGATTAAACTGTTTAGGGAGCGGCCCAACATCCTGAAACAAATTCAGGACAAGTTTAAATATGTTTTGATTGATGAATTCCAAGATACGAACTTTGCCCAAAACCAGTTAGCTATTCTTCTTGCGGGGAAAAACGAAAACATCACAGCGGTTGGGGATGATGATCAAAGCATTTACCGTTTCCGTGGCGCAGCAGTGTCAAATATTGTTCAATTCAGGAAGTTTTTCCCAAAAACTCGGATAATAGTACTGACTAAAAATTACCGTTCGACTCAAGAAATTTTAGATAGAGCGTACGATTTAATTCAACACAACAATCCGGACAGATTGGAGGTGGTGGAGGGAATCAATAAGAAATTAGTAGCTAGTAATAAGCAGCTAGTAGCTAGTAAAAACAACATAGAGTTTTTTCATACAGGAAATGTGGGTGATGAAGCAGTTAGGGTGGTTGAAGAAATATCAAAATTAACAAATCCTAGCTACAAACTACGTGCTACTAGCTACAACTTTTCGGATATCGCGATTTTGGTGCGAGCAAATAATCACGCCGATCCATTTATTCGGGAGCTGGAAAGGCAAGGGATACCAAACCAATTTTTAGGACCAAGCAATTTATTTGAAAAAGAAGAAATATTGGATCTAATTTCGTATCTTAAGGTTTTATATAACCCGGAGGATAATGAGTCTTTTTATAGATTATTATCGTCCGACATTTTTGATATATCCCCATTGGAACTTATTAAAATTTCATCCGCCGCAAAAAAGCGAAGTTTGTCGTTTTTTGAAGTTGCACAAGAAACGATCAACCCTCCTTCGCCAAAGGCTTCGGAAGGGCGAATCTTTATCGATAAAGATATAGAAGTGATTCGAAAATTATTATCAATAATAGATAAGCATCTTAAATTACTTAAGAAACAAACCGCTGGAGAAATACTTTATGACTACATTCAGGAAGTTGGGTTGCTACAAAAGTTGGTAGAAAATTCAGAGGATATTAAAGCGAAAAACATCGCCAAGTTATTTGAGAAGATAAAGACATACGAGGATTCGGTCAAAGATGCGGGAGTTACGGCAGTTGTCGATTATATTGACTTGTTAATTGAGATGGGGGAGAGCCCGAATGTAACAGACGGGGATTGGCAGGAAAATAACGCCGTAAATATCTTGACAGTTCATTCTTCGAAAGGCCTTGAATTTCCCGTCGTGTTTTTGGTCAATCTGGTAGGGGAAAGATTTCCTGGACGCGAACGCCATGAACAAATACCGATTCCACAAGAATTAATAAAAGAAGTTTTGCCACTGGGTGATTTTCATTTGCAGGAGGAGCGAAGACTTTTCTATGTGGGGATGACAAGGGCAAAGGAAAAATTGTACTTTAGTGCGGCGGATTTTTACGGAGAAGCGAAGAGGAAGAAGAAAATTTCGCCGTTCGTTTTTGAGACCTTGGGGGCAGACGTAGCAAGTGGTAAGGAGTTGGTAGTTAGCAAGACAAACAGAATTGAGAACCAGACGGCAAAAACCTTACTACCAACTACTAGCTACAAGATACCAAAAATAGATTACTTGTCAGTTTCTCAGGTCGAAACATTTCAAACATGTCCATTGCATTATAAATTAAAATATATTTACAAACTTCCTACAAAACCTTCAGCGTCATCAAGTTTTGGTGTATCGATACACGAGACCTTAAAGAAGTTTTATCAGGAAATGCAATCAAGCCCCACTTCGCGCAAGGCTTCGAGGGGTTCTTCGGAAAGATTGATTGAAATATATAAAGAATCTTTCCTCGAAGAAGGATATTTAAATAAAAAACACAAAGCAGAATTTTACAAGAAGGGCGAGGGATATCTTCTTGGTTTTCTAAAGAATGGATACAATCCAAAAACAAAAACTATTTTACTTGAGGAAAAATTTGTTTTACCATTAGGTCCTGAAACGAGTTCAGGACGATCCTTACGGATCGGTGGAACAATCGACAGGGTTGATGACTTGGGTGGAGGACGAATAGAAATCATTGATTATAAAACCGGCGCCAATATCCCAACACAAAAAGAAGTTGATAAAGATTTACAACTTTCTTTCTACGCGCTGGCAATGAGCTCTATCCGCAAGATAAATCCGGAAGATATTAAACTCTCACTTTATTATTTGGATACACAAGAAAAAATTACGACAACAAGAACCGTTGAACAATTAGAAAAAGTGAAAGAAGAAATTCTTGAGATTCGCGACAAAATCGAAAACTCCGATTTTAAATGCAACAACAACTTTTTCTGTCAGGGTAAGTGTGAGTTTTCAATGTTTTGTAAATCAGACCAGTAGTTATTTGAAAGCAATCATGCTGATTTCTACTTAAATGCAATTAGTTGGAGATCGGCCACTTCAATACTGTATAGTAATTAAGTAATTAGGCTTAGTTTTTATCAAAATTTTCTTTAAAGTCGTTCGCCAAATGTCTGAGTTTTATTTTAATTTTTGTTGAAGTTTTTATCTTTCCTTGTCCAATTGTGATCAGGGTGTCTGTATAAAAACGTCCAAGATTTTTAAAAATAAGCTTAAAAAGTAAATCTTTCCCCTTTGTTTTACTCCTTAAGATGTGTTTATGGCAAAGTACGGCAATGGCAAATGGGGGGAGGGTCGTATTTACTTCTTCATTATTCCAAATTTGACAGGCAGCCTTGATTAAGATTTCAGGGGCAAGAATCAATTCATTAAAAACTCTATCTTTTTCTGTTTGATTTAGAGAATCTATTTTGGCAAGTTTAAGAAACTTCCTATCCCAATAAGTTTTAAAAGCCCACTGTGTTGCGGCCTGGTCCAGAGTAGAGGCGAGAATGGCTGCCATTTTCGACTGGGGCAATGGGTTATCGGGCCCTTTTTCTTTGAGTTTTTTGATCTCTTCCTCTAAATCCATGATTAATATTATTACTTATTTGGCTGGAAAAATGTAAGTTTTTGATAGGCACTTAAATACTGTACAGTATTTAAGTGGTGATGATTAAACTTGTTTTTTTCCATTAACCTCAATTGTCAACAAGTCGTCGGAAACAAAAACACTTGCTTTATCCGGGCAAGATTTCAAGTGTTCGGATCCTTGGCATGAAGCATACCAACCGTCACTTGCCCTTAATGTATCTGGGGCACTTGTCAACATTTGTGCGGTTCTGATCGAATCATCAGCGATCCTAACACGCTCGTCTTCCCCGAAGAGCTTCAGATATTCTTCCCAGCATTTTGCACAGTGGTCTTCGCCATCTGCTCTCATCCAACGAGATTCGTTTAAGAGATTTCCGAATGTTTTTCTGGCCAATCTTTTCGCTTTTTCTGTATCGCTAGTCACTGTCTCTTGCTGTTCCACAGCCCAAATAATAGCACATTTTTAGTATAGGCCCCGGGGTAGGGAACTTCGAGACCTCCGAAAGACTTCTTGAAATGAGTAAAGCCGAGCCAGGATTTATTTGGGAAGCGGTCATCATAAATTCCCCCAAAATCAAAAACTTTACAACCCATTCTTTTAGCCCATAGTATACCTTGATAGAGGAGAGAGTACTGGGAGAGGGAAGTGCGGCCTTCCTTATTCGTAAATCCATACCAATAGTAAGTGATATAGTTTGATACATCGTGTGAAGAGACCGTGAAAAGCGCTCCTCCTATAATTCTGCCAGAAATATTGTGCGACGCAAGGAAAAGAGAACCGTTTTGTGGAAAACTTTTTTTGATGTTTAAAAGTTGCTCGGCGCCTGGCACATATCTATCAAATTTAACAGAATTTTTCCACGCTTCACGCCACTTTTTAATTTCATCGGGGGTTAAGTATTCTTTTATGAAAACCCCTCCCCTCCTTCGACTTCGCTCAGGACCTTCGGCCTTTCGAATTGCATATTTGCAATCTTTTGTAAAATTTGCGTAGATTTTTTCTCTTGACTGGGTCAAGTCAATTTGTAGCGTTTTGGACGGTAAATACGGGCTTTTTGACAATTTGAATCCATTTTGAGACAAAGATTCTGCTTGAAGTTCATTTAAGGGCTCAATTATCAAATGAAAAACTCTATATCTCTTTACCAATTCATCGATGAATTGGTAATTGATAGTTTTAGGCCGCTGAAGTTTTAGTATGGATCCCACAATCGGAAACTTGCGGATAAAATAATTTATGTTGTCTATTCTTTCAACAATCCACCCCTCCGATTTAAGAAACTCTGCATAATTGTATGTTTGTCTGATGTCGATTGGATACTGTTTAGGCATTTTGATTATTATATACTTAACACGTGTTTATTCATTACTCGGGACTGTTGGGAATCGTCTTGATGTGGGGGCTTTTGGTTATTATTCCTTGGATAAAATTCGGACTAGTTAATATTCAAGCATTTAGTGATTTTGGTGCCCATAAGGTATATGGTCGGATATTTAACTTTGGTCTATTGTTGATCATGGTTCTGCAAGTCGTGTTCGTTTGGTATGTAGTAGGAACTTTGCAGATTCCATTTGTGATCTTTTGGGTATTTTTTGCAGGATCGCTGTCCGGTTTACTTGCATCGATAATTACAGAACAGTTGTTCATGAAAGTTCATCTATATTTAGGAATATGTTATTTTGTACTTACAAGTATTGGGGCATTTCTGATTCCATTTTACAAATATAGTATCTCTCATTTATTTCAAATCAAACAGGATGCCAAAAACCCAGAGATCTATATGTTTTTATTTTCCACGGTTTGGGTATTGGGTATCTATTTACTCTTGCCTGGGTACATCTAGTATATGGAAAATTCACCAGTTGTGTTTAAAACGGAGCAAATAAATGTAGCTGACGTTATTGTTTATCCCCGCATAGTTTCAAGACAAGAGAAGGCCGAAATTCAACCTCATTATAAAACTGACCCCTTATTGGTATTAGAAGCGCAAAGAGTCTATTTGAGTCACAACATGAGTAAATATTCTGCTTTCGAAGGTTTGATGAGAAACCACGCACTTGAAGAACATCCGATGGAAATTGCAGTAAAAAAAGTAGATGCAAAAGAGATCGCTGATATAAATCTGGCAGAAATGGCCAGGGCTACATCACAAAAATGGTTTTGTGAGTTGAACGAAATGATTATGAGAATGGGTCCAAAAGTGGATATTGTGACACACACAAAACAAGGCCGGGTTTCTATTGCCTTACCCGGTGCCCATTTGGGCTTTGAAATAGGTGGAATATTAAGGTTTTTTAATGAGCAAAAAATTCCGGTAGATATAACTGCCATTGATACAGGCCCGACAGGACAAGAAAAGCAATTTATTGGTTTGGAAAAACTTTTATCGAAAGTTGGGTCTACTTGTAACTTCATGTCTAACGTAGACGCGTCTCTATTTTTACATCGTAAAAAATCGGATATAGTAATACTCAGGCATCCTGGCCCAATTTTTGGTACAAACGGGTTTGAAAATTGGAAAAAAGTATTTGAGGCTGTTAAAAAGTCAGATCCTGCAATTGTGATACTGAGTACTTATAACCACGAAATAGACAATCCAGACGTTCTAGATAAATTAAATCGGAAGGCATTAAATCCAGAAGTTGTTACTGAATTTGATGTCTTTGACCGGTGGTTGATTAATATCTGTAAGTTGAAACCAGTCCCCGAAGATTACACAGGCATGATTATGGATAATAGACTCAAATACCCCCTGAGTTTGTATATGACTAGTAGCATCCCTATCGAAGATGGAAAGATAACTTGGACCCTGCCAGTTGACAACCTTATGATGGCCTATATCAATTCTAAAAGAGTGTCTGTTACTAAATAGCACTACCATAATTCGAATTATAGTAGTGAAGGAGTTGAGGTCTAAGATTAGAAACGATGCTTGGATAATCCAAACTTGGCGGCGAGTTTAAGCGAGGGCCATCTTATCAATTCTCCAATTTTATATATAAAGTACATTGGCTTATTTATTATCAGATCCCAGGTGCCAACAAATTCAACAACGTGGGGATTGTAGCCTTCTTTAAATTTTGTAAATCCTTTACCTTCTTCCCTCCCCCATAAGTCGAATGTTTTAAGTCCCAACTTTTTTCCAAACTTTATGGCTTCCCACATCATTAAGTTGTTTGCCATAACGTTTTTATACTGTTCGGTTGAAGCTCCATATGGGTAGTACAAAAAGTCTTTCCAGACGAATAAGATCCATGTTGTGATAATTTGTTTTTGATAGGTGGCAGTTAGTAGGTGGGCAATACCAGCCTTTTTGAGGATTTGCCACATCAAACGGTGATACTTTTCGGAGTGCGCGTAAAAACCTTGTCTATTAATAGTTTCGCGGGTCAACTCAAGATACCGACCAAACGCTTTATCCGAGTTGTCCTCGCAGACTTTAACGCCATTTCTTTCAGCCAGACGGATGTTGTAACGGGTTTTACTTGAAAAACTTTTCATTAAACCTTCTTCGGATGGCGTAAGACCGATCCAAAAAGTTGATGGGGTAAAAACGGTTTTACCGGGTACTGCACCTGAATTATTGAGTAATTGAAGCGTACGCGTGCATATTATTGAATTATTTTTTTCAACATTGGGTTCAAGTTTGATAAAAATTATCTTTTTCTCCTTCCCAATGAGGCATAAAGCATCTAGCATATCCCCAGTCGGAGTCGGGCCTTTTTCAAATATTGCCAGTTTGTAGTCAGTAAACGGTAATCTGTGAACAGTAAGCAGTCCCCATTTTGTCTCCAGAACCTCGTTCCCCCATCTTTTTCTAAACTCTGCCCACGCTAAAGTTTGTAGGGGGTGCGTGGCGACTTTGTTTAGATTAGTCATTCTTATTGAATTATACATTCGATACTTGAATTTTGTAGAGAGGGAGAGTAATATCGGTTCATATGGGTGAAAAAAGTGAGTTTGATCCGGCAGCAGATGCGATTAGAGTACGATCAATTGTTGATGTGCTAAAAAAAGAAAAAGAGAATCATAGAGAAGCTGGTGAATATATGCGACTTTTCGGTGATTCAAGAGAGGGGTGGGAGATAGGCTTCAGTGCAAAGAATAATTTAATCTTTTCAAATGGTAGCCGTAAAGGGCACAACCTTGCTGAAACGGTCACCTTTGAATTAAAAGACGGTGAATTTGTATGTGATTATTCAAATGACATCATGGTGCATGAGGGGGCTTCCCTATTTGATTGGTTGGCCAAGAAAGAATGGTCTGCGTTTGCAAAACTGACGGCAGATCAGTTGTCGACGAAAGTGAAACGTTAACACTACTCCCTATCTAAATATTTCTCAATAATATCGTCAAAAGTTCCTTTAATTTTATCTACAGTCAAAGAATCTTGGTTGTCATTGTTATTTTTATAGCTCGAATATACCCCTCCAAGATTTTCAATTAAATTTTCCGGTATGTCCATTATAAATCTGGAAGGAGGGTTACTTAGTCTTTCTCCAAAATAAAGCCGGGAGTTTGCATAAGTTAAATATAGAATTTCTTTGGCGCGCGTTATGCCAACGTAAGCCAAACGCCTCTCCTCTTCCAATTGATTGCCGTCCATCAAACTTCGGGAATGGGGAAATAAACCTTCTTCCATGCCTACAATAAAAACAACGGGAAATTCTAAACCTTTTGCGGCATGCAGGGTCATGAGTGTTACCGAATCTTTAGCAATTGAGGTGGAATTTATTGGCTTTTGAGTGGACTCAACAAGCGCAACATTTTCCAAAAAATCATTAATAGCCGGAAACTCAGTGGCCACACTTCGTAACTCTTTAATATTTTCAAGCCTTGCCAAATTCTCCTCCGACTCTTTTTGGAATAGAGAAAGATAGTCAGTTTTTTGTATGACAACGTCCAGAATTTCTAAAGTAGTCATTCCATCTAGCCAATTTTCCGGAAGACTAGACCTGAATTCTTCGAGCTTTTCGAAACGTCTAATGCCAATTTTCTCGATGCGTTTTTTTGAAACAGAGTCTTTCGGGTTAACAGTATATTTTAAATAACTGATAATGTCCTTGACCTCTTTTCGATCATAAAATCTGGTACCTCCCACTAATGAATACGGAATTCCAGCATGAAGAAGGGCCTCTTCAAGTACGCGGGATTGGGCATTGGTGCGATAAAGTACTGCGAAGTCGCCATACTTTGAATCTGGAATCTGGAATCTGGAATTTCGAGATTGAATTTCAGAAACAACAAAGTCAGCCTCATCAAAACCGTTTTTGGCAGAGTAAAGTTTTATTTTTGAACCGGCATGCTTATCTGTCCAAAGTTTTAAAATAGGATGATTTGTATTTTTTGAAATAACCAGGTTGGCGGCATCAAGAATGTTTTGCGTCGATCTGTAGTTTTGCTCCAAATTAATTACCTTGATGTCCGGATAATCCCTGGTGAGCAATGTTATGTTTCGATAGTCAGCTCCTCGCCATGAATAAATTGAATTGTGGACAACAACCCCACTAGCAATGTAATTATGTACTTTATCTATATCTAAATCGTAAACAATTCCACCATAATTTTCTTGTTTAACATCTGTAATTTCTTCTTCAACAATTGCCTTATCTTTTATAAGTCCAACAATCATTCCTTTTTGAATATGGCTTGCAGGGTGAAAATAAAGCTTTTCTTTTCCTTTTGTTAAAAATGCTTCGTATGAAATATCAATATCTCCAGCTTCTTTACCAAGTTTAATCGCAATATTTTCCGCTTCTTCGTAAGACATCTTTGCTATTTCAGTTCTCCAGGTATTTTTTCTGCCTTCTCGGGTATAAAACCCTGACTTTTTGATTTTTTGTTCAAGCTTTCGGTCTGTTGTATTTAAAGCAATTCGATGCATTCCCCATGGGTTTAATTTGTATCGTCTTGGATCCTCAAAAAATTTTAAATGTACAATTTGCCTATCAATATTTTTATATCCCGAAGTTCCTTTTGGTCGGTGATGTGGAAACGTGGGGTCAATTTCTAAATCAGCCATAAGTTTTAAGGCTTTATCTTTTGTATCAATCTCAGAATATAATTTATCAATTTGATCTTGAGATATGTCCATTGAACGATTGCTTGTGCTAAAGACGACTGTAGGAATACCGTATTTAAAAGCAAAATAAAATTCCCAATAAGTTGCATCTGCTTTTGTATCACACGCTTTAAGAATCCATATTTTATCTGCTGACTCTTGATTTCCTCGAGTAGCAACTCCAACTAAAGGTAAATGTCCATTTTTAGCATTTCCAGATCTTAAACCTTTGGCCTGGCCAATTCTGAAACCCTTATCTTTTCGATACATTAAATAAACATGATGTAAATTTTCTTTTGGTTGAAGTTTGGCAAAAAGTATATGGTTAGGTGTTAATTTTAAAGTTTTTCCAGAGGCTGTTTTTAAAACGATTAATTTTCCATTATGTATTCTTTTATGGATTTTATTAACTAAAAACTTTTCAATGTTGCCTCGACCAGTCGCAGAAATTACAAAGTCCCCAGTTATTATTTCATCAATTCTTTTGCTACCATCAACTGTTAATATTGGTGTCTCTGGTGGTAGGCATTGACTAGCATCCCCCACTGCGGTGAGATTTCTGTTTTTCCCTACTAGGAGTTTGGTAAGAGTATATTGAATTTTATTTGTGTCCTGCCATTCGTCAACAAAAATATGGGTTAGAGTTCTTTGCCATTTTGTAAGAATTTCCGGAACTTCCCTGAAAAGTTGGACTGTTTTGATCATCAGGTCATCAAAATCCAGAGCCCCAATATCCTTGAGCATTTTTTCGTATTGTTCGTAAACTTTGGCCACCACTTCTTGCCACTCGCCTCTGACGAAATTTTTGTATTCTGCCGGCGTCAACATTTGATTTTTGGCTTCCCCGATTCCGTTTAAGATTGAAGCCGGAGCAAACTGATCAGTTGAAATATTCAGGCCTTCCAAAATTTGTTTAACGGCGTCTTTTTGGTCTTGGTCGTCGTAAATAATGAAATTTGTCGGGATTCTAATATGTTTTCCATCAATTCTAAGAACTTTGGCACAAAAACTATGAAATGTTCCGGAGAAAACCGTTGACTGCTTGCTGTTGACTGACGACTGACCGAGTAGGTCGTTAATTCTTTGCCGCATCTCAGTAGCTGCTTTATTGGTGAATGTTAAAAGAAGGGCGTTTTCAGGTTTAATTAAGCCTTGAGCAATAAAATAGGCTACCCGGTGTGTTAAAACCTTTGTTTTTCCCGATCCCGCCCCGGCCAAAACCAGAAGGGGTCCTGCGGTATAAGTCACAGCAGCGAGCTGATCTTTGTTTAAATCGTTTGTTAGCTTGTCTACGTCATTCATTCCAAATACAATAGTAACATGAGTATTAAAAAATTTACCCTCTTGATATTGGGCATCATAGTTGTATTTTTTTTGGTCTCCCTGTATTTTTTTAGATCGCAAGTTTATTTAGTTTCGAAATTCTTGTTTCCGGATATAACACAGGTTAGATCTGACAGTAATCGCGCAAACTTTCTGGTTTTGGGAATTGGGGGAAAGGACCACACAGGAGGAGACTTAACCGATACAATCATGCTTGTTTCGGTAAATCTTGGGGGCCCCGGAGTGACCGTCGTTTCGATCCCAAGGGATTTGTGGATCCCTGAAATCCGGGCCAAAATTAATAGTGCCTATCATTACGGAGGTATGGATTTGGCAAAGTCTTCGGTAGAAAAGGTTACGGGGATAAAAATACAATATTCTGTCTTGGTGGACTTTTCAGCCTTTAAAGAAATTGTGGATGCCCTTGGTGGAATTCGGGTGAATGTCGGTACAGGTTTTACCGACAAACTGTATCCTATCGCAGGCAGGGAGAACGACACTTGTAGTGGAGATGCAACTTTTGCCTGCCGATACGAAACGATAACATTTGCGTCTGGTCTTCAATTGATGAATGGGGATATGGCCTTGAAATTTGTCAGATCCCGACATGCGTCGGGACAGGAGGGCACAGATCAGGCGCGTGAGGCAAGGCAGCAAAAGGTCATCGATGCAATCAAGAATAAATTACTTACCCCACAAGTTTATCTTTCGCTAAATATGGACAAAGCAATATTTAATGTATTAAGAAATTCGGTTGAAATGGACGTGGACGATAAAACTGCAGCGGCGATTGCCAGAAAAGTTTTTGACTCCAGGAATTCAATGAATAAATATTTGATTCCGGACGGGTTGCTGATTAACCCCCCAATTACGGAGACCTACGATAAACAATATGTTCTCATACCAAAAGAAGGTAACGGGAAATGGGAAGAGATTCAAAAATGGATTGGCGGACTTCGCAAGTAAAAATGCGCGATTTATTAAAAAAAATACTTAAAGAACCTGTTTGGATACTTGTGGTAGGGCTGGGTTTTGTTATTTATGCTCTTTTTAATAGCCACGTAATCAAACCTGATATAAACGGAAACCTGTTGACAGGGGAAAGTACTTATGGAGATTTACCGTTTCATTTGGCAACGATCTCCCGGATGGCTTATACCGGAACTTTCCCCCCGGAAAATCCTTTATATTCCGGAATCCCGTTGGTTTATCCATTTTTTATAAATGTTTTGTCGGCTGTAATTGTAATTTGGGGATTTAGTCTCAGATCTTCAATAATCTTGCCGGGTATGATTTTTTCTATCCTGATGATCATATCTCTTTACTTTTTTTATAGAAAACTGACAGGGCGTAAGTCGGTTGCCCTTTTGGGCACACTATTGTTTTTCCTTAACGGTGGTCTTGGTTTTTATTATTTTTTTAGAGATGTGGTATTTAACAGAAAACTTCAAGATTTCATAACCGGCCCCGGGATTTTTCCGGATTACAGTCATTTATTTGGAGAAAATATCCAATGGTGTAATTTCTTGTCTCGGATATTAATTCCTGAACGAAGTGTCCTTTTGGGAATACCGATGGGGATAGCAATTTTGTACATACTCTTTTTGAAGGAGAAAAAAGATGGAAAGCCTATAGATTGGTGGTTTATTTTTGGAGCGGTGTTAACAGGTCTTTTGCCATTGTCACATACTCATACGTTTATTGTTTTTGGTCTTTTGATTCCGTTTTTGGCAGTCTTTGAACTGAGCAGAAATAATTGGATTGATTGGTTGAAAAGATGGTCTGTTTTTGGAGCGATAACTCTGGTGGTTGCGGCCCCTCAGTTAAAATTAATTTTTTTTCATTTAAACGCCAGTTCAACTTTTTTTAAATATCATCTGGGTTGGATGAGCGGCCCGGGGATATTAGAATTTATAATATTTTGGTGGAAAAATACTGGTGTATTAATTCCCCTCTTAATCTTGTCCCTGTTTTTTGTTAGGAATCATAAAATGATGAGCAGGTTGGTTTGGTTTTCATTTTTTATTTTTGTAATTGTTAATTTATTTATTTTTCAACCATTTAATTGGGATAATGTTAAATTTCTTTTTTGGTTTGCAGTCTTTGCTTATGGAGCAATCGCTTTTGTTTTAGTAAGATTGTGGCAGAGCAAGGCACTTATTCGGAAAATATTAGCCGCAATTCTTGTTGCCTCACTAACACTGTCTTCATTATTGTCAATATATCGTGAGATGAATCTCAGTTATCAATTATTTTCAAACGAAGATGTCGATTTAGGATTGTGGGTTAGAGAAAACACGCCATTAGATTCGTTGTTTTTAACAGAATTTACCCACAGGAGTTTTGTAAGCAATTTGGGTGGAAGAAAGATATTAATGGGTTATCAGGGTAGTCTTTGGGTTCACGGAATAAAGTATGAGGACAGAGAAAGGGATATTAAAGATATATATTTAGGTACTGCTGATGCAAAGAACCTGTTGTACAAATATAAGGTTGATTACATCGTAATCGGTCCGGGAGAAATAAATGATTTAAATGCAAATGAAGAGTTTTTTGTAGAAAATTTCTGTCTTGTTGAATCTACTACAAATTACAGAATTTATTCTGTAAAATGCGACTCTAAATAACAATGTTCTCATTCGTCAAAGAAATATCAAGAAATAGGATTTTTTTGTTGTTTTTGTTTGGTTTATTTTTAAGGATTGCACTATCTTTTTTTGGAACATTGAATCTGGATCAGGGAACTTTTATTGCTTGGAGTACAAACCTTGCCAGTAATGGTTTTAAAAATTTTTACAATGGGTGGAGCGATTATCTTCCTGGGTATCTTTATGTCCTTTGGCTTCTGGCAAAGATCAATCTGTTGGGGGTATTTCCAACATCTATTCTTTACAAACTGCCTGCCATAATTTCTGACCTGTTAACGGGGTTAATTATTTACAAAATATTACATAAGTCTAAAGGGGAAAAATGGGGGCTTATCGGAAGTGCTATCTACGTTTTTAATCCTGCGGTTTTGGCGAATTCCACCTTATGGGGTCAAGTCGACTCTTTAACATCTCTTTTTTCAGTCTTGTCCGTATATCTATTACCTATTAACTATTGGCTATCCGCTGTTTCTTTGGCGATCGGAACCCTCATCAAACCACAAACAGCGTTTATATTTCCGGTAATTTTATTTTTATTTTTAAAACAAAAAAAGAAATTCACAGACCTTTTATTTTACGGATTTGCCGGCTTACTTATTTTTGTGGTCGGGTTCATCCCATTTTGGAATCACGGAAGTCTCGTATCCTTTATTTTTGAGAGATTGAGCCTGTCTCTTAATCAATATCCTTACACTTCGGTAAACGCCTTTAACTTCTGGGGGTTGGTAGGCCTGTGGAAACCTGACAATATTTATATGCAGGTTGGTGGTTATTTGTTGGTTTTGAGTATAACCATTATAACAATGATAAAATTTATACGAAAAGACAAAAAGCAGAACGATGCGGAGTATTTATTAACTTCTTTAATTTTTGCATCCAGTTTTGTTTTTTTTACACGGATGCACGAGAGGCATCTTCTTCCGCTTTTTGCACCGCTTGCTATTGTGGCAGTTGAAAATCCGATTCTTTTGATTCCTTACATTGGTTTTTCCTTGACTTATATGGCCAACCTATACTATGCGTATGTTTGGATTTCCTCTAATTTCAAACAAGTATTTTCTGATTTTTTTATTAAAATCTTAGAGGTGGCAAATATCGGATCTGTTTTTTTTATGTTTACTGTTATGGCTAAAAAAATAAATAAAACACGGTCATGGTTTAACTATCCGATTAATCGATTATTCGGAATCAGGAAACAATCGATTGTGGAATATGAGCTACCTCAGACAAGTCTCTCTAAAAACAAAGCAAAATATATTCTAATTGGAATTTTGACATTCGCCTCTATTACCAGAATATACAATTTACATTCTCCTAAAAACGAATATTTTGATGAGGTCTACCATGCCTTCACCGCAAAAGTGATGATGCATGTGGACGCCAACAAGGCATGGGAATGGTGGAACACTCCGCCGGAGGGGTTCGCTTACGAATGGACCCACCCGCCTTTGGCAAAATTGGGGATGGTTCTTGGTATGAAAATCTTTGGGGAAAATTCTTTCGGGTGGAGAATTCCGGGAGCTCTTCTTGGTGTTGGGTCGGTGTTTTTGATTTATCTTTTAGCGAAAATTTTGTTTAAAGACGAAGTGGTAGGGCTTTTATCGGCCGCTGTATTTTCCCTCGATGGACTACCTCTTGTGATGAGTCGTATTGGAATGAATGACAGTTACCTGCTGTTTTTTGTGCTGCTATCAGTATATCTATTTATGAAGGGAAAAGCCTCCGGTCCGGAGGGCCATACGGCACGGTGGGACTTTTGGTCTGCAGTTTCTTTTGGTTTGGCTATTTCTTCCAAATGGTCCGCAATTTGGGCAATTCCGATACTTTTCATTTTATGGATCAAACGGAAGAATAAATTTAGATTTTCAACTTTCGCATTCTTTTTAGTTATCCCATTTATCATATATCTTTCATCTTATATCCCAATGTTTCTAACTGGACACAATTTTGGGACTTGGTGGGGAATGCAGGAACAGATGTGGTGGTACCACACCGGACTTAGGGCAACTCACGCTTATTCATCTTCCTGGTGGGCGTGGCCCTTTTTGATTCGCCCGATTTATCTTTATACCTCTGGTGAGGTGGGTGGACGGGTTGCAAGAATCTATGCAATGGGGAACCCCTTTGTTTTTTGGTTTGGTATAACATCCGTCGTCATGGGTTTTATATATGCGTTTGTAGAGAAAAATAAAAAGATCGGTTTTACGATATTTAGCTATTTAATATTTTTTGTTCCTTGGGCCGCCTCCCCGAGGATAATGTTTTTATATCACTATTTACCGTCGGTTCCATTCCTGGCAATTGCGACTGGATATGTTCTCCGTCGTAACCCCAAACTAATACTTCCCCTATTCACTATCACTTTTTCGCTATTCGCTTACTTCTATCCCCACTGGATTGGTCTTCAAGTTCCGTTATGGTTGGAAAAGAGTTATTATTGGTTAACATCATGGAGGTAGCTCTTCGGCTTGTGTCGTAAAAGTTACTATTGGGTAGCGAGTTGGAGATAGACACCAGAGAGTCGGTCAATTCGGAGAACTCGGATCATCAGAAAATCAGAAGGTTGGAAGTTCAAACACTCTAAGTATTCCGGTTTTTTTGATTATTATGCCGGCCCAAGGACAAAATTCCCCTTCCCCAGAAAATAAATAAGCAGTCCCAAGAATAGAATTATTATGAGGAAGTAACCGACAGACCAACCCCCTTCGTGTGGAAAAAAAAGATCAAAAGGGTATGACGTAAAGATTGAGGTTTTAAGTTTTTTGAGGGAAGAAGTCGTTAAATAAAAGGCAACATACATAATAATTGCTGTAGAGAGTACAACAACAATGAAAACATAATTTTTTTTAAAAAAATCCAACAATGTGTTTAGAAGTGTGATCAAAGCGCCAGTAAGATTGACCCCAAGATGACCAATATTCCAAGTCCGGCTCCGACCATCGTCGGCCAATCAGTTCCTGATTGTGGAAGAGTGGGAGGTGTTGCGGTCGGTGCAGGTGTTCCGTTACAAACACAGTCACTTTCGGCTGTACAAGAGGGATTTCTACACATCCCGTTGTAGCAAACCAATTCGCTTCCACAGTTAAAGTTGCTTTCGCAGGTTCCTCCGCATGAGTTTGGCGTTCCCGTTGGGGTTGGTGTTGCAGATGATGTTGGTGTTGGCGTCGGTGTTGGTGTGTCTGTTGGTGTGTTGGCTACAACGACAGCAATTGAACAATTTGATGGTTGCCCACCAGCTGCTTGAACCACAGCAGTGTTTGAAATTGTTCCTGTCGCGCTTGCGTTAACCGAAACTCTAAACGCAACTTGAGTATTTGCAGTATCTGGACCATTGACAGTACAGGTTACTTTCCTGTTAGACGCTGTATAGGCACACCTACTATCACTGTCGATGAATGTAACTTTAGCTGACAGGGTATCGGTTATTGTAACAGAGCCTACAGCATTGGCCGGGCCGGGCCTTACTACAAATACCAGCTTTTGATTAATATCTACGTTAGCGTTATTGGTTAGAAGGTTGGCACTTGAGAGATTGTAATTACCTGCGGTGTTGGATGCCACATCTCTATACACTCTCTTGTTTGTACAAACAATCGGGGCTGGAGTGGCTGTGGGAGAAGCCGTTGGGCAAACACAATTTGCCGACCATTGACATGTTGTTTTTCTACAGACCTTTGCTGCTCCGGGTTCTTCTCCCCAACAGGTAAACCCAGTCGGACAGTTAGCATTTGTTGTACAACTGCTGTTGCAAGACGGCGGTGCAGTTGGGGTTGGGGAAGCGGAAGGACCCGTTATGTTAAATGAAAGTTGACAAGCGCTTGGAACGCCGGAGGCTTCGGATTTTGTTGGCGCAATATTTCTGGTTTGATATAGCCTAATTGCGGTGAAGATTGCAACACCGGCTAAAATTAAAGTAATTAATACGATTCCAATTGTTAATATTTTATTTTTATTTCTCATTTATTTTTAGTACCATGATCCGCCCCATTCAACTTGAGCATTAATTTTAGTCTCGCCTCCTGTAGTATTAAAATCTTCGTAAAGAACGGTCATTTTTGGACCGCTTGTTCCTATTATAAATACCTCTTTCTTTTTGGTGGTCTCTTTTATCGTGCCGTTTATTGTAAACTTTGCTTTATTAAAAACAGTGGTCTGATATCTGTCAATAATACCAACACGTACAGGAGTCCCGGCCGGGAGACTTGACGGATTTTCCACCTTTACCCAATCGGAGTTGTAAATATTAATCAGTGGGATACAAGCACCCCCACCCCCACCCCCGCCGCCCGACTCGCAAGGTTGATCATAAAACATTGATGTGAATCCTGTACTATTATTTGCACTACCATCCCAATAATCAATTTGTTCAGTACCACAATTAAACTGAAAACTTGCACTCTCAACCGCCGTGGCAACTTTTATATCATTACAGTTTTGTCCCATTTCTTTCACCCCTAAACATCTGTAATGGTTTACCCAGTCTTCGGGGTAGTTGTCTGTCGAACATCCACCAGCTGTACAAGGAGGTTT
The DNA here is from genome assembly GCA_964494885.1 of uncultured Gammaproteobacteria bacterium. Classification (GTDB taxonomy): domain Bacteria; phylum Patescibacteriota; class Microgenomatia; order UBA8517; family UBA8517; genus GWB1-39-10. The sequence goes on along the minus strand of CAZBTH010000004.1, from coordinate 12,158 downwards.
AAAAGTATTTGATGCCGCTTTTTCATTAATATCCTGATTCTGTCCTATTAATATTATTCCCGCCCCAACCCCGCCAACCAAAAGAAAGAGTCCTAAAATTGTTGCAATTATTTTCCCCCCACCAAATTTCTTTCTCGGGCTTGCAACCATTTGAGGGAGATTAATAGGAGCGGCAGATCCTGCTTGGTCTGATTGTGCGGGTGTTGTGTTTGTTGATACGTTGACTGTTTCAGTTACTGCCGGCGGGGTGGGTGGTTTTTGGGACGACGAATCCGCCGTCATAAAATCCGGCAAAGGGGGAAGATCTGTCGTTTGCGCCGGGATAGGTGGAGGTATGGATCCGGTTGGTTGAGAATTTTGATTTGGGTCAGTTTGATTAGGCATTATTTTCGGCTAATTTCCAGACAGTAAAACTAAACATAGCAACTGCCAATCCCATGATAAAGAGAATTATGGTTGGAGTCAACTCCCCGGTAACAGGTATGGGCTTGGGGGTGGTTGTTGGTGTCGAACTCGGGGAGGCGGTGGGTGTTTCCCTTGGTGTTGCGGTGGGGGACGGAAACAATCCAGAGTTAGAGGCTGTAAACGCGGGGTTTTCACTTGCCTGAACAATAAAGTTCCTTGTTAATGTTCTGGTTATTCCATTTGAACCAATCCAGGAAACAGTAATCGCATGGGCACCGGGTTCCAAATCGGCAGGAGGACTAAAAGTCCAAGTTCCATCTTCGGCAATATCAACAGTTTGTGTTACGGGGTCTGGTTGAATTGTAATTGTAATTCTTTCTCCTCCGGGACCCCTGCCAAAAAATTCTGGTCTGGTGCTGGTTACAATTTCTCCTTCAATTAGACTTTCCAATATTACACTAGTTGGGGTTGACCCTCCCGTTGTTACAGGGATAAAAAACTTCGATTCTTTTGGTGTATTTTCAGGGAGATTTAAATTCGCGTTCGGAATCTGACCACTTTCGGAGGGCTGTAAACTCCTAAGATCGTAGACCCGCCCTAAAACTATAGGGGGAATCGGATTGGCAGATTGAGGGAAAATCTGAGCGGAAGCCACCCCGCTGGCTCCAGCCTGAATCGAAATTTGCAACAACGTTTGAGCCTTATCAATTTGTGTGTAGCTAGCCAAATCCTGAGTTCTGACAGAACCTAATTGAAAAACAAAATTCCCGGTGTTTGAGGTTAGCGTAGAAAGAAGATACCCTCCGACCTCTACATATACAAGCACCCCCTCTTCCGGTTTACCAGAAGCATTTATAACAGACCCTGACACCAGAAGGACATTTTGACTGATACCTAAATCGGGTCCGGTAGAAAACTCCCACGGAATTCCTTTATTGTCGAACATGGTTCCCTCGGAATTTATTTTGTAGAAATACTTGGTATTGGGTTTTAGTCCCGAAATCGAAACGGTATGAGTTGAAAGTTTTAAATTATCTTCCCCTCCGACCCTGTTTAACAATGATTGGCTCTCTCCCCAGGAGACAAAATTTGAGGCTTCCTTATCTGTGATCCATGAAATTGTTGCAGAGTTATTATTGATATTGCTTACACGTATGTCTCTTGGTGCAATAGAACTGTCGGCACCAATCTTGAAGATTTGGTTCATGCCCAAAAAGAAAATACCGGCAAAAATACCAGAAAGAAGTATAATTATACCTAAGATTGTTGGAATTTTATTTTTTTTGATCATTTTGTGATATCAAGGTAATGATGCGGCAGATGGCGAGGAGGTTTCTTGTTGCAAAGGCGCTGGAGCCGGTGTAAAAGATGCGACGGTGTTATTAGTAGAAATCACACTGTCCGGGATTTCGAAATCACTAAGAAAAATACTTGACTCTATTTGTTTCAGCGTGTCATTGTCTATGTCAGGATTGAGAGGTTGAGATATTTCTTTAGAGACGATATTTGGAGGTTTGGATGTAAACGCTCCATAGACAGTCATTGATATCCACATAATGACAGTAACAAGGGTCAATATAAGTACTACGACAACATTTGGTATCTTTTGAACTTTCATATTATTTTTTCAAAAAAGGTATTCTGCCCGAAATTACAACAACTATAATTTTTTCGGAATCGGTTTGGGAAGAATTAATTCCCAAATTATCAATTTTGATTGCAATTCTCAAGTCTTCAAAATCTTTTATGAAAGACGCAATATTCGAATACGCCCCCTTAATACTTAATGATATTTGCATCTCGCCCGGGTTCCCTGGTATCGATTTATAATCGAAGCTTTTCTTTGTGGAGGTGGTGGTTCCGACCAATAATGTTTGGCCAACAGAAAAACCCAAGACAGCGACAGAATTCTTAGCGGCCAGCCCCTGAATTTGTTTTGAGATAACATCCACGTTGGCATGTGATGAAACCGCTGTGTCCACGTCGGTCAGGGTCGCCTCGTTTTGAGCCAGAATTGTTTCTGCAGTTTGCAAGTTTTTAATCTTCAGATCAAGAGCGATAATAGTTATTCTTTTTTCCTGAATTTCTTTGACCAGGTTTATGATTGTTAAGGCGGTCGGTTTCAGTGCGAAGACAAAAAATATTGTGATTGCAGATAATGAAAGTATGATTTCAAGGAACGCGCGAAGGTCGGCCCTTTTTTTATAAAGAGCCATGATGTTTAAGAAATATTCCTTGTATCGTAAATATGATCCTTTCCAACCAAGTGCCATTTTATTAGTTTGTGATTTTGATTGTAAAAACCGTTGACCCTGAATTATCTTCAGATGAGTTAATTGAACCAAGTTCAACTTTCTTGAAAGAGGCAACGCTTTTGAGGTTGCTCACGAACTGCGCAATCGCAAATTCTGAAAAAGCGATTCCTTTTATGGATATAGATTCATCTTGAATGGATACCGACGAGAGAATAATGTCGGTCGGAGTTCTTAATGTCACAATTTCCATTCTGTCACCAGGTTTGGATATCGTGGAGAGGGCTTTGAAAATACTCAATTTGATCTGGATTTCTCTAAACCGTTTTTCCAGCCCCTCCTGCGCTAATATTTGGGCACTTCTGATTTTTATCGAGTCGGTCAAATCTGAATTTTGAGCGTCTAACCAAAAACGGGAAAGAAATGCGGCCATGACGATCATCTCTGTTATTATGACAATAATCCTGAAAGTCCCTGTGGCCCATCTGAGCACACGACCAAGAGTCGAACCTTCAAACTCTTTTTGAGGCAATAGGTTTATGGGTTTATTTTTGGGCATAACAACAAGATCTACCTGTATTCAATATAGCATATGAAAAGGGGTGAAAGAAGCTGTTAAATTTTTAAAACAAAAACTTACGACTTCTTTTTTGGAGTTTTTGAAGATTTTAGCTTAATTTCTTTCTTTTCTTTTTTCTTGACCAAAAGTTTTGCCATCTGCGACTTTATTCTGGCTGCCTTATTCTTGTGAATAACCCTCTTTTTTGTTGCTCTGTCGGCTAAAGACGTTGCAGTGCGAACATCTTTTTCCGATTTTGATTTTTTTGCTGAACGCACGGCAAATTCAAGCTTACTTATGATGAGCTTGTTGATCCCTTCCTTGACTCTACTTCCTCTTAATGCTCTTTTGGCTGTTTTTGTTACCGGCATATAAATAATCGGATTATCAGAAGATTTCAGAGAGGTCTGAGAAAGTCGGAGAAGTCAGAATGATCTGATTTATCCGACCTATCAGATTTATCCGAATTTTTCCGGCTTCTCTGATTTATCTGATTTCACGATTGTTAGTATACGATAAAGAGGCTAGAATATCAACCAGGTATGAATGATTTAATCGCGAAGGGAAAAAAACTTCTGAATTCTCAACAAAACACAGTTCTTTCGGCAGCAACGCTTATAATGATAATGATTGTTGCCAGCAGGATCCTGGGACTGGTTAGGCAAAGAGTGTTGGCCAATTATTTTGCCCCAAGCGATTTATCACTCTTCTTTGCGGCTTTTCGGCTTCCGGATGCAATTTTTGAGGTTTTGGTTTTTGGAACATTCTCCTCCGCATTTATTCCGGTTTTTACTAAGGCCTTGAGAGAAGGCAAGAGTCGGGCATGGGAAATTGCAGGGCGAGTAGTTACCATAGGCCTTTTGGTATTTGGGTTTGCCACAATAGTTTTAGCCATCTGGGCGCCACAAATTTATTCGGTGATTGCGCCGGGTTATAAAAACGGCGAAACTGTCCAAATCGCAAACCTTGCCAGAATTCTTTTTGCGGCCCAGGGATTTTTTGTCATAAGTTATGTGTTAACGGGGGTGTTGGAAAGTCTAAGAAGATTTTTAGTACCGGCACTTGCTCCACTTTTTTACAATGTAGGCATAATTTTGGGAACGATATTTCTTACGCGTTATCTGGGTCTTATGGCTCCGGCGGTAGGGGTTGTAATCGGAGCTTTTGCTCATTTCATGGTACAGTTTCCGCTGTCTCGGAAACTCGGCTTTCGATTTATTTGGGATTTTAAGCCGGACAAAGGTGTCAAAAAGGTCGGGACTTTAGCCCTTCCCCGTGTCGTCGACTTGACTTTTGATCAATTAGGCAAAACGACTGAACTTTTTCTTTCGTCCCTTATCTCACAGGCTTCTTATACCTATTACATATTCGCTAATACCTTGCAGCTTCTGCCGGTCACTCTTTTTGGGACATCGCTTGCAAAGGCGGTACTGCCCTTATTATCTCGCGCCGATGGGAATGTAAAGGAATATAGGAGAATTCTTCTAACTGCGATTTATCAGGCAATATTTTTTACTTTACCGCTCTCCGCTACATTAATAGTTTTAAGAATTCCGATAGTTCGTCTTGTTTATGGGACGAAAATATTTGATTGGGAGGCTACCGTTCAAACAGGGATGGTCCTGTCGGTGTATGCTGTAGGAGTGGTTTCGCAGACATTGATGTCAATTTTGGCACGCGCCTTTTTTGCTCTTCATGACACGCGTACCCCGGTCAAAATTTCTTTCATAGGACTTGGACTTTTAATTGCCGGAGATTTTCTTTTGGTGAAGGGTTTCGGGTTCCCCGTTTGGGCGCTTGCCGCATCCTTTTCTTTTAGTACTATAATTGAGGCAATAATTTTATCCATTCTCCTTCACAAAAAAGTTGGCGAACTGATTGGATTGAAATTTTTTGGGCATATTGCCAAAATTTTTATAGCTACAATAATTTCAGGATTTTCGATGTTTTTCCTGATCAAGTTTTTCGACAGATGGTACTGGCTAAACCAGGTGACATCAATTCCGTTTGAGAAATTTGTACTTGATACACGCTATGCCGGGAACTTACTAATTTTAACGGTTGTCACCTTTTTGATAGGGATGGCAATATATATTATGATTTCACTCATTTTAAGGGTGAATGAGGCGAGTTACTTTATAACTATTGTTAAGAGGCTGATAACCAAAAAAACTCTGCCACGCATTTCCGATAAAGAGCAGGAGCCGGTTAGCCCAACAACCACAGATACACACGAACAATAAGTATTAATAAGTATATTTTCCGGTTCTGAAGTTTTCTCCAACTCTTCGAATGAACATATCCTTCATTGTTTCCTGGTCGTTCCAAGGGTTAACGTAATCTTTGGGGTTTGTAAAAACATAAACAAATGTCTCGGCGTGCTCCTTTTTAAACTGATAATACAAATCAAAAATTTGGGTCCACTCTTGTTCTGATAGCGTAGCCATTTTGATGGGAGAAAGCCATTTATCGCGTAGCAAAAGCGAGTCGTATCTTTCCGGAGGCAACGCATCAACTACCGCAGTCATTATGTAATAGAAATTGGCGGCAGCGACCTCTTCGAATTTCTGGACATGGCCCACATAGGTTGAATTGGACTTGTCTATCTTGCTATATTCATCCATGGCGACTCCTCCCTTTAGTTTTTCTTGTTTTGAGAATCTCCCGGCATCGTCAATAGACCAACCATGTTTTTCAGTTAACAGTTTTCGAAGTATTTCATAGTCCATAAAATCAGGGTTAATGTCTGGAGTGTCAAACCGTCCGTCGATACCTAATGCTTTTTCTAGGCTAGCGTAAAACGCTTCTTTGTTAGGAGAGTCTAATAATAAGTGGAGGGTTCGGCTGACTCTTCCGTTTGCGTCCCTAAATATATGCAAAGAATTTACAACAACCGGAAGCATATAAGATACGTCTTCCTGCCCAATTTTTTTTGTTGAATCGAAGGCCAATTTGAGAATTTCTTTTTTGTCTTCTTGTTGTGGATGTAATACGGTTGTTCCAATTAGGCCGCCGGTAAGTTTTGACCTGAAACCGTCCATCTGCCGTTCTTTTATGGGTATGCCACGGGTGATTCCATTGAGCCTGACCAAAAATGATTCAAATTTTTCGAAGTCGATATCATTTGAATTTAAATCGTGGAAAGTTTCATACGCGTTGGTTTTATCCAAAAATCTGATTAATCTCTCAGCTCTTTCTGGCCTTTTTAAAGCGTCAGCCGCTTCGTGTTCTGCAATCCTTTGTTTTTCCGCCATTTTTGTTTCGTAATCCATATCGACATTATAACGCAACCGATGAAATTGGTCGTTGATTATTTTAAGCGGTTCTTGACCACACTTCGCCCTTCGACTACTCTCATGGCTTCGCGGGGTCTGCGAAGTCACCAGGGGTCCTTGACCCCAGCACAATTTTTACCTTTCGCCACGAACTACGTTTGTGCTCTCAAGGGGCAAACGTGCGGGGTCTGCGAGCCGTCAAACGGCTCTTGACATCCGTTAGCACTCGGGGTAGTATAGTGCTAAGGTAGAGTAAAAGAGTGAAAGAGTATAAGAGTTTAAGTTTTAAACTCCAGCTTTCCAGCTCTCTTGCTCTTCTACTCTAACATGGATTCCCTAACCTCACGTCAAACCCAAATATTAAAGACGATAATCGATGAATATATCGAAACTGCCGAACCGGTTGGAAGCGATGCTCTGGACAAAAAATATAATCTTGGTGTTTCCCCGGCAACGATCAGAAACGAGATGTCCACATTGACCAAATCTGGGTATCTTCGTCAGCCCCACACTTCTGCCGGCAGGATCCCTTCACCGCTTGCGATGAAATTTTATATAAATCAACTTATGGAGGAAAAACAAATGAGCCTTGTTGATGAAGTTAAAGCTAAGGAAGAAGTTTGGGACTTGCGGGACGACATCGATGAACTAATGGACGAGGCGACTCATGCTCTAGCGAACAGGACACACTCTCTAGCTGTGGCCGCATTGAAAAACCCCACTTCGCCCAAAGGGCTTCGCGGGGCGAGGGATCGCTTTTGGCAAGCCGGGCATTCATATGTTTTTAATAACCCCGAGTTTGCTGAGATGGCGGCTTGCCAGAACCTATTCTCAATTTTTGAGGAGTTTGATAAACTGGACAGGCTTTTCTTTGGATTCCAATCTACGTCGCCATTGGAAGTTTTGTTCGGCGAAGAGTTGGGGATGCCGGAGCTTGCCACCTCGGGTATAATTTCGACACATTTCAATATAAAAGGAAAGCCCGGAGCGCTTGGTGTGATTGGTCCTGCCCGGACGGACTACGCATCGGTTATCCCAATATTAAGATATTTTGGAAATTTAATTGAGGAAGTCGCAAACCAATAATAAATGACAAAAATTAAAAAGACTACATCATCTGATGCGCAAAAATCAAAAATCGAAGGGAAGCCGAAGGATGACACAGTTCACAATGAACTTGAATCTATAAAGGGGATGCTGGCCAGGACTTTGGCGGATTATGATAATTTAAAGAGAAGGACCGAAGAGGAAAAAATTTCTTGGACAAAGTTTTCGTCTTTAAGCATAATTTCAAGACTCTTGCCAATAATGGATATGTTAGAGAAAGCCCAGGAACATCTTAAAGATTCGGGACTGGCAATTGCAATTCTCGAGTTCAAAAAAGTCTTTATTGAAGAGGGACTAGAAGAAGTTAATCCAAAAATTGGAAGCGAGTTTGATGAGGGTACCCAGGAAGTTATTGAAGTTGTTGACGGAAAAGTGGATAATATGATCTCAGAAGTGGTTGTGACAGGTTGGAAATATAAAGACGGAAACGTAGTAAGACATGCAAAAGTCAAAGTGAGCAGAAGCTCATCCTGAGTTTTACGAAGGATCCTACCAAAAAACAACAAGATCCTATCGTCCGCCTTGGGCGGACTCCAGGATGACAATGTAAAAAAATGGGAAAAATAATTGGAATTGATTTAGGAACAACAAATTCATGCCTTGCCGTTATGGAAGGTGGTAGACCTATCGTGATTTCTGCTTCTGATACCGGCAAGAATACAACCCCATCTGTTGTTGAACCTGTCAAAAACTTGGTTGGAGATGTTGCCAAGAGGCAAATGATCCTTAATGCCAAAAATACCGTATATTCGGCCAAAAGACTCATGGGACGCAGGTTTACCGACAGTGAAGTCAAGCGCACCATCGAGATGGTCCCCTATAAAGTTGTTTCGGGTAAAGGTGGGATGGCGGATATTGAAATTGAGGGTAAAAATTACACTCCGCAGGAGATCGCCGCCCGTGTTCTCATGAAGCTTAAAAAAGACGCAGAGAAATATCTTGGCGAAACAGTCGACCAGGCTGTCATAACCGTGCCAGCTTATTTTGACGACTCTCAAAGGCAGGCCACAAAACAGGCCGGAGAAATCGCCGGACTTAAAGTTGAAAGAATTATCAACGAGCCAACTGCGGCGGCTTTAGCCTATGGGCTGGATAAAAAGAATTCAGAAAAAATCGCTGTTTACGATTTGGGGGGTGGAACCTTTGATATCTCAATTCTTGAAATTGGTGATGGTGTCATTGAAGTGAAGGCTACGAATGGTGATACACATTTGGGTGGTGACGACTTTGACGCAAAGATTGTTGATTATATCGTTTCAGAATTTAAAAAAGAAAATTCTGTGGACTTGAAAGTCGACTCTCAGGCACTTCAGAGAGTTCGCGACGCCGCAGAAAAAGCAAAAATTGAGCTTTCCGCGGCGAATGAAGTTGAAATTAATCAACCTTATATTACTCAAAATAACGGCGCTCCACTTCACCTTACAATGAAATTAACTCGCGCAAAACTTGAGAGTTTGGTTGACGAATTAATTCAAAAGACAATCAAACCGGTTGAAGCCTGTTTGAAGGACGCCAAGTTGGACGCCCACGACATAAATGAAGTTGTTATGGTCGGAGGAATGACCAGGATGCCTAAAGTGGTTGAGGTGGTTAAAGACTTTTTTGGTAAAACACCGAACCAATCAGTTAACCCGGATGAGGTTGTCGCAGTCGGAGCTGCAATTCAGGGTGGAGTTTTGGGAGGCGAGGTTAAGGATATTTTACTTCTTGACGTAACTCCTCTAACACTTGCCATTGAAACAATGGGAAATATTGCTACCCCGATGATTCCAAGAAACACCACCGTTCCAACAAGTAAAACCGAAACATTTTCCACAGCGAGTGACAATCAAACTCAGGTCCAAATCGTCGTAACCCAAGGAGAACGCCCGATGAGTGCTGACAATAAAACCTTAGGGACTTTCGTATTGGACGGAATTCCACCGGCTCCACGCGGGGTGCCTCAAGTTGAAGTCACTTTTGATATGGACGCAAGTGGAATCTTAACCGTCACTGCAAAAGATAAGGCAACAAGTAAAACTCAGAACATAAAAATTACAGGTGCGGTTGGTTTGTCCGAGGATGAAGTTAAAAGAATGCAGGAGGAGGCGGAAAAGCACAAAGAAGACGATGAAAAGAAAGCGGACGTAGTCAAAACTAAAAATAGCGCAGATGCAATGGTGGCAACAGCAGAAAAATCTATTAAAGATGCCGGAGACAAGGTTCCAACTGACGTAAAAGAGAAAGTTGAGGAAAAGATCAAAAAAGTTAAGGAAGTTGCAGGGAAAGAAGATTCTTCTAAAGAAGATATCGAAAGCGCTACAAAAGAGTTGTCGGAAGAACTATCTAAAATCGGAGAAGCGATGTATAAAGATAAAGGTCAAGAGAATAAGAATACAGAGAATAGTGAGGAACAAAAAACTGAGGAAAAAACCGATAAAAAAGATGAAAAAGCCAATGGCCCTGAGCCTGCCGAAGGGGTTGAAGAAGGCGAAGTGGTAGAATAGCTTCATTATGGCAATAGAAATCCCCGGAGTAGATCAGGAACTTGCGGCAGAGATAGCAGAATCAATTATTGGCTTTCAAAGAGCGGAACTGGCTAAAGAATTTATAGATGTATTTAGTGACATTGAAGCGGAAATGGTTGAGAAAAGGCAATCACCTTTATCGGATGAGGATATGCAAAATGTTTTTGATGAAGCAAAAAAAAGAGTAGCGGGTGGTTTTGAGGCATTGTGTCAGTTAGAAAACATGCACGATGTTGTTCAATTCGAGATAGCAAATTTTTAACAGGATGGCCACCAATACTGATTATTACGATATTCTCGGGGTTTCTAAATCTGCCTCGGCAGAGGAAATAAAGAAGGCTTATAGAAAGCAGGCTTTGGAGTGGCATCCGGATAGACATAAAGATGATAAAGAAGCGGCGGAAAAGAGATTCAAGGAAATAAATGAAGCCTATCAAGTGCTTGGCGACCCCAAGAAGAAATCTATGTTTGATCAGTATGGCAGTGCGGGCCCCTCCTACGCCGGTGGCTTCGGCGGGCAAGGCGGCAATCCATTTGCTGGTGGAGGGTCCCCTTTTACTTATACCTACACTTCGGGTGGTGAAAACCCGTTTGGAAACGTTGACTTTGGCGATCCGTTTGATATTTTTGAAAGTTTTTTTGGTGGGGGAAACCCGTTTGGTCGTGCTCAACGTCAACAAATTCCGAGGTATTCAATGACGCTTGATTTTATGGAGGCTGTACACGGAGTTTCAAAAGAAGTTGATGTCGGGGGAAAAAAGAGGAAGATTAAAATCCCCGCAGGCATATATGAAGGGGCAAGAATTAACTTCGGAGACTTTACTCTTTCAGTTAATATAAAGCCCCACAAACTTTTTGAGCGTCAAGACGATGATATTTATGTAACTGTTGGCATCCCCTTCTCCCTCGCTGTGCTCGGCGGTGAGATAAAAGTTCCAACTATTGAAGGTGAAATCAAAATCCGGATCCGCGCAGGGACACAAAGCGGAGTGATGATGAGGCTTCGGGAGCAAGGCGTTCCACATTTGCATGGGAGGGGAAAGGGTGATGAATACGTTCGTATAAATGTTATTATTCCGGAGAAATTAAACAGAAATCAAAAAAGTTTGATTGATGAGATGAAGGAAGAAGGGCTTTAAAGGCAATTAATGTAAAACTATCATGAGACTTCTAAAACACATCGAAGATACCCCTTATTCAAAAGACTTGAAAGTAAAAAAAAGATTTGCTGTGATGGCGGTCCTGTTGGACAATAATGGACTGACCCCTATTGTTTTTGCTTCAAAAATGAATTATCACAAAATTCCTGGCGGCGGGATTGAAAAAGGGGAGGATAAGATTGACGCGTTGGTAAGGGAAATTTACGAGGAATCGGGTCGTAAAGCTAAAATTGATGGTGAAATTGGAAGAATTACTGAATATCGATCTAAATTTGAATGGTTTCAGTTTCAGACCTCTTATTGTTATTACGGGAAGATTTTAAGTAAAGGCAAGCCCCACTTTGATGTGGGTGAGGTGGGTGAGGGTTTTAGTTTATCTTGGGAGACTTTAGACGATGCAATTGAAATTTTAAGGAAAGATGAGCCAAAGGATTATGAAGGCGGATTTATTCAACGGCGCGATTTGGCATTTTTAGAGGAAGTGAAGAAAATTATGTCAAATACTTAATTACTATATAGTAATTAAGTATTTAAAATTCGGATTTTATTTCTTCAATTTTTTGTTTTCTTTTGATATTTCTTATAAATCTTTCCGGGGATTTTAAAGTCCCTTTTATCGGAATATCAAACAAATCTTCAATTTCCTTCCAGATTATTTGATTTGCTTCCTTTCTAAAAATATCTTCTATCACGGGTTTTAGTCCTTCTCCTCCATATTTAATTTTCAAACTCAATTTTGCTATTGTGGGAGGACTGATTCTGAGAATTTCATGGATGCTTTGGTAATCATGATTTTTGGCTAGTAAAACCGCCGCCGCAAGGCGTTTCGCGAACATTATTTTCCTGACTTTCCCTTTTTAGTATGCTAATTATGGATAAAGGTTTTTAAGATC
>CAZBTH010000003.1:77607-104025 GCA_964494885.1 uncultured Gammaproteobacteria bacterium | reverse complement strand
TAATTTTCAACTCCTTCCTACTTAAAAGCTACAAACTGGAGTTAGTTGGGTATATCGAAGGAGTACTTTAACGCTTTAATACTTTCTTAATTGTCAGTCCCATGTGGGGCTGTTTGTTGTATCCATCAAATCTATTCAAATTCTCGAGAGGAGAAAAAATGAAATCAACTAAAAGAGTTGTATTGGGAATTTTGATTTTAACGACACTGTTGTCACTTTTTTTTGGCTTTCGTATGGTTCGCTTGATTGGGGTTCTGCCTCCACCGATTGTTAGTCTTTGGCAGAAAAAAATATCCGAGTTAAATCCTGGGACCGTTATTATTGTTACCGATCGCGAAAGTGACCTGGAACTTGGCCGTAAGTACGATATTCCCATTGTAATGGGCTACGATGAACTGTGGTTCAGCAATGGCGGAATTGTCAGTTATTCGTATCCGAATTCTTATTATGAGGATCCGAATTGGACACCTCCGGGCATTACCTCGACATTCTGGTATTTTAACCGTAATGGGTGGTTATTAGGTGCCTACCGTGTTGATTATACGGCTGAAGCGCAACCTGACAGTATCGAAGTCTACTTCAGTTCCGCTGATTTGCCGAAAAATTGTGAGTACTCAAAAGGTACGTACACAAATCTTATAGATGAAGGGAGATCGTATTTCCTGGAAATCTATGACGATGGTGGCGGTTGGAGTAGGGGGTGCGATAGTAACTAAAAATAGGAGCAAGGCCTTGAAAGCTTTAAAGCGCAAGGATTCTGCTCCTAATTCAAACTTAAATTATTCTCGAAAGGAGAAAAATGGACCTACGCTATATCCAGATCGGTGTAGCCACCCTGCTTTTTATACTCGTGTATGTGAACAGGTTTAATATCAGGATGTCTTACCTGTCGCTCAATCTTAAGGCCGTGAGGATCACATTCTCTCAAACTGGCAACCTGTTTGAAAAGATTCAGGCCCTGATTGATGAAATGAAAATCCTCAGCGATATGAATTTGATCGCGATCAAGATGACCAATGTGGCGCGAAGTCAAAAGGATATTGATGCCATCAGCCATGCATGTGAGCAACGAAGAATACGAGCGGCTGAATGCAAAAAATTGGCGCTTGAATTGACCGACAAATTGACCCCGAATGACTTAAAAAGCGCCACTGGGTGAGCAGGTGTTTATTTCTGTCAACCATAGGGGCAAAGCCTTGATTGTGGCTCATACCACATAAGGATTCTGCTCCTAATCAAGATCAAAGAAAGTTTTAAAGTAAACCAAGGCGGGCGCCAAAACATCATCTGATGTCAGGCCCCGCCTTTTTGTTGTCTTTCGACAGGCTCAGGACGATACTTGTAAGTAGAGAACCTGCAAGTATTCGGTACATGTCCTGTAGTCTTGACAGTCCAGTCTTTGTATCTTATAATGCTGCCTATGGTTAAGAAAATATTATTTTTTGTTTTCGTTCTATTCGCTATTACCTATTCGCTATTAGCTAACGTAGCCCTTGCAGAGGACGAAACTATTATTTGTCCCCAGCCTTACGGGGGTGGGGTGGTTTGCGGTGTTAAAACTCACGTTCCGGTAGATACCGGCATGGGGGACAATTGGGGGGCAATCGGACTCGGACTTCTTGGTGCTTCAGTTTTTACTGTGATTATTTCTAAAAGATACAAGACCTCACACGTTTGAGGGTGACCCTCTTTTTTGCGAGGATTAAAGCCCCTAAGCGCAGTCGAAGGCTTGGCCCCGTTAGAAGCCGAAGGCTTTCTAACTGGGGGTTCTTTAACAAATCGAGGCGAGCAAAGCGAAGTCCGCCAATGGAGGACCCCTTCATGTTTTTTCTGGCTTTTAACTCCTGACGGTGAGATTCTGGGGACTAGTAACTAGTATCTAGAAGCTAGTAACTGGACTCTCATCGTTAGATGAGATTCTCTGGCCAGAGAACAAGATTCTACGCATCTAAGGAGGTGCAAAATGAGAGGAATACTCTATTGGTATTCAAATGCCAACCCAAACCAAACCCGCAATATCTTGTTGACCTGTGCGTTTGCGGCAGTGCTCGTTGTAACCTTGATTGTTGTTGGGATTGCCGATGTGGTACCCAAACCTGCGGAAGCGCCTGCAGCCACAGAAGCCCTGGCATTGCAACCAACCATGACTCCGACAGCGACAGAAGTTCCACAACTTCAGCCGTTGCCAGCCGGTGTTACGGTTGAAAAAATGCCACATTGTGGGGATGTTGGGGCTGTGGGTTTGTGGAGTGCGAGCAAGGCTCCGTTTACTGGCAGTGTGTTAGTTTGCGGTGCCGATAACTACTGGGATATCACGCGTCTGTTTTACAACGGCGTGGAATACCAGGTTCCGGTACTTGTGAACGATGTTCCTGTAGCACCGACTGCAACATCAGCGCCAATTGCGTCGCCAACCCCATTGGCCACAGCAACCCCCATTCCAAAGCTGATTCAATCAGCCGATTGGAAACTGACTTGGTTTGCTGGGGCAGACAAGGACCGCGGTGATGGCACTACTTTCCGGCAGAGCACCAGCAAATGGAACCTGCGGAAAGTTGCCCCGGAGCTTTGGCCTACGTTTCCGAATGTTCCCAACCCGTTGGTTCCGGAGTTCCGTGTAATTAACGGTAACCAAGTTCCGGATGGGTTGGAATCGGCGATGGACGAAAGCAATTTCTGTCAGCAACTCGCTGGCGAAGCTTGTAACGTCCCCGTCGACGCTATGCATTACCTTTATTTTTCGGGAGACTACAATGTTCCAAATATTGGATCCTGTGAGGGAAGCGTCGCCGGTACTGGCTGTATGTTGGTAATTGTGAACGTTGGGGGTGTAACCTCTGATTTCACCGGTGTCTTTGGACAAGGATTCAGACTGCATGCCCGCTATTTCAACGGAAATGCGTTGGATATGGCTATTTGGGCCTTAACCAGTCATGGTGCTAATACCATGATGAATCTGAATTCCGCGTTGAATCCACCAAACTTACAGAATGCCGGCGCCAATTGTTCTGTGCCTGCTGGGTGCAAAAGCGTCCACATCCAGGTGGTCTTTGTTTCAGGTAACGAGCTTTTGCTCGATTTGACCACCCTGGTTACCCGTTAATAAAAGCCTCGATCTTGGGCAACCCGCTTCTTCCTTAAATGGAGAAATGGGTTGCCCTTTCGTCTCAGCTAATGATTGAGTATCATTAATTGAGACGAAATGTTTAAAATTAGAAAGAACTTCATTCAATATTTATTTCCACTTACCATAATTGCAGTCACGACCCTTTTGTGTTTTAAAAATTACACCCCAGGAACCTACTTGATTGGTTGGGACTCGTTGCACCCCGAATTCAACTTTCCTGAGGCCTTTAGGCGCGCCACAGACGGTGTTTTTCGTATGGAGCAGGGAGTGGGGGCAGTTGCAGCACACTCGCATATGGCAGATCTGCCAAGAATAATTTTTTTGTGGCTTGAATCTTTTATCTTGCCTGCCTCCTTTCTCCGTTATTCCTATATTTTTCTTTGTTTGATTTTGGGCCCGTTGGGAGTCTATTTTTTTCTTAAATATGTTTTTCAAATTGAAAAAGAAAGTGTTTGGATTTTTCCTGCAGCATTTTTGGGGGCACTTTTTTATCTTCTTAATCTTGGAACTTTGCAAAACTTTTTTGTTCCCTTTGAAATGTTTCCGGCGGCTTTTGCGTTTACTCCGTGGTTGATATTTTCCGGACTTAAATATATCAGAGAGGGGAAAAGGCCAAATTTAATATTTTGGTCGATTGTGGTGATTTTATCTTCACCGATGGCCTACGCTTCCGCACTTTGGTATGCTACATTTACCGGAATATTTATTTTTTTAACCGCTTACCTGATGGTTTCACCGGCTAAAAAGATTAAATTGGTAAGGCTTATAAAGTTGGGGGCTATCGCGGTGTTTTTGAATTCGTATTGGATTTTGCCGAATATTTATTCAATCGTCACTCAATCAAGTGTAATCTCCAACTCAAATATAAACAGTCTTTTTAGCTCCGAAGCATTTCTTAGAAACCGGGACTATGGAGATTTTAAAGATATATTGTTGCAAAAAAACTTTCTTTTTGGCTGGCGGAATTTTGACTTTGCCAAAAACCAATTCGTGGATCTACTCGACGTTTGGATAAAATATTTATCGATTCCCGCAGTTGCCATTACAGGCTATATTTTGAGCGGAGTATCCATTCTTGGCCTTATTACTGGGATACTCAAACGTCAAAAGGTGGCACTGGCATTTATTCCGTTTCTTTTATTTTGTTTGTTCTTTTTGATAAACATCAATCCTCCTACCGGGGGATTTTACTCATACTTGTATAACAATTTTAGGATCTTTGCCGAAGGGTTTAGAATGCCTTTTACAAAATTTTCGGTTTTGTTTGAAGTTGTTGCTTCATTTTATTTTGGTTATTTTATGTTTGTTCTTCTTACTTTAAAGACACGGTCTTTAAAGGTAATTGTAGTTTTTGTAAAGATATTGTTTTTTACAGGGGGAGTAACTGGTCTTATATATTTTATGCTTCCGGCTTTTAACGGCTGGCTGGTTGGACATAATGTACGTCGGGAATTTCCTTTGGAGTATCAACAGATGTTCAGCTGGTTTAACATCCACCCTGAGGGGAGAGTTGCCCTTTTCCCAATCAATTCCAAGTATGGGTGGGAATACAGGAATTGGGGATATGAAGGATCGGGGTTTTTGACATACGGAACCCGCGACCCGATTTTATATAGGGATTTTGACAGGTGGAGTGTCGGCAACGAAAACTTTTTCAATCAAGTATCTTTTGCGCTATATTCGGATGACTCAGAAGCGTTTTTGTCCACCCTTAGAAAATATCAGGTTAAATATTTACTTATTGACGAATCAATAGTAAACCCGGGGGGGTCGCCCGATGTTCTTAAAATCCAGGAACGAAAAAATATTTTTGCGGAGAACGGAATCAAACAAGTCGCATCGTTTGGATTTTTGACAATTTATGAGACCGGTTTTGGGGGTGAAGTTTCAACCCCTTCACAATTTGTCCGAACGGATTCCGACTTTTCGTATTCACCGGTCGATCCAATTTATATTACAAACGGAGATTATACCGGTCCTGATAAACCCGTCAGAATTGTTCCTAATTTGCCTTCAGGCAGACCCGCGATATCTGAAGATCTTTCCATAAACCGCGGATTTTCATCGGCATTTAATTGTGATTTGAAGAAGGCAGGGAAAGTATCAAAAAATAATTCAAGCGATGGAATTTTGTTTAGGGCAGAGAATGGTGGGGCTTCATGCGATTATCTTTCTTACCCCGGGTTAAATTATTCTCAGGCTTACGTTTTGAGAATTGCCGGGGAAAACAAAGAGGGTAGAAGTCTTAAAATTTATTTGTTCAATGAAAAGTCGCAAGTACCGGACCTGGAGGAGATTCTTCCTGCCGGAAAGTTCGATGAAAGTTATTTTATTTATCCTAAAAATTCCATCGGTAACGGATATATTTTAAATATTGAAACAAGATCTTTTGGCCGACTTCCTTCAGAAAATCTACTATCAAGAGTTGAATTCTATGCGGTTGATTTCAACTATCTGCAAAATTTACAAGGTGACACCTTGTCAAATAATGATTTAAAGATAACAAATGTTAAAAAATACGGCACTTGGATGTACATAGTTGATGTACAATATAGGGGATTGATACAGTTAGGTCAAGGATACGACGAAGGCTGGAAGGCCTTCGAAATTTCAAATATCAAATTTCAAATATCAAATTTACAACTAGATCTCCAGATACCAAATTTCAAACAAGAACTAAAACATGTCAAAGTGAATTCTTGGTCCAACGGTTGGATTGTGGGCGCCGGTTCCTGTTCCCAATTAAAAATTATAAATTGTGAATTATTAATAGTCTATTGGCCTCAGCTTTTGGAGTGGGTAGGCATACTTGTTGGTCTGTTATCTTTGCTAATTATTAAACGGATTGAGGCTTGAGTTTTAGTGCCCCGGTTGGATTCGTGTTCTTTTCTTTAGTTTCGAGCAGATTGGTTTTATTTTCCCTCTCGGTGGAAAGTAAAGTAAGCCTATTTTCTAGAATTTGAATTAATCGGCTTTCTGGGTCTCTGGCCCTCTCTTCTTTAAGCAACTTCATATCCAATAGGTACCGTGGATCTTTTTTTAGCCACTCGTCACTTTTCCTTTCCATTTCGTTGGTGTGGGGGACGGCTTCTTCCATCGTAAAACCTGGAGATTTAGTAGGGCCAAAGGCACTTTTTAATATTATCCCAATTTTTTTGCGGATACCCTCACCGCTACCAGTTTCTGACATATTAGTATTTTATCATGTTAGCATATTTAGCCATTAAAAACGGCCCCGCAGTATATCTCTCATCCAAAGGATGGAAATTTACCACGAGGCCGTGAATTGTATTAAAAGGGTAGAACCAAAGAGGTCCCATTAACTTTGGAACTACCCTTACGTTAACTAGATCTGGCTAGCCAACTTATTCAGGAACGGATCCTGGGCGCGTTTCGCATAAATGCGGAACTTATTGAGCGCCGCGACTGAGAATCCACAGGAGTCCGTGTCGGAAAAGCTTCCGATGTAATCCTGTACCTCAGGCGGAGTCAGCCAGACAACTTTCTTGATCTCGACTTTTTCGATCTCGTCGACCGTTTTGCCGTAGGGCTGGTCGGTGGCGATACCGAAGCTTACATCTGCCCAGGTAGAAATCTTGCCGGTATTGGCGTAAAGGATGCCGATAGGCGTCACTTCCGTTACAACCAGGCCGGTTTCTTCCTGTCCTTCGGTCATCACTTTCCACGGGGAGTCTGCTTTGTAAGTCCAGCCGCGAGTGATTTCCAATGTGTCCAAACCGAGGTTTGGGGCGGTGAGAAGGTCGAGGTTTCCGGCATTGCGCCAGGCGATGTTCGCATCGGTTTTGGGCAACAGCTGATTGCGGTATTTGCTGACGAAGGCGATTGCCATGTCAAATTTGCGAATCACGATGTTGACCTCACCCGGAGTCTCCGTAACAATGTTACTTTCACCAAGGATGTCGCCATCCGGTTTAACATTGAGAAAGAGCTCCGAAGCGCCGAACTGTTTGCTGATTTGAACGCTCGCCCAGGGTGAACGCATAAGCGTTGCCGTTGGATTGGAAGAAAGGGACTTCGCCAAAGTTACCTTCAGCTCATCCATATTGATTTTTAACATTTCTAGCTCCTAGTTTTTACTAGGACCGGACCGAGATTTTACTCTCTGGTTTTCCAGTCAAATGAGCTAGCCGCAGTTTTTACACTGTCGGAAGGACCTTTTAATCGAATAGCGCGATTTTTGCTACTCGGGTATTACACGACTTACAGGAAGGTACTGACCGTACTGGTCTCTGAAAGTACTCGTAAAGAGTTTCCAACAAAGCTTGCTGAAAAGATCTCCAAAGACCCAGTCTTTACCTTCACTATTAGAATGAGCATTCATCTCATCCGCCACTTCTTGAATTGTGATTACGACAGGGGCTGACACAAGATCTTCCTCTGTAAGCAAGCTAAGGTCGGGGTATTGAGCCCTTTTTTCAGCGTACTCGACTTCAAGTTTTTCGGCAGTGAGATTTGCTTGTAGCTCATCTTTTGACATTGGTTTACTCAGAGTTACTACAGCAAGGCTACACACATGCTTATTGATTTCATCCGCTGGATTTTCAAACATCGGATCTTCAAGCATGGTAAGCCAAACACTTTTTATGTAGTCTCTTTTTTCTAAGCCGGGATGCCTGCGAAACAGTTCCCAACCAATATCAACACCTTTTGTGTCTGGCGAGGCATAACCTCGTTCGAACTCTGTAACTTTGGCCCAGTTTGCACCAGGTTCAAATTTACGTCTACAAACGATGTATTCGTCATAACCTCCACCAGATTTGGGAGAGCGAACTAGTATTAGGAGTGTTCCAGTATCACCCGAAATTCGCATGTCAATACTGCTTACTTCTTTCGAAATCGAACGGTAAACATGCCACCGAACTCTGGTGATCTGTGGGTTTGGAAACTCGCTGAGTACTTCCCAAGGATCGGAGAAACGAATTTGGACATGATCCATTCGTTTACCTACTTGGGTAATCCACTTTTCCGTTAAAGGAAATCTGTCGTGGATTCGATCAAGCAGGTCTTGCTCCCATCCTGGTTTTTGTGACGTTTTTGATTTCTCTTGGCGCCATGCATCGCTTCCGCCATGCAAAATAGATGGTTGATGATTGCGACTCACTTTTGTCCTTTCTTCCGTTTTACCGGATAGATTTCGCCCTCTGTATTACCAGATGGACGAGGTTAAATAGAATGTGAATGTGCTTAGACGCACACAAATCCATACGCATGGATTCGAGGTTGGAGTATATCATGGAACCAATGGGGGAGTCAAGCTATAGGATTACCAATCGATTCAAGCGCATGCCTTACAAAATCTGAGGATGAGTCTGGGGTTGGCCTTGGCGCGTCATAGGGGACAAACTTAGCTCCTGCCGAAATTGCCCTCAATCGTTTAGCCCCGGGATTGGCGTCTGTAACTGTGCTTACGACAATCACATCCGGCCTGATTTCGTCTGTCACCATTGTCAAGTATGCCTTGCCTGCCGGAGAATCTGGTCTTTTTGCCGAATTTTCTAATTTAAGGACCAACCCCACTTTCTCGATACTTGAGAGGAGCTCACACCTTGTAAGATGTATATAGTTATTTTTTTTCAGCCTCAGTTTTGCGGATTTTGGGCCAATTTTTTTAATAATCTGTTATTGGCAGATGAAGATGTGTCTGAATTTCGCGAACTTCAGTTTTAACCTTAACATAAGACTTGTCTAGAAAATTGAAAAGTTCATCAAATCTTTTCTTAAGAAAGACAAAATTTCTATTAATTTTCTTATCCATGGGAGACAATTCTTCCTTTACGACTCCGCGGATTGCTTCGAGATCTCGCTTTGTTAATGTCATACCTCTAATTTACTCTTTCCATTAGTTCTGTCAACCAAAACTCTTGATATCAAAACATGGTACAATTTTGCCATGGATAACCCCCAAACCCGCTATCAGGAATACTTAGGCTTTATCAAAAAATACCCAAAATATTTAGGTAATAAGGGTGATTACAAAAAGGGGGAGATAGAAGTAGTTAGCGATATTTCACTTTTTTCCGACTGCGAAGAAGGAGCGGTTAAAATTATGGTTAAAGCCGGAACATCTCCTGAGGATGCCAAACGGCGCGCCAGAATTGGTGTTTTTGATGAAAACAGGTGGGGAGTTTCCTTACACGAACCGCTAAGGCTTCCAAATGGCGACTACACGGCTTTTAATAGGTGGCTTAGTTGGGGAACGTTGGACTCCGGCTATGCTGGGGTCGTTATCGCAGCCAAATCCCAAGACGGGCGGTTTATTTTCCTTAAAAATTACAGAAACGCCACGAAAGTTTGGTGTTTGGAGTTTCCAAGGGGTAATCAGGATCCCGGAAATAGTTTACTTAAACAAATCAAAAATGAATTGTCCGAAGAAATGGGGGCTTCGATCCTGGAAGATCCGGTTAAGATTGGAGAGGTATGTCCCGACTCGGGGGTTTTAGCATCCCGAGTTGAAATTTTTTTGGTCAAGGTCAAGATTGTCGGCATTCCCGAGCGCGAAGCCACGGAAGCGATTCGTGGGTTGGTTTTTATGCCACCAGAAGAAGTTAAAAAGATTCTTAAAGATCAAAAATATAAAGATAAAGATGGCAAAACTTATGAATTTAAAGATGGATTTACCTTATCCGCTTTGGCTTTGATGAAATGTCTTGACAAAACATCAGATGTCTGATATCCTACATCTGACATGATTTATACAATAGATATTCGTCCCAGGCGTCAGGCCACATTTCCAAGTGCTGTTTTGGCAGCTTTAGGTTTAACCGTAGGGGACTCCATCCAAATTAAAATTGAAGACGGAAGAGCTGTCTTGACCCCCCAAAAACAGGTGGCTCTGAATGCATTAGAAGAGATTCAAAGGGCTTTTAAGAACTCTAAAATAACTGAGGAAGACCTCATGAAAGAAGTTAATGAACAACGACTTGAAACTGCAAAGTTGTATTCAAAAAACAAGTGATTAAAGCTAAAATCTTCATTGATACAAATGTTTGGTTTTCTTTTTTTTATGGTTCCGAGAACTCTGCTAAGATTGTTTCGAAATTTATGGAGGGTAAAATCGATGTTTTTATTTCCAAAAATGTTTTGGATGAATTAATTAAAAATGCGCTTCAAAAAATACCGAAAATACAAAGAGAGCTATTAACATTTTTTGAGACCTACCCACCAGGGGTTGTTAATTCTCCAGTAAAGATCGACAGAGATGTCGAAAATTACGTTGATTTTAAGGATAGGCATATTTTTCAAGCGTGTGTCAATGCTAATTGCGATATCTTTGTTACAGGGAATTTAAAAGATTTTGATGTGGAATCGATTTACAAAAAGTACAAAATTAGAGTGTTGTCACCAAAACAGGTGGTGGAGAGGGTCCTTGACACACTCCCAAAATAGGCTATACTAGTAATTGAATCTTCGAGTTTTGTCCTGCAGAGCAGGATCTGGCTCTGCCAGACCCAGTTTCTACTTAAAACATAATTGTCATTTAATGCCAAAAAAAGCAGTAGTTAAATCAGAAAAAAACGCTTCGGACGTGGCCGATTTAATCGGGCATCCCGTGAACATCGGAGCTCCCGAACCGGCAGGCGAGTTATCACCGGCCCCTGTCGCCATAGAGCCTGTTGCGGCCAATCCTTTAGTGGTTGATGACCGCATGATTCCTGATGCAGGTTTGCCCACGGACTATATCGAGGGAGTTTTGGATATTGCCAACGAGGGAAGCGGACTTCTCAGGCCGGTCAGATTCGCTCCAAGCGACCACGATATTTATATTTCTTCAAGCCAAATTCGCAGATTTAATTTGAGAGTTGGAGACATGGTTGGGGGACTTGCCAGGCGTCCTAAAGAAAACGAAAGATATTGGGGACTACTTAAGGTGGAAAAGGTAAATGGTGAGCCTGTAGAAAAACTTGGGGAGAGGCCCAATTTTGACGATCTTACAGCCATTTATCCTGATGCACAGATTATCCTTTCGACTGATAAAGATACACTAACTACCAGAATGATAGACTTGGTCGCCCCGATAGGTTTTGGACAACGTGCCCTGATCGTTTCTCCTCCAAAAGCAGGTAAAACTTGGCTTGTAAAAGACATCATCAAAGGCATCGCCACAAATTACAAAAAAGTTCACTTGATGGCCGTTCTAATTGGAGAACGCCCCGAGGAAGTTACAGACATAATTCGTACTATGGATACGGTTACGAATAAAACAGGAGAAGTTGCCGCGAGCAATTTTGACGAAGCACCCCAAGACCAAACCAGAGTGGGTGAGCTTGCTCTTGAGCGGGCTCGCAGACTTGTCGAAGCAGGGCATGACGTAGTTATAGTTCTTGACTCAATCACGCGTATGGCCAGGGCTTACAATTTGGCATTGCCAACCAGCGGTAGAACATTATCCGGCGGTTTTGACCCAATGGCTCTTTTCCCTGCCAAAAAGTTTTTTGGAGCAGCCAGGAAAATTGAGGGCGCGGGGTCTCTGACAATCATAGGGACATGTTTGGTTGATACTGGAAGCCGCATGGACGACCTCATCTACGAAGAATTTAAAGGTACGGGCAATATGGAACTTCATTTAACACGCAAGCTTGCAGACAGAAGAGTGTATCCTGCAATTGACGTCGCCAAGTCCGGCACCCGCCAAGATGAACTTCTTTTTGGAATGGCAAAGCTCAAGAAAGTTAACACTCTCCGAAGGATGATTGATTTAATGAACGATGACGAACGCACCGAAACTCTTATCAACCGTTTGGAAAAATCAGAAAACAACGACGAATTTCTCGACAGTCTCAAGACAGCCTGAATGTTATAATTAGTCCAAATGGAGTCTCCACCTGAAATTCACCCTATCCAGCCGGAACGTTTTTCATTGCCCGAGAATTTTAATCAAGAAAATTCTTGGAAAATTTGGGGAAGGGCAGACGGTAAATTCATTCCTGGTTCGGCTAAATATATTGTGGAGGGAAATCCGAGTTTGGGAGCGGGTGGGACTTCAAAAATTTACCGTGCTTGGAATACAGGGTCGGATGGAATTGTTGCAGTTCCTCTCTAGTTCTTTTTTCTTGTACAAATATGACCTGGATAGACTCTTAGAAGTTTGTTATGGGTATAGGGTAACCATAAAATAACGATTTATATAGTGTTACGAACCAGATGGTAACAATTATTAAAATTGCGATTAATAGCATCACCGCCAAGTACCACCATATTGGTTTTCTGCCAACAATTAGTTTTAAAAGAATAGACGCCACCAGGATTAAAACCAAAACCCCACCGATCATAAATCCAACCTCCTTTATATAAAGTTTCCATACTGAAGTAGCACTCATCAAAGTAAATGATAAGTTTTCGCCCGGAGCCACATTACTCTTATCTCTTATAATTTGCCCTCCACCAGCTGAATCAAACATTGATGGGTTAAAAGTCTGATTGTTCATGTATCCAATTCCACCGGGCTCTGTACTCATCATGGTCTTGTTGCTTACGATCTCTCCCCAATTAACCGGACCCGATTGCTTGTCTCTTAAATAAACTCCGGCTGGAACGTCTACCCCTACGGATAAATAAGAAATATAGTTTTCAAATTTAGGTGTCTCAATCTTGATCTCCCGGCCCCACCATTTTTTATTAGTGAGATTGGTCACTTTAAAACTTATTCCCAGAGATATCGTGTCGTGTTGACCGGTAGTAGCTTTTGATTTGGGAATAAATATATTTAACTTATTTCCTTTTTGTTCTGTCTTTAACTCTTTCCATTCGTCGTATTTTCCCAGGCATGGGATCCTTTCATAATCAAGCTCGGGTTCAAATACAGCTGGTTCTCCTTCTACAACACCTTCCATTGGGTATGCGCAAGTATTACTTTCCCTATACCAAGCTTTAACTTCTTTAGATGTTTCTTTTGGTAATTCCAAAGAATAAATTCTTTCATTAACGGTTGTTTGTAGTTCATCGATTCTGAGCCAGGCGTTAGCAGAGCCGTCTTCTCTGACGGAATAGGAATAATAGTGAGATTCTGTGGTTGGGATGATCATTGGGGCAGAAGATGCTTTTGCGACAGATACTGCCATGAGCAATATTACAGCCGAAACTAATTTGAAGTACCGATTCATTTTATTGATAACTGTACACTTTTCTGTCTAAGTTTGCAATCCTAAGTGAGTTCCACCTCTCCCTCCTTGGCCTTCATTCCACTTAGGGGAAGTGTGAAGAAAAATGTGGTGCCGTGGCCCACTTCAGATTCAAACCAGAACTTGCCTCCAGAGGACTCTATAATTGATTTAGCAATATAAAGCCCCAATCCACTCCCGTCGGGGCGGGCAGATTTGGCATTTGAGGCCCTGTAAAATTTAGTAAAGATGTGGGGTTTTTCTTCTTCAGGTATTCCCATTCCTTCATCTTTGACAGAAGAAACAATTTCTTTATCGAGTGCTGAAATCGATAAGGTAATTTTACTTTCTCGGGGGGAATAGTTAATGCTGTTATCAATCAAGTTTTGAAAAACATTTCCGATAAGTTTTGTGTCCAAGTTTATTTCGGGGGGGTCACCCTCTACGTTTATCACAATCGCGATGTCTTTTTGGGCGAGTTTTATTTTGAGTTTTCGAATAACCTCATTTGCAAGAGCTACGATATTGGTCTTTTGGGGAATAATGGAAATACGCCCCGATTCAATGCGGCTCACGTTAAGAAGTGAATTGACGAGTTCGATTTCGCGTTCGTTCGACCTATTTATCTCGGTTAGATATTCTCTTTGCTTTTTGTTTAATGGGCCTGTTTCCGGGTTTAACAGAATCTCCAAGTCCCATTTGACCGCGGTCAGGGGAGTCCTTAGTTGGTGGGAAGAAAGCGAAATGAATTCTGTTTTCATTCTATCAATCGCTTTCAGTTTTGAGGCTAGTGAGGCGACTCTTTCTGTCCCTTTTGCTGTTAGCCTTTTTTTGGAAGTTACTTCATACATAATAAGAAATTTTCTGCGGTTTCACCGCGGCTAACGCACCTAAGTGAAAATCGCATACGGGCTCAATTCATCCTTAAATACAAATTTAAGGTTTTTTTGAGTCCTTTAATAAAAGTAACATTTCGGTAACTATTTAGCAACAATACAAAGATCATCATCTGATACTTGACATGATGTATGTGTATGGTGTATATTTCTATCTATGCTTAGAGTAAATATATACATACCGGAAGAAATGGATATAGCAGTTGGACTTTTGGCCAGATCTCTTAATAAAAAGAAGGCTGAGGTAATACGCATGGCCATTACCGACGGCCTAAAATCTATGAAGCCAAAGGATAATTCTGCTCAAAGGCTTCTTGATTTGGTAAAAGAGGCGGAAAAAATCCCAACGGTTGGAAAGGTGCCAAAAGATTTGATCAAAAATTTGGACTACTATACTTGGGGTGGGGCAAAAAAATGAACAAAATTGCAATCGTTGATGCAGATGGGCTAATGGCCCTATATTTGGAAAAAGATCCAAACCACAAGAAGGCAAAAAACATTTTAAGTAAACTTAAGACAAATTCATATGACATCATTTTTCCGTCAACTGTGATTCCAGAGGCAATAACATCCATGGTTCGTGCCGCAAATCAGCCGGAAAAGGCGAGGCTGATTAATAAGCAATTTAAAACAGGCAAATTCCGCGTAATTTATATAGGTGAAGATATTCTGTTAAGTGCTTCTGACATTTTTGAAACATCAAAATCTAAACAAAATACTTTTTTTGATGCGATTGTCGCGGCAACTGCTAAAAAATTGGGGGCGGATACAATTTTCTCGTTTGACAATTGGTATCCAAAATTGGGATTAAAATTAGGGGCTTGAAAATGGAGCGCCTTTTACAGTAGTTTTTCTCTCATATCTTCGAGGTACCAGTTGACGATTGTCTCGGTTTTAAGTCCAAGGGATTTTGCAATTTTGGGAATCAACTTTCTCCCCGGCATGCGTTTTCCGTTCTCTATTAGAGTAATATAACTCCTCGACATTCTGCACTCTTTTGCCATGTTCTGAGTAGTTAATTTATTCTTCTTTCTTTCTGCCACAAGTCTTTCGCCGAATTTCATATTTATCCCATTAGGGTATCATTCCTTGACAAGATTGGGAAGAAGAGAATAATATGAGGGTAATGAAAAAAGTATTGATTGTTGAAGACGAACCCGGATTTTGCAAACTGATTCACGAAATGTTGGTTAAAAGTGGTTTTGAAGCGTTGGATGCTGAAACCGGCAAAAAGGGGCTGGATATGGCGCTTTCCGAACATCCGGATCTTGTGATATTGGATATCAAGCTTCCCGATATGGACGGACTGACGGTTTTAGATCATTTACGACACGATGCTTGGGGAAAGGGGGTTAAGGTAATAGTTTTAACAAACCTTGATCCCGATGACGATATTCTTAAAAAAGTGTTAGAGGATAAACCGGATTACTATTTCGTAAAAAGCAACATAGAGCTTTCGGAGTTGGTGGAGCGGGTAAAGGGAGTGCTTACATAAGGTTTCTTCACAAATTGGTTTCTTTACAAATACGTTACATGTTTGTAACATATATGTGTGTCATCTAATAAGACTAATCGGGCAATCATCACTTTTGTTTTTTTGTTCTTTCTATTGGTAGCAATGCCTCCTCGTGGATTGGCGCAAACATTGGAATCTGTCAATTCCGGCTTAAGTGTAAAAGTAGCTCCAGGGGAAAAACTGCCGGTTGCAGTTAAACTTTCAAATTTTGGCGGGGGAACTAGAGTAGACGTAATCTTAACATATCTTATTACATCAGAAAAAGATGTTGAAATTTACAAAACAACCGAAACAGTTGCGGTAGAAACAACCAATAATTTTATAAAAAATATTCAAATTCCGTCTGACACCTCTCCGGGAATCTATACAGCTAAAACAACTATCAGCTATCCCGGTCAGTTGGCACCTGCTACAACCGAATTTAAATTTACCGTGGAAAGAAAAATTTTCGGATTATTCCAGAGTTCATTCACTCTTTACGGAGGGGGAACTCTTGCTCTGGCCGTTTTGACAGCCACCGTTGGATACACTTGGGTCAAACGCAGATCTGTTTCAAGGGCCGCTCTTATCGATTACTCAAATATAGATGGCGACGAGCGTGTGTTTTATGAACTAATTAGTGATACGGTACTTGGGATGAGGCAGAAAGTCGGGGATAAAGCCTTGGATATTGCCGGTAGCATCGAGGGCTTGAAAATTAACAAAGACACGGGGCGGGTCGAAAACCTAACACAGAGTCCGTCAAAAATAATAGCGGAACTTGTTTCAGGATATGAAAAATCGTTGGGTACGAAAGTAAGTTTTGCTTTCCGAAACCCAAAAGTTTGACGGGAGGTGACTTAAATGGAAACAAAAAATAACAAAACAATATTAGTGGTTGAAGACGAAGTGATACTAAGACGGGCTATAACAGAGGTGTTAAAAAGAGAAGGTTTTTTAACGCTTGAAGCAGAAAATGGAAAAGAAGGGCTTGATTCAGCCTTAAAATTTCACCCGGATTTAATTTTGCTGGATCTTCTTATGCCTGTGATGCAAGGGATGGAAGCCCTTAAAGAAATCCGCAAAGACGCTTGGGGAGCTCATGTTCCAGTGATTATTCTCACGGTTCTATCCGCAACGGACGAAAAACTTGTCGAAGATATGGTAACCGAACGGCCGGTATTTTATCTTGTTAAATCTGATTGGAAGATACACGATGTGATTCTTAAGATCAAAGAAGCTCTAAAAATGTAAATGATGGGCAGAAAGTGTTTACAAATGTGTAACTAGTCTGTAACATTGGGTGCAGGTCACATATATGAAAAAAATACTCGTTATTGAAGATGAAATTGCTTTTCAGAAGCTGATGGGGGATCAGTTGACAAAAGACGGCTACGAAGTACTTTATGCCGATGACGGCAAAAAAGGACTCGATTTGTCTATTTCCAACCACCCCGACCTGATTTTGTTGGATCTGAAGCTTCCCGTAATGGACGGGTTGGTTGTACTCGAAGAATTAAGGAAAGATCGTTGGGGGAAGAGGGCAAAAGTTATAATTTTAACCAACCTTGAACCGGATAAAGAAATATTGGCAAAGGTCTTGTTAAATAAACCGGAAATGTATCTTGTAAAAAGTAATATTCGGCTTTCAGAATTAAGGGAAAAAATATTAAATGTTCTTTTGTAATAATAAGTAACTTCTTTTAGCTTCAGAATCTCCAGGAGACCCCCTTTACAACAGTGTTACTACTTTGTAACATGGAATATGGGCGTTTGATCCTGAAAAATTATGAAAGATGATACTGTCCAATCAATGCAAGAAATGCCGGAAAATCTTGCGGCAAAATATCTTGGTGTGACCGTAGAAGATGTGCGCGTTTTGGAGGAGAAAGGGATTCTTCATATTGTACGTCTGGTTGGCAATGTAAAATACTTTTCGACTGACGAGCTTGGTCGGATTAAGTCGAGCCAAGGCAGGAGCATTGCGGATGAAGCAGATATTGTTAAAGCCCAGATTGATAGACAAAATGTTAGTTCGATATCGACATTCCAAAAAATAGTCACAGCGGGCGGGGGACTTGTGGCGGGGTATTTTATTCTTGTCGGTGTTTTTACGGTGATGTTTCTGAATAACCCACAGGCGACCTCGGACTTTTTCGGGTTTTACTACAGCTATAATACGGTCGGTCAACCACAAGCTTTCAATATGCAGGAAGTCGGGTCGGGTAAAGTTCTGGCCGCTTCAATCGGACCTGCCACCATCCCTTATCAGACAACAATACTGGCTGATGTCTTGAGGCCGGCCGCATCAACATCGCTTGTTGCGGTTAAAGCAATCGATAGTCAAAGGTATCTTGATATTGTTACTCCTCCTGTACAATTTCCGGATACGGGGATAATACCGTCAACATTTACCGGACCGCAAGGGCCAGCCGGCTTGGTTGGACCAATCGGACCGGCAGGCCCGGCCGGACCAGCCGGAGGTCCAAAGGGTGACAAGGGGGATAAGGGTGATACGGGGGATGCGGGAGTGGCGGGAGCAACCGGTGCAACAGGAGCAACCGGCGCCGCAGGCACTTCAGGGTCGAGAACAAGTTCAGCAACATTTGCAGATATTTCAACGGGTACAAATACCTCTGCTGCGATGATTGTTGGCACGGGAGCATCCCTGGATTTTACCGGATCAGGGACAATTAATGCCACAACGGCAAACTCCGCTACAAATTTTTCAGGATCCTTGTCAGGTGATGTATCGGGAACTCAAACAACAACTTCGGTGGATAAAATTAAAGGGACATCGTTGGGTCTAACGACGGCCACTTCCGGTAATTTATTGATTGCTGACGGATCAAGTTGGATAACAAGAGTCTTGAGTGGTGGGGGCACTCTCAGTTCAACCGGCGTATTATCACTCAATTATTCTTCACAATTGGCTACTGCTTTTCAGAATGGATTTTTATCTTCCACTGATTGGAGTACTTTTAATAGTAAACAAGCCGCACTTGGCTTCACGCCGGAAAATGTAGCCAATAAATCGACCAGTACGTCTTTGGGAACATCGGATACTCTTTATCCATCGCAGAACGCAGTTAAAACCTACGTCGACAATAACGCCTTGGGGTTAAATTGGAAAACAAGTCTTGATGCAGTAAACGTTATTACTGAGTCGGCAACCCCGATTCCTACTACAGTTGAAGGAGATGCCTATATTATTAACACTGGCGGGAATACCGGTATTTGGGCCGCCTTTTTACCCGGTGATCTAGTTCAGTATCAGAATGGGGCTTGGAGTAAATTGGATACCATAGCAGTTGGAGATCGTTTTGGCGTATCGCTTACTTCAGCAACGGCGGCTACAGGAACCTTTGCTGGTTTTGACAATTATGTAATATCTGTTTCCGGTGGTGTTTCAGGTGCCTTTACTTATACTTTTGTTTCTCCCGCCAATGGTGATGCCAGGTTTGTTGACAACTCTCTATCTATTTACTCCGGGATTTCTTTTACCTATTCCGGATCGCTTTCACAGTGGGTACAGCTATCGTCAACCGTCAATGCAACCTATGGTAGTGGTTTACAAAATGTGGCTAATGTTATTTCCCTCGGAAACTTGACAGCAGATTGGAACCAGACCGGAGCGTTTAATATAAATACGGCGGGTAATATTTCTACAACCGGTGGCGGAACGATTATATCAAACGGGTTACTTACTGCATCAAACGGTCTCACGTTAACCACGGGGGCGCTTAATCTAACGGCAACTTCGGGAGCACTTTCTCTTTCCGGTCTTTCCGCATCGTCAATCTCAACAGGTGCTAATGCTTTAACATTTACAGCATCTAACTTCAACACAACTGCAACAGGAATCAACTCAACAGCCATTGGAACTACGACTGCCGCTGCGGGAAGATTCACAAGTGTAACCGATACGGGGCTGGCAATTAATTCAGCCGTGTATACCGACGGATCGAGCGTCCTGACAACCACAGCTCCAACTACCGGAAATATCGGCTTCTGGAATAGAACCGGCACGACCTTGTCACCAGCAACAGCAGGAGATGCCGTGACCACATCAGGAAATATTTCATCAACAGGTACCGGAACAATAACTTCGGCAGGACTGCTTACGGGATCAAACGGTTTAACCCTTTCGTCCGGAGCGCTTAATCTTACTTCAACCTCCGGGGCACTTTCTGTCACGGGTTTGGGCTCATCAACAATTTCTACAACATCAAACGGTCTTACATTTTCCACTGTTACTTCGGGAACTCTGGCGCTAACATCTGCAGGGGCATTGAATTTATCAGCCGGCGCGGCTTCGACATTTACACTGGCTAATGTCGCCAACGCGCTTAATTTTGATTCAAATACACTTTCAATTGATGCTTTAAATAATAGGGTGGGGATTGGGACGAATGCACCCAGTTATGGTTTGTCTGTAAATGGAACACTTACAACCGGAAACATTGCTTCATTTTCCAACTTTAATACCGGAAGTTCTGCATCAAAATCGGTGGTGCGCTTAAACATCGGAACCGCAACGGGAACCAATCTTACGAGATTTATACAGTTTTATGCAGGAGTCACAACCGAGTCAGGTGCCGGGACAGGTGTGGGAAATATCAGGCTTAATAATGCTGGCGTGACCTATGTATCCGGAAACGCTGATCTGGCCGAGTGGACCGAGGTCTCCGGAAGTCCAGTGGCCGGGGATATTATCGCGGCAAAGTCATCCGGTAATACTACAGCAGTGACAGGAGATTTGGTCCTGGGTGTGGTGACAGACACGGCGGCATTTATTGGAAATGAGACCTCTGATTTGTCCGGAAAAGAGATTGTGGGTATGCTCGGTAGGGTTAATACAAGAGTGGATACGACAAATGGAAATATTGCGATTGGAGATCCGATCGCTCCCAGTTCTGTTGCGGGTGTGGGTATGAAACAGACAAAAGCAGGTCCTACTATTGGGAAAGCTTTGGAAGCAAAAACGAGTGGTGGTGTAACCAGAATTGCAGTGCAGGTGGTTCCCGGTTGGTATGACCCAGATGTATTACTTGCTTTTCCTGCCTTCAGTGTTGCCGGATCGACCGATATTTTGGACCAACAATCTGACGTAGTAACCAGAGTAGGTGGATTCCAAGGGTTGATTAGTCGAGATGCAACTATTTCCTCGACACTTAAACTACGAAACGATTTGTTTACGGATTTAACGGGAAATGGTTTAACCGATACTTCCGGCGCATTAACAATAAATCTAACCGGTAGTGGAACATCGGGTAACACTTCATCAAACTCGGGACTGGAAGTGACAAGTTCGGGCTTGGCGATGCTTAGGGGATGTTCGGATACGCAAATTCTTAAATGGGATGCCGGGACAAGTATATGGGTTTGTTCGGCAGATACCACAGGAGGGACTCCCGCTTTCTCCGGAATTAGCTCGGGTACAAACACCACTGCCGCAATGGTTGTTGGAAGTGGGGCGACCTTGAACTTTTCCGGTTCTGGAACAATAAATGCATCTACACTGGGGGGAGCGACATTCGCAGCTCCCGGGGCGATTGGTGGAGGTACAGCGGGGTCAGGGACATTTACGACATTAACTTCAATAGGACTAACCAGTCTTGGAACAACGGGTGCTAGCAACGTAAACATCGCAACGGCGGGGACCGGAAGTACAACAATCGGAAATGGTACAGGAACATTTTCGTTGACCTCTTCAGGAGGATTAAATGTTACGGTGGGCGGGGCGCTTACAGGAGTTGCCTCCATCGACACTATCGGAGTTTCAGCAACAGCGTTAACCTTTGCGGGAGCAGGAACCATATCTTCAACAACAACTTCAGCACTAACTCTCGATTCAGGAACTTCAGGCGATGTGAATTTGGGAACCGGAGCAACAGCAAAAACTGTAAATGTAGGTAACGTTACTGGAGCAACAACTACAAATATTAAAGCAGGTACCGGTGGGGTACAGTTTACGGTTGGACCGACGTCTTCGAGTAGTGATGTTCGTATTGGTAATA
This sequence comes from uncultured Gammaproteobacteria bacterium, assembly GCA_964494885.1. Lineage (GTDB taxonomy): Bacteria > Patescibacteriota > Microgenomatia > UBA8517 > UBA8517 > GWB1-39-10. The sequence continues at coordinate 82,369 of CAZBTH010000003.1, read as the reverse complement.
GCGCCTCCTCAACCCCCGATCTTTTGGTTCTGGATAATGGTACGGCAGATCCGACCGGAACAAACGGCGCTTCGTACTACAATACGAGCACAAACAAGTTCAGGTGTTTTGAAAACAGTGCATGGAAAAACTGTGATACGACCGGAGCTTCGTCGGACATCAAGGCCGGTACCGTGTCAGTGACCGAAGGCACGCCAGTAACGGTTACTTTCACAACAGCTTTTTCTACCACGCCATTCTGTGAGGTTACTGTGGACTTATCTGGTGGTGGAACCGCAACCGGTGGATACGCTTGGGTGACGGGAGCCCCTACAACCGCCTCATTTACTGTGGATTATAGTGATAATGCCGGGGGTGGTGGAAAAACTGAAAATATTAACTGGATCTGTAGTAACGCGGGTAATGCCGATCTGGCAGAAATATTTCCGAGTAATGATACGAGTCTCTCATCCGGAGATGTGGTGAGTCTGGATTCAGGACTTTCCGAAGGTGTGAAAAAAAGTAGCGTTGTTTATGACCGCAATGTAATCGGAATAGTTTCTACAAACCCCGCTATCACGATAGGAGCGACTAGTGGTGAAGGGACATGGATGGCAGCAGTGGCTCTTGCAGGCCGAGTTCCGGTGAAAGTCAGCACTGAAAACGGAGCGATTAAAGCGGGGGATTATCTTACATCATCGTCTATTCCGGGAGTTGCCATGAAAGCGACGAAGGCGGGGGCTGTGATCGGGAACGCAATGTCAGACTTTAATGGGGACGGGATTGGTCTGGTTCTTGTATTAGTAAAGAACGGAGAGTCTGTGGGCAGTAAGTTGGCAGATATAATGAAGGGAATTGATACCGTGAATAGTTCAGACGTTTTGGCTAGTCTGATTCAACAAAATGAAAACCAAGTGTCGACTGAAATATTTGATGTCTCAGAAATAATGACGGACAGGGTGATGGCTGGGATAGAGGTGATTACACCTAAAGTAACGGCCAAGGATATCGAACTAAGTGGCGCTTTATCTCTTATTGGGGCAGATGGAACTGAGAATGTGAGGATAGATTCTTATGGAAACGCAGTGTTTGCAGGATCAATAAAAGCGGATAGCATCGAAGCGAGGCAAATAAAAGGATTTTCATTATTAACTAACAACATTTCCACCCTTGAAGATAAAGTAAACGGTTTAGCAACCGCGTCGGGAACACCGGTGCCGTCATCTACCCCTCTGGCTATTGCCGATCTAATCAACGGAATTTGGAAAAAAGCGGCAGAATTCTTTGCAAATGTAATTTTCCACAGCGATGTAGCTTTCTTGGGTAGGCCTACGTTCAACAAAGACACGGCTGGGTTTGCAACACTCACAAGTGGTCAAAACGAAGTTGAAGTTAAATTTGATAAAGAATACGCAAATCAACCGGTAGTTACAACTAATGTGAATCTGGTCGGAGCGGTAAATATTAATGACGTTCCCTCTTACGCGATCTATGATCTATCTACAAAGGGATTCAAGATTAAACTAAGTAGGAATACAGGATTTGATCTCCAGTTTTCTTGGATGGCTCTTGCTGTAAAAGATGCCGTTACAACTCAGGGGCAGGTGAGTGGAGCAAGTACAAGTTCGGTTGCTCCGTCCTCAACACCGATTCCGTCTGATTTACCAATTGCGGGCCCAACAGCTGCACCTATCGAGTCATCAACACCTGTTATAACGCCGACAATAGGCCCAACACCAACCGACACAGCTTCGCCAACCCCGGAGGCTACAGCAACGCCTTAAGCAAAGTTAAAAGTAAAAAGTCAAAGATCAAAAATACAAGTTAAAAGTAAAAAGTTTTAGACTTTTGCATTTTGAATTTTGAGTTTATTTTTTCCTCATCCCCAAAGTTTGCTTCAAAATGTTTCATAGGATATGATCAATGGCACTGTAAATAAACAAATCTACAAATCTACAAATTTCAAATAAATATTTGAATGATTAAACCATTTGCTTATTTGCTTATTTGTAGATTAACTCGTATGGATGAAACTTTTGAAACATTACTGGCTTTTTGGGAAGACGTAAAACTCTTCTTTTTTGAACTTACAAAGTTTATATTCAGATCACTTCATATTAGTTTTCTTAAGTTTGAGGAAAGAAAAGGATTTTTTGTCACATCTCTTTATAGGGAGCGTGGAAAACGCTCGCGTCAACTGACCCATACAGGTATGGCAACGCTTGCCGCATTAGGAGTTGTAATGGCTCCGATGGTTGCCCAGGAATTTCCGGGGAGAAGTGTTAATCCTTGGGCAATTTCCGCGGCTCCGGCGGTATTATCTGCTTCAACTGACGATCCGGGGCTTGATACCCAAGTTTCGAATAAGGTAAGAGATAGTGTTATTGATTACCAAGTGCAGGGTGGGGATACAGTTGCCTCAATCGCACAAAAATTTGGAGTCTCGGTAGATACTATTAGGTGGCAAAATAATTTGACAAAGGACAAAATAAAAGTTGATCAGACCCTCAAAATCCTTCCGGTAACAGGAGTTGCCCATAAAGTGGTCAAAGGGGATACGGTTTATTCAATTGCCAAAAGATACGATTCAGAGTCCCAAGCTGTGGTTGACTTTCCCTTCAATTCTTTTAGCAATGACGAAACATTTGAGTTGGCTATTGGCCAAACCGTGATTGTTCCCGACGGTGTAATGCCGGTGGGAACGGCATCTACCCCGCGTCCGAGGCAAGTGACACCCGATGCCGGTACTGTTGTTGCTTTTGGACAGTTTGTTTGGCCCACTCAGGGGGTTATTACCCAGAGATTTTCCTGGTACCATCCCGGTTTTGATATCGCAAATAACGGGCTTCCTATGGTTAACGCGGCGGATGCTGGCAAAATTATTTTTGCAGGATGGGATTCAACCGGGTATGGAAATATGGTTCTTATCGATCACGGAAATGGATTTAAAACTCGTTATGGACATTTGAGCCAGATTACGGTTATTTCCGGACAAAACGTTAAAAGAGGAGACACAATCGGTAAAATGGGTAACACGGGACGTTCAACCGGGCCACATACACATTTTGAAATTTACCTGAACGGCGCGCGTGTTAACCCTCTTAACTACCTGCGCTAGTTGACAGGGTGCGACCCTGTCAGTTTTCACTCCAGCGTCAGGTTTCCGATAATTTCTTTTGAGTCTCCGTTAAACCCTTCTACAAACTCTTGATAGGAGGGGCAGTGGTCAAGAAAGGGAAGTAACTTTGATTTATCAAAATAGTCAAGAATAATTTTTGATTTTACCCAACCCGCCTTAGCTATACCTAAAAAATATTTATAACTTGAATATGGATAATTGACAGGGTGCGACCCTGTCAATTCAGTGGGGTTTAAATGTATATAACGTGACAAGTGGAGTAAATATGATTCATTTTCGACAAGAACAGCACGATACCTTCCCTGGAACAAATAGCCAACTCTTTTGTATCGTTTATTGAAATACATGGCATAAGTTGTAGAAATATTTTTTAATAGTCTAGTCACTCCGTCTAAGGCATGCTGTTGAAGTATTAAATGGAAATGATTTGGCATTAGGCAATATTCAACTAAATCGATTTCCTTTTCCAGATTTCTCAACGGTCTTGGACGAACAACGGAAAAGTTTTGAAACTTAAGTAGGGGATGAATTTCTTTCGGATCGACAGGCGATAAATAATATTTGAGCAGATGTAGAAAAACGGCATAATCTTGATCATCTAAAAATATGTCTCGTTTCTCAACTCCGCGGTTGTAAATGTGATATATACCGTTTTCTGTAAAATGTCTGATTGTGTTTTTCTGGGGCATTAATTAAATTTACTGACAGGGTGCGACCCTGTCAATTCCCTGTCAATTGGATGTGATAAATATTTAGGGTGGACCGTGCCGGAATCGAACCGGCGTCTCCTCAATGCGAATGAGGTATGTTACCACTGTACCAACGGCCCTCAGTGAATTATACCAAAATTGTTGGGGAGTATAATTTAAACTTTTGTATAGTACACGCTCCGTCCCTTGCCGTTGGTTAGAAGCAGCCCAAGCGAAACGAGGCGGCTCAAATCGCGTGAGGCGGTAATTTGGGAAACACCGTGCATTTTCTGTACATCCTTATTGGTAATTTTCCTTTCAGGAAACTCAAGTGTTTCCAATATCTGCTGCTGGCGTGAGTTCAATTTCCAGAATGAGGCTGGAAGTTCCTCTTTGAACTTTAGATTTTTGATTGTATCTAACCTCTTTTCAAGACCAATTCCCATTCCATAGGAAAAATATTCAAGCCAAACTGTCAGATTTCCCTGAATTTTGCTCATCTCGAGCATTCTTTTGTATGTAACCACATCTCTTTTGTAATATTCTTCCAAGTTAAACATTCCCCGAATGTCAAAGCCTCCACGGTATAAATATAAGTAACTTAAAAGCCGGGCGATTCTACCGTTTCCGTTATCAAACGGTGTGATAGCAATAACTTCAGGCTGAACAATACCTGCTTGTATTACAGGGTGATCCTGTTCTCTCCCAAGATAGTCGAATAATGTTTTCAGTCTCTTCTCGGAATACTCAGTAAGCCCGCTCATAGGCCCCAAAGTGCTTTTACATGAGATGTCGTAAAGTTTTTTGACAACATTTAGATCAACAGGTGCTTTTGTAACGGTCCAATTTTCTTTTATATAGTTAAAGGCATTTTTTTGATTTATTACGTCTTTTTCGTAATTATTCATCCCCCTTCGCGAAGACCCCGGGCGTAAACCCGTGGGTGAAAGCGAAG
>CAZBTH010000003.1:0-77597 GCA_964494885.1 uncultured Gammaproteobacteria bacterium | reverse complement strand
TTTCGCTTCGGAGGGATTCCACTCCCGACGAAGCGTAGGGAGAAGATATCCCGACCGTTAGGTTGGGGAGCTTCATTTTTTTCTTTGGAACTCCTGAGGAAAGTAGTTTAACAACATCTGATTTACTTAAACTGCTGTCGGTGAGGGACAGGGACCATGTAATTTTTTCCAGTTGACTATCCCATCTAAGTCTCAATTCGTTTTTAGGTGATAGTGGATAAGTCAGAATGTCGATTCGGAGTTTTTCAATTCTTGATAGATTGGTTTTGAGGTTATCAGAAATGTTGTACGAGATGTTCATGCTGGTTAATATCTATACGCCAATCACTATTCCTTATTTGTATCATAATCATATCATCGTGTCAATTTCGGGGATTTTATGCAAAACCGAAGCTGATTAGTTAAATATTGATAAGATTACGACTAGATTAAACAATATGTCAAATGACCCTTGACATCAATGTTGCTAAAGTATGATACTTAACATAGATTTACTGCCCAGTACCTCAAAGGTTTACAGTATCTGGCTCCAGCAGATTCTTTAGAAAGGAAGGTGAATGAGCTTGTTAAACAATATCGGTTCAACAGAATTAATAGTATTAGCGTTAATTGTATTGGTCCTTTTTGGCGGCAAAAAACTTCCCGAGTTGGCTCGTGGAGTAGGAGATTCAATCAAAGAATTTCGAAAGGCTGCAAAAGAGACAGCGTAAGAAATGAAAAGTGCCAGAATGTCAACCAAATTTGCATCCGCTCTGGCTTTAACCCTGCTAATGACTGCGGCGGTTTTTTCGCCTAGCGAAGTGACGGCTGCAGCCGGCGGGATTCAAGATTGTACAGCTGGTTCTACTTGTACAGTCGGAGAATTTTTGTATGACGACGTTTCAGCCCCGATTAACGACGCCGCATGTACAATAACGAGCTGGGATCCAGTCAATGCAGCTTTTTTTGTTGCCTTAACGCCGATGGACGCGCCGACACAATCGGACGGTTGGTATTCAAAAACGTTTACGGCTCCGGCCACAACGGGTTTGTATAGAACCACGGTTTCCTGTACGGTTTCTGGCGACACCCTTACGATAGACAAAAGCTTTCAAGTGGATCCAGTACCCGCTTCGGTTCCAGATACTACTTCAATCGCCACTGCTGTTTGGGGATTTTCAGGAAAAACTCTTGACTCATTCGGAACCCTTCCTGCAGACATTTGGAGCTATTCCACAAGGACAGTCAGTTCTATCGGGTCTTTTGGCACTCTAATTGCGGATGTTTGGGCGAATGCGACAAGAACACTCACAGGAGCGGGGCTTACATCGGGGGATTTGGCAACCAAGAGTGACTTAGACAATGTTAATTCGAATGTCGATTCGGTCAAATCAAAAGTAGGGGACATCTCAACGACAACGGCGGTTACCAATGTTACTAATGTCACCAACAGTATTACCGATATTAAAAATGTGACAACTGAGACAAGACTGCTTTTGGAAAAGGTAGTTAACAAACCCGTCATCCAAAATGTATTGGAAAATACGACAGTACCGCTATCGGACAAACTAAGCGGTACCCGTTCTATGGCCAATCAGCTTTATGTAAATAATCAATTTCTCACCGCCCAATCGGCAACATTGGCCTCTGGTTGGAATAAGTCCAGTGGTAAAGATTTACTGGATGGGGTAATAGCACTTTCCAATATTTTGGGAAGTTCCGCCGATTCTTCTGATGCAAACACGATGTTTGGCTCGGTCAACTGGATAAAAGATTCCTGGAATTGGGACGAATCGGTTAGGGTTTACGATCAACTCGTAACAACGGACAAAATAATCTCTGATCTTAAAGAGGGCTTGGCTGATTATCAAAAATCTCCGGCTTTGTATGCCCAAATCAAGCTTTTGGTTAAAAGTTCCATATCTCTGGAAAAATCAATAGGGACTGTCAGCAATTCAGGTCCTGCTAAAACACTGTTCGTAAGAATAAAAACCACTCAGGATCTGGCCACAAAACTTGATGAAAAGGGAAGTCAGGTAGATAAAATTTTAGGCGCGTTTACTAAGTCAAAAGATGTTGACGAAGCGGTTTCGCAAATTGGGAGTATCCAGAATCAAATAATTGCTTTGAACAAAGTCTCAGGTGCCTCGGGAGCCTTAACAAAAGTAAATCCAACTGATACAAACTCGGTCAAAAACGTTTTATTGGGCTTAAGGGGAATTGTTAATTCCAATAAAATGCTTTTGAGCCTCGGGTCCGGAAAAACTCTAGTCAACACTTGGCTTGAGATTGGAAGTGTTGTTTTTAAAACTTTAGCCACAAATCCGTCAACGCTTATATCTCAGACGGTCGATGTTAAATATTATTTACCTCAGGAAATCAAAAAAGACGATATTATCAAATCTGATCCGGGATTAACCGTTAACTATGATTCAGAAAAGGACCAACTTTATGTGTCGGGAACATTTAATCTTGCGGCCGGTCAAACCAGGACCTTTTCGGTTGAGACTAAAGATATTTGGGAAATAACTCCTGCCGAAATTCAAAGTATCAGGGACCAAGCGACTGCATTATTTAAACCTCTCGAGAAAACTGCATTTTTCGCTCAAGGTGTAACCTTAAAAAGTGACGTAGACGCTTCTATGAGTCAAATCTCAATCCTTATAGACGGAGCCACAACTCCCGAGGATAAGATTAAAGCTTACAGACAGGCAGAAGTTCTTAAAGCTTCGGCAGAAACCAAACTCACAGCCATGAAAGAGCTTGTAGCTCAGGCTTCGGCCGCGGGAAGCCTGTTTGGATTTGTCGGGGGGAGTCAGACAATAGCAGTTTGGGGCCTAATTATAATAATAGCTTCAGGATTTATATTCATGGCAATCTATATGAGGACGCTTACCTCCAGGGCTAAAACACAGTTGATGGCCAGCGAAGACAAGGTAGATGAAACAGTGGTTAAAAAGACATCACATAAGGGTAAAATACATCCGGCAAGTTTTATAGCCGTGATGTTGGTTAGTAGCGTTGTCAGCGCGGCGACCACAGGGTTTTTTGTAAGCAGAATGGTAGCAAGAAATTATGAACAAAAAATGGCGGTACTTGGCGTTCAATCTTCCGAGCCTGCAGCAACACCGGTACCGGTAATTGAAACAGAGAAAGGACCCCAAACCAATTCCGGACAGCAAAACCTGGGAACAGGCGGACAGTATCTTGTTGTTATAACTGACACTCCTACAGGCTTTTTAAGAGTTAGAAAAACGCCAAATGGTACAGAGATAGCAAAGGTCAATATAGGGGACAAGATGCCTTTTCTGGAAGATGTAGAGGGTTGGTATAAAGTACAACTTGTTGATGGGAAAACCGGATGGGTATCGAAGGAGTATTCTTCAAAAGAGTGATCCCGCCAATTTAATATATCGGAATATATCTATTATATAAGTAGTGTATCAAAATAGAGATGGTCAAGCCGATGACTATTAACCTCTTGTCTTTCTTGTTAAACAAATAAATTGTTAGAAATGTTACAGAGTGAAGGGTGGAAGTTAAAAATAATCTGGTAAAGAAAAGTCCGATACTGCCGTAGTTGATAATATTAAACGAATAAAGCGCTGTTTCGGTTATGGCAAAGGGTATACCTGAAAGAAGTATTGGTTTATAACTTTTTTGAGGGAAGAGAAAGACTAGAATCGCCTTAAATAACTCTTCAACTATGAAGGGGTAGGGGAGAAAATACTCGACCGGCCAAACCAAAAAGGGCCCAATCAAAGCAAACAAAACTATGGTTAGGTCCATTTTGGGATTAATTAATCTTTACTCTTAAGAGATTTTTTGAATTCACGGATGGCGTCTCCAATTCCACGTCCAAGTTCCGGGAGTTTTTTGCCTCCGAAAAGCACTAAAAGAATGACAAAGATAATAATAAGTTCTGTTGTTCCTATTCCTCTAAACATAATTAATCACTTCCTTTCCTGAGGCGTCTCTAGCCTCGAATATCTTGTTTAATAGTAGCGTAACTTCGAATAGAATTACAAGGGGCAATGTAAGAACAAAATCAGCCAACAGTGAGTCGGGGGGAAGAAGAAGCGCAAACATAAAAGAACCAAGATACACCCAGGGTCGCTGTTTGCTTAGCTGGTGATGTTTGATCACTTTCATACGTATCAAAATCAAAAGGAGAATGGGGAATTGGAAACCAATTCCCATAAGCGCCGAAGTTAGGAGTATCTGAGTCAGGAGTTTACTGATGTCCAAAATGTTTCCGATTCCAAGGACGGTGGACCTTCCCAGAAATATTTGTATTTGCCACTTCATAATGAAGGCGCCAAAGGCAAAACCGATTAAAAAAAGAAATATTGAGAACGGTAGAAAAACAAGAATTGCTTTGTATTCTTTTGCGCGCAGGGCAGGCTTAAGAAACGAAAGTATTTGGGCAATAATGAGCGGGAAAACAAAAATGAGCCCGATTACAACACCACAGGAAATTGCTAAGTTGATAAATTGAAAAGGTGAGGTAAAAACGATGTTGACTCCCTGGAGGCTTAAGGTGTCAACCAGAAATTTGATTATTTTTTCGTAAAAAGCGAAGCCGACGATCATCGCTATTGCAAAAATAGAGAGTACAAAAGAAATTCTTTTCCTTACTTCCATCAAGAAAGGGGAGTATTTGTTTATAATGCCCTGCAGCTCACCCGGTTCAAGAGATTTAATGTTTACCACGCTATATAAAGTTTACAAACAAACCTATGTAGATTCAAGAAGTGATTATTCGAGAACCTGCGAACACCTCGCTGCTTGCAGCGTAGGATGAAGCAGATTCAAGGAAGACATGCCGTATCTGAAAGATACCTCGCAACTTGTTGCGAAGAGGATGTCATTTGTCGGTATCTTTCGAAGCCTTTTTAAATTCTTTTATTGATTCGCCCAAACCTTTAAAAAATTCGGGTATCTTCTTTCCGCCAAAAAGCAGAATAATTATTAAGGCAATTACTAAAATTTCTGTTAAACCAAGATTGGCCATTTAATTTTCCACCTCCTCTTTCGTATCGTCTACCTTAACTTCGTCCATCGCGCCCGATAGTTCTCTTTTGATTTTTTTGACTTCCCTGACCGTTTCTCCGCCGGCCTTACCAAGCCCTGCAATTTTTTTGGAGCCGAAAAAGACTATTAAGATAACTCCGATGATTATAATTTCTGTTGGACCCAGGTTTTTCAAAAAATTGAACATTTGAGTTTCAACAACATAATATGTCTCTAAATATCAGAATGCAAGAGGCAAATGATAATAAGCAAATAAGCAAATAAGCAAATCTACAAATAAATATTTGAATGATTTAATAATTAAATAATTTGCAATTTATTTGAAATTTGCAGATTTGTAGATTTGCTTATTTAAGTGAGGCCAAAGTAGCTTTTGTCTTTATATCCTTTAATATTTTCGCGGCAGAACCCGGGGAAAGATGCGCGGCAATTGCCTCGTCCCAAACACCGCTTATAATACTTGTTAAATCGGAAGGGGAGAGCGCCGTTCCTGCTGCGGTTAGAGAATTTGAGGAAACAATTGATTTGATGACAACCTGATAATTGCCGAGTACGCTTGTAAAAGGAGTTGTTTCATCATCTGTAATCAGGTTTCCGGCAACAGTTAGGGTGTGGTCTGCCTCATGTGGCCGTACTTTCCATCCATACCTAAGCATGATGTAGGGAGAGATCATACGCCCTCCACCAATGGCTTGGCCTCCAATCGCAATGATCGGGAATCTGAATTTATTTAAAAGTGGATCACTTAGCCAATCTTCTTTGGCGTCTGAATATAAATCGACAACAACATCAAAATCGATGACTCCGTTATTTAGGATGAATAACTTATTGGGAGCGTCATAGATAAATTTTGCGGCCATGCTTTATATTATACGCTACTTAAGGACGTCCCAAATACTTTTCTTTGGGGTCGGAGACTCCTCTGTTTCAGGAGGAAGGAGCACGGGATTCTCGGTTTTTGTTTTTTTACTTACAAATCTGCCACCCGCTCCGCGTTGAACGACCTTTTTTGGTTGGGTGACAGAAAGTTCTTTAGCCTCTTTTTTTAATATTTTATTCCAGTCATTCTGAATACTTGATAGTCTGTTTACCGCCTTAAGTGGATTCTCCTCACCAACATCCCAAGTTTTTGCGAATTTTTTCCATCCTTCAAATTCGGATTGTTGTTCCATCGATTTTTTAACTTCTTCAACATACTGCATTATCCCTGTTTCGTCTATCGCGGCAGGACTACCTCCCTCAGCTTCGGTCTGAAGTCTAAAGCAGATATATCTTATATTTCGTCGGGTTAGATTATCCATTAAGGATTAGCGTAGTTCCTTTCATCGTCGGCGTTAATTGTGATAGATTGTCCGGTTGCTCTTGTAATAGTAAATGTTGTCAGAACCCATGTGGCTCCGGGTAATCCCTGAGCAACGATGGATACAGCGGCATCAGTTCCGGCAGTTCTGCCTCCTTGGACGTTTCCATCATAGTCGAAGTCAAAAGCAATCGAGGCTGATGTAATCTGGCCGGTGATATCTGTTCCCGCATTATCTTTAACAATAACTGCGCTTGATGTATCGAAGTTGCCCGATGGGGTAGAGGTGAAGTACATGGTATATTTGGTATTGCTGTCAGTTTCAGTAACAAGGTTGGTGCTGAAATTCAAGGTTCCGGTAGCGACGAAAGGATAGTTGCGCTCGGTTGATGTAACCGGAAGCTTTGTATTGGTGTCAACTCCACCACCGTCAACTGTAATATCTCTGAATTTGATGGAGTTTGTAGAATCTGCGTTAAATCCACTGATATAAAGGCCCGCCTTGGTCTTAAGTGTATCTCCGACAAACTCCAAAAGAAGCTCGGCAACATTTCCTTTTACAACCGTTCCGCTTCTTTGGTTAACGGTTGTGGAGTCGTTGTCGTTAATATCGGTTGTTTGTCTAAGCTGATATTGAGCCCAGTTATAAATTTCCTGAGCGGTTCCGTTGTTGCCGGTGACGATCCTGTTGAAGGCGTAGTAATTTGTTCCGATCTGAACTTCGCCGTCATAGGCTGCCCAATCAGTAACTCCCGTATCCGTTTGGACATCGGCTCCATTTGAAGTTCCTCCTGCCGCTGTAAAAAACCAATGCTTTGGTGATCCCGTTGCTTCTTGAACAACTGATCCGGCGGGGTAGACGGTTGAATTTGCATAGGTGGTAAAGCCGACTCCCTTAAGATAGTTAATCTTCATTCCGGTGTAGATGCCGCCGGCAAAAGTAGCATCGGCCGTATTAATCTTTAAGTCTGTGGAGTTAGAAAGCGGTAACTTGTACAGAACCGGTTCAAGAACGGAGATTGTCTGTTCTGTAAGAAGATTGTATTCTGAATAAAGTTTTCCCGTACCGCTCCCCGATGCAATACGAAGGAAAAGTTTAAGATATCCGGTAAAACCGGAAATAAGAATTGCTTCGTTCAGGTTTCCGGTGTGGCCGAAGTTGACAATACTTTGGTCGTATCCGATAACGTGTTGGTAATAAGCCTGATCGCTTGAGGAGTCAAAGTTTCCAAGTGAAACTATACTGGCGTATTTGTCGCCTCCCGTTTCTTCCCATCCGCCGTCCCTGATTAAGCTTCTTGTGGTTGCATCTTTCCAATCCCAAGCGTTAATCATGATTCCGTCAGTCTTCGTAAACATTTTGATGGGAAATTTAAATTTGTTTAGTGCCGTATCGGTTTTCCATTCCTCTTTTAAGAACGAATAAACGGCTTGGAGGGTAACGCCGGACGTTGAACCGGGGGAGGCATTACTTAAGTTTCCGGTTGCGAGAAGCTGGATTGTCTTTAAAGTCGTATCAATTACGACTTCGGTTGCTTGGTTTAATGAATCTGGATCAACAATTTTCGCCATTTATTTCTAATCTTCTATATTTCTAATCTTCTATATTTCTAATCTTTGAAATCGATTAGAAACAGTTTACAGCGACCGTGGCAAGGTCTGTCAAGGGGGATTTATATTTACGTCGGAATTGATATATTTAAGACGGAATTGATATACTAATTTTCGTTTTCCAATCTTAATTTCAAAAGAAATATTGTATCATCTCTTAGTTTTGCCTTTGCCCAGTCCTTTTGACTTTGCGTTAAAAGTTCGCCAACTCCTTTTAGAATATTGCCATTATTCATATTTTCTAATTTATTCAAATTGTCTTTTAATAAACTAATAAAAGATTTACCCGATCTTTCTTCAATAATTTTTTTATTAATTGGCCAACCTTTTTTCAAAAAGAACCAAACGTCATATATATCACGGCTGGTTTTCTCAAATCTTTCGTTCATAGCCATCAATTTATGGGCAAACATATCCTCCTCATTCATAACAAGTACGGAGATACCTAAATAAGTCCTTAGTTGGTATTTTGAACCAAAATGTCTGCGGTTAATTTCAATTTTGATCTTTTGCTCATTTTTTGCATAGGAAATAATAAATATCAAATTGAAACGTTTCTTTTTAGCCTCCAGCACACCATATTTTTGAGAAATCACTTTTATTTTTTCAAAAACTTCATCTTCTTTAGTTTCATCAATCAAATCGAAATCCAGGTCTACTGAAAAACGGCTTAAATCATAAAAAAGCAGAGCGGCGGTCCCTCCTTTAAATCCTAAAAATGAAGAAATTGTTGTATCAGAATATACATCCTTTAGAATTTGTAAAAGGATATCTCTGTGTTTTGGTATATTAAGCGACATTTATCTGTTTTCTTTAAAATAATTGTACCAATATTTAACTTTTTTGGCCATTTGTTTTTTGTTATATATTGGAAGGATTTCAAATATCTTTTTCCAATCAAGTGAATCAATGTGGTCAAAATAATAGTCCCCGTTTATATAAATGGTGTCCAAAAAAGCCCGCTCTTTGGTTGCCGTTGATATGTCATTTTCGTTGTTGATTCCTAATGGGTTTACAAGGATTTCATTCTTAATTTTTCTAAATGAATAAGTTTGGTTGTTGATAATTATGTTACGGGTAAGATAAGAGGCAATAAATATTTGGCCGTAATATTGAAAATTAACACCTTCCTTGCCCAACACTGTTTCGAAACTAATATATGATGGAACAAAAATTCTATTAGCCAGTTCCATTCGGTCATAATTTTCGTTTTTGCTATAGATTCCCTTTCTAACTCTAATGAGTTGACCGGTTCTAACGTAATAATTAGCGCTTGCTATAACATTTTTTTTATTGGTGTCGCCCCAAATTAATGAAACGTCTTTAAAGGTAAAAACTGTTTTTGGAGAACGCAGAATACTGGCGATCGACTTTTTATTATATTTCATAGTCCAAACACTATAATTATTATAGTGTTTAGTCCACGACTTGTCAATATGCTGTAGGGTTAGGGGTTGGTGTAAATTCTGTCTGTATCCAAAAATACTTTCGCAGTTTCACTGTTTGCAGACAATGTTTGAAACACAACTTTGTTTTGATAACCCGCTGTATTAATAACATTTATATAGATTGATGTTCCCGAACCGGTGGAGTATGAATATTCAGTTATGCCGTCCGTTATATCATCCTCATGAAAAAGAATCGATTCATCTGACACCTTGACAACGGTTACTTCACAATTTTGGGTGATTAGTGTTCCGTCATCCGAGTTGCGGATTTCAATGGTTAATGTAGCCGAGACTGCGACCGTGGTCGTGGCCCCGGAGCCGTTCCTGACAGAAATAGTGCCGGTAGTTCCCGAGTGATTAAGTGTTACAGAACCGCCTGAATTATTGTAAATAACTTCATTGCCGGTTGAGCCGTTGCCGGTGGCATAACCGACAAAAGCATTTCCGGTAAAAGAATATGTTCCGGCCGTGTTGATCTCTATTGCATGCTTGGTGCCGCTAGAAATAAAAGTGCAGTTTGAAATATTGGCGGGATTGTTCGACAGAATGGCCTTTGTTGAGTCATTGGTTGAGTCAAAAGTGCAATCGGTGAAGACGGCAGAACTTTGTGTTACCAAATTACACCTTCGAAATGTAGATGTAAGAATAGTGCTATTCGATTGGAAATCAAACGTTCCCATATCCGTAAATGTACAACTATCAATGTTTATGTTGGCGTTGTCGGTTGTGACAAAATCTCCCCTCGAAGTTGTACCTAAAGCCGTGATGGTAATATTTGTCCAGTCAACACGGCTTGCAGCATTTTGTACTTCAAAAGTGTTGAAGCTAGATGAAACTTTTGGAGTCCTGGCTATAAGTATTGATTTATTGCTGTCGCGAAAGTCAACGGCTATAGAAGAGGATCCCATTAAAAACCTTCCTTGCTGCAAATAACCACCGTCAGTTGCTTGGATTTGGCCGTAGCGCCTCGTGACATTGTCATTATAAGAGGCGGCTCCTAAAAAAGTTGCATAACCATTTGAGGCGTCGCCGTTTGTGCAGGTAAAATCACGTCCGTGGCGAAAAGCATCAATTCCCAAAGGCTGTCCTTTTGATGGACCCGCCCCCGGAACATTAGCTGTTGCGCCAAAATATTGAAGTGTGGCGGATGGAGAGCCGGTGACGTCATCAGCGCCGGTGGTTGGGTCGACTACTCCGCAAACCCAACCTCCGTAAGTAAGGGTGTCCTTTCCGCGGATGTCCCAGGCTTTGTAGGCTGTAGTAGAGCTACCAATAAGTAGCTGGAGTCCTCCTGGAGTGCCAGCTTCAACGTCCAAAGAGTTTGGCGCCCAGTAATAAATCCACATAAAAACTGCTTTGCCACTAGCAACTGTCTGGCCGCTGCCTACATTGTAGACCATTCCCTTTACGGCAGACGACCAGCCTGCTTTGGAAATACAATTGTTTCCTTGGATAAAAAAGTCGGTCTCAGGTGCAACCAAACCACCGGCTCCACCCCCAAGAGCCGTCCAGCCCGTTGTTGAGGCCATATCGGTTAGAAGATCTGTTAGGTCTGAAGTGTAAATTGGTGCCGCCATGTTATTCAAAATCAGTATACTAAATTTCCATTTCGGTTGGAATGTTTTTGTGATATATTCAAATTGCAGAAAGGGTTTAGCGTATAGGTTTTAGGGTATAGTCTGGAACTAAACTAATCTCTAATCGCTAGTCACTAATCACTGTTTCGAATGGGGGTGAGATTTATGTATAACCATTTATTATATTTTGCTTATTGGTTAGTCAACTCTATTGTTTTGTATTTTTTCGGAAGTATGTTTTCTCAAAATATAGTTTTGGGCAACTGGCGCTTTAATCCCATCGAGTCGGCTATTTATACCGGTTTTTGGGTAACTTTTTTCATCTGGGTACTTTGGGATTTTGCTATGAGCAAAGGAATCAAGTTCGATAGCTCCGCGGTTACATTCGGCTATTTTTTTAGCGCAAACGTTTTCGCTTTTTGGATAGTTTCCAGATTTTCTCAAGTGGCAGGATTTGGAATCACCAATTATTTCTGGACTTTTGCAATTGGCCTTGGGGCTTATATAGTTCAGAGAATTGCCTGGAAGCTTGTGGTGGGGAAGAAGAGTGTGTAAGCAAAGCTTGGCCAAATCAGAATTTGGTAAGCAAACGATTTCTTGATAAAGCCCCAAATCAGTTTTAATATGAATTCACATAGTTAACATAATTGTTAAGAAAATGAATTTCCAACAAATCAGGCAGACATTAAAAGAGCATAATTTGGAAGTATTTACAAATCAGGATTTTGTGAACATTTTTAATGTGGATAGAAAAGTTGTCGCCGTTAAACTTTCAAGGTATAAGGCTAAAGGGTATCTAATTAGTCCGCGAAGGGGTGTTTATTATTTGCGAAATGAAGTCAACGACAAATTTAGAATTGCGAACAAAGTTTATTCACCGTCATATATATCTTTAGATACAGCACTCTCCAGACACAACATTATCCCGGAGACTGTATATACAATTACGTCTGTAACCACAAAGGCCACAAGAGAATTTGGCGACGAACAGACTATGTATCGATATTATAAAATTAAAAAACAAGCCTATACAGGTTATGATTTAATTAATGACATACTTATAGCTGATCCCGAGAAAGCGCTTGTAGATTATTTATATTTTGTAGCTCTAGGCAAGCGAGTTTTAAATGATCGAATGAATATTGTCAAACTAGACAAGCAAAAGATTTTTAATTACGCAAATTATTTTAACGATAAACGATTGGACAATTTATTAAAAAAAGTTTTTAAATAATATGCTAACTTACGAAAGACTGTTAATAATACAAAACAAATTTCAAACTACAACTGATAATGTTCATAGGGAATATGCCCAGCATCTGTTTTTGTCTTCGTTATATCAAATTGAAAATTCCAATAAAATTCTTTTTAAAGGCGGGACTGCATACAGGCTAGCATATAAAAGTCCTCGTTTTTCAGAAGATCTAGATTTCTCAGCTTGTGAGGTTGACAATAGAGAGATTGAAAAGATAATTCTTTCTGTCTTGGAAGAATTATCAAACAATGGTTTAAATTGTGATATTGAAGAGTCTAAAGGAACAACGGGTGGGTATTTGGCCAAATTATATGTTAATATTTTGACTTTGAAAATTCCAATTAATATTCAAATTTCATTAAGAAAAAAAATAGGTATTGACTATGACATAGTTGATATTTTGAATGAATATATTCCAACCTATCAGGCATATTTGTTGCCTAAAAGAGAAATGATAGGGGAGAAAATTCAAGCAGCACTTACAAGAAGTAAACCCAGAGATTTTTATGATGTATATTTCTTATTGAAAAATGGTGAGCTAACTGTTTCAGAAAAAGACGAATTGAAGAAAATTCGAGAAATATTGGAGAAAAAACAAATTAAATTTGGCGATGAACTTTTACACTTTCTTCCTAAAAGCATGAAGCCCGCGATTGACGCATTCCCAAAACCGCTTTTGATGGAGTTGGATAAATTTTTCTGATTGGGAAGACTTGACAAATACCCCCATTTGTTTTAGAATTACTACTAAATGATTAGTATTTCTGGAATAAAGTATCAGGAGGAGCTCGAGAAATTGCCTTTTTTCAACAAAAGTACGGCATCTATCCTTGTCGATAAGGAAGGCAGGAATCTTGACAAAAAATTAGAACGTCTCGTTAAAATCGGTTATTTGAAAGTTTTAAAAAAAGGTTTGTATGTAACCGACCCTTTTTTCGAAAGAGTAGAAAAGGAACCTTACTTTGAGTATATTACCAACGTTTTAAGAGAACCTTCATATATATCCGGTGAATACGTGCTTTCTAACGAAGGTCTGATCCCCGAATCTGTTTTTTCCATAACTTCAATTACCACGAAAACGACCAGAAAATATAATAATTTTTTGGGAAACTTTATATATAAAAGTATTAAGTCAACCTTATTTTTGGGTTTTAGGCAAAAGAAATGGCAAGATAAGACAATTTATATCGCTTCCAAAGCTAAAGCATTGTTTGATTATTTTTATCTTAAAAGAATGGAGAATATCGGTGTATCCGTTTTGGATGCTAGAATAAATTGGGATAGTTTTACAAAAGAAGATCTGGGTGAGTTTAAATTGTATGTAAAATCAGCCAAGAGTAAAAAAATGTCAACGGTATTGAAAAGTATAGAAAAAAATTATGTTTCTTTCTAAATTAAAACAAGTATATCTGGAGAATAAAGATAAAAATAAGCTCTATGTTAGAAGCCTGTTAAAAGAGGCCATTCAGTATTACGTACTCAACTTCGTCTTTACGGGCAATTGGGGCAAGATCCTTTTATTTAAGGGCGGGACCGCCTTGAGGTTTTGTTTTAAGCTGCCAAGACTTTCGGAAGATTTAGATTTTGACGTTGAGGTCGGGTCAAATTTTAACATAGAAGATTTTTCCGATGCTTTAAAAAATTATTTTTCCGAAAGGCTAAAATTTGACGATTTGTCAGTTAAACTTGCAAACAATAGAAGAACAATTTACTTGAAGTTTCCGATACTCAAAGAAATTGGGTTACCGGTAGATCAAAGTGAGACTAATATATTGCATATCCGGATTGATTTTTCTCAAAACGACAAGCCCTATGCAAGGGTGGAGGTCACAGCCAAAAGTTATGAGAATCTTTCCTTTGTGATGAGGAGATACTCTATTGAAGATTTGTTTGCGGGCAAAATCAGCGCAATATTAACCAGAGAGAAAATCGAAGGAGTGGAAAATGTTGTCAGGTTTAAAGGCAGGGATTATTATGATCTGATTTGGTATCTGGAGAAGGGAATAAAACCCAATTGGGTTCAGGTTGAAAACCAAACAGGCTTGTCTAAAGTTAAGGCTATTAAACTGATTAACCAAAAGATTAAAAAAGTTACAAAAGAGATGATTGAAGACGATTTAACTCCGTTTATAGAAGAAAGGGAGTCGGTAATGTCGTTCGCCGGGAATTTTCAAGAATTGGCAAAGGAATATCTTAAAAATTTGTGATCTATCCTCTATTTTCCGAGGGCGGTTCGAGCACTGAATCTTCTCTTGGCCCGCCGGGGCTTTCGGTGGGGGTTGCTTCTTTGTTAAAGCTTGCCCAGATTCCCATTAAAATCAGCCAGACGATTCCGACCACCAAGATGAGGCTTGCGTAGGCAATAGAAAGCGTCCATTGAATTGTGGTGACTCTAAACCCGGTTGCAAGCTGTTGAATTGAAAAGAATTCGGCCAGAATGCAAAGGAAGGTAAGTACTACGGCTTTGGTAAAGTATTTCCTGTTAAAGAGAGAAAAAATCAACATTGCTGAAATAAAAATTGCTAGAGTTCTTATGATTATTGCCGTCGCCGTAAACGGATAGGTGTTAAGGAGTCTTGAGGAGGAAAGAAATGCAATCGGGTTTCCGACAGCGATCGATACAGGTCCGGCTAGCCTATCGATAAGCCAAGCCATAAGAAAAGCAACAAACGCAACTACGAGCCAAATCTCTTTTGTAAGTTTCATACTCAATAAATAGCTGATTTTAGGTTAAAGGTCAAGGGGCGTTAAAGTTGATCTTTTTAAAACACATTTTCAAACTCGTCGTATGTAATACCGATATTTCCTCGTTCTGCCCAGGCGGCGGCAAAACCGGAGTTTCCTTTTCGGTAAAGGTAGGACCCGTCTTCCAATTCTTTCATCACAAACCAGGCGCCGTCCTTGTTGGTAAATCCGTAGTAGGCGGGGGATGCGTCGTCGAGCCGGCTGATTCTATAGCCGTCTGTCGGCTGTTTTTCGGCAGGGTTAATTTTATTTCCTGCAATATCTTTAACAGAAACAGTGCCCGGTCCGGGAACGCTTCCGAAAAATGCAGCCTCTGCCCGCTTGGTAAAAATCGAGAATAAGAAAAGGCTAAGTCCCGCCGAACCGATTAGCTTTAAAAATGTTCTGCGGTCAATGTCTACCCCCTCCTTCTTAAGCTTTATGGTTTTTTCGTCAACTTTATCCTCGTTTGTTTGAATTATTATTTCTGGAGTCTTCGGAAGGCGGACAGCGCGGGTTCTTCTGGGAAAAACCTGTGATGCAAAATAAATGAGTAATGGAACAAATATCACTCCGGAGATCATTTGGGTCAAACTCCCCGCAGATACAAACCCCATTACAACTACAAGGCTGCTTATTACAAAGCTGTAATATATCAATATTTTTTCGATGCCTACCGAGAGAATCTGGTCTTGCGAGAAAAAGAACCGTCGTGTGGTTTCTAAAAGAAAATAGGTAAGAACTGGTAAAAAGAGAAAAACGAACCTTCCACTGCTAACCGTTATCAGTAGTGCAACAACTGTTGAGTAAAAAAATAATAATTTGGGTAGCAGTGACTTCATATTTATTTAATTATTGCACCTCGATTACCTGACTTTCGTTTACCCAACCCTGCCTGCCGGCAGGCAGGCGGTCTTTTGGACTTTCTATAACTATTTTATACCAACCGTCTTGTTTTGTTACATATGGATATGTGATGTTGGCGTCGACCGCGCCGATTTTTGTGGAGGAAAGAGATGTGGATTGGTAGACGTCAATTGAAGATTGGCCTGTAATGCCTGTTATTCTTTGTCCTAAGCCTGTGGTCGGGGACCCAGCGACCAGGTCTGCAACGGTTATGTCATTCGTGTCAACTCCTTTTATGGTTGCCGAAGGAGTAGCGATATTTTGCTTAAGTTTAGTCATTTCAGAGTCTGTTCTTTCCAGTTTGTTTAGTAGATCTGCGTTTTGGGTCGTGAGACGCTTATTTTCAACTGTAAGGATTTGGATTTGTGGTAAGCCTTTTGATAGTAGGTAAAATCCGAAAATGCCAAAAAGTGATAGAAGCGTCAAAACCGAAAGGAACCTTACGGTCCATCTGTCCGGGGCTGTGTGCTCAGGATAAGTCATCCTTATCCAGAAGTAAAAAGTGCTAGGGAGCATCAAAACGCCACTTATGAAGTTTAGTGGAGACGGCGAGAAAACACCAAATGAAATAAAAAATACGGTTATGGCCAAAATACTGTAAAAAAACAGAGCCTTTTCAAATTTATACATAGTTTAGTTTAACATTACCATGCTTAAAATCTACTTGACATAATTAATAACTTTCGTGGCATACTATTTATGCCGTGATAAAAGGTGTTCTAAATATACTCTTCAAAACTTACAACAACATTTTTGTTCTATTCGGGGTTTTAATGATTCTCTTTGCCGGCGTCATCTACCTTTTTTTGAATAAGGCTGCTGCAGACAACTTGGTTGAACAAATGCTTCACCGTGAACAGGTTGCGGCAAGGTCCGGATCAATCGCCTTAAAAGTGTTCGTGAGTAGTTTTGGCAATCAAGTGTCATCGTTTTCAAATCGAATCGACATTTTATCTCAGATCGAACAAAAAGATTTGGAAATGTTTGTCAAGAGCTGGAAAAATACATCCGTGTCGGGTGCTGTTGTCGTGGACGGTTCTGGTGTCGTTAAATATGGTTTTGATCGTCAAGGACCGACCGGAAAAGGGATAGACTTATCCGATAGACAGTACTTTATGTGGGCAAAGACCGCCAAGGGTGGAGATGTCCTTATCGGAAGTCCGGTCCAATCTAAAATTGGCTTTGCGAGTGGAAGATATGTAGTTCCTGTGGCATCTCCAATCATAAGAGGCGGTAAATTCAGTGGTGTTTTTGTATCCTCGTTCCTGTTGGATGAAATAACATCTTATTATTTGGATTCGTTAAAAATTACCAACAACACAAGAGTATATTTATTTGATCAGAACGGAGTAATTTTTTCAGGTCCTGCTAAAGAACTTGTTGGAATAAATTACTTTGATTATCTGACTAAATCCGGGATTGTGGGGAGCGACTTGTTGGTACAAAAACTGAAAAATGCGTTTTTGTCCGACGATGAGTTCAAATTGGACATTGCATTACCAGACGAAAACAAAAACGGAGTATTGACGCGGTTTTTGATTGCCGCTTCACCGATTGTAGTTGGAAATCATCATTGGATGTTGGTTGTTACGACTCCGGCAATCGACGCTTTAGAATTTCTTACTCCATTTTATTTCACAAACCTGGGTTTGGCGGGGCTTGCGTTTCTGGGATTTCTGATAATCGCCGTCCGTATCTCCAAGATTGGTGGATATAAAGAGGGCGCCACCAAAGAGCACCAAATCCATTCCGGTTCAACCCCCCCAGAAACATTGCCGTGACATTAAATGCATAAGGTCTTGCATATGGATGTTGCCGGTGGTATAAATTATTAACATGGAAGCCCAAACGGACGAAGGACAGAAGAAAAGTAGGGGGTTGGGGTTTTTAATTTTCAGACTTATTCCTTATATCTTAATTATTGCTCTTGGAGCTGCTGGAGGAATATTTACGGCTCAACAAAAACCTGAATGGTTCGGACTTTCTAAAGGAGCTGCGGCAGTTCAAGCAGAGGTAGATGCTTTAGTAGCCCAGGTTGGCAAGCTTATTTCACTTCCGGACGACGAAAAGCCTACAGTGGCAACAGTGACCGATGCTTCAAAAGTTAAAGATCAACCGTTTTTTGCCAAGGCTCAAAACGACGACAAGGTTTTAATTTACCAGAAGGCGGCAAAGGCTATTTTATACAGGCCTTCTACAAATATGATTGTTGAGGTTGGAGCGGTTAACATAAATAATCAGGTACCAAGTCCAGATCTGTCGCCGTCTGCTTCAACCAAGGCCAAGGCAACACCGGCGCCGACGATAACACCCGAGGTAAGTCCGACAGCAACTCCATAATAGAAAATAAATTAAATTTCGTTTTTCAGGGAAGGGGAATTGGTGGCTTGATATTGCTGGGATTTACAGATTGTGGGGC
The DNA here is from genome assembly GCA_964494885.1 of uncultured Gammaproteobacteria bacterium. Taxonomy (GTDB): domain Bacteria; phylum Patescibacteriota; class Microgenomatia; order UBA8517; family UBA8517; genus GWB1-39-10. Next base: position 59,344 of record CAZBTH010000003.1, on the reverse strand, counting down.
AGTCAACTGACCCTGCCCGTCGACAGTATTGACAGAAACCGGTTTATCTTTCATCAAATTATCGAGTTCACTTTTTGCCAATTTGTAGTCGTCTGAATCTTTGGCAACCAGAGATAGGACCAAATTCATCTCGGTTATTGCTTTGGCATATTCCCTCTTTGCCTTATAGGTCATTGCCAAATTGTAATGGGCGTTAGCAAGGTCCGGTTTTGCGAGAATGGCAAGCTTAAAGACATCGACAGCATCGTCGTAGCGCCCCTGGGCGTAATAAACACCACCCAATGCTATTCGTAGATTTGGATTTATTGGATCTAATGCTATTGCCTGAGAATAAGATTGAATCGTGAATTGATCGGCACCGGTAGCAAATGGCATTACACTTCGATATACCTGTGCCAACACCTCCCAGTTGCCCGATCTTTCGGGGTTGAGGGCAACAGTTGCTTTACCTTCTGTGATTGCCTGCTGTACCAGTTGGGTAATTGTATTTTTGTCGAAATCTGTAATGTCTTTCTTGTTTGCGATTGATTGTGCAAGAGCCATGTCAACCTGGGCGAGGGAGGCGTGATATCTGTCAATTCCGGAGTTTCCTTGTATTGACTTTTGCATTAAATCAAAAGTTTGTTTTGCGTCATTTTTACTGAGAGAGTCAAGGGATTTTTTAAATGTGGCTTCGGCAATGACCGCCTTGGCTCCAAAGAAATTGGCAAGAGCGACTCCTATTCCCAAAATAATTCCAATCGTAATTGTTGCAAATTTTGTATTTGAGGCAGTAAAAGTTTTGGTTTCCGATTTCGAAAATACACCCAAAAGAACAAAAAGCGGAAAGATCACAAATATGGGGGAGGCGGGGTAAAATGCCAGGATTATAACAATGGCGGCAATAGCCAGCTTTTCCAGACCTTCACTTAATGCCTCATTCATGTTTTTTGCAGTCAGGGAGTGCGCAAAGAATCTGAGAATACTTAACAGTAAAAAGGCCAAGGTGGCCAATCCTAATAAACCGGTTTCAGTGATCGTAGTCAGATAAAAATTGCTTGCTGTTGAAAACTTAACTGACCAGAGATCTGTTTGATTATAAGTAACAGGGCGATAAAGATTGAACGCGGTTAAGTAATTTCCCGCACCTATTCCAAAAATCGGGTTTTTTGCAACAGTTCCAACTGCAACCTCCCAAGAAGTCTGTAGGCTTGGAAATTTCGGTGATTGGACATTTCCGGGGAATGACTTTCCGATCAGAATTATCATAGCCATAACAACTAAGGCGTTTGCCACAATCCAAAAAACCCTTTTGACGATATCACTGTCCTTTATAATTAACGAAATCCCGATAAGCGCCGTCGGAACCAGATAGATTATTGACGGTAAAATTCCTCCGAGTGGGTTAAATGACACACTTTTTATAAATGCGGGAAGTTGAGGAATTTTTGTAAATATTTCAAGTTCGCTAAAGATTACGGATAAAGAAAGGAATATACCGGAAGTAAAAAATGAAACTAAAGACTCTGTTTTAGCTTTTTTATCCAGTTGATTTATTAAGAAATAAATTATCGCCAGAGCAACCACAAAAGAGGCTGTACCGGGCATAAAGAAAGCCTCAGGTTTGTTATTGGTCCTAAATATCCCCGAAAGAACATAAGCGAGGGTTATAAGAAGAACTCCTAGATCAAATTTGCCTGTATGGAAAGATATGTTGCCGGTTATGATCATTCTAATGATCCAAGTTGCCATGACGATAGTTATGCCGATTGCGAGCAATATCAATTTAGAAAGAACTTCGGGTGAGGTCGAGCTAATGAATATAAAAATAGGGAATATCGCTATTATTATGTAAAGGATGTATTTTTGGATTTCTTCTAATGTTTTTACCATTTTTGTACCTGGACTATCCACCAATTGAATGAGACGTCTGTATCAATCGGGATTGCAAATCCAACTGTGAATTGTCCTTTTTGTTTGCTCTTTACATATAATACATTATTTTGGGTTGACGAGGTTGGTGTCACATAGATTAGGGTATAGTCGGTAACCTTGGGATTGATAATTGTTATCTCATTTGTTCCTGCCGGTATTATCGTATGTCCGATTGTTGAGTTTGTTGTTGTTGCTCCGTTTACCACAGCACCTGGGGTTGTTGCGTCAGCCCCCGCAATAATAAGTTGGGGAGTATAAACTGATTCGAATTCGGCCGATCCACTTGCGTCCACCGAGGCGACCAGGATTCCGGTTTGACTTTGGAGATTAAGAATTTTGTCATCTTGTAAGTTTGTTCCTTGCAAGGTTAGACCGGAGGAGTGTATTCTGCCTGCTACATTCAAGTCTCCGCCGATCGTAACATTTCCGTGTGTATCTATTGTTACAAGTCCGGCCATAAGCTCAACTGGTGCCATTGTCAAACTCTGAATCCGAAGTGGAGCAGACAAAGTGTCAATGCTGTTCACTGTTGACTGTTCACTGTTGACTGAGGAACTAAATACAAGATCAGAACCGACAGCTAAAGTTTTAGAAATAGACAGTGAATTAATTGCGGCCTGGTTTGTTATATATAGATCACTGGCGGAAAGACCTGAGAGAGTTGCTGAGTTTGTTGCGGTGTTGGTGTTCCAGCTTTGAGCGTCCTTTAGAAGACCCTGGTCAGTCTGGACTTTTGTCAAAAGTGCTTGAATTTCATCCAGACTTTTTGATTTTATGTTGTCTGCAAAAAGAGTTCCGGAAATAGTTGCTTCACTGTTTACTGTTAACTGGTTACTGTTTACTGTACCGGAGAATGTTGCGTTGCCAGACGAATCGATAGCAGCCACTTCATCACCTTGTGAGTTTTGAATCGCCAGTTTTCCTGATGGTGTTGCCTCACCTCCGAGTTTTACTGTAACGTCAGTTTGATCAGGAAGAGGGGATATCAGTTTAACCGCTAAACTATTAGTTGTCAGCTTTTGAACTGTTGCTACAACCGCATTCAGTTTATCAGTAAGCAGTTCATCAGTAATCAGCGCCCCTGCGTGTATATTTGCAGCAACTAAATTGGCAAAAGCACCAATTTTTTGAGTAATGCCGATAGGAGTAGAGACAGTATAACCGGAAACTGGATTACCGGATAAAGTGATATCGCCTGTAGAATTGATCTTTAAATCCGCGAGTTGGGTGGAGAGGGTAGAAATTTGTATTTGCTGTTCTTGTATAGCTTTTGTGAGGACAGGAATAAGCCCTGTTGTATTGAGTTGTTTGTAACCATTATCTTGATCAACGTTAACCAGATTAGGGATAAGCGTTTCAACTTCTTGGGCAATAAAACCAAGGTTTTTATAAATTGAAGCTCCGCTTTTCCAGTTAAAATCTACTGGTCTTAAGTTCATAATAGTATCTAGGCCAAAAGAAGTGTCTTCAATATCCTGTTTTAGCCGGACATCTGAAGTACAAGAAATAGTACCTCCAGTTGCCAAAGTACAACCAGTGGTGTTGTCACTTAAGAATCTGGCAATGACTCCATTTTCCGGAGCCAAAACATCAAGAAAGTATGCAGGTGTTGCTCGTCCAATACCCACTCTTCCAGTATCAGAAATAACAGTATTGACGGCTCTTCGATAGATATAAACATTATCAATATAACCGTTAAAATTAATGTCAGGAGTAAAAATTATATCTGTATTATTAGCTGTAGCGTCGAAGGTAAGATCGTATGAACCATTAGCACTAATTGCATCGTGAGCTGCCGTTCCAACTTTTGGAGTGACAGTGCCAGCTGTTCTTCCTCCCATATCAAAAGTCATTCTATATATTTGATTATTATCAATATAGCCGTCTGTTAAATTGCAAGATAAATTTTCAGTACCTACTAACGCGGAATGAAGGGCCGTCCCACCAGAACGAGCCCAGCCGGCACCGTATGTCCAGCATGTTGTAGCATTTGTGAAAGTAATATCATCAGCATCTTGGTCGTTAAGATTAGCTGATTCGACCGCTTGAACCTCTATGGCGTTACCTGAAGGAGTATCAACATCAGCTAATATTTCTAATGTAGCCGTAGGTGCAGAAGTACCGATTCCGACGTTGCCACCATTTGGTTGGATAATCACATAACTGGAAGTTTTTGTAGCATTACTAGTCCCATCAAGAATAAGGTTTCCACTAGCAGCATTCGATCCATAGATAGTTGCGTTATCAGCAGTAAAGGTAAGCTCGGTAGCCCCACCCCAAGCAACTGCAGATGAAGTTGTTAGTGTAGCAAGCGAGGAAGCGGTAATTGTGGTACCGCTAAGAGTGAGATTGCCTCCTAGAGATGTTAAGTTATTTCCAGATACTGTGAAAGTGTCGTCTAGAGTTGTAGCTCCATGTAAAGTTAATGTTCCTGGAGTGGTGGTAGAACCAATAACATTAACTGAAGAAGCTCCGGTTCCAAGCGTGGTGCTTCCCGTTGAATTAAGAGTACCTGCAACATCAAGTAAATAACTTGGAGTGGTGTCACCAATGCCGACGTTGCCCGATTGGTCGATGACAAATGGAGTGGTGTCACCAGCCGCGTCTTGTACCAAGAAAGCGTCGAAAGCGCCGGTTTGGGTGATGGTCATGGCTGTAGCGGCCGAGGTGGTGGCAGAAATAGTATCATTAAGATTAATCGGAGATAGGTTACCGGCAACACGCTGCCACCAGCCTTGAGTTCCACTTGTGGCAGTTGTTGATATGTTTCCAGCGCAAGAAAGCGCGCCGGTGGAGTTGGTTAGTGTGCATCCCGTTGCTCCAACTCCTCCTGCCAAGAGAATATCCCCTGTTGCAGTATTATTCAAATTTAATGCTCCGGTACCCTTTGAATCTATGGAAAGTGCTATGTTTGTGTCGGAACCGGTTGCTGTTATGGTTGGGCCGCTGCCTGTAGCCGCACCAGTTAAAGTTATGCCGTTAGCCACTGTACCTGCCAGGTGGGCCACCGTAAATACGGGAATTCCTGATTGAGAGGCTGTAAAAATATCCCCACCTTTTACCTGATTAACCATAAGGGCCGCTTGACCAACATTGGCGGTATTTTCTATAAGCCAGTTGCTTGCGGAAAGGGCGTTGGAGGCTGTTGTTGGTGTAGGGGAAAAAGTAATAGTTCCCGTGCCTGCAGAGTTTGCAATTGTTCCTCCGTCGAGAAAGAGAGTATCGTTAAGTTCCAACTTTCCGTTTACCAAGAGATCGCTGGCTGAAGAAAGAGAATGCTCTGTAGTTGCTGACCCAAACCTCGAATAGGTTGACACCGAGGTACTACCAAATTGTCCTACTCCGGCTGAAGCCACATTTCCCGTTGCGGCATAAACCTGGAAGGCGCTACCTGTTGCGCTTCCGCCGATTGTCAAATCATATGCAACTTGGATAGGGGAAAGGACATTATTGGCAAGTCTCCAGTAGTTTGCGCCTGCGCATCCTGCAACCCCACCCCCGGCATCACAGACTTGGTTGACGCCTTGGTACAAAGTTGTTGCATAAATATTCCTAAACAAGAGGGAAGCGGTTCCTAGATCGGTCACATTTGTAACTCCAGGCGAAACATTGCCCCCCGCGATATTGTTTGATGGTGATAGTACTATATTTCCTGTTGTACTTCCGCCAATGGTAAGGGGACTAAATGTTGTTGTTTGGATCGAACTAACTCCCGCCAAAGTTAAATCACCCGATGCAGATGCGTTTCCGGCTGAATCGACTACGAATTTATTGGAAAGAGTGGATCCGGATTGTAACTGCAAAAGGTTGTAACCTGATGCGTCAGAAGCAACCGAACCGTAATACAAGGAACCGGAGGTTAAGTTGGCGTCGGTTGCGTTCACCATTCCGGTTCCAGACCCCGGGGAGGCGCCTGTAAATGTCAAGTTAAGCTGTCCCGTGCCATCCGGTGCTATAGTAACATTACCATTTGATGCACTTGGAGTTTGTATTGTTATGGCCTGCCCTTCGATTGCAAAGGTACCTGTCGTGGATTGAATTTTAGGGGAGCTCACCGCCAAGACAATTTGTCCTGAGTTGTTGACCACGGGCACTGTGTTAATTGTTGCACTTGAAGAGGCCGGGTATCCCTGAAGAGTTTCCGAATTTAGGGCATAGGCAACAGTTGCAATCTGGATTCTGGGGGTGGCCTCAGCGTCTGCTGCGACTTTAACTCCCAGCCAAACACTGGCATTGTCAGAAAAAACACTACTGGAAATCTCCGAACCGCAGTCGCTTCCAAGAAGGGTTGAAAAAACCCCATCCGTATCCGGAGTTACATTACAGGTGCCGGTCCAAAGCGTGGTACCGGAGCTTGCCGCGTCATATAGAGTAAAAACTACACTTGTTACAGCTGTAACCGGATTCAAAAATTGATTAGTTAATCTGCCCTGAAAAGAAAGATAGCGGTTAGGTCGAACTAAAGACGTTGCAGCAAATGGGTTTGTGGCGTTTTTAAAGAATTGATTGTATATACCGAGTCCTAAGGTGGAGGATAGGATTACAAGTATTGCAATATTCAAATAAGAAGTTCCTGGTATATTGCGATATCTTTTGTATAAGTTCTGGAATCTGATATTTAACGCTTTTTTTGCGGGGAATTTTGTTTCGTTTTTAGCCTGAGTAATGATTGTCTCTTCCAAATTTATATCTATAAGGCCTTTGGTTTTTGCCCAATCAAGAAATTTTTTCAAAGAAACTATTTTTCTCTTTGCGGTTGCGGCCGAATCACTTCTGGCAATCTCATTTTGATAGGATTTGATTATTTTCGATGTTAGTTTTGGTAGTTTGTCCATGTAAATTAGACTAACTGGTCAGATTTGACGAATTTGTTTTTTCTAGCCATGACAAAAATTGTCTAATATCGCTTACATAATTTTTGACGGTGTTTTTAGAAACTTTTTCGGTTTCAAGATGCATTCGGAATGCATCAACTATGGGAGCTGATATATTTTTTATTACCTTATTCCCTGAGCTTATATTTTCAATATCCTCCATAATATCCGTGGTAATTAGATTCGAAATCACAAAATATCTGGTTAAATGTCTTAGTGTGGAGAGGCGTCGGTTAATTGTTTTGATTGGAGTATTGTTTTCTGTTAAGAACGATTTATATTTCAAAGGTATGTCTTTGTTCAAAAAAGGGACGGTCTCAGTCAGGGTATCAACGTATGATCCCATTGATTTGATGTGTAATATTAGCCAGTCAATAAAATGGTTGAGATCACTTCTGTAGTTTTTATGCGTTTTGGGGGATAAACCAAGAGTGTCTAGGTATTTTAAGAAGTTTTTTTGAGTCGAATCGATTGAGTTGGTGAGCATGTTATTAAGGCTAGATTATACAAATTATACTAATTAGACTATTATTAAAATATTATTCAAGCCTGTCAAGGGTATTTACCATATCATCCCTTTTAAATATTAGAATTTACTTTCACAGTACTTGTAGTATAATTAACGCACGTCTTTTCCGCACGAAAATATAATATTTATAAATTTTATAACGTTTATAATGTTTATAAATGCCTGTTTTCTTCCAAAAAAACAGGCATGGAGTTTAGTTTGCGGAAAACTGCGTTTATTACTTACTGCCAAATTTTTTTGCGGAGAATGTAATCGTTTTAGAAGAACGTCTCTATAAAAATGTTCGATTGCAGCCTCTGCTTAAATAATTTTATATTATATTTTTATACTTCGGCGATACGGCTGTGATTAGCAGATGGAGAAAATGAGTGCTAGGAAAAATTACCCTCCTTTTAGACCGAACTTTTGGCTATTATATTTACCGGAGGCAGGGGAGTGAGGTTTAACTTTTTAGATGCTTGCAAATGCGTATGTATTAAGCTTAGTATTAATTATATCATGAATGAAAATAATTTGCCTAGGTGGCCAAAGTATGCGATCTATACTCTTATTGTTATTGTTGTTTTGCTGCTTGTGCTTATCTTAATATTATATTTTATACGCGGCCCGCAGTTATTTAGAAGTTCCGCATATTCTCTGACTTCTTCTGTAACCCAATCCGGAGGTTCTCAAGACTTATCTCTGGAAAATTCATATGTCTTTGCCTCGCCGTTAAGAGCTAAAACAGGGGGAGAAAAGATTAGAATAACAGTTTTTATTTTAGATAACCGTGGCCTGGGAATTTCCGGAAAAACAGTTGTTGTCGGTAGCGGCAATTTGTTACAGGTTATGGCAATTCAGCCGGTTACAGACCCTCAGGGGAGGGCCACTTTTGATATCTCCTCTGAATCTTCAACCGGCCTTTATATAATTCAAGCCGCAGTCGACGGAATAAACCTGATCCAGCAGACCACGGTCACATTTGACTAGCAATGATAATCCACTGGTTCGATATTCTTAGATCTACTTAATAGTATTCGGAGATACTTTCTTTCTGTCTCTTCGGTTCAGAAAGGCTCCCACAAAGATCAAAAGAATTACTACAATTTCAAGAATGATAAGTGATGGTAGGGTAAACAAAGAAAGGATAAATGTCCAGATATTTCCTATTGCGCTTACGGTAGGGGAAATTATCACAAACTTTAGAGTATTACTTTTTGGAGATCTGGCTTCTTCTGAATAGTGTGTAAAAACAAAGACACGCCAGCCATTAGGGTTTACTCCCGGCATATTAAAACTGAAATGGCCCTGGCTATCCGATTTGATGGTATAATTTGGAATGTAATAGGCCAGCACAGGCTTAACGAGGTTGAAATTTGTGAGACGTAGGTTTTTGTTGTCCTCGGCAAGAACGACCCTGACTTCTGAGTTTGGAATAGTTATTCCGCTGGCTCCGGATTGCGCAGTGGTGTCAATAACACCTTCTGTAAGACTTAGTGTGGGTGGTAAAATCACGGGACCAATATTATAACTATCTTTCGTTGCGAGAAGTCTGGGGATACAGGTCGGAGTGGTAGCGCGCCCGGTTTGGTCAATCTCTGTTAAGCAGAGCTCTGGGTAGAAAATATCTGTCGCTTGTGGCAGATATGTTTTTGAAAATTCAAAGTAACCGTCGACTTTGGTATATGTAAAGTCACTGACTTTATCACCGCTAAGTTCAACTCTTGAATTGGGAGCGCCATATCCCCAAAGTTTTAATATTGGAGATCCGATACTTGCGGAGATTGATACCAAAGGCCCTGTAATCGAATAATTCGGTAACGTTTGCCCATAGACGAACAAACCGTCATTTAATAAAACAAACTGCGTTAAAATGACTATGATTGCGGGGAATATAATAATCGACTGACGAATTTTTAATTTAAAATTTTTAATTTTCATTCGGAACCCACGAGGCTATCACTGTTGGGGGTTTTGGACTTCCGGCTTGTCATTGCTAATTTGATCTTTAAACTTTGCTTTCAATGCCTCAAGTTCGCTTGTTTCCTCCTTGAGCTCTTCGGCCAATCTTTCTTCCTTTTTGGTAACTCTCTTGTACCACATTTTGATTAAGAGAATAACGATGATGATTGCAAGAGTGATCGCGAGTGCAGCCTTCCATGGAAATAACCAGATAACGAGGGTAGATGTAATAAGCTGTTCCCTTTCACCATAGGTGGCGTTTAGGGTGGCTGTAAATTTACCAAGCATTAATCTTGATCCGATATTGTTGTCATAAACTCTGGTGGTGCCTGGAAAAATGTTCTTTATATCCAATGGGGAATTGCTTATCACTCGACCAAACATATCTCTCAATGTGACATTACCCTTGGGAGTAATGTGGTAACTTCCTTCATTTAGAATTGTTGTTGAGATACCGATCGGCCCATATTCCAAAAACTTTGGTGCCTGGAAATCGATGATGCGGGCTTTTTCCGTGATTGGTCCTGCAATCCTAATATAAATTAGAGAGGCTAATCTGATTGCAGTAGGAGTTATGGCCGTTCCTTCCTGGCCATTTTCGGCTTGATTGACAGTGGGTTGGAACAAAATTGCTGCGTAACGTCCCCCGGCGGCTGCATTTTTTGGAACATTGATCGTAACCGGCACGGCGATATTGGCACCTCCTGCAATCGTCACGTTTTCTGTCGGGAAACTGATCCACTTTGCAGCTGAATATTTTGCTGATATTGTCGTTGTGCCAACCACCGTCGGGTTATCTAAGAATACGGGAGTCCCAACACTATCTTCCACAACAAAATCGAGAACGCTAACAGTTCCGTTTACGGGGGAGCTACTTTGATTAAGGTATTTGACAGTAGTGGTAAACTTTTCACCCGGATTGACCAATATTTCTTGTTTAGGGGGAACAACGGTAAGGGGAAGAATGTCCTGAGCCTTGACTACGGAATAAGCAAATAAACTAGTAAGCAAATAAACAAATGCTAGAACCATCACTTGTGTGAATTTGCTTATTTGTAGATTTGTAGATTTGTAGATTTTCATTTGGGCAGATTTATTTATTTAAATTAAAAGGTTGCTGTTGCTGTGTACTTTGCTATATTGTAATAATAACCGGATGGCTGTGTACCGGGAATGCTTAAAGTATAGCAAACATAAATACTGCTTGCAGACACTGCAGCAGAGTTGCTCATAATTGATTGTGCCGTTTCGCCGCCTTGTGTGACATCCGCCAATTGTTTAGCGCTGTATGTTCTGTTCTTTTCATTGTAATAGAAGGGGGCATCGGATCCGCTTTGGGAAGCCAGTGAATAACCGAGACCGTAATTTGTTGCAGTTGTCCAATCTCCGGCGGTTGATTCACTGCAAGCCGAAACCGTACAAACGGTATCTCTGATGCAAGTTCCTGCACTAAAAGTAAATTCTCCGGAAGAAGGTGCTGTGCCCGTGCAAGTGTTTCCATTTTTACCCATTTGATCATTTTCCTGAAGAGTCACAGTGTAACCCGATGCGGCGTTTGTACTGACCGTCAATTGCTGAGCTGAATATTTAAATCCGGCACCACCGGTTTGTGTACTCCACGGAATTGAAGTCGCGGTACTTGTTACATAAGTCTGACTACCACAATATGTTTGAGCGCCTCCTGTAAGCCCCGCGATGGTAAGAGTCAAACTTTCATCAACTGTAGCCGAAATAAGAACTGCTTCAACCGGTGCAACTCTTGGAACAACCGAATCGATTGTATTTGATGAGCTGTCTGTGGTTGTTACCGTTATGCCATACACATCAGCTGTTCCTTGAGTGTGTCCTGTGATTGGAGCGGGGTTGATAATTCCCGTAATAGAAATTGTAAGAACACTACCTGCGGCACATATGGAGGTTGCTCTTGTCCAGGAAATTGTGGTATCTGTTGTTCCGCCGCCGCCGGTTGTGAACTCTGTTGCGGTCCCCGATGTGCCCCAATTTGCGGCAGTACAGGAATCACCCGTTACAGTTGCTCTTGCAACTGCAAAACTACTTAAATCAAAACCGTTTAAGGCAATACTTGCCGCGCTATCAGGCATTCCATCATTATTTTTAGCTGTAGAATTTCCATCGTTAGCCGGAATGGTGATGATAAGTTTTCCACCTATGGGAACCTGGTTAACTGTTGTTGCTGTAATTGTTAGAGTTCCCGATTGCGAAGCAACTGCATAGTCTGTTGCTGTCAGCGCTGTTGTAAGCGGTGTAGTTACATTGAAAGTGGTTGTTGATGGTACATTGGCTATTGTATATGTTGTGTTATCTCTACAAACGTTGTTGCCTGCATCTGTAAAACAAACAGCATCTCCGGGGAATAAATGATTTGTTGTTGTATCGGGAACTGCGCCACTTATTGTAACTAGCGAACTCCCGGCCGAACCGGAACTAATAGGCGCCTTAAATGACATTCTGGAGTTGCTCATTGTAGCAGAAGCGGAAGTCATCGTTGAGGCGTATGCACTATTAATTGATATGGCCGATGAAGCAAAAAAAGTTGCAATAAAAATAAAAGGTAAAAAAACAAATACCCGTCTATTAATGTTCATATATTATTATTCTCATACTGCTGCATGTTATTGTCAACAATATGATTAAAAAAATTGAATTTATTAAGGATTTAGTCTTCTTATTATGCCGTAAGTGATCACTATAGTTGCAAGCCCCAAAAGGATAGTAAACGGAAATGCCACTGTGTAAATTTGTTTTTCGTGACTTTCTCCTACCCCGTCAACAGTAAAACTTAAGTTGGCCCTATAAATACCGATTAAAAACTTTCCGGGGAGTTTACAAGGAATTATTTCTTGCCCATCAAGGCAACCAATTTCCCGCTCGCTTCCCACAAGGACGTTAAGAGGAGCTAGGTTGAATGTTGTGGTCGTGCCAAAAATCTGGTCGACTGTAATCCTGCCGACCGGTTTAAAGAACCCTGATCCGGAATTACCCAGAAGTACCTGGTAGGTAAAACCGGAGAATGAATCGATAACGCGTGGCGCCGTAAATTTAACGATCGAGACATTTTTTTGCGGGTTGCCGTCATTGGTTGCGGTTAATAATATGTTTGCCCCAATTCTTGCTTGGGATTGAGTATTATTTACTCCGACTTCCAAATTATTATTGTTTTGCACTTCTACTACAAAAGTAAAGTAATAGTCTCTAAGTTCTGCCGATTTCGGGGGAGAAATTTTTATAATGTATTGGTGAATCCCGTTTACTCCGAGCGGAGTGGGGCGTTCGTCAAAGTAAAACCAGGAAGAGAAAGCGTCAATAGAAGTTTGATCCTCGATTAATTCTACATGTCCGTTTGTATCAAGGGGTACAAACGGCATCATTTTGGCGACAACAACTACCGGAACACCATCATTTTTAACAGTAATCGTTTGACTAATATCCTTACCGGGCTGAATCGCAATTTCCGTTAAAGGAGGGGAAATGGAAAGGGAAACCTCCTGGCCGTAGGCCAGGCTAGGCACAATAAATAAGCAAATAAGCAAATAAGCAAATAAGCAAATAAATATTTGAAATTTGGAATTAATTAATTTATTTGTAATTTGTAGATTTGTAGATTTGTAGATTTGCATATTAGTAGCTTGGTATAGCTGTATATGTAATCATATTATTGTAAACACCCGCCGGTTGAATACCGGAAATATTTACTTTGTACGCTACCGTTGACTGTCTGCCTGTTCCTACATAAATCGACGACATCACAATTTGGGGGCTTTCGGCTCCATCTCTATTAGCAAACTGACGGTAGTAAGTTGAGTTGGTAAAATCAGCCGGAATATCGTCTCCGGACATGTTAAACCCAAAACCGTACCTGGAAGACGAAGTCCAGACTCCGGCCGTGGTCTCACTGCAGGAGATGTCACAGTTTGTGTCAGGGATTGTGGTTCCAGTACTGCCAATTTTTAGGGGATTATTTTCTGAAGCTTTAACTTGATATCCACCAGCGCCACCACTACTCACAGTTAATGTGTTTGTGGCTGTAGACGGGGTTTGGGCAATCAAGCTTCCGAAATTAATCGAAGTCGAGGAAACCGTAAAAGAGAATGGAATTATTGAATAGATGTATTGGAATCCCGATTTAACGCGATAGCCTGCGGAAGAAAATAGCCCTGGGGCAGTTTGACCTATTGTTGAACTGACCTTGTAATTACTGGATGTGGGGAGTCCGGCACCGGAATTTAAATTTGGCATCTGAATAATATAATTCGGGGATGTAATTTCAGCTTGGCCGAGCACGGGTACAGCGAAGAGCGAATAGAGAATAGAGAATAGAGAGAACACAAAAAAAATGAGGACAAACTTCAACATATCATTAAACATTTTTCTCCATCGTTCTTCCGCTCAAAAATAAGTCATAAATCTGTCTGTACAAAGACTTGATTCTTTCCTTTTTGTCGGTTTCGACTCCGGGGTCGTTAAGAAGCTTTTGCAGATAATCCTGAATTCGGAGTACCCGTCTTCTAAAATCTCCCTCGGTCCAAGCCTCTACATCAACTTTATTCTTTTGAATTTTCTGGGAAAGCCCTGTAATCATCTTTTTATCCTCCAGCACTTTTAGATACTGTTTTCCAAAGAGGACGGACAAGGGCGCAATGGCCAATAATGATCCGATTTGGAGTAGATCGATCCAGAAATCCTGTTTGGGTGAGACAACAAAAAGCAGGGCGAAGGTTATTGTAATTGCCGTTGCGGTAATTGGGGAGGAAAAAAGCGAAACCCCAAAAAGCAAAAAATAACTTAAAAAGAAAACCGGCGAATTAAATCCTCCTGTGGTAAAAAGTAAAAGAGAAACAGAAAGGGAAAAGATAATAACATCCATTGTGACCTTAATACTTCCGGGGAGAGCACCTTTTCTTATCAGAAATGAAGTTCCGATGTAAATGACAATCATTAAAGCCGTAATTTGCAGGCCGTAGCTCGAAAGCGGACTGACCGAGATTACAAAAGCAAGGACAACAGTGATGACGGCCAAAACAGGTGAAACAAATTGCATATCTTCTAAAAGTATATGACAAGTACTGAAATTTGCAAACCTAGATTGTTTGGGTATATACTCAAAACTCAATGAAAATATTTACAGTTCTCTTAAGCATTAAAGCCCTCCTTCTCGGAGAGCTTTCTTGTGGTTAGAGAGTGATAAATATTTTTTTAAAACCTCTCTAACACGGGAGGTTTTTTGTTTGTAGAAAGGGGGTGAAAATATATGCCTATTATTGCAGTTATGACTGGAGAGGGTCAGAAAGAGCAATCAACATCGGCAATTCGTGAGGCCGGAGAAGCAAAAATAGCAACTGAGGCTCAGGGAAACGGATCGCCGGAGGCCTGTGTTGATAAGTCGCTATCTGTAAACCAAGGTTGTTCAAAGGAGCGAACGCCCACAACCTTTGAGGTAGGATTTGGTTGTTAGACCCTTTTTTGTATCCATAAACTATCGACTGCAGCGGTAGAATATGGTTAAATATTGCAATATAGAAATAAAAATATGGAAACAGGAGAACTAAAAAACAAATTTGTAGCCGTTTTGAATAAAAAAATTTCTGTCGGGAAACTAATGAATGCCTTGGCGCATATGTCAGCGGGCCTATCTGCTAGTTATCCAAATATCTCAGAGATGAGGTTTGATACACATATTGATAAAAATGATGGGCGTCACAGCAGTATTTCTGATCATGGATTTATAATCCTTTCGGCAGACAACTCGAATCAAATCCGCACTTTTAGGAAAAATTTAATGGACTCTGGCGTTCATTTTGTAGATTTTACAGATACAATGACCGTGGGAACGTTTGAGGAACAAAAAGAACGTACCAAAAACACGCTTGAGGAAAATTTGGAATATTATGGTGTTTGCGCGTTTGGAGCAAAAAGTGATATAGACCCTTTAACTAAGAGGTTTTCACTTTGGAAATAATATGGATAAATACGACCATTCAGTTGTCGAACCAAAATGGCAAAAAAAATGGGAGAAGGAGGGTGTTTACAAAACTCCGGAAGCCGGAAAAAAGAAAAAGTATATCTTGGACATGTTCCCTTATCCTTCCGGCGCCTCGATGCATGTTGGTCATCTTGAGGGCTATGTTGGCACAGATATCCTGTCCCGATATTTTAGGATGAGGGGTCATTCCGTTCTTCATCCGATGGGGTGGGATGCATTTGGCCTTCCCGCGGAAAATTATGCTATTAAAACCGGGATTCACCCTGATAAATCCACTCACGAGAATATAAAAACATTCAAACGCCAATTGGAAATAAGCGGCATGTCTTATGATTGGGATAAGGAAATTGACACAAGTTCTCCCGAATTTTATAAATGGACTCAGTGGATATTTATTCAGCTTTTCAAAGCTGGTTTGGCTTACAAAAAGAAGTCTCCTGTCAATTGGTGTCCTAAAGATGAAACAGTTTTGGCCAATGAACAAGTGGTTGAGGGTAAATGTGAACGGTGTGATACAGAAGTAATACAAAAAGATATGGATCAGTGGTTCTTTAAAATCACTGCCTATGCTGACCGTTTAATCTCGGGTCTTGAAAAAATTGATTGGGAAGACGAAGTTAAAAGACAGCAGGTTAATTGGATTGGGAGGAAAGAAGGGATAAATATTCGATATAAGGTTGTTGATTCCGACGAGGAAATAGAAGTTTTTACAACTGCTCCTGTAAATTTCGGCATGACTTTTCTGGTTTTAGCTCCAGAACACAAACTATTAAAACAACTTAAGATCCCTAAAGAGAATCAAGAAAGTGTAGATAAATACATCAAAGAGCATCTTTCTAATTCATCTAATGTGACAAATGTGGCCAATAAGACAAAAACAGGGGTGTTTACCGGTTTGTATGCAATTAATCCTATAAACAACAAAGAAGTTCCGGTTTGGGTTTCTGATTTTGTAGTTGCCGGTGTGGGGACAGGAGCTGTTCAGGGTTGTCCGGGACATGACTTGAATGATTTTGAGTTTGCCAAAAAATACGACCTTCCTATTGTTAGGGTCATTGTAGGAAAAGACGGCGATACTTCAGAAATAGAAACAAAAGAACAGGTTATTGAACATGGGATGGAAGGAAAATTTATCAATTCTGAATTTCTAAACGGCTTGAGTTTCGAAGAGGGATTGCAAAAGACTATGGACTGGTTTGAGGATAAAGGAATTGGCAAGAGAACGGTCTCTTACCATATCCGTGATTGGTTAATTTCCCGCCAAAGATATTGGGGTTGTCCTATCCCCATGATCTATTGCGAGCATTGTGCATCCGACACCTTTAAAGGATCATCCTTTAAAGGTATGGCTGGCTGGTTTCCCGTAGAAGAAAAAAATCTACCAGTTGTTCTTCCTACCGATGTCGATTTCCAACCACATGGTGAAAGTCCGATTGCCAGATCTAAAACTTTCCAGAAAGATGTAGTCTGTCCTATTTGTGGAAAGCCGGCCAAACGAGAGGTTGATACAATGGATACATATGTTGACTCCTCTTGGTATTTTATGAGATTTTGCGATCCAAAGAATATTAAAGAGTTTGCTTCAAAAGAAAATATTATTCCTGTTGACGACTACGTTGGCGGGGGACATGTTGTCCAACATTTACTTTTTGCCAGATTTTTCTGGAAGTTCTTATTTGACCAAGGTCTAATCGATAAATCTGTGGGAGACGAGCCATTTTTAAAGCTCCGTGCTCCTGGTTGGATACTTGGACCTGATTCCCGCAAAATGAGCAAAAGATGGGGAAATGTGATTACACCTGACGATATTATTCCCAAATTTGGAGCTGATACGCTTCGTGTTTATGAAATGTTTATGGGACCGTTTGACGTAATGAAACCGTGGAGTATAACAGGAGTTGAAGGAATAGCCAGATTTTTGGGACGTGTTTGGCGTCTGTTCCAACAGTCAACAATCAGCAGTCAACAATCAGCAGTCAACAGTGAAGTTTTATCAAAGCTCCACCAAACTATCAAAAAAGTGGGGGAGGATATTGAAAACTATAAATTCAATACGGCAATTTCATCTCTTATGGAACTGGTGAATACACTAACAGAAGCCGGAAGTCAGAAGTCTGAAATCAGAAACGAAGTCGGAAAAACGAAGATCGAAAATCAAACTTCGATTCAGACATCAAATATCAGTCATCAGACTTCTGAGGTCTTAAGTGCTTTGGCCCTCCTCCTGGCCCCTTTTGCGCCTCATATGATGGAGGAAATATGGGTAGAGGTCTTAGGTATGCCTTTTAGCATTCACAAGGCTCCTTGGCCTTCCTACGACCCTAAACTTATTGTTCAGAATAAGGTCACGGTTGTGGTTCAAGTCAATGGCAAGTTAAGGGCTACTTTGAAGCTGGAATCTGGAATCTCGAAGCAAGAATCTGAGGTAACCAAATTGGCCAAATCTGACGCTAATGTGGCCAAGTGGTTGGAAGGGCAAACCATTAAAAAGACAATTTTTATATCCGGCAAGGTAATTAATTTTGTAATAGGTTGATATTACTTGCCCCGCGAAGTTTTGACGAAGTGTGGTTCCGGGAAAAGTAATTAATTTCGTAGTATAGTTTAGTAATGCACAGCTTCAATATAGATGAAATGTTAAACCGTTTTCGTTATCCTCTTTTAATACTTCTCGGGGGGTTGATCGCTACCGGCGCGGGGATTTTCTTTTTTAAAAGTGGACTGGCGTCTCCATCAACAAAGGTTGAAATTCTTGATAATAACGAAGGTTTCGACATTCGTCAGGACTTAACAGTGGAAATTGCTGGAGAAGTAGTTAAACCGGGTGTTTATAAACTTTCCGGTGGTAGTCGCGTTGAGGATCTTTTGGTTGTTTCCGGCGGGTTTTCGGTTAACGCGGACAGAGTTTGGACGGATAAATATCTAAACCGCGCGGCAAAATTAACAGACGGACAAAAGGTGTATATACCCAACGCCAATCAGCAGTCAGACAACTTGACTGCTAAAACTTATGATGATATCAAAGTAGATCAACCCGTTTTAGGGGTGACAAGGGGCCCCCTTGTCAATATCAATACAGCGACCCTTCAGGAGCTCGACTCATTGCCTGGAATTGGCCAAGTTTATGGCCAAAACATAATTGAACACAGACCGTACTCAAACGTTGAAGAATTGCTGTCAAAAGGTGTTTTGAAGAGTTCTGCGTATAACAAGATAAAAGATTTGGTAAGTGTATATTAAATAAAATATCAAATATTAAATATCAAAATGACATATCGAAATTTTAAATTTTCCATTGCCATTTTACATTTTTATTTTTTATTTTTGAATTATGAAACGGAATTTGACAATTTTTATTTTTCTGATAGTGCTGATTGGGGTAAGATATTATTTTACTTTACCAAATTACCACAATGGTGACCGTGTCCGTATAACTACAACAGTTTTTTCCGACCCCATCCGTTATTCCACCTCTCAATATTTAAAAGTTGCGGAACTTAGAACCTATCTTCCGCTTTTCCCGGAAATTTCATACGGCGACAAAATTGTTGTTGAGGGAACCGTTGGCAGTGGAAAATTAGAGGACCCAAAATTAATGAAAATTAATCCGTCAAAAAGTTATACGTCATTATTTCGAAACAACATAATTTCTTTTTATCAGAAAGTTTTACCCGAACCGGAAGGGGGACTTTTGTCGGGAATCGTAATCGGGGCCAAAGGGGCGCTTTCACCGGATTTTTATAATCAGACAAAACTTGCGGGAGTGGCCCATGTTGTGGTTGCATCAGGAACCAACGTAACTTTCGTTGTATCTTTTTTGATGGGAATTCTTACATTGTATTTAACCAGAAAAAAAGCGATAGTGTTTGCTATGTTAGGTATTATTTTGTATCTCTTTGTGTCGGGTTTTGATGCACCACTCGTGCGGGCGGCCATTATGTCGTCAGTCATTTTTCTGGGGCAGGGAATAGGTCGGATCGTGTCAACCATGCGTGTTTTGTTCCTTACCGCAGGAGTAATGCTTATTTATAATCCCAATTGGATTATCGATATCGGTTTTATACTGTCTTTTGTTTCTACGGCCTCGCTTGTACTTTTTGAAAAAAGAATTCATTCTAAATTGCTTAAGATACCCAAGTTTCTTAGAGAAGGACTTTCCACGTCTTTAGCGGCTCAAATTGGGGTAGCACCGATACTGTTTGTTACATTTGGACAGTTTAATATATGGTCTCCCTTGATCAACGCCCTAGTTCTTTGGACAATTCCCTATATTATGATTTTGGGGAGCGTTGGGGGGATTATCGGATTAATTATGCCTAGCTTGGGAAAGCTTATACTTTATTTGGGTTATCCTATGCTGTGGTGGTTTGCGCAAACAGTGAAACTGTTTGCAAAATAAAAAATCAAATATTAAAAATCAAAATGACATATAAAACATCAAAGATTTTAAATTTTTATTTGTATTTTTACATTTTTATATTTAATTTTTAATATTGTGAAGGTCTGGAAATACACATTTATTTTATTATCACTTGTACTTTCTTTGTTGTTTATCGCCATTTTTCAAGTACCGGATGAAAACCTTCATATCATTGCTTGCGATGTTGGTCAGGGAGACGCAATTCTTGTGGTTTATAAAAATATTCAAATTTTAACCGATGGTGGGCCGAATAATAAGGTTTTGGAATGTTTGAGTAAACATGTTCCCTTTTGGGATCGGGGCATAGAACTCGTAATTTCAACTCATCCGCAGAAGGATCACTATTATGGACTAATAGAAGTTTTCAAAAGGTATAAGTTGGACAATTATTTATATAATGACATTGATTCTGGCAATCTGGATTACCAAGTGCTAGAGAAAGCGGTGGGGGGTAGTGGGGTGAACGTTATAAGACCATACATGGGGCAAATCATCAGGGTGGGTCCGATACAGTTAGATATACTTAACCTTTCGGGCAACTCCGAAACAGGTAACACAAATGACATGGGGATCGTTACACTTCTTAAATACGATCAATTTAAAGCTATTTTTACAGCAGATGTTGAAAACAAAATTAGTGATGGACTATCAGCCCTGAGCGAAGTCGAAGGGGTTAACTATCTCAAAGTGAATCACCATGGAAGCAAGAATGGTTTGTCTGAAATGCTTGTAAAAGCTCTAAATCCACAAGTTGCGGTAATTAGTAACGGGAAGAACAATGTTTATGGCCACCCACATAAAGAGATATTGGACTTATTAGGTAAATACAATGTAAAAGTTTTGAGAACCGATGAAATTGGAGATGTGGAGTTTGTTACGGATGGAAATAAATATTGGTTGCCGACCCTGCGTTCAAAATCAAATTTTGCTGGAAGATAAAATTGTTATCAAGAGGTTGTGAATCTTTCTGTCTTTAATATTTCTCAGTCCATCTCTTTGTATTTGTCTAACCCTTTCCCTTGTAATACCCCCCATGATTTTTCCGATTTTTTCGAATGGCATATAATCCCCATTCCATATGTTTTGATTGCCAATTCCAAGCCTGAACTTTAGAACTTCTCTTTGTCTTGGAATGAGGTGTGATAATTCTTCCACTATCTTTGATTTTACAAACTCAATGTGGTTTTTTTCGTCAATGCTGTCTTCCAGGGCTATGCCGTGTAATGATTTATGGTCCTCTGCTGTTTCCTCAACTTCCATGTCGTCGCGTTTGTTCGTGGGTGAAGAGAGGGAAACATATTTTTGTTTTGCAAAATCAAAAAGTTCTCGAGCCTTGTCTGGTTTTATTCCTGTAACTTCAGAGATGTCTTTAAGGGTGGGTTTGTGTTGGTTCTCATCAGAAAGACGGTCGAAGGTTCTCACCACTATTTTGGAATCAAGAATCACCTTTTCTGGCACCCTATACGGTCGAGAGTTCCTACTCAAATATCTGGATTGAGCGCTTCTGATCCACCACATTGCGTAGGTGGAAAACTTGAAGCCGTGTCTCCAATCATACTTTTCTATCGCCTTTTCCCAAAGAATCAAATTTCCTTCTTGAACTAGATCCATCATTTCTTGTTTGTCTTTTGTTTTTTTGGAGGCTTCCGAGATTACCATGTAAACAACAGAGTAAAAAAGGGCTTCACGGGCCTCTTGGGCATCATCCCCTCCATTCTCAATGCGTTTGGCCAGAGCGATATCTTCTTCCAAGCTGTTTAACTTGACTTCGGGGATATCTGCGATATGGAGGTCCAACAAGTCGTCGATGTCTATTTTTTTGATTGCGGAGTAATCAAAATGATAATTTTTAATATACCTTGCTTCTAATTCGGCTAGTTCGGCATTTGTGGGATTAGGTATATTTGATATTAGCCTGCCCAATCTTTCATTTGACATGTGGGGGAATTGTATCCGAAAATAGGGGTGAAATCAAATTGCGGAATGAAGAAACTTTCCGGATCAGTGTTAAAAGCGAAATAAAAATAACACTGATCCGGTTTTGCTTACGGGTATGCTACCGTAAAATTGTAATGGTAAACCCCATACCCTTCAATAAAAATTGGACCGTTCTCACCCAAATAGACTGCCAGAGTCTGGGGGGTGATGTATTTCGTTTCGTCGAAACCTATGTTGCTGAGAGTTGCCGAAAAAATCGGCAAAAGTTCACTGTTCAAAACTGTGAGTGCTTGCGGTTTTGCCGTGAATCCAGCCGGTGGAAACATGTGCGCTACGATGTGGATCGCATTGTTTTCCTGTACCCAGGTTATGTCTAAAGTTAAGTCCCCATAATATATGGGTTCTGGAACAGCAATGGCAGTTGGTGCGCGTGCTGTCTCGGATTGCTCCACGGAGCAGGCGACCAGTAAAATCAATATCAAGATCGAGGCAATCGCCTGAAACAACTTATTTTTCTTCATAGATCCTCCAAAACTTGAAATTGCGGGATAGGGTTGGTTTTTTTAAACGTGCACTAACGGGAAGTTCTAATTATAGGACATTTTTGCCTAATAGTCAATCCTATAGGTGGCAATTGATGGTTGACAATTTGTCCAAATATTATACAATTACCTCCAGTCTAATAAATGCGTCATAGCAAGTTCGCGCCTTGCGAGCAGCAGACCAAAATGTCTGACGGGAGCTTACCGTAAAAGCAAGCTAGAGTTTGTCGTCAAACGGAGAACTCAAATAATAAGGATTGTCCTTTAAGTTTGAATTAACCGCGTACAACGCGGTTTTTCTTTGTCCAACGAAGCCTCGTGCGGAGTTGGATGGTTTTAAGGATAATTGAACAAGGGTGGTACCACCCTTCGCCAAGGCTACGGAGTGGCAAGCCGCCCTCTAGCCGTAAGTGAAGAGCCCCTTTAGTTTCTGAGATTTATTTCTCGGACGCTAACGGGGCTTTTTGCGTTAGCGACCCTTCCGAAGCCTTGCGCGAAGGAGGGTTTGTGGCCCAAAGTTGCACATAAAAAACGTAAACATAAAAAACGTAAAAAAGGAGTATACGATGAAAAAGTTATTTCGTTATTTGGGCACAATATTGCTTGGGTTTAGTCTGCTCATTGCAATTTTTGCGTTCAAAGAGGGTGTCTGGCCGCCACATCCAATATTAACCGGCATGATGGACGGATTTTCTATCGGAGCGATATTGCTGTTCGTTGGGTCGCTTCTCGTAGACGATGATCCGCCGGAGCCGCCCGGGGATGCACCAAAATCAAGCCCTTTTGACAGTCGAGGTGGACGATGAAAATCAGGAAGTTGCTTACCTGTTTGACCTTGGTGTCGCTATTACTTGTAGGTTGTAATAAAAACACAAATGACAACAAAGTTGTTTGTGTAACTGGAGCAAGATATACCTTTTGCATAACAAAATAAGTCCAAAAAGAGACTACGTTCCAAGGGGAATAAAGAACGTAGTCTAGCTTGCGCCCGTGGTTGTGGGTTCGATTCCCGCCGGGCGCACATGGAAAGAGAAAACGTGTCAATAAAAATATCAGATTGGACTAAAGAGTCGGGGTCAATGCTACCCAAAAGTCCCGAAGAAATTTTTAAATTTCTGGAAGAGGGAAGGGGTATCGTTGTCTTAAATGGCGATGGGGAAGTGGCCGGATTTGGAGCCATAACATTTGATTGGCCAGATGGCTGGAAAGAACTTGGGGCGGTGATTGTGGATCCGGTCAAAAGAGAACACGGATTGGGACACAAAGTGGTCAAAGATCTAATTTCGGCGGCCAAATTGATTTTTCCAGAAGCTAAACTTTTTGCTTTATGTAACGAAAAAAGTTTAAAGATATTTTTGGACAATGGAGTAGAAATATTAACAGATCCCGATTTGTTGCCAAAGGAGGTTTGGGGTGAGTGCGTCAACTGCCCGATGTTTATAGAGGCTAAAAAAGCCGGAAAGGTGTGCTGTGACACACCGGTTATCATCAAATAATGTTAAAAAAGTTAATACAAATAAATTCTGTGACAGGTGAGGAAAAGGAGATCATCGGATATATTTATGATTTCTTGACCTCTTGTGGACTTAAAACCATAAATATTAAAGGTAATGTGGTTGCGGCCGTAAAAGGGTCAAACAGTAAAAAATGCCTGATATTTAATTCTCATGTAGATACGGTAAGCCCGGGAGATATTGATCTATGGCAACACGATCCTTTTGGTGGAATCGGAAAAGACGGCAAGATATTTGGTCTTGGATCAAGCGATAATAAAGCTTCGGTCGCGGTACTTATGCTTTTGGCAAAAGAATTTTCTGTCAAAAAACCGGAGTGTGATGTAATTCTCACGTTTACAGTGGGGGAAGAAGTGGATGGTCACGGGACAAATGATACAGTTGAGTGGTTGGCAACAAAGCATCTAAAAGTATATAAAAAAGTATCAGCAATTGTCTGTGAACCAACAGGATTAGGGTTAATCGGTGTCGCGCATAAAGGAAATTTGTTTATAAAAGTGATTACGACGGGGGACTCGGGGCATGGGAGCAAGCCAATTAAGAAATCTGATCATGCAGTTCTAAGAATGTTTAAATTGATATCAAGAATAGATAACTTGGGTGCCGAGTGGAAAAAGAAATACAAGAATAAGATTTTAGGATTTCCTACAATTAGCCTTGCCACCTCTATCATGGCTGGAACTGAAATAGCCCCAAATAAATTTCCGGATGCGTGCTCCGCAACATTCGATATTAGAACCATTCCGGAAATACATGAAACTGCTTTTGAGGCTGTAAAAAAATCTGTAGGCAGAATTGGTAAAGTTGAGTACCTTTATCCGCCGGTTAGCTTTGGGTTTACGGAAAGCGGCGAAGATATCGCCAAAATTGTCAAAAACGTTTCAAAGGCAAAACTGGTGGCATTCCCGGGGTCTACTGACATGCCGTTTTTTACGCAAATTGGAATTCCGACAGTAATATTCGGTCCGGGGGAGATAACACAGATGCATAAGGCGAATGAATATTGTTATTCTGATAAGGTCGAAAAGTGTGCAAAAATATTTGAGAAAGTAATTAGCGAATATGCCAAGCCTGATTAATGGGTTATAATAAAATAGTAAAAATGGAAAATAAGGGTTACAAAACGTTACCTTTCTATATTCAAAGCGAAATTGTTTACGATTTTACTGTTGAATTTTGCAAACTCTATATCAATTACAAATCTCGCACCAAAGACCAAATGGAGCAGGCGGCAAGAAGCGGCAAACAGAATATAGCTGAAGGATATTTGCAAAAAAGCCTGGAAGGCAGAATTAAACTTTTAGGTGTTGCCAGAGGAAGTTTAGAAGAACTGTTAAATGACTATCAAGATTACTTAAGACAAAAAGGGTTAAAGGTTTGGGAAGTGGGCTCTTCTGAGGCGCAAGCTGTCCGACGGCTTGCGTATAACAATTATAAAAATTATAACCTTTATAAAAGTTATATTGGGAACCCCGAGGCTGCAGCCAACGCCATGCTTTGTTTAATAAACCAAACAAACCAACTTTTGGATCAAAAACTTCGTTGGACCGAGGAGAAATTTATTAAAGAGGGTGGTTTTAGAGAGAACTTGTTTAAAAAGAGGATGGAGTATAAAAAAAGCAGTGTATAACAATTATAACTATTATAAAAGTTATAAAATTTATATGGAAACTAGAACTAAAATACTAACGGCTTTAGAAGCTGTAACCAAAGCAAAGGAAATCAGCTTGGAATTTCCCGAAAACGAAACATTCGGCGACTACTCGTGCAATATTGCGCTAATCATGGCAAAAAGCGAGGGCAAAAATCCAAGGGAATTGGCTGAAGAAATCAAAATCAAACTATCCCAGTCTCCCGAATTATCCAAATTTATTGAAAAAATTGAAGTCGCCGGCCCGGGTTTTATAAATTTTTGGTTGACAGGGGGGACCCTTGTCAACGAGCTTGGGAAGATACAGAAAGAAGGGGAAAGTTATGGAAAGAGCGGTTTTCTTAAGGGTAAAAAAGTAGTTGTTGAATATACCGATCCCAACCCATTCAAAGAGTTTCATATAGGCCACTTATATACAAATACGGTTGGTG
Organism: uncultured Gammaproteobacteria bacterium; assembly: GCA_964494885.1. Classification (GTDB taxonomy): domain Bacteria; phylum Patescibacteriota; class Microgenomatia; order UBA8517; family UBA8517; genus GWB1-39-10. Next base: position 33,589 of record CAZBTH010000003.1, on the reverse strand, counting down.
AATCGATTAGCCGCTTGCAAAGCGCGATTGGCGGAGACGTATGGCGAGCCGATTATTTTGGCGATGTTGGCATGCATGCTGCCAAGGCGATTTGGGGTTTAATGTTTAAGTTTTCAGAGGACAAAGTTGATATTAAAGACCTTACCGAAAAGCCTCTAAAAGAAAGAATCGAGTATTTTGGACAAGCATACGCAAAAGGTGCAACTGCTTTTGAAGAAGATCCGAAAGCAGTAGAAGATATGAAAGAGCTTAACTTTTTAATTTTCAAGGCTGCACAGGAAGTGGTTTTGCCGGAATTCAACGAATCTCCACAGGTGAACTACGATCAATATATCAAAAAAGACGGCAAGTATTCTTATTCTGAAATCAAAAATATTTATGAAATTGGTAGGGCATGGAGTTTGGAATATTTCGAATCAATTTATAAAAGGGTTGGGATGAAGTTTGACGGCTATTATCCGGAAAGCAGAACCGGAGAATTTGGCTATGGAATGGTTTTGGACGGTTTGGCCAAAGGAATTTTTGAGAAGGGTGAGCGTGGCGCTGTAATTTTTCCTGGAGAAAAATACGGTTTGCATAATAGGGTTTTTATAAATGCCCTTAATTTGCCCACATACGAAGCCAAGGATTTCGGCAATGCTGTTGCCAAATACAAAGATTTTCCATATGACAAATCGATTATCGTGACCGGTAACGAGATTGATGCCTATTTTGACGTTGTCCTTAAAGCCCTATCTATGTACAAAAAGGATCTTGCCGAGGCTACAACACACATAGGGCACGGGATGGTCCGTCTTCCCGAAGGAAAGATGAGTTCAAGAACCGGAAAAATTATTAGGGGGGAATGGGTTTTGGACGAAGCTAAGAAAAAACTTCTTGATGCACACAATATGGAAGATGAAATTGCAGAACAGGTTGCCCTTGGAGCCGTTAAATATGCATTTTTAAAGCAAGGGATAGGCGGGGACATTGCGTTCGATTTTGAAAGTTCCCTGTCTTTGGAAGGCAACTCGGGCCCATATCTTCAATATACAGTTGCTCGATGCAACAGCGTACTTCTTAAATCTACAAATAAGCAAATAAGCAAATCTACAAATGAAATGATAAATGGCAAATGGAAAATGGAAACTGAAGAAGAATTGTCGTTACTAAGAGCTTTATCCCGATTTACTGAGGTAATAGCGACTGCAGCCAAAACTTACTCACCCAATCTTTTGTGTAACTATTTATATGATTTGGCTTCGAAATATAATACTTTTTACAATAAATTTAGAATTTTGGAGGATGAGAGTAGAAAAGCAGAAGAGTGGAAGAGTATAAGTGCATTCAGAGTGACGCTTACAGCTGCAACAGGGCAGATACTTAAGAATGGCCTTCAACTTCTTGGGATACAAGCGCCCGAACGAATGTGAGGGCGTGTAGCCCCGCCAGATTTTGGCACGAGCCGTGTATGAATAATACCTAAAGGCGAGAGCGAAAATCTCGTGGGGAAAGCGCCCGAACGAATGTGATGCTTTTTGTCATTGCGAGTCATACGAAGCAATCTCATCCGTTATAGATTGCCGCGTCGCTTACTGCTCCTCGCAAGGACACTTGCTTATTGTTTTTATTTTGTATTTTTGGAAAGACGTTTTCTTTCCTGAATTTGTTCCTGTATTTCTCTTTGGATATAAGAAATATCGGTTTCTTTAACCATCTCGCCCAGTTCTTTATCCTTAATTTTTACTCCCATTTTGTTTGCCATCAGCTTCAAAATTTTAAGTGACATAGTTATTTCGCGTTCTGCCAGGAGATTAACCTGCATATCAAGTTCCTCGCGGAGGGTAAAAATGTGCCCCTGTCTGTTTTGGCTCATAAGAACGATTATGGAAAGAAAAATTGCCTCAAGCGAAACAAACATAGTCAAAAGAATAAAAGGGTAGGGGTCAAAGACCGGTATAAGTGGGACGGACCCTGTATTGATTGCTATCCAAACAATAAAAAGCAAGGCATTAAGAGTAAAAAAACTAATGCTCCCAAACAACAAAGTTAATCGGTCTGCAATTTGTATGAATTTTGGACGATTCTTGAGCTGGTCTGCCTCAAAACTTTGGATTAGGCGGTGGCTGGACTTTACATGATCTCCCGGCATACTTGGATTGTAGTCCCGGGCTTTTGGGGTTGGCAATAACCAAAAAAAAGAGCAGCGTCCTTTGTTAGGATTCACCTTTTGGGTGATTTAGCGCTGCTCTTGTTGACTTTCATCCTATGGAAGAATTGGATTAGCGTAAACTATCTGCCATCCTTTTACGGTACCGACTGTCAAATAAACCTTGTTTGGAACGTTCTCTTTTGTAAGAATGTAACCACCCTGTTCCGATGTAAGATTAAAGCCGTTGTCAAGCTGGATTGGACCAGACACATACCCAATATATCCAAATTCCCAAACTCCAGATACCGAATTGGCCTGAATTGTTCCGATTTGCGTTTTTTCAGTGTTGTTGACAACCGAGGCGAAAACAGTAAACTCTCTGTTCAATAGTTCGGTTTCGGCCTTTTTATCGCCGATAGCGTAGCATAACGGCGTTATCACAAATATTGCAAGCACGAACGTCAAAAATATCAGAGCTGACCAGGTTTTGAATGGCATAATGTCTCCTTTAAGAAAACGACCTAGCCAGTTTTGGCAAGAACGTCGTCTATTACAATGTCCCATCCGTCAAAGGCGACAGGTTTGTCATTTGCAATGTCAAACGATAGCGCTTCGACTATTCCGTCTGCGTGCCTTACCGACAGTCTGACATTGCTCAAATCACTGTCGTTCGGGGCACTTAGGATGGTGTCGTCACCTGCTACATGCAAGGTGACGTCGATAGATAACTCTCCGGCTTCATAGTCGATGTCAGTGACGACAGCCTCAATTCTGTCGTTTTCGTCAAAGAAATAATTGAGGCCGAAAGAAATCGGATTTTTCGCCCGTAACGCGCGTTTCTTTTCCATCTCCAGTCTTGTTTTCTTGATCTCACACAAAAAAGGCATGAAGATCGCGATGAAAAAGCCTACAGCACCGGCAATTGATAAGACCAAATACCAAATCAGGTCGTTCATAAGATTCTCCTTTTTATTCCCTTTTCAGGGTAATGTTAAGTTGCAGGGGGATTGTAGGATTATTATTAGGGGATTGCAAGAGTGGGACTGTTATTTTCCATCTCGGCCTTTTCGGTCAAGGTCGTGCTCCTCCACCTTTATTAAACAAATTTTTGAAAAAACCATTTATACCCTGACCCGACCCTTGTATAAGGGCAAGAAGTTTTTGACCCGACTCCCCAGCTTTGTTCAGTGTTGCCGTTATCACACCTTCGTCTTGATGGTCGTCTCCAAATACAAAACCAATCAAAGTTTTAGAAAAGGCGATAGTACTTTCGTTTCCTTGTGCGAGTATGTCTCCGATAAATGTTTTTGCCTTATCGGCAGCGAGATATGCCCGGTCAGCCTTCCCCTGCGCTTTTGCAGTGGCCGCCTCTTGTGTCATCTGTTCGAAAAGAAGGTTTATTTTTCCAAGTCTATCGGCCGCATCTAGAGTGTCTTGGCCAGAATAGTTTTTAACAGCGGCCGCAAGACCTAGTTGAATTAATATGTCTGCTGCACGTTTTCTAAGCGGTGGAAGAGTCAAATATCCGGCGAGGCCAAGACTTATGTCCGATTGAAGTTGTACTGTTGCTGCTTGCATCACATTTATCTGATGAATTTGTAATTGTTTATTTTGGAACTCGATCATCTTATCCATCGCTTTTATTGCAAAATCCCAAGCTTGAAGCGGCCCTCCATCGAAAGTATATCCAAATTGACTAATTGCATTTTTGATCGCATTTGCCGTTTGAAGTGGGGTTACAGTCTCAAAAGTGTCGATTGCAGCACCGGCGGCCTTAATCTGCATTTCCTGGACCATCGGATGCCTTTCATCCATTTCAAAAACGCTTCCTTCACCAGTTCTAAGGAGATAGATGAGCTTGTCTGGGCCTTTTTTTGATTTTCTGACAGCGCTTGTTATTAATGGGGCTACTGTTTCGGGAAGACCTAGTGATTTAATTTCCTCACCAGTCAATTTGCGCATTCTTGAAGGATTGGCCACCTCAATCGAATCCTCTTCGGCTTGATTAAGTGGGGTGACATCTATCACTAGTTCACCTTCTAGTTCACCTTGTTGGCTATTGTCTGATTCCTCGGGTTTTGCCATATTTTTGACTTGCCGGCAGTATAATCCTATAGACATGGTATGTCAAGTGGGGCGGGTTTCTCCAAACCCAACTTCGCTCTTCGAGCTTCGATGGGCAAAAAAAACCGCCCGTTGCTTTTTGTATTAAAGCGCAACGAGCGGTCAAGATTTAAGTATCACTTCTTCAATTTGAGCAGTTTGCCCAATTCATCGGCTGCATTATCAAGCGCAGTGTCAACATTCCTTAATGTATCATTGATTCCTGCGTCGATGTCAGGCTTTTTCTTTGAATACAAGCGGCTGCCTATGGCAACGGCAATGGCGATAATAGGGCAGAGTAGCAGCCAGGCGATGCCTTGAAAACTGCCACCGATTTTTGCTCCGTATCTGGCAGCATCCTCAAAGGCTCCGAAGACAAAGCCGAAGAAAGTCAGGGCAAAAGGTATGCCGAGCCAGTACTTGGCGTCTTTGGTAGAATTGTAAGTCACATAGCCGACCGCGCCAATGAACAAGGCGCAGATCAAATATGCAACAAACCTTCCGGCTGCGCTTCCAAAAATGGCTATCCCGACGATTGCTCCCAGGATACCAAGGACGAAAAACATCGGCTTTTTGTTGGCCGGTTTTGGACTCGAATTTTGTGACATGTTATTGTCCTCCAGGAAATGGTTAGGGTGTCGAAGCCGGAGCCGGAGCGGTGATTTGTCCGAACATCTCGACAATCGATTCCAACGTTTTTTGGGAAAGGCCGTCTAAAGCCCCCGGCTGCATTTCTGAATACGGTTTTACCCAAATCCCATTAGAGCACCCTTCGACGATATAGTATCCAGCTCCGTTGATTATCGAGGGCCCTTGAATTACTTTATTCGTGTAAGGCAAGTATCCAAAGTCCCTGCAATTGATCTCTGATTTATCAGTACCTTCCCAAACAAGCATCTTGCATGCGAGGGAGGCCTGAAAGTCAGGGGTATACGCCTGGGGTGAAAAGTCCGGATTGTAATCGTCATTAATGACGATTGCTCCGATAGGGAACCCAAAATCCGTCAGGCCGGTGATGAATGCCACGCTGACGTACATTTTTTGCCCGCTCAGTTGGCCATAATCTGTGGGTTTCCAAATGGTTCCACCAATGCCAACTGTGGCAAATCCGGCATCGGGATTGCCGTAGTAGTTGTCAATGCAAGTCCTTTTCTTTTTGTCGTCGGTTAGGTCGTCGACGCAATAGGAAAAGTCTTCCCGTCTTGCGTAGATGTCTCCCCAGCCTTCTTTGGGGATGGTGATGTCATCACCCAGAATGCTTATGTATCTAACCTGCCCAGAAGCGACGTCATCAGGGAATTGGTGCTCCATTGCATACTCCTGTTTGGGCGAGTATGAATTTTGCAGTCTTACTCCCAGAATTCCCATGTCTTGGCACTCCAGGAGCCGCGACACAGAGTTGATAGCCACTAATTGGGCTCCCCCTCCGAACAGCAGGAGAATAACGATTACCACGATCGCGAGGAGGAGGACGAATATTATCCGACCATCTCCTCGTTCACTGATTTTGATCTTCTTTAACATTTCTTCCTCCTTATCCGGGCTTTCGCTGGATAAAAAAACTTAATACAAACAAAGCAAGGAGTACGATCGCCGGAATCATAAGATTCTTGGAAAAGATCCCAACGACAATTGATGTCATCACAATAGCCAGGATCAGAAAGTCGAAAAACACCTTTCCAATTGTTTTGGTTTGGGTTGGGATAGTCGGTCGCCATTTTGATGTTGACATTGACGAACTGAATTTCGCAAACAATTTTTTCATTTCGGACCTCCGATTTGTACCCCGTGAGATGATTTTTTCTTCTGAATTGAAGAAATATCCGTCCCACGGGGGGGTTTGGTTGATGCGAAATTTGTTATTGCCCGCCTGTAAATGTCGCAACCAAAAAGTTGCCGTACAGGGCAAACGCTGTTAACGCGAACGCATAAACTTGCCCAAGGACTACGTCATAGGGAATGATGATCGAAAGTTCTCGACCACTTCCCGAGAAAACAGAGGTATCGCTACGGTGCCGAGACGTTGGAACCCATCCTTTACGTGAACCCCAGGTTACCGCGATTACCGATGCTGCGAGGCAGATAGAAATCACCGAGATATTAAGTGTAATTGCTGCCGCTACACCAGTTACGACTGCAAATATCCCAAGCCAAAATGTTCGTGCGAGTTCCTTGATCATAGAAATGCCAAAAACAATCCACACGATCCAGATTGGAACATATGTAGGATATGGAATGGCGGCCCAATTGGCGGCGTGTATGATCAAAAGCATTCCGGCAGCGTTCCCCAACGGGGTTAAGTCGATTGTATCGAACCAACCACCTTGTTCTTGAGATTCGTTTAAAAAGATGGCTACAGCCATTCCAAAGGTGCATGCGCCCAAAAGGAACAACCAGAGCTTTTCGCCGATAGCGACCCGTTCAACCAGAGCAACAACTGTTAGTATTGCGATCCACCAGTCAAGGAGCCATCTTTCTTTTCTGGAAAATGATTCGGCGAATGAGATAATGTTTATGGCTACAAGAATAGTTGGGGCAAACAGTAGAGTTATGATAAAACTTGGCGCGCCAGAGAGATTGAAATCTGTTCTGTCACCGCTGAAACTGGGAAGGGCTATGCCGTTCCTCATAAACTGCCAGCCGGCCAGACCAACTGCTACAATTACAATTCCGATTCCGATCCATTTAACCAAGCCGGAATTTTTTTGGCTGTCTCGATTGCCAGCTTGAACTTGATCAGCTTTGGCTTTCTTACCTGACTTGCCACGGCCGAGCCATCCCGTCAATCGTTCACGCCATTCCGGTTTTTCCTCTGCTGGATCCTCGGCTTCTTCTGCGGGCTCTTCCACTTTTCGTTCAGAAGATTGATCCCCGGCTCGTCTCGGTGCTGTCGCTGCAACAACCGGTTGATTGCTTGGGGATTTTTGTTGTCTCTGAATGCTTTTATCAAGCCATTGGACCAAACTCTTCGGTGGTACACCGTTTTCGGTTGCCTTCCTCAAAACTTCGTCTACATTACCAACTTGTGAAAGAAGGTGACGCAGTTGGTGCTTTGTTGCAGGACTTGTATCAGGAAACGCTTTCAAATAGTTATCCATCTTAACCTCCTTTCGTGGGTCAAGAAATGAAAATTGAATTTGAATTATGATGTAAAAGTGCACATTCCCAACTGTCATTCCCGCGTAGGCGGGAATCTATTAAAGTTTTCAGCAAACTTTGAGGGAAGTTTAAGCCTATAGAAGTTCAATGTCAAGTAATTTTTTCTGATTCCGTAAGTTCTTTTTCCAGTTTTCTTTCAATATACCCTGCGTCGATTTCTTTTGTCATTTCCTCAAGCTCCTGGTCGGGTTCCGAATTCTTCTTTCCCGAGCGGATTTCTTTGAGGATTTTAAGTATTTTGGTGATTTCTTTTTCTGAAATTAGCTCAACCTGTAGTCCTAGTTCGTTTCGTAAAATATCACGCTGGTTTTCCCGGTTTTGACTCATCAGAACTATTACGGACAAAATGATCGCCTCTATTGAAACGAAAGAATTCATGAAAGAGTAGGGGTAGGGGTCAACCTGGGGGAATCCGGGAATTTTTCCTGAATTTCCCAAAACCCAAATTCCGTAAATAGCCGCGTTTGCGAAAAGAAATCCTATTGTTCCGAAGTACGAGGTAAGGAAATCTACAACTTTGGCCACAAAAGACCTTTTACTAAGTAATTTAGCCTCAAAACTCTTTATGATCTGACTGGATTTACCATGAGGATTTTGGGACATAAACTAGTATATCGTATATTGTATGTTGGGGCAAAGTAGTATGTTGTATATAGTATATCGTATATAGGGAAGAGGGGGGCCTGGAACTAGAGGAACTAGTATGTGGTATATAGTATATGGGGAAGAGATAGGGCGCGGGATTAGGAGACTGAGCGGATAAGACCGGTAAGTAAGCGGCCGACTAAATCCATTTGCCCAAGTACCTTTTCGAATTCCTTTTTGTCAATATAGCCAACATCTCTGGCAACTATGAAATGATTTTCTAATTCGGTTAGTGAACCTTTGGAAATGTAATAAAACTGAGTTTTCTCTTTTTTGCCTCGTCTTGAAAATCCTTCTGCAATATTTGCACCAATCGAGACTACACATCTTCTAATTTGGTCACATAAGGCAAAAATTTCCTTTTTGGGAAAAGTTTCCAATACTTTGTATGTAAGAAGGACTAATTTGTGAGCCTCTTTCCAGGCTATTAAATCAGTAAATTTTAATATCATGTCTTTTGTCCTTGTGCCTATGTTTCCCCATATACAATGTACTATATCCTAGTTTCATGGTTTTCGCTCCCCCTACATACTACATACAATATACTATATACTAGCTTCATGGAATACAAACTTCATAAACTAAAAAGCGGTTTGACTGTTGTAACTGTCCCCATGCCGGGGTTGGAGTCGGTAACCGTAACTGTGTGGGTCAAAACCGGGTCAAGATTTGAGGACAAACGAATCAACGGTATCAGCCACTTCTTAGAACACATGGTTTTTAAGGGTAGTGCAAAAAGACCTTCCGCTAAGGCAATTAGTGAGGCGGTGGACTCGATAGGAGGAGAGTTTAATGCGGCAACAAGTAAGGATTGGACAAATTTTTATATAAAATCCCGTTCAGGTAGTGTCGAAACCGCAATGGATGTATTAAGTGACATGGTTCTTTCTCCGCTTCTAAAACCCGAGGAGATAGAACGCGAAAAAGGGACGATTATTCAGGAACTTGCGATGTACGAGGATACTCCAATGGTAAAAATTCACGATGTTTTTGAGGGGCTAATTTTTAAAGGTAGTTCATTGGGGTGGGATATAGGTGGGGAAGCAAAGAGCGTAAAACGAATAACTAAAAGCGACTTCGAACTTTACAGAGGACGACATTACTATCCCGAAAATATGTTTGTTTCAGTTTCTGGCGGTATTACAGAAAAAGAAGCCCTTGAATTAGTAAATAAATATTTTACTTCTCTCCACCCACTAGGTGGAAAAACTATAAGTGACTTTAAAGGTCAGACCTTTAAAGCGGAACAAAAAAGTCCTAAATTTAAACTTAAAATCAAAAAGGTTGAACAGGCTCATATAATCCTTGGTTTTTTAAGCGAGGGCAGGGGGTATTCGGGACGATTTGCCCAAAGTGTACTTTCCACAATACTGGCAGGGCCTATGAGTTCAAGGTTGTTTATAGAAGTCAGGGAACGTCGTGGATTGGCATACGCTGTTAAACCGGCAGGAGATAAATTTAACGAAGTAGGATATACAGGGTTTTATGCAGGTGTGGATACGGGCAAGAGCGAAGAAGCAATTAAAGTTATTCTGGATCAACTCTACGGTCTGGCGGACGGCAAGTTTCCGATTTCCCCCAAGGAGTTGGAAAAAACAAAAGAATATCTTAAGGGCCATATTGCGCTTTCCTTGGAAGATACTCAAGCAGCAGGCGACTTTTTTGCAGAACAGGTGATGTTTTTGAAAGAGGTTTTAACTCCGGACGAACTTTACAAGAGAATCGGTAAAGTGACAAAAGAAGAAGTCGTAAACGAAGCTAAAAAGATATTTGTTAAAGATCACTTGAATTTGGCCATAATAGGGCCATACAAGGACGGGGAGAAGTATAAAAAGCTCTTGATATAGTTTGAAGAGGTTATTCGTTAACAAACAGAATAAGTATTTATATATCTTTCTGCATCAGTTTTGACTCAATCAATTCGATTGCTTCACTGGTATTCTTGTGTTCCAAAAGAGAATGAACCTCTTTGTCATTGATAATACTCCTTATATCTTCTTCTTTTATACCTTTATCCATTAATTTTTTACTTAAGTTTGCCTCTTCTTTTATGAAGTCAATTCCAAACGGCTTGTTCAGAAAGTTGTCGATTTCGAATAACGCTTCAGTTGGGCCTGCTGAGAGATGTAGGGCATTATTGGCGATGGTTACTGTTTCAAACCCGTATGTTTTTGCATCTTTGTATAGCATTCCGCGAATCGAACCCGGTACCGCCTTATCCGGAAAGGTTTCGCCCAGCATCTCGGTTCTGAGTACCGACCAGTCACGGTCAGAAGAGACTAACATCGTTCCCACAAATCTGTCCGGTTCGGTGTAGTGGGCGAGTTGATGGGGATGGAATCCGTTTACAACAACAGTTTCGCTGTCTCCAATTTTCATTTTTCTAACATAGAACCCACTTTTAATTTTTGTTGAGGGGGCCTCCAACCAATAAGTATCGAAATCGTAAGTTCTGCCGAAGCCAGAAATTTCATATGCTTCGTGCCCGCCCAATATCTTTGTATTTGGGTTTGTTATACCGAGAGTCTTTAAGACCAAATTACGTTCGTCTTTGCTAAGAATTTTGGAGGCATTTTTAGATAGGGTATTAATTACGCCGTAGTGCTTATCCATTATTGTGTATTTGCCGATAGCTGCTCCCGGGAAAAGGGCGGCTCCGTCAACGCTGACTTCATATTCCTCAAGTTTTTTAAATACCAAGTCTAATATTTTTTCGATCTGATCCGGAGTCTTTTTCAAAAACACTTCGGGTTTAAAAAAAGTAAAAAGCTGATTCTTTTTGCCGGTTTTTAACTTAAACTCGTCGAAGATCTCGGGAGAAGTCTCGTTTTTGCGTTTACCGGAAGTCTTATCGATAATTTTTTGTTTAAGTTTGGCTAGCATTTTATGGATTTTACACTAAATGGAGTGGCTTTTGCGATATTCAACTCTTTTTCTGTATAGTTCCTCTGTTAAGCCACCCTCTTTTTCGTGTTTTTCCAAAAGTGAAGCAACCAACTTTTTAAGTAAAAAGCCTTCCATGTTGCAAAAAGTAAGCAACATATTGGCAAACTCAGTTGGGGTGTTTGGGGGTGTTGGGGTATTTAGAGAGGTTGGGGAAGTCCAAACTGCCCTAAATTCCCTAAAAACCCTAACTTTTTCGTCATTTTTCTCCCAAATTGGTAAATTGTGTTGCCTTAAAAAATCCTGGTAGTCTTTAGTTAGTTCTTCATTTGAACCGTAAGCAATACCTACGAGTTTAATATAACCTTTTAGTGACGGGTTACTGAAGCCTTCTGCCACATTTTGACAATTGGAACGTGCCGCTTGCACCATTTGGTCGTGGGTTCTGCTCTTGCAATCTATGTAGCGGTTGCAAAATTCTACGGTTAAATCCTGAATAACTTTTCCAAGTGTATAAGCAGAAAGATATTCATATCCCGGGCGGGAAGAAGGCATATAAAATAATATTATCACATAGTATGAACACCCACTTTCCTGTTATAATCAGCCTAATGTGGGTGTAAGCAGAGCTTGGCACCCCTCGTATGACTCGGGGTGTAGTGAATCGGTATCACGTTACGTTCGGGACGTAAAGACACTGGGTTCAATTCCCAGCACCCCGACCAGGTAAATATGCCCTCATAGCTCAACGGATAGAGCAGACCCGTCCTAAGGGTAAGATGGAGGTTCAATTCCCTCTGAGGGCACAAAAGTTTACTTAATCGTTAGGGTGTAAAGGTTGGGGACTAGGGATATTGCCCCGAGGTTTGTTAGAATCAAAAGCTTTGTCGAATTCCTGTACGGAAAGGCAAAGGGCGCAAAGTAACTTCCGGAATAGACAACCTGTCTATTTGTACCATCGTAATCCATAATAATCACTTGATCTGGTTGGGCAAGCAGAATATGTTTGCTTGAAGGCATCCAACGCAAAGAATAATTTGGTGTGTCTCCTACGACAACCTCGTTATTGGTAATCAGGAAATTTCTGTCTTCTTTGATATCATAAACGTAACTTGAGCCCGCATTAACATTTCTTTCTTGTTTTTGAGTAGATGAGCCGGGAAGTTGGCTGATAAGGTCTTCAGGCAATGTTCCGGAAGAACTTGCGGTATAGAGGATCATCGTTTCGTCAGGGGAGAAAGTAAAAGTCTTACTTTTTCTGGTTAAAATGTCAGCAACGTCCGGAGGTAAATTTCTAACCAAACTCTCATTTTTGATTTTCTTTTCGTTTTCCCATTGAGCAAGTATTGATGGCACCCGTGAGGCAATATTTATTCTTTGGGACTGGGAAATAAAAGATCCGGAATCGAGTAGAAAGATACCGTTAGATGTAGTTAGCAAGATTTGTCTTGCGTCGGGTGAAAATACATACGTTGAGCCCGTAAGATCGCCGTCGGTTATCATTTTAGGGTCGCCGGAAAACCCCAACGGGAAATTAAAGGTATCTAAACTCCACAAGCCTTCCTTGTCGTTTCCCGGATCTTTTGAAGTTGGAACCAAAAATGCCATTTTTGTGCCGTCTTGAGACACTGCCGGGTTAATCGCTCCCGAAAAAGTGATTGGGGAGAGCGACGGGACATTTTTAAAAAGTGAAATAGACACGTTTGTCACAATCTCCTTATCTATTGAGAGTCTTTTGGACCAGGGGAAAAAACCGTCTTTTTTGACCTCAACGTCATAATTGCCTGGTGCTAGGGAAAGGGAGGTGTTTGTTGCACCCTTCAGCTCTTTGTTTACATAAACCGAGGCACCATCAGGTTCAGATTTTATCACCAGAATCCCGTTGGGTTCAAATTTAAACGTTTTGAGATTTAGACGATATCCTCTTGCATAGAATGAAACAAAAACACCAAAAACACCGACTATTAAAAGTGTAGACAAAAATACATAAATACGGACTTTAGTCATGGCTCATATTATATCAGACTCCCAATGATATCTCTGAATTCTGATATAATGCCCTTGATACAATTCAAAAGTAAGAAGTCAAAATTTTGATTTTTTAATTTTGATTTTTGAATTAATATTATGCCTCGTAAAAACATCGCAATCGATTTAGGTACTGCCAACACTCTGGTTTGGTTGGCTGGAGAGGGGTTGATAGTGAATGAGCCCACAGTTGTAGCGATTTCTGCCGATGACAATAAAGTAGTGGCTGTGGGGGAAGAGGCAAAAAAAATGTTGGGTAGAACTCCGGAGGCGCTTATTGCTAGTCGTCCTATGAGAGACGGGGTAATAGCGGATTATCAGATAACCGAGGCAATGCTAAAGTATTTTATAGGTAAAGTAGTCGGCAAATTCCAGTTTTTCAAGCCAAATGTGATGGTTTGTGTACCTGCCGGCTGTACACAGGTGGAACGCCGTGCAGCTTTGGATGCAACCCTCTCCGCAGGTGCTTCCCATGCCTATTTAATTGATGAGCCGCTGGCAGCCGCAATTGGAGCGGGAATTCCTGTATCTGCACCGTCCGGGCATATGATAGTAGATATTGGCGGAGGCTCAACCGAGGCGGCCGTAATTTCTCTTGGAGGAGTTGTTACTCACAAATCTGTCAGGGTTGCCGGAAATAAGATTGATGAGGCCATACAGAATTATTTGAAAAAGAAACATAACTTGATTATCGGAGATCAGACTTCCGAGGAAATCAAATTGAAAATTGGTTCGGCCACACCTTTAGCCAAGGAGGAAAAACTTGAAATATCCGGGCGCGATCTGGTATTTGGACTTCCCAGGAGTGTAATTATAACTTCAACTGAGGTTGGTGAGGCGATAAATCTTGTTTTGATGCAAATCGTAGGTGGGGTAAAAGCGGTTCTGGAAGATACGCCGCCTGAACTTGCGGCAGATATAATAGATAAAGGGATTGTAATGAGTGGGGGAACGTCACTCCTCAGGAATTTTGACAAGCTGATGACACAAGAAACCGGAGTTCCTGCTCATGTGGCCGACGAATCACTTTTGTGCGTTGTTAGGGGAACAGGTCTAGTTCTTGAAAATATTGAGCTTTGGAAAAGAAGTGTCAGCACGAGGGGATAAACTAGTATATCGTATATAGAATATGGGGTATGGGGAAAAACTAGAACAAGATAAACTTATAGGGTTAGTATTTCTTTAAGACTTGCACTTATTGATTTAAATAAAATAGTAGGGTTGGTAAGTAATATCTTTCTAAAATAAATACTCATAGTATAAGCCAAAAAATGTCAATCGAGTTGAGGATCGATTGAGGATAAGTTTTAGAATACGTATTTGAAAAAAGAAGTAAAAACTTGTTCAATATTGTGTGTTTGTAGTTGATGCGTAATTTGTACTACTATCCCTTAGTATAGTTCTATCGTTTCCTATATACTACATACTATATACAATATACAAATGACAATATAGGTTGTAGTTACCTGCGGAAAATATGAGGCTAATGGATAAAAAGTTAAAGGCTATGAGCTAAAAGTTAAAAGTTAATGAACAAAATCAGAGTAAAAAAAGACAAAAAAGGTCGGAAATACGGACAAATCCTTGGAATTAATATACTTAGCAGTTCGGTTAACTTATTGCTAACAGGAGTGGAAGAAAATATATCCTGTAATACAAAATTCAGTATTGTGACACCCAACCCGGAGCTTGTTTTAATGGCTCAGAAGAACAAAGAGCTTAAGATTGCTCTCAATTCGGCAGACTATGCAGTACCGGATGGTGTGGGACTTGCCTATGCTTCAAGATTCCTCTTTGGAAAGAGCTTAAATGTCATTCCTGGCAGAAAACTTTTTGAGGGTTTGATCAAACTGGCGGCAAAAAGACATTGGAAAGTGTTTCTTCTCGGTGGATTGGGGGATGAAGCTGCTAAAGCAGCTTCAAAGTTAAAAATTAAAAATTCAAAATTAAAAATTGAAACTGCAGCGGGACCAAAATTGAACCAAAAAGGACAACCTGAGACGGAAGTAGACGAAAGATTACAGAAAGATGCAATTGACAAGATAAACAAATTTGCTCCAGATCTTTTGTTTGTGGCATTTGGCAATCCTAAACAGGAAATTTGGATTCACAATAATCTTTCAAAACTTAAAATCAAGGGAGCAATGGCAGTAGGTGGAACTTTTCGCTATATTGCGGGTGTTTCCAAATTACCTCCGATATGGATGGAAAAAGCAGGTCTGGAGTGGTTCTATCGACTTATTACAGAACCGGATCGATTCAAACGTGTCTTTAATGCCTTCCCAATTTTCCCCGTCAAAATTTTCTGGTATAAACTGACGCACCTTTAAATTACGGTCTTGTATGTCCGTTTGTCCGTGTTAAAATTTTCTTCCTTATGAACACAGAAAGAGATTTTAATATTGCTGTCAGAATGCCTGAGAATGTTTATGAGCAAATAAATAGTCTTCCGGATGTTGAAACGCGGGAAAGAATGGCAAAATCATTGTTTGTTGGTTTTTCTTACTTTCTGGTTTTAAATAATGTAAAAATTGATTGGGAGGAAAGTGGGTATAGAGCAAAAGGGCTGTCAAGAATTGAAAACAAGATCAAAAGGAGAGATTCCGTGGTGCCGGAAGGAGATATTTATGGGGTAAGGTTTATTACCGAAGAGGAAAATAGGGTGGCTCTTTCCCGTTTGATTCAATCTGCATACCCGTTAACGCCAAATGTATTCCCGTGGGGAAAACCCAGCACTAGAGATTACAGAAATCCGGAAGTGCGCGCAGGTCATATTGAAAAATCAAACCCTCACATGAGTCCAATCTATTCCGCTTTGCATATAAACTTTGTTTTTCAAAGGAAGGGTTCAAACCTGCTGGACATAGGAGAGGTCCAAATAATGACCCACCAGGAGCTATCAATTTATAAACAAACAAGGGATTGGTATCCGAACGGTCACACTTTGCCTTCGCGTGACCAAATCTCCGCAAATTCATGACGGGCGCGGTAAAGTTGTCCCTCAACTGCCCGTTCGCTAATTCCAAAAATTTTACTTATCTCGGAGTAGGAAAGATCGTACCAGTACCTAAACTGCAACAAGCGTCTTTTTTCGGGGGAGATAAGATTTAAACAATCGTTTACAGACCTTCTTAGTTCATCTAGTGCAATCGATTCTTCCGGGGAAAGGGATTTATCATCAATATTATTAAAAGCGTCTATAAGAGGTACCACAATTTTTGAGTTGCGATTCACCTGATCGTGGTAATAATCGGCGATTTTATTTAAAGCGATTCTGCACATCCAGGTGAAGTAGCTCGACTTATGACGGAACGAATTCCACCCACGCCAGGCGGCAACCATAGTGGAAGAGAGTACTTCTTCTACCGCTTCAGAGTCCCCTGAAACTCTTTTGATTACAAATTTGGTTAGAGGTACAGCCAGTTTTTCAAAAACTGCCTCAAAAGTGCTTGCACCGAGCGAGCCTTGCGAGTCGAAGTGTGAGGTTCTTGCCATTTTTTTTGAGACCAATAGAAAGTATAACACTTGTTGCCAATCTGCTAGAATAGCGGGATGAAAGAACTAATATTTATAAAACTTGGAGGGAGCGTAATTACGGATAAGTCCAAGGAGTTTACTGCGCGACCGGCAAATATAAAAAGATTAGGCGGGGAAATAAAAGCGGCACTAAAAGTGTTTCCCTGCGCGATTGTTATCGGTCATGGCGCCGGGTCTTTTGCACATACTCCCGCCAAAAAATATCAAACAAAAAAAGGACTTATCAATTCTAAGAGTTTGATGGGAATGACGATAGTAGAAGACGCGGCGAGAACTCTAAATGACATTTTAGTAAAGATTTTCATCAAAGGAAATCTCCCGGTTTTTCCGTTTTCTCCCGCAAGTTTCATTATTTCTGATACACAAGTATCTAATAAATCATATTTAGACCCGATCAAACAAGCTTTGCTGACAGGGTCGCACCCTGTCATATATGGAGACGTAATAATGGACAGGGGGCAAGGTTGCACGATTTTTTCCACAGAAAAAGTACTTTCTATCGTTGCTAAGAAATTAGTCAGAGACTATAAAATTCGCATGATTTACGTCACTGATGTTAATGGAGTTCACGACGAAAAAGGAAACATTATTCCGGTAATAACGAATAAAAATTTTAATCAATTAAAGTCTTCAATTATTGGGGCAAAAAGTGTAGATGTGACAGGGGGAATGCTCCATAAAGTTGAACAGGCGCTTTCTTTAGCCAAAAAATATGATATTTCGACCTCAATTGTAAATGGAAACGAAAAAAATAGTCTCAAAAATGCAGTAATGGGCAAAAAGACAACGGGTACGCGCATATGTTAAAAGCCGTCGTAGTCGATTGAGACATTCATCCCAATCGTATCTAATACCTTTTTTTGAGCATCTGTCAATTTTCCTTCGGTTCTGAGTTTTGATATTTCATCGATAGTTTCTTGGTCTCCTTCAGTCAAAGGACGGACTCTTTCCATTTGAGGCGCTACTTTCCAAATCATAGCCCAGGCACGGACTTCCGGATCCTCATACTTATTAAATTCTGCAAGTGCCATGGGGTGAATTATACCAAAGAAGACTAACCTAGTGCACGATACGATTGGGGGTGATTCAATATGACAGAAAGACAAGAACAAAACTCAGAAGACCAGCTTGATGACGAGTTGGGCACAATTGGAAGCGGGCACGAGGGGAGAGGGGCACCTGTAATACACGAACCGACCGAAAGAGAGGAAAATGATCTCG
The DNA here is from genome assembly GCA_964494885.1 of uncultured Gammaproteobacteria bacterium. GTDB lineage: Bacteria > Patescibacteriota > Microgenomatia > UBA8517 > UBA8517 > GWB1-39-10. Next base: position 15,882 of record CAZBTH010000003.1, on the reverse strand, counting down.
AAACTCTCTAAAATCCCCAAATCCTATTTGTTTGTTCTACTGTTCTAGAACAATAGAACAAGGTTTTTTTAACATTTTTCTGATACATCGTTATATATAGATATATCAGTGTGAAGGCTATTTAATTAATTTTTTCAAAATGATATAAAATAAAGATATGAAAAAACTAGCGCTTTTTGATATTGACGGCGTTATATACGAAGGTCACTCCATTTTTGATCAGGTTCAAGACCAAGAAAAAAGAGGATTTATTGCCAAAGGGACTTGGGACAAAATACTCTGGGAACTTAACGAATACAAAAATGGCAATCAAAACTATACCGACGCCGCAAATTCAATGCTCAAGGTTTCAGCAAATGCCTTGAAAGAAGTGGATTATAAAATAATGCTTGATGACACTTTTAAATACCTATCAAAAAACAAAGCCAAATTTTTTCCGTATTTCGAAAAACTTACTTCTAAGATTAAAGATACATATGACATTTTTTTGGTTACCACGAACTTTCAGTTTATGTGCGAAGCTTTAGGGAAAATTTTTGGGGTTCCAAATCATGTTTCCTCGGTTGCGGAGATAGAAGATGGTAAATTTACAGGAAGAGTTGAACGAAGTCTGGCGGGAAATAAAGGAATTGTCGCAGATTTGGTTTCAAAATACGGCAAAGGCGGATCTTTTGCAGTTGGGGATTCAGAAAATGACGCTGATATGTTGGAACTCGTTGAGCACGCATTCGTAATGGAGCCTAATGAGAAGCTCCAGGCAATTGCAATGGAAAACGGCTGGCAAATTGTGAATCGCGACAATATTCTTGATATAATCACATCACATGTCAAATAATCTAATTCTCCCCAAAGACACCGTTGTTCCAAATCATATTGCCATCATTCCCGACGGCAACCGCAGATGGGCAAGGGCCAGGGGGCTAAACACCCTTCAGGGGCACAAAAAAGGGTTTGACACTGCTGTTGAAATTTGCAAGTCGTCGAGAAGTTGGGGAATTCATACGGTTACCCTGTGGGGATTCTCTACCGAGAACTGGGACAGAACCACAGAGGAAATAGGCTATCTGATGAAGCTGTATTCAAGAATGATAAATCAATACTTGTCAGATGCCAAAAAGGACAACGTAAAAATAGTTCACCTGGGGCGAAAAGACCGTCTGCCCAAATTCCTTCTATCAAAAATTGCCAAAGCGGAAATAGAAACAAAAGACAATAAAAAATACATTATGAATATTGCCATAGATTACGGCGGACACGATGAAATCATCCGCGCGGTTCAAAAAATGGTGATAGACAAAGTCCCTGCCGGGAGTATTGACAAAAAGTTGTTTGAAAAATATCTCGATACAAAAGGCCAGCCTTATCCATATGTGGATTTGATGATAAGAACCAGCGGGGAACAAAGAACCAGCGGAATGTTGCTTTGGCAGTCACCCTATACCGAATACTATTTCGAAAACGATCATTTTCCTGACTTTGGACCCGAAAAATTGAAGGATGCAGTTTTGGATTTTAGCCGCCGCAGGCGCAGGTTTGGTGGAAATGACGCCGAGGAGCACTTAAAATTCAATCCGGAAATCGCCGCCCGCTTGGAGCTTTCTTGGTGGCGCCTCAAAAACATTCCCGAAGGCGTCCGCATCCGCGACTATGTTATGAAACACATCAAAGAGCAGTATGGGTTAAGTAAGACTCTGGCGATTCAAGCAGCAAAACTATTAATAGAGGCCTTTGTTTATGAAAAAGCAAGTAAGTTCATAGAGGCGAAAGGAAAAATGAAGAAATTTTACAAATTAGTGAAAGACGAACTCAAACTGGCATTTGAGCCGGAACTTGTTGCCTCACTTGAGGTCAAAATGAATAGGGAGCTTGCCGGCAAGGACTCTGTGGAATCTTCTTTTGAGGCGGAGCAAACTGCCAAAGAACTTTATGCCGAGGTCTATCGCATATCGCTTTTTCAGGCCGCAAAAGCGGCTCACCTCCGAATCTTGGCCGCAGTGGAGCGCAATTTGGCCATAGCTGGGGCGGGGGAAGCTCATTGGGCTAAAGCAGAAGATTATCTTCAAAAATATTACAGAGCCCTGAAGGAGAGGGTTGCATAAAAATGGATATGGGTGGATTCGGTAGAGGAGGAGAGCAATTCGAGAGGCGTTCTTCGGAAACGCGTGCAGAAGAAATTGATAAGCTTTGGGCATGGCTTGTAGAGAAAAGCCACGAAGATCCGGCTGCAGCTGCCGGTGTTAGACAGCTATTAAATCAGTATCTTAATCAGCTGGGTGTTGTAAATAGCCAAGGAGTTATTGATACTCAAGCGTGGGGTGAATTAATGTCGGCAAAGTTTCTAAGAGAGCAAAACCCAATTAAGCCTAAAGGCTATCCTGAATACGGAGAATTTGAACATAAATTCAAAGAATATTCAGAAACCCACGATGTCAGTGAATTGAAAAGACATACCGACAACCTTCCGCAATATTTATATGGATTAGGGCAGGTGATACATGATAGGGTGGTATATGAAAACCTTTTTAAGAATGACGAAATCGCAATTCGGGGTTCAAGAGTGGAAAACGGTAAACATAGGGAGGCTTCAATTGATGTCTTAAGAATGTGCGGCTTTAATAAACCAACTCCTTGGGTCGTGATTGAATACGAAACCGATTAAGCTTTAAAGGTCGGACCTTTAAAGCTACTCTAATCTTAGACCTTCCAATATGTTCGAATTATCTTTTAAATAATTTTCTACGAAACTTTTATAAGTATTGATTGCTGTAAATTCGGGGGTCGTTTTTTGATTGGTAAAATAGGAAAGTATAAGCTTTGGTTTTATCCAATCTGTGTGCCTAATGCCTAAATATTCGGCATAAGAAGAATATGCGTTTACAAGATCTTTGGTTATCTCATAAGGATTTATGTGAATATATCTCGACAGATGGAGTAGATAGACTTCGTCCATTACGATAATCGCTTTATATTTACCTTGGAATAACGATCCGACACGCTCATATTTTTTATTGAAATATACTGAATACCTTGTAAGTAGGGATCGCATAAATTCCTTCAAAGTGTTCTTGTCATCATTTTGTTTTAATATGAAGTGAAAATGATTGGGCATTAGACAATACGCCAAAAGATCAATTTTTTCGCAGTAATTATTGGGCTGTCTTGATACACCTTTAAAGGTCCGACCTTTTAAGGTAAAAGATTTTTTTATTCTATCTTCAAGACTTGGGGGTGGGGACAAGTATTCTTTTAGGTATCCAAGAAAAACTTTATAATCCTGTTCGTCTAGAAAGATATCTCTTTTTTCCACGCCGCGATTGTAAACATGATAGATAGTGTTTTCTGCGTAAATTTTAATGGAGTTTTTTGTGGGCATGTTAATTAAATATTATCTTTAAAGGTCCGACCTTGCAAGGCGCTGTAACACATCTTTCAGACTTTGGTATACTTCAAGTATGAATTTGGTTAATACTAAATCATTTACACTGGCGGTAAACGAAAAAGGGAACAAAAACGCTTCAAAAGTCGTTCTTATGCTTCCCGGTAAGATTGATACCAAAGATTACGCCAATTTTGTTAGCCACCAGGAATATTTAGACGGCAAAGGGTTTTATACTGTGGCGATTGACCCGCCCGGCACCTGGGAAAGTCCGGGAGGAACCGAACTTTTTACAACTACCAACTATCTTAAAGCCGTTAATGAATTAATTGAATATTATGGAAATAAGCCAACTTTGTTACTTGGCCACTCTCGAGGTGGAAATGTGGCTATATTGGCAAGTGTTAATCCAAATGTAATCGGTATTATTTTGGTAATGTCTTCGTATGAACCGCCTACACCTCCCAAGTCTGTCAAAGATGGAGTTCAGATTGAGCATAGGGATATTCCACCTGGAAGTGAAAGGACCAAGGAACAGAAAGAATTTGCTCTACCTATTGAATATTTTAAGGACGGAGAAAAATTTGATACTCTGGCTATTCTGAAAGAATGCAAGAAACCAAAATTATTATTCTCGGGGACTGACGACAGGTATTACACCCCCCGCGAAATTGAAGAAATATATGAATCTGTTCCTGGGCCAAAAATGCTCCACGAGTTAAATTCAGATCATGGCTACCGCCGTCACAAGGCAGTGGTTGCGGAAGTAAATAAAGTAATGGGTGAATTCATCGATAAATATTTTATTCGAGAACCTGCAAATACCTCGCTGCTTGTAGCGAAGGATGAAGCAGATTCAAGGAAGACATGCTAAAGGTAAGTTGCAACTTGTTGCGGAGAGTATGTCATGTGATAAAATCTCCTGATGAAACCTTTCAAAAACAAAACGATCCTCTCAATTTTGGATAAATACAAAGATTTGTGGGCACTAAGCTACACCTCGGCAATCGCCCACTGGGATCTAGAAACTTACATGCCTCCAAAGGGAGCTTCTGCGCGCGGTGAGGCACTTGGCAGACTCTCGGTTATCAGGCAAAAGATGTTTCTTGATCAAGACTTTGTAAGTTTGTTGCATAAAGCAGAGGACATTAAGCAAATGACCGATCAGGAAAGGGGGGTGGTCCGGATTCTTTTGAGATCTCTAAAATATTACGAGAAATTACCAAGCGACTTTATTGAAGATTTTGAAAGGCTAACCAATACGGCTACTGTTATTTGGAGAGAAGCCAAGGAAAAGAACGATTTCAAAATATTTGAAAAATCTCTGTCAAAAATTTTTGACATGAACAAAAAAGCGGCTGAATATTTGGGCTATAAAGATTCTCCCTATGACGCGCTTCTGGATCAATTTGAAGAAGGGTTAACTTCTAAGTCGGTCGAATATTTTTTCGTTAAAATCAAACAACCACTTCAAAATATATTAAAGAGTATCGTAACATCTCCAAATTATTTTAAAACCCACCCGCTCGAGAATGCAAAATATGACAGGCATAAGATGTCAGGATTAAATGACAAAATATTAAGGTACCTGTGGAAAGATTTTGGCCAAAATTTCCGGCTTGATACCTCCGCGCATCCATTTACCACGTCCTTTTCAAATCAGGACACAAGGATCACTACTTGGTATCATGAGCGCGATTTTGGAAGAAGTCTTTTGGCGGTAGTTCACGAGTTTGGCCACGCACTTTATGACCTACAGTCTTCACCGGAGCTGGAAATGACCCCGATCGGTGGGGGGTCAAGTTTGGCAATTCATGAATCTCAATCCCGTTTTTGGGAAAACTTTGTCGGCCGAAGCTCTGAGTTTATCAATTATTTTAAAAAAGATTTTGATTCAGTAATCAGCAAACAGCTACCAGTAACCAGCTATTTTTCTTACTTTAACAAAGTCCGCCCAAGCCTTCTTCGGGTAGAGGCCGACGAAGTTACTTACCACTTCCATATTATGCTTAGATTTGAAATCGAGGAAGGACTAATCGAAGGAAAAATGAAAGTCAAAGATTTACCGGAGATTTGGAATGCAAAAATGAAGGAATACTTGGGAATTACTCCCAAAAACGATTCTGAAGGGGTACTCCAGGATATCCACTGGAGTGGGGGAACGGTGGGATATTTTCCGACTTACAGTCTTGGAACGTTTTTAGGAGCGCAATGGGAACATCAAATTCAAAAATCAAAAATCAAAGATCAAAATTACAGTTTAAAAATAAAAAATATAGAACATTGGCTCAAGGAACAGATACATAAGTATGGGAGTACGTACACACTGGAGGAGCTTTTGAAGAAAAATAAAATGGAAGTCTCGCCCCGTAAAAATTCTGAAAGAATTATGTACGGGGTTGACCCAAACGTTAACCTTCAATATCTGGAAGAAAAATATTCTAAAATATACGATTTTTAAGGTTTGAATGGTTGTTCGTTAAAGCGGATTACAATATCTCCGCCAATATCGCCTTCCCAGTTTTCAAATACAACTCCGGCTTCTTCAAACATTCCTGCTGCGATTCTTATCGGTTCAAGCCATCTCTCGGGTGCCGCGTCCATCGCTTTTTTGTGCCCTACAACCTTAACGATTCCTGAGTCAATTATTGATTTTGCGCATTCGTTGCATGCGACCCATGTGCCGTACATACTAAGCCCTTCCGTTTTTACACCGTTTCTTGCCGCATTAAGGATTGATTCAAGTTCTGCGTGAGCAACGTACAGATATTTGGCTGGTCTTTGGAGTCTTTCGGAAGTTTCGGCAACACCCCTTGGGAAATGGTTTGCTCCCCAGGCTACAGGTATACCGGACCCATCAACAAGAATTGCGCCGATTTGAGTACTAAGATCAGTTGAATTAGCTGCCGCAAACTTATATGCTTCTTTTATATATTCTCCAGTTCTTTCCATTTAATTTGTCAGCCAATATAACAACACGAAATTTAATTTGCAATATGTAATTATTGTAAATTGGTCCTTGACGGAGCTGTTTCGCTTTGATATTGTCTGACTAAGATAGATCGTTGATAGGCAGGGGATGGGTACAAAGTATATCGTATATCGTATATAGTATATAGTATATAGAGAAAGCAAATTTCAGAATCTATATACCATATACAACATACTAACTACCTTTTCGGTAAGCAACACAAAAAATATGGAAGAAGGAAAAAAGAAAGTAAAACTTGAGAATCTACCGGATTTACTAACAGTTCGTGAAGTTGCAGATGTTCTCCGCGTCTCCCCTTTAACTATAAAAAGATGGGGTAAACGGGGCAAACTCCCTGCAATCAGAATAAATTCAAGAGGGGATCGCCGTTATAAGAAAGAAGCTGTCCTCTGGTTATTGGGTATGCAAAGTAAAGAAGAGTAAGTACTTCAATAAACAAATAGTCAAATCTGCAAATTACAAATAAATGATAGAATTATTTAATGAATGAATATGTTGGGACAGATAAGGATATTCATGTAAGGATTCATAAGTTTGTGGTTGAGTGTTTCATAAATATTGTTCGTAAAATCCCAAAAAATATTGAAAATATACCAATAATCCAACAAATTTCAGCTTCGCTTACATCTATGGGAGCCAATGATCAGGAAGCAGACGCAGCCAACTCAAACAAAGACTTTATTTTAAAATATACGATTGTTAAAAAAGAAACCAAAGAAACGAAATATTGGCTTACTCTCGTTTCAGATACATCAATGTTGGATCCAAGGCTTACTGAGCCTTATATAAAAGAGGCACAAGAAATATTATTGATAGTTAGCAAAATTATATTAAATTCAAAACATTAAATCATTTGAAATTTATTTGTTTATTTGATTATTTGTAGATTTGTTTATTTTTTCAGTCCAATTTAATTTGTAAATTCCAGAAGTGGGAATACAAACTGTCTTTTTTCTTCACCAATCCCTCGTGAGTTCCTGTTTCTTTAATATGCCCATGTTCCATAACCACAATTTTGTCCGCCCTCATGATAGTAGACAAACGGTGGGCGATGATGATGGTAGTTTTTCCCTTTCTGGCTTTCCAAAACGCATCCTGAATAAGTTTTTCGCTCTCGCTATCAAGATGGCTTGTAGCCTCATCAAATACAACAATATCGGGGTCGCTTAATATCATCCGCGCTATGGCCAAGCGCTGCTTTTGGCCTCCGGAAAGTTTAACCCCGCGTTCGCCGACCTCTGTATCGTATTTTTTCTTTAGGCTTTCAATAAAGTCATCAATATTGGCAAGTTTTGAAGCTGCTCTAATTTCTGAAAGGTCGGACCCTTTCCGGGCGGGTTGTTTGACAGGGTCCGACCCTGTCCGACGACCCTGTCCGAAGCCGTAGCCAATGTTGTAGGCGATAGTATTATTGAAAAGAATGGGCTCTTGGGGAACAACTCCGACAAATCCCCTTAGAGTACTTTTTGTAAAATCTTTAATATTTACTCCATCGATTGTTATTTCTCCGGAATCGATATCGTAGAATCTCATTAAAAGTTTTGCCAACGTAGTTTTACCACTGCCGCTTCTACCAACCAAAGCCACAGATTGTCCTTTTTTAATCTCCAAATCAACACCATTAATCGCATTTTTGCTTCGCCCGCCGTAGGTAAAAGAGACATCTTTAAATTCAATTATGCCGTTGACGTGATCTTTGCTTACAGGGCTTATTGGGTCTTTTACATCTATTTCGTAATCCAGCAAATCAAAGTATTTTTTGATGTCAGCATAACTTGTTGAGATTTCGCGCAAACCATAAATCAGATCAAAAAGCTTGGGAAAGAACAAATTTACGTAAGATACAACAAGGATAAAATCTCCGATGCCTATTTGACCGGCCTTAATTAAGTTCAGGGAAAAGGCCAAAACAATGAATATGGAGAGGTTGATTAAACTTCCAACACTCATGTCAATATACCTATAAGTATAAAAATGCCTCCAAAGAAATTTTTTCCAATCACGAAATGTAGACCTTAGCCGTTCAATTTCCCAGTTTTCCTTGGCAAAAAGTTTTACCGTTTCGTAATTGATCAAATTATCAGTGATAATGCCGGATATTTTATCTTCGTATTCGTTAAACTCTTCACGCGTACGGATGTTCATACCGGCCAGATATTTTGTTGCCACAAGTGTTAGGAGGAAAGAAATAAAGAAAATAAGTATGAATCGTGGATCGATTTTTAGAAAAAAGTAACCCATTACAAAAAAACCGATAAAAATTTGCCACATCCTTTGGTTTAGGCGCTCGTAAAGTCCCCAAAAGGCGTTGTCACCGCGCTTGAAAGCGCTAATCAAAGAACCAGTGCTTTTTCCGGCATGAAACGAGAAGTCCAATTCCTGAATATATTTAAATATAGTTGTTCTTATGTCTATGGCAGTGTCTACCGAGACAATGTCGCCAAGAAAAAACTTTAGATTGTCAAAAACAAGACTGCCGAACAAAACTCCAATGAAGATCAGAATTAATGTATAGAGATGATTCAAGTCATTCCTTTGAAGAGTTTCCACAAAAAGTTTAAAGAAATAGGGGGTAATGAGTTCAAGCACGATAGCAATAGTCGTGGCCAGCTGCGCTAGGATGAACCACCACTTGTGCTTCCAAATGAACCAGTAGAATCGTTTAAAGATTTTAAACATTTTTTGAACGCCACAAAAACTTTTCAACCAAGTTCAAAGTGCTTCCCGAGGGGAGATCTTGTGGCTAGATTTCATTGTAATACGGATAGATATAATTGACAAGGTGGGTGGGGGGATATTTAATGAGTTATGACACTAACAAAGCAGGACCTTCAGGCGATTAAAGGGATTGTACAGTCAGAAACTAAAAGGATTGTACAGTCAGAAACTAAATTGCTTGCTACAAAAAAGGAAATTGAATTACTTGCCACCAAGAAAGAATTAGAACAATTTGCTGCAAAAAAAGATCTAGAACTATTAGCCTCGAAGGAAGATCTTAAATCACTTGCTACAAAAAAAGATCTAGAACCATTGGCTACTAAGAAAGAGCTTCAAAAAATTGACAAGAAATTAAATACAAAAATTGACAAACTTGATCGAAAATTCGATAAACTATTCAACTTTCATGACAAAAACTATTTAAAGGTTCAAGGAGAAGTCCGTGATATCCAAAAACATCTTCATATGCCCGTGGCTGAGTTTTAGCTTTTTTCCCCGCCAAAACCTACTTACTCTCAAATACTCCGTGTTTGCATCGCAAGGGCGTTTTTGACGGGCAAGCAAAAAAACACCCGTATAAAAAGTTCTTATACGGGTGTGATCCCAAGTACTGCTAAATTATTTAAAGTTGCGTTCGTCAAAAAACTTTTGGAACTCTTCGGGCAATTCCACTTTGGGCACACCGGTCGCCGCAGGCGGTTGTTTCGGTTCGGTGGGCTTGTTGGTGCTTTCGGAAGCCTTGATTTCGTCCAGAATCTTCTGGAGTGCCTTCAACGCGACAAGCATTTCAAGCACCTTGCGCCGAGGGTTTTCGGCTGGAAGCCCCAAACGCTGTTTTGCCTTTTGGGCAGGGGTGTTGTTACAGCCTCTATCGAAAGCCGGGCAATGGCTGCAAAACTTGCCTTCCTGATAAGCATCTTCGATTGACATTCCCTCGCGGATGTGATCAATCTGGTCATCGCTCAGTTGCATAGCATTTTTCAGCAAGAGTGACAATAAATTGTTGTTCATTCAAATTCCTTTCTTTTTTAATTCAACACATATTTTTCTGCGGCAGCCAGCAGATCGTATGTGCAATCGAACTTACCACTGCGGCTGGCAGTTAAACTTTCCGCCAACTCCACAGACAAGGCAAGGTTGCACGCGTCCTTCATATTGCCAAGTGCTTGGAGACTGATTAATTCTGCAAACAAGCCTGTCGGGCGATTGAGCGTTTTGGCGCGCATCAATATGGTTAATGCCGAGTTTTGTTTCCCTGTCATGTACTCGACAGCATACGGGCGGCCGCAGGTGCAGGGACACTCCTTCTTTTCAAACAGAATTCCTCGGAAGAGAAACAGCTCACCAAAACTTAATGAAACGAAATCTTCTTCAGAAGAGACAACTTTTGTTGCCATGGCAACTCCTTTCTTTATTGTCTAGATTGTAAGTGAATGAGCAATTACGGAAGGCCAAATTGTAGCAGATTCTGTTTGTTAGTCAAGACTACAGGGTGGTTTTCCCAAAAATCACCCCTCGGAATTCAAAAGCTTGTGGCTTCGGAAAACTCCGAGGGGGTGGTGCGGGTGGTTAGCGCTTCAAAAACAGATCGAAAAGTTGGGGCGCGAAAATCGCAATGACAACGATTGCGAAAATCACAAGACATCCGATATTGCCAAGGAAGTCTCCAAGGCTATCGATAAGCGTGTAAACGAATTGAGAAACCGGATGCAGTTTTGATCGGGCCTCAAGAATCTTTGCTCGCGACTCAGCTCTTGCTTGAATGACTTCGGGATCGTCATCGGGATCTTCGTATTTTCGACTGGCCATGGTTTACTCCTTCTTGGAATGTGATGTGCAAAATAACGATTCTGTTTGAAAATTACAGGATGCAGACGAATTTCCTGAATCTTCAATTACTGAGGCTAATGGTACCACCACCACCACATTAAAAAGTCAAGTTATAGGACGGAAAGTCAACAGCTAATGGGGTACGTCCAGGGAAATCTGGAACAGTTTCTAAAAAGGGAATATCATTAATTAATGTATAAAATAACTTTTTATACCTTACCAAGCGGCAGATCTCCGGCAAGGGATTTCATATTTGAATCCGAAACCCGCGTACAGAGAAAGATTTTTAATCATATTAAATATCTCGAAGAGTTTGGCATTACCTCTCAAAATCGTTACCTGCGCAAACTGGCAGGAACGCCTCTATGGGAATCCCGAATACTGGGTGGAGACAGTATAAGAATAATAAGTGTTGCGATAGTTGATAAAACGGTTGTCATACTTCATATATTCAAAAAGAAGAGTGACAAAACTCCCATAAATGATTTAAAAATCTCGCTTGAAAGGTACAAAAACTTGACAATGTATATCTAAAAAGATATATTATAAACATGCGTAAAATGATTACATTCGAAGAAGTTAAAAGAGACCTAATGAAAGATCCTGAATTCAGGAAAGAATGGGAAAGAAGCGAGCCTGAGTATCAACTTAATAGGGCGATAATTAAGGCTCGAATTGATAAAAAGATGACTCAGAAGGAATTAGCAAAAAGGGCCAAAACCACTCAGGCTGTTATTTCGCGTATTCAGAATTCAAGCGTAAGTCCAACTTTAGCGCTTGTCCAGAGGATAGCGGAAGCAATGGGCAAGAAGCTTGAAATAAAGTTTACTTGAAAACTGGCAGTCTGGCAGGGGAAAATGGTATACTATACGTACTCTTTAGAGAAATTAACCCATGCGAAAGTTCATAGTTACATTGTTCGTGGCCTTGGGGCTTCTTTTTGTGCCTGCACCGGTTTTTGCCAGGGATCTTCCCACGCCTAGCCCAATTGTCACTGAAACAGCGACCCCTTCAGCAGCACCCACACCCGAGGCACCACGTGTGGATATTACTCAAAAATCACAGGAATCTTTGGGACCTCTCGAGACCATACTTAAAGATCAAAAATTGGGTTCAGTCTGGCCTTCAAACCCCGTAAAATACGCCATTAGGGGGGCAATTGCCGCAGGCGTGCCTGCCAACACCATAGTTCTTTTGCTCCTTTTGCCTTTGGTTGCGTTTGTAATAGCCTTTACCAGAAATGTGATTGGGGTCAGGGGGTTTGGAATCTTTCTTCCCGCCGCTCTTTCTGTAGTTTTTGTGGCCACAGGGCCAATTGTGGGAATTGGACTGTTCCTTGTAATTGTTGCGGTTTCAACCGCGATGCGTATGACACTTCGTAAAGTTAAAATCAAATTGCAATATTTGCCCCGTATGGCGTTAATTCTTTGGGCGGTTGTGGTTGGGGTTTTGGGGATTTTGTTTTCGGCCCCATTGATCAGGTTTCCCGATCTTGCCAACGTATCAATTTTTGCGGTTCTAATCATGATTCTTTTGGCCGAAGATTTTACACGGGTGCAGCTGGGTAAAAGCGTAGAAACTGCGGCCAATCTGACTTTTGAAACTCTTTTAATTTCTTTTATATCGTTCTTTTTCCTGACACTTAAACCGCTGCAATCTTTTGTTCTTTTGAACCCAGAGATTTCTCTTATGGGTGTAGCCGTTCTTGACCTTATTCTTGGTAGGTACACAGGTCTGAGGGTAATGGAGTTCTATAGATTCCGCAAGCTTATTAAGGCTTGATATCAAATATTAAATATAAAAAATCAAAATGACAATTAATAGACTTCAAAATTTTTACATTTTAATTTGTAATTTTAATATTTAATTTTTTATTTTTGATTTAATATGAAAATCTCTTCCATCCTTGGTCTAAATGCCCGCACTCAATTGTATGCATATCGTTACAATACTGCTCGTGGTAAAAAGATTGCCGATTCGAAAATTCAAACGGAGAGGATTTTAAATAAGGTGAGGGTTCCATCCCCGAAGATCTTAAAAATTTTTAGAGATCCCAACGATATCTTAAATTTTGACTGGGACGGTTTTCCCGATAGATTTGCTCTTAAACCCAGCCGTGGCTTGGGAGGAGAAGGAATAATAGTTGTAAAAAAGAAACTTAAGGATGGTGTTTGGTTGACTACTCAAAAAGAAAAAATAACAACGGCAGATCTGAAACTTCACACACTTGATATTCTTGAAGGCGCCTATTCTATGGGAAACGAACCTGATGTTGCTTTTGCCCAGGAATATGTTGGCCGCGCCGAGGCGTTTAGAAAGTGGGCATATAGGGGCACCCCCGATGTCCGCGTAATAGTTTTTAACAGGATTCCGGTTATGGCCATGCTTAGGTTGCCAACCAAGGAGAGTGGTGGTCGTGCCAACTTGCATCAGGGAGCATTGGGGCTTGGGGTGGATATTGCGACTGGTATTACAACAAAAGCGATTTGGCACGGGAATCAAATTGTATTCAAACCCGGAACAGAGAAGAAGTTACGGGGAATAAAAATACCCAATTGGGATTTGGTGTTAACAACCGCGGTAAACGCCTCCATTGCCTCTAAACTTGGTTATGCTGGAATAGATATTGTAATTCATCCGGAAAAGGGCCCAATGGTCCTCGAAATGAACGCTCAGCCGGGACTTCAGATTCAAATCGCAAATGGTGAGGGATTAAGACGTAGACTGGATAGGGTAGATGATCTGGAAATTACGGATGCCAAACATGGGGTTCGTATAGCAAAACTTTTATTTGCCGGCAGATATCAAGATGCGGAGCAGTTGGAAGAAGGTATCAAGACAATCGGAACAAAGGAGATAGTTAAAATCGTGACTGGGGACAAAAAGAGAGTAGAAGTTTGGGCCAAGGTCGATACGGGGGCATGGAATAGTTCAATAGATAAAGAATTAGCCGAAGATTTGGGACTTTTAACTAAGGAAAACATACTCTGGGAAAAGAAGGTTACGACCTCGATGGGTTCGGAGATGCGCCCCACAATCAATTTAAGGTATTATTTAGCAGGACGTCTTGTTAACACAGTTGGAACTATTGCTGGGCGTCGCGGGCTCAAACATGCCATGATAATTGGCCGCCGCGATCTACAAAACTTTTTAGTTAAGGTTGTCGATTACACAAAACAATGAAAAAGATGAAAAAAAGGGCATTAATTCTTTTCGATAAAATAGGTTTGAAAGCAGAAATTTTAGGTGAAAAATCCGGGGCGCAAATAGCAACGTTTACTGATTTGCTGTTTGATATCAATGGCAGCAACCTCCAGGTCTTGGTAAAGGGAGTAGACATATCAGAGTTTGGCCTTGTGTATATCCGCCGCGCAGATCATTCGCATTTTGCATTGGCAGGAAGTCTGGCAAGATGTTTAGATAAACTCAAGGTTCCTTACTTTGACAGAAGTTTTAGTGAAATCGGGGCGGCCGGGGATAAGCTTACTTCTTATTTAAAACTGTCGATTGGTGGTATTCCTGTTCCGCCTACAATATTTTGTATGGGCGTTAATATCAAAAGGTATGAAGATTATATTATTTCGGAGTTGGGTTTCCCGATTGTTGCAAAGGAATTGGTCGGGCAACATATGACGGGAATTTATGCAATTAGCGATAAAAAACAATTTGAGGAATTGCCGAAAAAAGTCGGAGAAAAAGGCAGAAATGCAAAATATCTTTTTCAGAAATATATCCCATTGGAGAGCGAATATAGATTGTTGGTATTGGGAGATGAAGTAAAAGTTGTTCATACAAAAGTTACCAGAGATTATTCCCAATTAAAACTAAATTATTCAAATATGGATGAATACGAAAAATATTTAAGTATCGATTCAATTGGTCCAGAGATGCAAGAAATTGCTGTCAATGCCGCCAAGTGTTTGAATATTCAAATAGCCGGGGTGGACCTGGCTATCGAAAAGGACACGGGGAAGCCTTACATATTTGAAGTAAACCGCGGACCGGGATTTAATTACGACATGGCAGTAAGTCCGGAAATATCGGAGGTAATTAAATTTTTAGACAAGAAACTTTCAAAATGACTCGATTTGGAATGTGTTTCAGCAAGGATTTTGTGGGAGATACACCTCTTAATCACATTACTGTCAAACGGCCTGTCTACATCCGTTTCCTGGAACTTTGTCAAAATCAAGGTTGGGAAGTTTACGTGGTAACGAAAAAAACATACAAAGGCAATGGGGTTTTTAACGGTGCGTGGTTATTTCAGGAAGGGAAGTTTGAGAGGGTAGAAAAAGAAATGAAAATTGATTTAGTTTTTGATTGGGTAGGAGACCTTGAATTTCCGCCAAAAGAATTTGACGGTCTCAGGGTTGTTAACACCAGAAAATTCAAAGAGTTGACATGTGATAAATGGGCGGCGTATAAAATTCTGGAAGAGTACATGCCAAAGACTTTATGGGTAGGCCCTTCGATTTCGCTCAGGGTAAATAGAGAAAATTTGCTCGATAAAATCTCTACAGAAAACATAGTTCTAAAGCCTTACAATGGGCTGCGCGGTAAAGGAATTTTTATTGGTTCCAAAGATAAATTCAAAGAATTTAAACCCGAAAAAGAGGATACCAAATTCATATTGCAGGAATTTGTTGATACGTCAAATGGCATCCCCGGGATAACACCCGGCAAACATGATTTGCGGATTGTTGTTGTTAACGGGAAGGTTGTCTGGTGCCACGTAAGAGTTCCCGCCCTGGGAACGTTTTTGGCAAATGCTGCCCAGGGTGGAAATTTAACAGAAGTTGATTATGAAGCGGTTCCCGAATCGGTCAAGAAAATAGTGCGGGCAATATCCAAAAAACTCTATGATGAATACGACAACCCCGTGTTTAGTTTGGACTTCGGAATCAACGAAAAGGGAATTCCCCTGATTTTTGAAATTAATGACCAAATTGGTTTTCCTAAATGGGAG
>CAZBTH010000002.1:0-105987 GCA_964494885.1 uncultured Gammaproteobacteria bacterium | reverse complement strand
CTTAAAGATCGGAAACTGCACAATGTTTTTTCCTTTACTCCAACCGAAGTCAAAGGTTTTATCTATCCGCCGGATGGAAAAATGCATTTGGGGGAGGTAGTTGTTTGCTATCCGATGGCACTAGCGGAGGCCAAAGAAGAAAATATTTTAATTGACGAGAGGGTCTACGAACTGGCTGAACACGGGGCCTTGCACTTATTGGGGATACACCACAGAGAGTAAATAAAAGATAAAAAATTAAAATGCAAAATGACAAATCAAAATTCAAAAAATATTGTCAAAAATTCTACATTTTTATTTGTAGTTTTAACTTTTGATATTTAATTTTTGATATGACCCTGTATTTAAAATACCGTTCAAATAACTTAGATGAACTTGACTTATCCGAGGTTCGTGAGTCGTTAAAAAAGATTGTAACTTCCGGCCAAATACCCCATGCTTTTTTATTTGCTGGGCCAAAGGGAACGGGTAAAACTTCCGCTGCGAGGATATTGGCAAAAATAATAAACTGTGAGGAAATAGCTAAAAGTGAAAAACTAAAAGTGAAGAGCTATGAACCTTGCGATAGGTGCGAACAGTGTGTTTCCATCACGAAAGGTAATAACTTAGATGTAGTTGAAATGGATGCCGCAAGTCACCGTGGTATTGACGACGTGCGAACCTTGAGAGACGCCGTCAAACTTTCTCCTGTAAAAGCACATAAAAAAATATATATTATTGACGAAGCCCACATGTTAACAACAGAAGCCAGCAACGCACTCCTAAAAACCTTAGAAGAACCTCCTGAGCATGTAGTTTTTATTTTGGCGACGACAAACCCCGAGAAACTAATAGACACAATCCGTTCCAGAACAACATTTATCAGATTCAGAAAAGCTAGCTCCGAGGAAATCCGCCAATCCCTGACACGTGTGATTAAAGGGGAAAAGCTCGATATTGACCCAAAAACTTTAGAAGATATCGCCGGCGCCGCTAACGGATCGTTTAGGGATGCGGTGAAACTTTTAGAGCAGGTTAGTGTTGAAGGTAATAAGTTTCTGGAAAAGGGTAAAGCGCAGGGAGTAGATGAGTTTGTCGAATTTTTGTACAAGAAAGACCTGGGCAGTGCTCTCAATTTTATCAAAAATGCGACAGAGGCAGGTGCGGGCGCCGAAGGAATACTAAAGCAGACTCTTTCTGAAGTACACAAAGATATAATCTCTGATGTTACAGGCAATCACGAACTGATAGTTTTGGCCGAACTTCTCATCGAGGCCAACCGTCAAGTACCGGATTCACCGGTCGAAGAATTGCCGCTCGAAATTGCTGTAATAAAATGGTGCGGGGAGGTAATTGATAATGAAGAATTAAGAATTAAGAAAGAAGATGTGAAGGAATCGAGTTTGAACACCGGGACTGTTCAAATAGTCGAATCAATTGCAGATGTACAAACTTCCGATCCTGTGGAAAATATGGAAGTTGAAGGGGAGACTTGGAAGAACATTCTATCCTTAATAAAACCCATTAACGCCTCGATCGAGGCGTTGCTGCGGGCCGCGCGCCCTGTGGCCTATGATGGGAAGACTCTAACACTTGGGGTTTATTATAAATTTCACAAAGAACGATTGGAAGATAATCAACATAGGATAATAGTTGAAGATGTGGTTGGGGAAGTCTTTCAGTGCCCTACGAGAGTTATCTGTACATTAGTAGACCCTCCTGCGAAAAAGATAGTCGAAGTAAATAAAATCGAACCAATTTTGACTGAAGGTAAAGATAAGGATATAATCAAAGTTGCGGAAGAGATATTTGGGAACTAATATGTTTGACAAATTTAAACAATTGGGACAACTTAACGAAATGCGGAAAAAGGCCGCAGAGCTTCAAAAGGAACTTGAAAAAATAATTGAAACTTTGGAAAAAAAGGGATGGACAGTATCCGTTACGGGGGATCAGAAAATCCGATACATTAAGAAAGATGGTGAAGATTTGCAGGAGTTGGTTGATTTAATAAATGAAGCTATGAAAAGGGTACAAAAAGAATCTGCAAAGAAAATGATGGAAATGGGCGGAGGTTTGGGTGGGCTTCTTGGGGGGCTTAAATAAGCAAATCTGCAAATAACCCAATCTACAAATAAACCTTCAAATGAATTAATTCATTAAGACATTTAATAATTTGTAATTTATTTGTTTATTATGAATTTGTTTATTTGCTTATTAATTCTATTTGATAGAATGACCTAATGAAGATTGCACGTCCCATTACCGCTCTAATTGAATCTTTCAGTAAACTCCCCGGAATTGGGCCAAAATCGGCACAGCGCCTTACTTACTATCTTTTGCATGTTCCTCAAGTCCAACTTGATGAGTTTGCTGACTCCGTTATGAACTTGAAGAAAGGCACAAAACTTTGTTCCATATGTAAAAATATTAGTGAAGACGATCCTTGCCCGATTTGCACAGATCCCATGCGGGATAAATCGCAGGTTTTGGTTGTGGAACAGCCTCTCGATATTTTGGCGTTCGAAAGAACCCATTTTAAGGGTGTTTATCATGTTCTTCATGGTGCAATTAATCCATTGGAAAACATCGGGCCAGATGAAATATATATTGATGATTTGTTGAAAAGAGTTGAAGGGCGGGAGAGTGGAAGAGTGGAAGAGGTCATCATAGCAACAAATCCAACCATGGAAGGAAATGCTACCGCTATGTACATAAAAAGACAGTTAACAGTTAACAGTCAACAGTTAACAGTGACCCGCTTGGGTATGGGTATTCCAACGGGCGCAGATTTGGAATATGCTGATGAGACAACTTTGACCCAAGCCTTAGAAGGCCGCCGCGAACTATAGTATTGACAGGGTCGGACCCTGTCACGTATCCATAAATATGGGGGAACCATTTACTGAACAACAAATATCTCAAGAAGAACTTCATGGATTAACGAAGCCGTTACTTGTTTTAGTGCAAGAACCAGATCCAAGACTTTTTAGCTTAGTAGATAGCGAGGCATTAAATATTGATATTAGGGAAGAGCTATTGCCACCTTTAGAATTAACTCCACAGGTTTTACAAAAACTTTCCCATTTGGTTTACGAGCCTTGTTTAATAAGCGACGGCCCGTTGTCTGAAGACGTTGTAGCCTCGATGGAACGAAAAGGTGTAAGGCTTGAGATTGCTAGATTTTTTGGCCCATATGCCGTTTACGGATTTGAAAAAAATGAAGAAGGCAGCGATCGTTATCTAACTTTTGAAAATAAAGTAGATGCCGTTCGGGGAATTGCATCCATTGCTGAAAATACTGATTTAAGTTATGCATTGTCAGAACTAGATAAAAAGCCAAAGGTTCCGAATCAGTCAGATGAAACAGTTTTTAAAGGATTAAGCGAAAGTGAGCGAGAAAAAATTAAAACCTATTACGAAACTGCTTTAACAGAGAAGTTTCTGACCGGTCTACGTGAGGCTCAATCTGTAGCAGATTATCCAAAAACCATGTTGAGAGGATTGGTTGCAGTTCGAAATGTTGTTTACGCTATCGAAGGAGATGAAGCAAATGACCCTAAGAAGATTTTTTGCCAGAAGTATATAAGTCCGCTTATAGAATATCTAGAATATCGTTTGGCTACGGCTGACAGGTCGGAATTAGCAGTCGAAAGTTTGATTAACTATGATTTTGTTTTGAATATTATGCACTTTCAATCAGATATTTTAGTTGGGCCTTAAAAAGAAGCAAACCATGAAGGTATATTAATTCCAATAACAGAGTTCCAGGGAGCTCAATCAGGTTCTACCACAATCTTTTTAAGTGACAAAAAATTAACTATACATTCCAAAATGGGAACTTTTGAATACCCATTGCCAGAAAGAAATGCAAATGGCGAAGTGGCAATTAAGGGCGGACTTGCAAGAGTTGTCGCAAAGATACTTTTTAATCTGTCAGCAGATGCCGAACTCCCCCTATCTGACTTAGATCTTGTAACTTTTGGCAAAATAGACCATGAATTTGAGCTGAGTGTTTTAAAAGATAAATACGGAGTTGATCCGAAAGACGTCGAAAGAATTAACTCAACAGGCCCGACAGGTTATACACTTTATCTGGGGGACAGAGACCAAACTTTGAACGAAGTTCTTTTTACCAAAGACGGTTTAGTAATTTCTTTAAACGCGCTTGCCAGCTATCTTCAGGAATCGTCTCAAGTTTCAGCGGACCCTGTAAGAAACATTTTCGGAACACATGTAATAAATATTGGGGCAAATTATTTACTTGAGGGCGCAGGGCCTGAGGATTTTTTCTACGTGCGTGAAACTAGGTTTCCCACGCCGAGGGCGCTTTCCAGGATGTATATGTCCTTAATTTCTGGGAAAGTTGACACCCTTGTAATTCCCAAGGGGTCCTTAAAAATGGATGTGGGAATTTACTGGCTTGTTTTGGCAAGAAAACTTTTAAAGATTGAAAACATCGAAAAGAAGGATAATCTTCTAAAAAGAATGCTTGAACTGGCTGATCAGGTAGACTCACCTTATTACGCTGCGATGCATGATAAGGATAATCCACTTGAGTTTGTAGAAAAAGTAAAAAGTATGGCACCTGGGGGGAGTGAGTTTGACATGGATGGTGGGGACCTTGGCGAGAAAGAAACGCTTGATTGGCTGGCCGGAAGATTGGTAAAGCAAATTATGGGGAAAGTTAGTAAATTTGTTGGCTACGATTCAGTAAAATCATTTGAAAAAAAACTAAAGCCAGAAGACTTAGATGCCATTCAAGTTTTACTTCCCAGGCCCGAGAGCTATCCTGATTTTGTTGAAGATCCGGTGAAAAAAGATGAGCACGAAGTTTTTTTGATTGACAGGACAAAAGCGTTTTATGAGGCCTTCGACGAAGCCATGCCAGGAGTGGAAAGAATTAAAGAACAAGCTCTAGATTTTCTTGAGCAAAAAGTGCCGTTAGACGTAGATTATGAGCGCTGTGAACTTTATATGGTGTCTGAAGCAGGTGCGGATAGATTTTTTAGAGCGGGTGCTCGGATTGGTGAATTGGATCCAGAGTACGAACCAAATGGGTTATACAGGGCTGATACAAATATTGCCTTTGCAATCTTGAAAAATGACCAGAAATTCGTTTTAGATGACTTAGACAGGTTGTTTGAGGAGTTATTCCATAGTACTGGCAGGCATTTTATTGAATTTAATGGAGAAAAGAGAGTTGTTCGTGGTTTCCAAAATAGTTTTGATTATGATAATCCTGATGTAAAAGTTAGGGGCAGATTTCTGGAAGAAGCGCTTTCGTCAATTACGTATTATAATTTTCTGTATACGGAGCGATTTATCGGTCAAGCAGATTCACCTATGTCATATCTCAATGCCGCCGGTTTACCTTTAAGAATGCTAATTGAGAAAACAGGCACAAAAAAACATGGCCTATATGACAACTTGATGTTAGCTAGGGTTGGCGACAAGAAAGCTGAAGATGAGGCGAAAAAGGTGATAGACGGCAAATTTGGTGTAGGATTTTTTGATTACTTAATGACTCTAAACCCTAACGATGTGGTGGAGTTAACAAAACTATATAGTAAACTGGGATTAAAGGCGGAGTTTGCCCTTAAAAACTAGAGATATATGAAAACAGGACTTGCCCAAGACACAACTAAATCTGCAAAAAATCTGGCTCAACAGATCGCGAGGCAAATGGCTCGGGAGCCACTGGAGGTACTTAAAACCGCAAGTTCTCAGGTAACAGGAGAGGAAAAACGATCTTCCGGAGAATTTCAATCACAACCCCAAACCCAAGAAGAACAAACAAAACTTATTCATCACCAGCAGGAAATTCAGGACAAGATGAAAAGTAGCAGGTTAATAGAAGCACTGGAGAGGGAGTTGGGGGATATTCATAAACAAGATATTTTCAAAGATCTCCAAGCCAGGATTACCAATGGGGAAATAATCCCACTGGAGGATTATTCGGAGCTTTCGATGGAACAAAAACAAGTGCTCAAGGCTCAGATGGAAGCGGTGGCATTCCAAAAGAAACAACAAGAATTTGCCGAATCGCAAGGTGGTGGCTCACTATTCGGTCCCGCCAAAAAAGGAAGAAAAATGGGTGGGGGGCAAAAGCAGGAAGCGGAGAAACAACAGACAAGAGTCGAAAAACCGGTACCACCATCAGGTTGACATGGGATAACTGTGATGATATTGTACTAATATGAAATTGAACTTTGTTTTTAATTGTTGCGGACTTCCTATCTAGGGAGTCTTTCTTGGTGTTTTTCAAAGGCTCCCGAAAGGGGGCTTTTTCTTTGCCCGATAACAGTTTTGGCATGAGCCGTGTATGAATAATACCTAAAGGCGAATGCGAAAATGTAGCGGGTGTTTACTTGAATGAAAATCAAAGAATATTATCTAAATAAGGCTAAATATATTGCTATCGATGAAAGTGGAAAAAGAATCGATATTGAAATAGATTATTGGGAAAATAAATTTAAAATCAGTCCCAAAAATCAGAGTTTAGAAAATTTTGTCAAAAAACTTTTAAAGAAGAAACATAGGGTAAACTTTGTGTCTAAAATGGGTTAGAATACAAATTATGGATATTTATTTAACAAACACACTTACAAGAAAAAAAGAAAAGTTTATTCCGAATACTTCCGGTAAAGTTGGAATTTACTCCTGTGGCCCAACAGTGTATTGGAATCAGCATATCGGACATATGTATGCCTATGTTCAATGGGACATTTTGGTACGATTCCTCCGTTTTGTTGGGAATGATGTTAAATGGGTGATGAATGTAACCGATGTTGGACATATGACTTCTGACGAAGATTTCGGGGAGGATAAAATGGAAAAAGGTGCAAAACGCGAAGGGCTAACAGTCTGGGAGATTGCCGACAAATATATAGCACAGTTTAGGGATAGTATGAGGCTCTTGGGCATTAATCCACCCGATGTTTTGTGCCGTGCTACTGAAAATATTCCTGAACAAATAAAATTAAATCAGATAATCGAAAAAAACGGATTTACATATACCACTAAAAAAGGGTTAATTTACGATACATCAAGATTTCATGATTATGCCAAATTTGGCAATCTAAATTTAGATGAAACTAAAACCAGAGGTGATGTAGAAGTGGATCCTGAGAAAAGAAGTCCGTCGGACTTTTTTCTTTGGGCAGTTAATCCAAAACACATTATGAAATGGCCGAGTCCTTGGGGAGAAGGGTATCCCGGTTGGCACATAGAATGTGCTGCGATGTCTACAAAATATTTGGGAAATAACTTTGATATTCATACCGGGGGGATTGAACACATTGCGGTTCATCATACAAATGAAATTGCGCAAGGTTTTGCGGCATTTGGTAAACAAACGGCTAATTATTGGCTGCACAATGGTTGGTTGATGGGGAAGGGTGGGGAAAAGATGAGCAAAAGCCTTGGGAATTTTGTTACTGCGCATGAACTAGTCGAAAAAGGATATGATCCGTTAGCAATGCGATATTTAATTCTCACGTCGCATTATAAAAAAGGCCTTAATTTTTCTTGGGAATCTTTGGAATCGGCACAGAATGCATTAAACAACATCAGGTCTCAAGTATCCAATTTTAAATCTCAGACTGGCCGTACTGTTCTTTCTCAGGATAAGGAGATAAAAATAGAATCTTTTAGGAATGATTTTGCAGACGCTCTTTCGGATGACATAAATGTTTCCCAGGCTTTGGCAGTACTTTGGGAAGTACTCAAAAGTAATATTCCTTCAACCGATAAATACGACCTTGCCATGAGTTTTGATGAAGTTTTAGGATTAAATCTCAAAGTATCACCAGCCTTCGCCAAGGCTTCGGCCGGCAGGCAAATTCCAAACAATATTCAAATCCTAATCACCAAGAGAGAACAACTGAGAAAGGAAAAAAAGTTTGAGGAGGCGGATGCAATAAGGAAACAAATTGAAGAAGCTGGGTTTAATGTCAACGATGCCCCAATCAAATAACGAAAATACAATTGACTAACTGTTAATTTACATTGTACTATGATTAATAATATGCCCGATCAGAATACAAATCAAAAAGCAGCTTCCCCGTTCGAAATTGTCACTTCAAAGAAACCAAAGGGTTTTGGTAAGAAAGGAATAATTGTTGCTGTATTGGTTGTCGTATTTTTGATTCTTAGTGTTGTTGCAGGAGTACTTCTTGTTCGGCAGAGACAAAATATTCAGGAAAAAGCTGCTGTAAGTTTATGTCCTGTTGCCGAGGCTTGTCCTGTTGCATCCCAGCCGAATTTACTAAGGAATTGCCGCCCCGCTACACCTGATAATTTTCCTGTGGAAACCATGTGTGACGAGGAGGGTAAGGTTTCTTCCTGTGGTGGTAAAAATTACTGTTGTCCTTCCGCAGGGGGCAATTGGACGACTGACATGAGTGTTTGTACTTTCGATATTTTTCCTAAAATATCACTGATGCCAGCAGAAGCAGAACTTTCCTGTACGCAAGGCTTTACTGACGATTTTACTACAATTGATGTAACGAAATGGAACAAAGAAGGTGATGTTAATGTAAATGCGGGAGTGTTGGAGGTTAAAAGAGACGAACCTGGGACTACAAGTTATGATGGTTTATATACGAAGAATTCCTTTAAAGGTGATTTTACAGTCGAAGTAGACGTGCCTGAAGTTAATAAAACAGGCGATGGTGGTGGTGGTGCTACGGTCTTGTTTACTACAGATACAACCGATGGTCTATCGGTTGTTAGACAAAGGAAAAACAATAAGGGTGGTGGTGGTGTTTGGCAGATTACTTCAAGATTGAATGTGGGCACTACTTTTGATGATGGGTTAAAGGCATTGGCGCAAGGGCCGGTTACATTTAAAGTTGAGAGGAAAGCTGGAAAGTTTAAGATTTATTACAAGATAGGTGCGAATTATATACTTCTTGATGAGCCTACGTTAACTTTGACAAAGACAATCCAGGCGATTCACCTATCTGCCATAAATACAGAATACATTGCTTCTGAATATACGCTTGTTAAATATGACAACTTTAAAATTTCTTGCGTTGGTGGCCCAACCGCCTCACCGACCGCTTCTCCAACTGTATCACCAGCAGGCAGCCCGACCGCTTCTCCAACTGTGCCACCCCAATTAGGGTGTAATGATGTTTGCCAGAGTGCTAGTGATTGCCCAACCGGTTTTACCTGTTATGGAGCGGGGCCCGATACCACTACTTCTGGTCGATGCAGAAAGCAGGCCTGCACCCAAAATAGTAATTGTCTATGCGCAACAGCAACAGCAACAGCAACAGCAACAGCAACAGCAACAGCGACCGCAACGGCCACCAGCTCATCAGGGAGCGGCTCAACTCCTCGTCCCATTCCCGTTACTGGCACAGATTGGCCGACGGTAGTCGCCGGTGGGATGGGGATACTCGTAATACTTGCTTCGATATTAATTGCTCTTTAGAGTTTGATCTTCTTGAGGGAAAATGCTGGTTTAATGATAATACCTATGTGGTCGATTAAGGGAAAATGGCCGCGCACTTCTTCTTGGAACTTTTCTGCAAGATTCCCAGTGTAACTACTGAAACCCGCCTTTTCAGAAGTTTTGCAAAGTCTGTCTTCCCATTCATGAATTATTTTTAAGATTTCCTCTCCGGCCTGGTTAAATTCAGCCTGAAATTTATCTTCGTCTGTCGAATATTCAAAATGCTTTTGAGTGAATTTATCAAAGGCTTCCTTATTTTCCCCAACCATTCGATTGAAATATTCCTTGTACTTTGTCATCGCTCAATTCTCTCGAAAAATTAGTTTTAAATCAACTCTTGATTTTTAAGGCATAAGACCATATCCAAATATAGTAGATGTAAAGAGTACTAATATATAATGCTATTGTGAATAAAATAATTTTAGCAACAGATAGCAGTAAGCATTTAATGCTTGATAATGGAAAGCTTGAGATTGGAAGATTTCCGGATGGGGAAGTATCTGTTGTGTTGGGTGAAGATGTCAAAAATAAAGATGTGGTTATCATTGGTTCTACTCACCCTCCGGCAGAAAACCTTATTGAGCTTTTGTTGACGTTGGACGCGGTAGTTCATCATGAGGTTAGAAAGATTAAATTTGTTATTCCTTATCTTGGTTATGCAAAAAGTGATATAGAAAAGGTACCTGGACAATCAATAAGTTCAAGGGCGGTGATAAATATGATTGAGGCATTGGGCGGGAAAAAACTAGAAGCCATTGCTGTAATAAACATTCATAGCGATAGAGCTGAGAAGTTTTTCAAAACACAATTTGCCCACATTAGCCTCATCGAAGAGTTGGCAGAAAATTTTAAATATTTAAAAAATTTTGTAATTGTTTCACCGGATGAAGGAGGGATTGAAAGGGCAAAAGAATTTGCCAGTTTTTTAGATAAAAAAGATATAGTGACGATTAAAAAAAACCGTTTGTCTCATACAAACGTTAAAGTGTTGGAAATCTCGGGAAATGTGGATGGCACAAATGCCGTAATAGTAGATGATATGGTTCAGTCCGGCGGCACAATCCTTTCGGCCGCCCGTACTCTTAAAAAAAATGGAGCAAAAGATATTTATGTGGCGTCGATTCACATGGACTACGCTGCAGGCGGTTGGAAAAAGTTGGATAGAAGTGTTCTAATCAAGAGGGTTGTAACTACGGATTCCATAAAACCTTTAAAAGGTCTTTCAAAAAAATTTAAAATTGTCAGTATTGCTCCGATTTTGAAACAAGCAATTTTCTCTATGGAACATTAGGAGCCGTTTTTACGGGGCTTAGTGTTAAGTTGACTCTTTTTAATAATTCATGGCCGAATTCCTTAAGAATCGTCTCTCTTACCATTTGAAGAATTTTCGGCTCGTCAGCAGAGATCGTAGCATCCTGATCCCGTTGCGGTTTTACAAAATCTATTTTAATTCGTTCCAACAAAGAAATGGGAATGCCGTGTGCCGCGAATGGAATCAAAATTATTCTGGCGTAATCGGCACTTTGTGCGGTTCTTTTGTTAGGATCGCTTACATTTGCAATTCTGTCGGCGTTTTCGACAAGCATGTGGCCGACAAGACTTCCTCCCAGATTCTGCTCAATGAATGGCATTCATACAGATTATACACCTATATGTAAATTTCGAGCTTGTGTCGGAAAGAAAATGATATAATAATATTTGAAGTATGAATTCAAAACGTTTTGACTGGATTAAAATATTGGCAGTGATTGGAATTTTCTTGGCTTTATTTCTACTCTGGGAAAGGTATTTCAAGCCTTCATTTCAACCGTGTAATATCAACTCAACCGTGAACTGCGACGCGGTTATATCGGGTTCGCTTGCAAACACACTGGGAATTCCAACACCACTAATCGGATTGACGGGCTACATAATTATCCTAATTGCTGCATTTAAGAAAAATGCAAAACTTGTTTTAGGAATGGCAACGTTTGGTCTGGCGTTTTGTCTTTACATAGCTTTTCGCGAATTGTTTCAGTTGCGCGTAATATGTCCTGTTTGCATATTGTGTCAACTGGACATGATAACCGTGTTCACTTTGGCAATTTTAATGGTTTTTAAGAAATCTTCGGAAAAGTCAAAATAGACTTTAAAGTAACGCAAACTATTTTTTACAAGCCTTTACAAATGCTAAGAATATCGGGTGGGGAGAGTGGGGGCGCGCGATATATTCGGGGTGAAATTGTGTTCCTAAAAAAAACGGATGATTCGTCAATTCCATTGCCTCAACCAATTTACCATCAGGTGAGGTGCCGGAAATTACAAACCCAGCCTTTTCAAATTTCTCACGGAAGGCGTTATTAAATTCATATCTATGGCGATGACGTTCGTAAATGACATTCGATATATCTCGTTGGGCAGAATTAAAACCACGATCGGAGTGCCATGGTGAATTTTGGTCTGCACCGTATTTTCTATATATTTTATCGAGCAGTGAACCCTCTTTAATCTTGCATGGCCAGGAGCCTAAACGGATTGTTCCCCCGTATTGTTTTTTTAACAAATACTCTTTTTGATCATCCATGACATGAATTACAGGGCAACCCGTTCTGGGGTCCGCTTCTGTTGTATTTGCACTCTTCAGTTTTAAAACATTCCTTGCGAATTCAATGGTGGCCATTTGCATTCCAAAACAAAGCCCAAGATAGGGGATCTTGTTTTCTCTTGCGTATTTAACTGCCATAAGTTTTCCTTCAATACCGCGGCTGCCCCAGCCTTGTGGAACAACTATTCCGTCGTACCCCGCTAGACTCATTTTTCCCTTTTCAAATTCAGTACTGTCAATCCAAGTAAATTCGGGGTCAATTTCTTGTGCCCAGCTCGCTTGTTTTATTGCCTCAACAACTGAAACATAAGAGTCGATCAGTTTGTAATTTCCCGTCATAAAATATTTACCGACCATTGCAATCTTTAGAACTTTTTTAGCATTAACTCTCTGATTTCTAAGTTTTTTCCATTTGGATAACCCAATGGTATTTCGCTTTTTCTTTAGACCGAGTTTTTTAACTATTTTTTCGCCAAACTTTTGCTTTTCCAAATAAAGCGGAACCTCGTAAATGCTTATTAAGTCGGGATTACCGATAATCTCATCTTCGCGGACATTGCAAAATACGGAAATTTTTTCCTTTCTCTTTTGGTCAATTGGCAGTTCGCTTCTGGCAATTACAAAATCAGGTTGGATTCCCATGCCGTTTAAAATTTTTACGGATTGTTGCGCGGGTTTACTTTTCAGTTCCCCAATATTTTTAAGGAAGGGGAGGTAAGTGACATGTATTTGGAGAACGTCTTTGGGTTTTCTGAGCTTTAAAATTCTGCTTGCTTCAAAAAAGATGGCATTTTGATATTCACCGACTGTTCCCCCAAGTTCAATTATTACTACATCAGCCTTGTTAATTTTTCCTGCGGCCTTTATTCGGTTGGTTATCTCATCGGTTACATGGGGGATCGCTTCCACGTCTTCGCCTTCATAACCAAACGCCCGTTCGCGGTCAATAACCGATTTATATACTTGGCCTGCAGTCATATAATTTTCCCTGTGGAGCGAATGATTCAAAAAGCGCTCATAATTACCCAAATCCTGATCGGTTTCTAATCCATCCTCGGTTACAAAAACTTCTCCGTGTTCTTGGGGCCTTATTGTTCCCGCGTCAACATTGAGATACATATCAATTTTAACGACGGTGACTTTGATTCCGAAAGATTCTAAAATGGCGCCGATTGAAGAACAGGTAATGCCTTTACCCAAACCCGAGACAACCCCACCAGACACGAAGACAAACTTCATGTCACTAATTATTACATGGCAACAAGATATTTGCAAAACCAGAAAAAAGAATTCTCGTCTCTACTTAAAAATCCCGTGAAGCCTTCCCAGAAAAATAAAAACTACGGCCCCAATTGCTGCTGATATAAAAGTAAAAACGCTTGTTGACGGGATGCCGATAAGTGAGCTGGCAACAAAGGCGCCGACTAAACTGCCAACAAGGCCAAAAATAAGATCGATAAGATTGCTTGTGGAATGTTTTACAAATGTTGCGATTAACCAACCTCCGATTATTCCGATTGCGATCCAGATAATAGCATTCATTGCGGGTATCAAATGATTCCTTTATGTTCGTTGTCTTCTTCGACCAGTTCTTTTACTTCCTGCTCCATTAGCTCTTCATCTATTTTTTCAATTAAGGCGGAAAGGGCGATATCGCTTTTTACGAAGTAATAAAGAGGTTTGGCGTCCAGCGCCCGTTTCATTACGTTATTGTCCAGCTCCAAATTGGTGAGAATAATAACCTTCATGTCCTTTCCCTCCTTGCTTTTTCTCAAAAGTTCGAGCATGGTGAGGCCGTCAACTCCTGGCATAAGGATGTCCAGAAGAATAAGATCCGGTTTAACAAGAACTGCGGTATCGTAACCTTCTTTTCCATCCTTGGCGTCAACAACGGTATATCCTTTTGAAGTTAACTCTTTGTGGAGTAGGTTAAGGAAAGATGGTTCGTCTTCGACAATAAGTATTTTCTTCATTTATATATAGTTACAAATTAGTAACTTAGTTTCATTACATCGCAGATACCAAACTTTGTCAAGTGCCAGCAATTGGGTATTGACAACCCGTGAAAATTTATTTTAACATTAATATGTTACAGTTTAGTAACATCTAAATGATAGACACTATAACAAGAAAAACAACAATATCGGCGGGGGAAGAACAAGCAGATAGTTCGCAGACTCTTCAATATTTGATTTATTTCCTTTTTGGAATAATCGAGGTGTTATTGGTATTCCGCACTGTATTCAAGATGACCGGAGCAAACCCCGCAAGCGGCTTTGTAAGTTTTATAAACTCATTAACACAAATATTTATTATGCCTTTTGTCGGAATATTTCGTCAGGCAACCACTCCGGGGGTAGAAGTCACGGCGGTTCTTGAGCCGGCCACACTTGTTGCCATGGTTGTTTATGCCGTACTTGCATGGGGGATAGTTCAGCTGGTCGAGATTGTTTCAGGGAGATTACAATGAAAACATTAAATATAATAAAGAAAATTTTGGCAGTAGTTCTAATGGTCTTTGTGCAATTTGTTTTTGTGCCAATACCTAAGGCTCAAGCATATTCAAATCCGGCAGCGGTTTCGTTACTGACTGTAGATAACTTTGCCGCTTTGGCAAA
This sequence comes from uncultured Gammaproteobacteria bacterium, assembly GCA_964494885.1. Taxonomy (GTDB): domain Bacteria; phylum Patescibacteriota; class Microgenomatia; order UBA8517; family UBA8517; genus GWB1-39-10. The sequence continues at coordinate 91,343 of CAZBTH010000002.1, read as the reverse complement.
ATCTACAATTACCAATGATGTCGCCGGAACTGTACTTAACGATGGTGATATGGGGTTAGATAGCCCTGCTACGTGTACAGGTTTCCCCAGTCCTTGTACTGGGGTTACGACAAATGGAACTATAAATAATGGCACTATTCAGTATCAGAATGCAGTTGCACTGCAAGGTCAAACGGACGCGACGGCAGTTGTTACCGATCTCAACGGGAGATCGGCCGACACAACTCTTTTGGCTCAACTTGGCGGTCAAACCTTAACGCAAGGTGTTTATGATGTACCGGCTGACACTACTAATTTGACAGGAGACCTCACACTTAGTGGTGATGCAGATTCCATTTTTATATTCCGTATGGCATCCACGCTTATTACCGATACGGGAAGTAGAGTACTTCTAAGCGGAGGAGTGCAGTCTTGTAATGTATTTTGGACAGTCGGATCTTCTGCGACTTTTAACGGAACCACCACATTTGAAGGGACTGTCTTGGCGCAAGCGTCGGTCGACTTCCCCGCGGGTGGAGCGACTGTTAATGGAAGAGTCTTGGCTCAAACGGCCGCAATTACTTTTAGAAATACAACGGTTAATAACCCGTCATGTGCCGCAGCTGCAACTACAACTGCCACAACCACATCAACAACAACCACTTCTGCGGCCGGACCGGCTGAAATATCCTGCCCTCCGCTTCCAAGTACACTGGTTGCTCTGAGTATAATAGATTCGAGAAGGGTAAGCTCCACAAGTATCTTTTTAAGCTGGGGTCCCAACTCGGGTGTAGACAGTTTTAATATTCAGTACGGTCCTTCAAACGCGAATTGGTTATACAATACCAACGTCACAGGATTTTCGACTACAATAAATAATTTACCTGCAAACCAGCCTATGTGGTTCCAAATTGCCGGTAGAAATGATTGCGCGATAGGTAGCTATGGGCCGGCTAAACTTGTTGGGGGTACTGCAAGTGCGCCATGTCCGACTACGGGCAATCCTTTGGTCCCTTGTCTTCCAAATACAGGTTTTAGTTCTCAGAGAAACAATATTCCGTGGTACACGCTTGTAGGAGGAGTCTTCCTGTTTTCATTCTTCTTACTCAAGCTAAAACGCACTTGATGCAATGAAAATAAAGTTTGTGGCGGTACTGCTAACTTTTTTAACGCAGTTTGCTTTTTTAGTGAGAGATGTTTCAGCGCAGGAAAGTGAAAGCGTGCTGTATGTTCCCTTGATAGGCATTACCTCAGTGCCGACACCTTTAAATCTTCCCAGTGGCGGAGGTAATGTAATTTACAACTACGCGGTTAAAAATTTTCTCCCGGAGGTACCATTGAGCAACGTAAATGTTGTCGATGACAAATGCGGGTCTGTTAAATTTGTAACAGGGGACGATAACAATAATTCCAAACTCGACTATAGTGAAACATGGAGATTTAACTGTACCACCACGATCTCCAGTACAACTAAAAATACTGCAACTGCCACAGGTATTGCTAACAACACAACTGCAACACACAAAGCTTACTCAACAGTTGTGGTCGGTTCTAAAAATCTGCCACCTCTTGTGAGTATAATTAACACCACAAAAGTTGAGTACCCGTTGGTCTTGCCGGAAGGCGGGAGCGATATAACATATACGTATAAAGTAAATAATCCCGGCTTGGTGTCTTTAAATGATGTAGCAGTCACTGATGATAAATGTAGCGCAATGTCAGGAAAATTGGGGGACACTAATGGCAACCAACTTTTAGATATAAATGAAGTCTGGATTTATTCATGTACAATGCCAATAAGGCAAACGACCACAGACACTGTTACTGTTACAGCTTATGCCAATGGATTAAAAGCGGAGGGCATGGCCACTTTATCCGTTAAAGTCGACAATCCAAATGCAAAATCCCCTCCACTTTTTGATGTATCTATCAGTCCTCTTATGCTGGTAACTAATAATCCCAAAATTGTAGTGTGGGCCATTCTGTCCGGCATTTTGGCGGTGTTAGTCATAGTTTACTTTTTAACCCGTAGAAAGCGATGAAGATATCAAATTTAACCAAATTTATCGTATTTACATCAGCATTGATTGGAGTCTTTGGCGCAGGTTTTTTTTGGTTGCCAAATGTTATTAATCAAAATAGCTCTGTAAATGTATTCACTGACAAATCTTTTGGATGGAGATTTCCAAAAACAAAATTTGCTCCAACAACGGGCAATATTGCAAATGTCGGTTCCCCTCCGCTTTTTGATGTATCAATTAGTCCCGGCTCCCAGCTTGCATATTCCAGCATTAGGGACCCAGGTGGGATTCCCCGGGGGCTTCCGGTACGTCTTCAAATCCCGACTATAGGTGTAGATTCGGTAGTTGAGGATGCACTTATTACAAATGATGGAAGAATGGATGTTCCCATAGGTTCGGTAAACGTCGCCTGGTTTTCTCTTGGTCCTCATCCGGGTCAGGTGGGGAGTTCGGTTATCGGGGGACACTTCGGTATAAGTAATGGGGTACCATTTGTTTTTTATAACTTAGATAAACTTAAAATTGGCGATAAGGTATATGTATTAAATGACAAAGGCGAAACTCTTGCGTTTATGGTAAGAGCGGTGCAATCTTTTGACCGAAACGCCGATCCCACAACTGTTTTCACATCCGGTGACGGGCTTGCCCATCTTAATTTGATAACGTGTGAAGGAATTTGGAATCAGGTAAACGGCACCTATCCCCAGCGCCTGGTAGTGTTTACCGACGCGATTCCGGGAGAGGGGGCAGTCATGGTTAAACCAAAGCCGATAGTGGCGGTTAAAGCAAAACTTCCATCAACTGCCATAATTGCTACCCCGTCAGCTGTTCCAACACCGATGTTGGTTGAGAAAATAGCATCCTCGGCATCCCAAAATCTTTTTAGCCCCATAAAAAGTTTATATGAAACTCCATTTGATGCGTCAATTACGACTTTCCTCATACTGTCGATAGTCTTTTTAATTGTAAAAATTAGAAGACGGTAATTTTTCAACTTCTATGTACAAGGATATTCAATCGCGTAAATATATAAAGATAACAACCTTAAGACAATCTTTGATAAAAATAATTTTTGTGTTGTTTTCTTCTATACTAATTCTATTTTTTGCTATGGGTCAAATATGGAACAATATTTGGTATTCCCAATTTGGCAGCAGTGTTTTAGCAAACGAATCTCAAAACAGAGAAGAAAAATTGCCTGTACGTTTGATAATTCCAACTATAAATGTTGATACATACGTTGAATATGTGGGAATCAAATCTAATGGTGAAATGGACGTGCCAAGCAGTGTTACCAACGTTGGTTGGTTTAGTTCCGGGACAGTGCCGGGGGCAGTAGGAAGCGCTGTAATTGACGGACATATAGACGGAAAGAGTGGTGAGCCCGGTGTGTTTTTTGATTTAGATAAATTAAAAGTAGGAGACAGATTGTTCATAGAGGATAATAAGGGAGAACTGATCACTTTTGTTGTACGGGAAAACCGTATTTATAGTCCGGGTTATGCAGAAGAGATATTCACGCTAGACGATGCTGCTCATCTTAATCTTATTACTTGTTATGGCTCGTGGGACAAAGCAAATAAGAGTTACAGTAAACGTCTTGTGGTGTTTACCGATTTAGGGACTTGACACAGGTGTTAGTATATGTTACAAATATGTAACATATTAGCATATTAGATATGGTAACAAATAAACTTTCATACACACCAAAAGTTTATGAACAAATGGCCGAACTGTTCAAAGCTATTGCCAACTCCAAAAGACTTGAAATTCTAAGTATGACTATGAATTTCGAAGTTACGGTCAATGAACTATCAAAAGTTCTAAAGGTCAGAAAATCTAACACCTCCCAACATTTAAAAATATTAAGGCTTACAGGGCTGGTTAAGTCTAGGCGTCAAGGTAAAAATATATTCTACAAGGTCACAAACCCCCAGATTAAAAGTATTTTTGAAGTTACCGGAAAATCAACATAACTAAGAGTATGAATTCTTACGATCTTCTAAATTACTCTTTGGCAATCGGATTTTTAGTACTGGTAGGGTTTGTGTCGTACTCGGCATTTAACCTTTCCAACACTCTTAAAGAACTAACTTCAATTTTAGAAAAAGTAGACGCTATTGCAAAAGATGCAGAAGAACTTAAGGATTTTATTAAAAAAGGAATTATTTATTTGAAGGACATGTTCGTAAAGAAGGGGGGTGTTAAAGATGGCAAATAATGACAAAGGGATGAGTCCTATTGCCGCTGGGGTGGTAGGAGCCGTAGTAGGAGCAGCAGTAGGGGCAACAGCAGTTGTTCTTTCCGAGGAGAGAAATCGGAAAGCAATTGGTAAAAAGTTTAGTGAAGTTAAGGATAAAGTAGAAGAGGTTGCATCGGGTGTTGCCGATCAGGCCAAGGACGTGGTTAATCAAGGGGAGAAGAAGGTTGAAGAGGCAAAGAAAGCTGTTAAGAGCAAGCTTTAGGTTCTAGGGTAAGGACTTGGCATTTGAATCAAAATTAAAGGTTTAAATGCCAGCCTTTTTGGAAAAGAGGTGAATATTATATGACAACTATTGTAAATAATCCGCCGTCTTCCGACAATTCAGGTGGACCCATGGGAATGATCGTCGTAATTGTAGTTTTGGTTATTTTGGGTTATCTGGGATTTGTGTATGGGCTTCCCGCGCTTAGACAAATGGGAACCCCGCAGGTAAATATACCCAGTGAGATTGATGTAAACGTTAATCAGACAAAATAAGGGGGTGATAAATATGACTGAAATTATTTATTGGGTTATTTTTGGACTTATCGCAGGGGCGATTGCCAATTTTATTTCTCCCAGTTCAATGGGGGGAATTGTTGGATCAATCATTTTGGGAATTATCGGAGCAGTTGTGGGTGGTTATCTGGGACAAAGATTTTTTGGAGTCGGGGTCACCGGCTTTAACTTAACATCTTTCTTTGTTGCAGTTGCGGGTTCACTTTTAGTCCTTGTCATTAGCAGGCTGCTATAATGCGTAGTCAGAAACATATGACAGACCTACGACAACAAAAGATGGCTATAGACCGAGAGGCTCAAAAAACTAAAGATGAGGCTGATCGTTTGGCTATTGAACAAAGGCAAACAGCCGCTGACGAAGCGAGCAAGAAAATCAGACAGGCAGCAGAAGCAGAAGTTGCAAAAATTCAATACGACGCCCAAAGATAGACCCGAGTGTTTCCAGAAAAGTGTAAAAATATTTAATGTCACTTTCTTTGGGAATTGTTACGTTAGCAAGGTTGGGAAAACCACACGTTTTTAACGCTTTAAATCACTAAACCATTTCTTTAAGGTATATCTCAAACATATCCAGTGAGACTTGAGGACTGCTATTTGGGGAGAATATCTTCATAAGGTCGTTTCCAAATTTTTTCCCTTTCTCAATAATTTCTCTTGGGGCCATGGTTTCACCTCCCGATATTTCACTTTCAAAATATCCCGAGGCAAAGCCGTCAACACCGATAGATGTAAGTGAATTCTGAATATCTTTTAAGGTTTTGTCACTGACATGTCTTTCTTTCAAATAATTAATAAAGCTTACTATAAGCCGACGTGATGTTGCTATATAAGTGTATATATCAATTCCTCTGAATTTTTCTGCAAACGGGTGGCTTTTTATATCTTTGGCGCTTCCCAAATCGGTTGCATAAATTCCGGCCATTTTTCCGGTTCTTAGTAAACTCATATTTCCCATATGTCCGTCCATGTAGGCCAGTTCGAATGTTTTGTGGAGGGTTCTTAAAAATCTGCCTGCCAAGAAAGAAAATGTTTGCAAACGTTTAAACATGGCTTCCATGCCTTCCGTACCGGCGGTTCGAACCAACTGAGAAGGAAATCGATCAATCACAGGAACTCTGTATGCTTGGAAAACCAGGGGATTACCCGAAAGGTCTCTTTTGTCAGGAAAAAAACCTTCTGCAACAAATTCGGGGACACAGAAAAAAGGAACTCCCTGTTCTTTTAATACTTTGCTGTGATATTCGGCAATTTTTACTGTTATTGCCTTTCTGGCCTTTGCTTCGCCCTTGTCCATTCCGTGCAATGGGGCGTAAGTCCTATTCCATGTTTTTAATCTGCCGTTGTCATCAAAGTCCCTTAGCTCGATAATTTGTGCAAGCTCGTTTGAATGGTCGGCCTCGTTAAGTTGTGTGATTTCAATTTTTTTTGGTACCTCAGCGACACCTTCACGTATCATTGCCCTTGCGCCTCCGAATCCAAAAAGTTGAATTCCGTCATATTTTTCCATGAAAAAGTCTGTAGGATCCGAAACATGTCTTGTCGGGCTTTTAATAACCACACTTCTGCCATGAAGTTGTTCGATTCGGTCGGCAAACCTTTCCGGGTTTGACCATGTAACAAGTGAGTCAACTATTTCTTTTTCCTCTGCGTCCAGTTTTGAAAAGGTGAATTCAGCCTTAAGGTTTTTAGCTTCGGCAAATAGTATTTCCTGTTTCATGGCGGGAATTATACACTAATCTTCTGAGGAGTAAAAATAGGGGAGAGAGTATGCTAAAATCTAGCCACGCCACAGCTTTCTTTCGGGATAGTCTTTTCACTGTTCCAAATTTACCCTTCTGAACAGACCCATGCGATCGAAGTCGAACCAGTTGAATGACAGATTGATGATATTCTTTATGGATTGAATAGCGTTGAAATTGGTGACTACTAAGTGATATATTGAATGCATGGACGACACAAAGAAAATGTTGCGAGTGCTAATTAACGGCCAAAGCGCCATGAAGTCTGAACTGCTTGGTGAAATCGGTAAGCTTCGAAAAGAAACACAAAAAGGCTTTGAGGGTGTTAATGATAAGATCGACAAAGTTAATAAGAACCTTACACAGAGAATTGACAAGATTGGTTTGCAGGTGGCAAATTTGGAGGATGATGCCCCGACTGTCGAAGAATTTAATAAATTGGAAAAAAGAGTCTCCAAATTGGAACAAAAGGCAATTGCGGTATAATACTTCATATGAGTTTATCTGTGGGAACATACAGTTCACTATTCCAAAAATAGAATTGGTTTCTTCATTTATATTGCCAGAACCTTGTAAAGCTAGATTAATTTTATCAAGAGATAACTTTGGAAGGATTAAACAATCAAAAATACAACCCTTTTTATATTAAAACTAGACAAAAAGTAATTCTTAATATAAAAGTTTCTTTTATTGATCTTTTAATAACCATATTTTATCTGTATAATCTGAATTAATGGATTCCTCAAACACTATATTGAAAATTAGAAATAGTGTTGCGAAAATAATAACTTTTGACCCCAACATTAAGAAATCCGTAGGGACTGGCACAGGCTTTGTTTATTTCAAATCGGGAATTATAGTTACCTGTAATCATGTGATTCTAGGTTCAGAGTATATTAATTTTGTTAAGTTTCAGGATGATAGTGAATTCAGAGTAGCCAAAGTATTGTTAAGAGACGAAGAGCATGATTTAGCCTTGCTGGGTATTCAAGATTCAGACCGAAAACCATTGATAAAATTTGAGGGCGATGTAAAGCCTGGTATAGAAGTTCTGTTTTCTGGTTACCCTCTTGACTTAGATGATTTGACTACTCATCGGGGTATCATATCCTCTATAACACAAGACGCTACTGGTGTTACCACTTATCTGATTGATGGAACCGTCAACCCAGGGAATAGTGGTTGTCCTTTATTGGCTGAAGATGGTAGTGTAATTGGTGTAGTTAATGCTCAAAGAAGAGAAGGAAAGGAAATACTAGACAAAGTCAATAAAATGTATTCAGGTGCTATATCAATACATAGTGTAGATTTAGTTGATATTTACAAAGCACTTATGAGTAATTTGCAACTTGGTATTGGGTATGCCATACCCGCAAGTTATATACCAGAACACAAGATAATAAGTAAAGCATTAAATTTAAACAATAAAATCAAAGGATCTAGAAATAAAAAAACATGAATATATATAAAACGAGTGGAAAATATTTAGCGTTTACGGATCAGAATAATATTTTTAGATGGGATGGCGAGTATTTAGGTTGGTTAGACAATCAAAATTATATCTGGAGTCCAACTGGGAGTTTTTTGGGACAACTTTTTGAGAGGAACGGATTTTATTATGCATTACGCAATACTTTTCAAATATTACCAGTTTCAAGAAGCCCTAGACCTAAACCTACGATGCCAAACATTCCGACACCAGTAACGCCTGCTCCAGTATTTGATCCTCCAATTGGCACAGAAGATGCTTTTTAAGAATTATCAAATATTGAATAATTCGGAGAGTGATACTCCAAGTGCTTTTGATAGGTTATATGCGGTTCTTATTGAGATATTTCTTCCTTTTTCAATATCCCAAAAATAAGCCCTATGTAGTCCCGCTTTTTCAGCTAGTTCTTCTTGCGTTAACCCCTTTTCCTTACGAAACCACTCAATCCTTTCACCTAACTTTCTATAAATCGGTTGGTAATTCATACCCTAAGGGTAGTAGATTCCAAAATAAATCTTTACCAGATATATCTTGCATTTATTGAGGTATAGCTCTTATAATAGGAAATAACAGTTGATATATGACCAATGAAGACAAACAAGTTCTTACACAACAAAAGAACCCCAAAAAGAAAATCTTACTAAAGGTTTGGTTGATATCTGTTTTTTTATTTATTCTCTCAATTGTTTGGTTAATGATGGAGGTTTCTGGTAATCAAAGTGGAGATACTCTCAATATAATTACACTTACAATACTCTTATCTTTGGTAATAGGGGGTTTGTCGTTTTTATGGTGGTTATTTTTGTCTGTAAATAAAATTATAAAAATAATTCTTGTTTCAATGTTGATATTGACGGGGATTATCTTTTTAACCCCCATATTTGTTGCAAGATACGCAATAGTTACTGGGCAAAAAATGGAACCCGCATATAAAAATGATGAGTATTACCTTGTGAGTGTTATTTCTTACAAATTGATAGATCCAAAACGAAGTGATGTTGTTGAGTATAGATCAAATAGCGGTGGATCAATTATGGGAAGAATTATCGGCTTACCTAATGAAAATTTAATATTAAAAAAAGGAGAGGTAATTGTGAATGGGGATTTGTTGAATGAGCCCTATGTAGATTGGTCAGGCTGGGAGGACGATAAAATTATTGATATTAAATTGGAAGAAAATAAATATTTAATCATGTTTGATAAAAGAGAAAAAGACGTTAATCAAATTGATAGAAAAAACATTGTCGGTAAATTCATATTTAAATTGAAATAATTAATACTAACTGAGCATTTTATTTAATAAATAATAGCACTATGTTTAAATGGATTAAAATTGCAAAATCAATATTAGATAAAAGATATTTCACAAAAATTATACTTATAATTATTGTTTTGCTTCTTTGTTTATTGATCTGGTTAAATAGATATTCATACAGTCCACTCGGTTGGGGTGCAAAAGTAAATAACTTAACGGGTCAAGGATGCTCAAAAATTTTAGTTTTTCCACAATGCAAGTGAGAAAATACTTATCCTACATATTGTTGTCAACCGTTTCAATAATAGGAACACTTATATTATCTGGAGCAATAAAATCAAGTCAGTTTGATGATATTCAAAAATCTCAATTAGTTAGCGTTAATTGTCCACATTACATGGATAAAAACTTTCCAAAAGAATATTTTTCAAATATTTTTAATGAAGTGATGGTTACGTATCCACCAAAATTAGTAAATTCAAGTGAAGAAACTCTTCCATTAAAAGAGAAGTTTGATCCTACAAAATCTCCATATGGTGAAGAATTATATGTGGTTCTTCCAAATGATGCGTGGATAGAAAGAAAATTTGATGTAGATAATGATCAAAAGAATGAAAGGATACTCTCTGCTGATATTGCTATGAATCACACACCAAATTTAGCTGTAATTGTTAAAGATGGATATGTAGTTTTCAAAGCTAAGGGAGCAAATGTTTATATCAAAGAAGTTGGAGATAATAATGGTTTTTTCTTAAATGAAAATGTAGATTGGAATACGGGGGAGTATAAAACCACTAGATATATTTATAAAGAAAGCAAATTTATTCCAGTTTGGTATCAAACCTCTTGTGTTGTTAGACCTCAAAGTAACTAGGGCTTTTGTGTATGGGGACTACACCCAAATATGCCAACGACCCCTCTCATCTCAAGGCTAAAGCTTCGTATCTTGCCATCTACAACAACAATACAACTCCAATACAATAGCTTTGACAAATTGTAGGCTACCCTCTGTGTAAGTGTAATGACTATATTGCTAAGCAATAGGTTTGATAATTGAACTATACCTACCCCATACTTGAGGTTTTGGAATATCTAGTTGACATCAACTTTAAAAGGGTATAAAAATTTAGCTGGATAGAGGGAGGGATTGAAGCAAAGAATGATAATTAAGCTCCAGACTCTTCTTCTTAATACTAATCAAATAGGCATTTAGCCCGATTCACGCTCCATATTGAGCATTTGACCAGGCACAGCCAAGAGATTTAACAAGTTTCTAACTGTGTCTTTTTTAATGGTTAAATGCAAAACACACAAAATACATTTAATGAAAGCCCTAAAGCTACGCACATTGCTCAAAAGTGTCCAGTTTGCAATAGCTTTGGAACGCTCAAATATGGCACGCTTATTTGCCATGCGTGTAAAGGCAAAGGTTACATTCTTGTTCCCATAAAAAGAGAGGAGGGAGCGGAATGAAAAAAGCAGAATTAGGTATCAGACCCGACAGTTGGATACAGGGCGCGAGAACCAAAAACATGCCAGATTGGATAAGAACGAATCCTAAAGCTTTTAGGTTGCTTTATGAATTTGCCGAAAGGTCAAGAAGAGATGATGCAGATATTGAGTATAACGGCAAGTTGATTAGCCTAAAAGTTAGGGAGTTCGTAACAGGTAGAAAAAATACCTCAGAAAGAGTTGGTATATCAGAACAAGAATATAGAAGTTTATACAAAAAATTAGAGCGTCTTAATTTAATAACAACCGTTGGATCAACCACCCAATACACCATCGGAAAATACCTTGCTGACGGAATTTTCTTCAATAATTATTCAACAGAGGAACCGACTCTTAAACCACCAAAACAACCTACCGATAACCAACCACCAACCACTAACAATAAATATAATAATGAAAACAATGGTTTGATTCACTCTTCACTTAAAAGTGATCGTGAAGAAAATAATTCTAATAAGAAACACAAGTGCCCCAATGTAAATGAAGGACATGGTGGGTGTATAGAATTTGTTAATAGTTTTGCCGAAAGTAGGGGGGTAAAATTTCCTAATTTTGGTAAGCAAATTAACGCTCTTCATAAACTCTTAGCTGCTGGATATTTATTTGATGCAGTAAATAGACAAATTGATTGGATGGAAAAAGATCGTTTTTGGGTTGAAAAGGGTTTTGATTTGATGAACGTAGCTAATGAAATTGGAAAGGCAAATATTCATGAGCGTTAGATTTACACACCCAAACATTCCTAAACACAACCACAAGTGGTTGATGTCTTATGATAACTCGGAGATGAAGTGCGAATGTGGCAAAATACAAATTTCTTCTATAGAGAATCAAAGAAGAATTAGTGTTTGGAATGACTATTGCCATAAGGTTTCTTTATCAAGGGCTTGTAAGCGATTTTACGAGCAAAGAGAGGCATTAAAAGGGGGTAATCTTAATAAAGTTAAAGAATTAGCACTGGAAGCTAAGGAAGATCTTCTGCACAAAAAAGATTGGATTGCTAAACCTAACTTTCCAGATCCTCAAATATCAAAATGCTATGAAGTTTCATGTCCCTCTAAAAATGTGATTAATGATTTTTAAATATATGAACAAGGTTAGAAAGCTTAAATTTTATTTTTTTCCTCAGGGGAATGAAGAGGATGCTCAAATAATTAACAGATTTTATTTTGATATGTTTGACAAATTGCTGGCAAAAATAAGGGAAAAGACCATTGACTCTAACATGTCGCTAAAATACACTAAAGTATAAATAAGTATATATGGATCAATATCTTACTCTTGATGAGGTTGCACGAAAACTAAAGGTTAATAAACAAACTGTGTATCGTATGGCAAGAAGAAAACAAATTCCTGCAGTAAAATTTGGGAAAATGTGGAGGATAAACGAAAACGAACTGAAGAAGATGTTAATTATAAAATAAAATGAACAATGACAGAAAGATAGTTGCCTTGTATGCAAGAGTTTCTACTGGAAGGCAAGAACAAGAAGCTACAATTGAATCTCAAATAGATGAATTAAAGTTAAAAATTGCTCAAGACGCTAATATTCTTCCTGATGAAAATATATTTATTGATGATGGCTGGACTGGGGAACTAATAGCACGACCCGATTTAGACAGGATGAGGGATGCTGCTGTAGTTGGGAAATTTACCTCTTTGTATGTATATGATCGTGGCAGATTGTCCCGAAGGTTTGCGCATCAGGAAGTAATCATTGAGGAATTGAAAGACCATGACGTTTCATTTATATCGTTGCACGATACCAAGGCTGATACCCCTGAGGAAAAGGTATTACAAGCAATGCAGGGAGTTTTTCATGAATATGAAAGAGTAAAAATTATTGAGAGGATGAGAAGGGGGAAGTTATATAAGGCAAAGAATGGAATAGTAATCAATGGTTCAGCTTTGTATGGATATAAATACATTAAAAAAACGGAAACTACTCCAACACATTGGGAAATAGATGAATTTGAAAGTAATGTTGTTAAAAATATTTTTCACTGGTTTGTTGTTGAAAAGATGAGTATTCATGAAATCATAAAAAAATTGTCCGACCAATGTATTCCTACAAAAAAGGGTAAAAGTAAATATTGGACAAAAGGACCAGTAGGTAGAATCTTGTGTTGCGAAACATATTTTACTGGCGTTGCTTATTACAATAAATCAGAATCAGTTGTAAGTAAAAAACGAATTAAAAATGAAAAATATATCAGAGTAAAGAAAAATAGCAGAAGGGTAAGACCAAAAGAAGAGTGGATTCCGTTTGATGTTCCAGTTCTTATTGATGATAAGTTCCTTTTTAATAAGTCCTTGGAATTATTAAATTACAACAAAAAATTTGCTCACAAGAACAAGAAATATAACTATTTGCTCACAGGTAAATTCTTTTGTGAACATGGTTTCCCTATGGTTGGTGATGGAAAGCAAGGATCGCAAAGATATTACAGAAGTAGCGATAAGGTGAGAAGAAATGAATTAAGAACATGTGATTGCGAGGGGGTGAATGTTTTTGTAATTGAGGGGCTTTGGTGGAATCACATTAAAAACATAATATCTGATGATGTTTTTCTTAAACAAAAGATAACGGATTATGCCGAGAGCAGATCACAAGTCAATCTATCTTTAGAGCAAGATATTCTTACAACTAAGGCAAAAATATCTAATTTGTTTGATCAAGAGAATAAATTTGCCCAAATGTATGCAGAAAATTTGATAGATATTGATCAACTTAGGGGGTTAATGAAGCAGGTAAAGGAAAAGAAATTAAACTTTGAAATAAAACTTAAAAAACTTCTTAAATTTAAACCCGTAAAAATTACCATTAATGAAACTGAAAAATCTTTACTTTATGAAGCAGCAAAGGAGGTATTAAAATCACAGGACTTTTCAAATAAGGACTTGGTATTAAGGGATTTAGTGAGTAAAATAGTCATTAAGAAAGGAGGAGAGGTAAATACATGGATAAACATACCAATAAATACCCAATACTTGGAACATGGGATTGAGCGTCGGAATAGTGGGTCTTCCAAATGTAGGCAAAAGTACACTTTTTAACGCTCTGCTTAAAAAGCAACAAGCGTATGTTGCCAATTTTCCTTTTGCCACTATTGAACCAAATATAGGGATTGTACCTGTGCCGGATGAACGTTTACCTCAATTAGCGGAAGTAGTGGCAAAAGAGTTGAACCCTTCGACTTCGCTCAGGGTTTCGCTCCCGCCGGAAGTTCCGGCGGTCGTTCAATTTGTCGATATTGCAGGGCTTATTGCCGGCGCTTCAAAAGGGGAGGGGTTGGGGAATAAATTTTTAAGTCACATTAGGGAAACCAACGCAATTTGTTTTGTTCTTCGCGCGTTTAGCGACCCTGATATTGTCAAACGAGGCGTTTCAGATCCTAAAACTGATTTAGAAGTTGTCGAAACAGAACTTGCCCTTGCAGATCTTCAAACTCTTGAAAAACAGAAAGATCCGGGAAACACTCCAGATAAGGAGTTGAAAGATCGTTGGAAGATAATTCAAAAATTCAAACAGGCACTTAATTCCTCTTCTACCATTCGAATGATAGCAGTGACCGGAGACGAGCAAAGAATGGCCAAGGAACTGGGGCTTTTGACTGCAAAATCCATACTGGTGGTTTTAAATGTGGATGAAAAAGATCTGGTTAACGCTCATGATTTGGAAATTTCGTTTGCCGAAAAGCTTAAATTAAGCCCCGATCAAGTTGTGGCAATTTGCGCCAAAACCGAAAGCGAACTTGCGGAACTTTCTAACGAAGACCAAAAAATATACATGGAGGATCTTGGAATTAAAAAATCGGGACTTGAGCGTTTAATTCAGAAAGCATTTAAAACGTTAGGTCTTATTACCTTTCTAACAGCGGGGGAGAAGGAAGTGAGGGCGTGGACGATACCGGTAGGTATCAGTGCGCAGGAAGCCGCCGGTGTAATTCATACGGATTTTATTAAAAAATTTGTCAAATCAGATGTAATCAGATTTGACGAGTTCGTTAAAGCTGGCGGCTGGAAAGCCGCCCGCGAGGCCGGAAAGGTGACGAGCGAGGGCCGCGACTACGTAATACATGACGGTGATGTTGTGGAATTCAAAATCGGATCCTAAGCAGTTTAACTGTTTACTGCTGAACTGTTTACTGTTATAATTCAGGCATGAACAAATACGAACTTACGGTAGTTTTGGACGGCAAGGCCGGAGCGGCCAAGAAAAAGAAGGTTGTAGAGGCTTTTGAAAAAACCCTCCAGATTTTCAAAGGAGCTATCAAAGAATCTAAAGAGTGGGGAGTCAAAGAGCTTGCCTACAAGATCGGCAAAAGCGAATCCGGTTTATATCTCTTTTTTGAAATAGAACTCGATCCCGCCGGTGCCAAGGCGCTTGATGATAAACTTAGAACTGACGTTGACGTTATTAGATATCTTTTAATTAGAAAGGAAGGATCCGCCTCCGCTTAAGGAGCTACGGCGAGACGAAGTGGCAAAATCATTAAATAGAGTAATGTTGATCGGGAATATGACCAGAGATCCCGAAATGCGTTATACTCCGCAAGGAACAGCGGTTTGTACTTTTGGAATTGCCACAAACAGCAGTTGGACGAATGACGCTGGAGAGAAAAAGGAAAACGTTGAATTTCATAATATAGTTGCTTGGAATAAATTAGCTGAGATTTGCGCGCAACTTCTCAAAAAAGGAAGAAAAGTTTTCGTGGAGGGTAGACTCACAACCAGATCTTGGCAAGGGACCGATGGGACTCAAAAACAGAGGACCGAAGTTGTAATAAACGACATGCTAATTTTGGATAAGAAATCTGACGAAGTAGGTGGCGGCGAAATTGAAGTTCCTGAGCAAAAGATTGAATCACAAGAAGTGCCTGTCGAGGCAGCAGAAAAGCCTGCTAAAAAAGACAAAAAAACCGAAGAAGTGAAAGTTGAGGAAAATAAGGATGAGGTTGGTGAGGAGGATATACCGTTTTAACGAGGATCCTGAAATGAATTCAGGATGACTAAAACATGAGTAAGAAAAAAGACAACAAAAAAAGAAGAATATTAAAAGAAGCGCCTGTTGCACGCAATTGTCCTTTTGACAAAAACGGTACAGAGCCGGATTATAAAGATGTCGCCTCGCTAAACAAGTACGTTAGCGACAGGGCTAAAGTACTAGGCAAAGACAGAACAGGCCTTTGTGCAAAACATCAAAGGCGTGTGGCCCTTGCAATTAAACGCGCCAGACATCTGGCGTTGCTTCCGTTCACTCCCAGAATCTGATATCATCTTCATATGGCTTTTAAACTTAGTTTTTCAAAGGTTAGAAAATCAATTCTTGGAATTCTCCTTTTGATATTTGTCTTTGTCGGAGGATATCAGCTAGGCGTACAGGGTTTTCGCGCCGAAGTAACAAAATCCTTTCAGGTAAAAATAGACAGGCAAATTCCACCGGATAAAAATGTTGACTTTTCTCTTTTTTGGCAAGTCTGGGATACGTTAAGCGCAAAATATTATGATAAAAGCAAACTTGTTCCTTCGGAAATGGTCAATGGCGCAATTGCCGGAATGGTTGCGGCGGTGGGGGACCCTTATACAATGTTTTTGCCTCCAAAGGAAAACAAGGTTGTAAACGAAGACTTAAGCGGTTCTTTTGAAGGCGTTGGAATTGAAATTGGTTATAAAGAAAATAAGTTAGCGGTGGTAAGTCCACTACCCAATTCTCCTGCTGAGCGCGCTGGAGTTAAGGCTGGTGATTTTATAGTACGAATCACAGATACGGCTAAAAAAATAGATGTTGCAACAAATTCGATTACTCTCCCTGAGGCGGTCCAGAGTATAAGGGGTCCGGCAGGTACAAAGGTTAGTTTAACCCTGGTTCGTGACGGGAATCAAACTCCTATTGTAGTCGAAATAACTCGTGCAAAACTTGATGTGCCGTCAGTTACCCTCAGTTTTGTGGGTAAGGATCAAAACATTGCGAATATTAAACTCAGCAAGTTTGACTCGGAGACAACTTCTGAATGGGACAAAGCTGCAGGCCAGATTTTACAAAACAGTAAAGTTAAGGGAATAATTGTCGATCTTAGAAACAACCCTGGTGGTTATTTGCAATCTGCGGTGGAAGTGGCCGGTGATTTTGTTCCTACCGATACAACGATTGTTATGGAAGAAAGGGGAGACGGAACAAAAATCGAATATAAATCAGAAAAGTTGGGAAGACTCCAAAATTATGAAGTGGTGATTTTAATTAACGGTGGGAGTGCTTCTGCCAGTGAAATTTTTTCCGGCGCGCTCCGTGACGTCCGCTATTTTAAACTGGTGGGGGAGAAAAGTTTTGGAAAAGGTACCGTTCAGGAACCAATTGATACAACAAACGGAAGCGGTTTGCATGTGACTACGGCTAAGTGGTTAACTCCAAACGGAACCTGGGTCCATGAAGTTGGTTTAGCACCAGACGTAGTAATTACTCCAAAAGATACTGATAAGGAAGATGTGATACTCCAGGGAGCGATCAAACTTTTTAATTAACTAATCAAAAATCCCTAAGACCAATGGTTTAAATAATCCATCTTTGGAGTCTTGTGAAATCTCTTGAAGCATTCCAGACCGACCTGTTAAAAGCCTGAACATATTGCTTCCCATATTGGTATAACTTTCCATATTCTTTTTTTCCTTATCTAAAATCAGGTGATTTACTTTTAGAAAATCTACCCAGTCTTTGATATCTCCGCCATTTTCTGTAAGCCAAAAACACATGGTGGGAAAGAATAGATGCCTAAGTTCAGGCATTTTTACTAATCCGTCAAATATATCGTAGTGCGCTAAAATATCTTTTTGTAGATCTTTGGACAATTTGTTAAAGGCGCCCTCTTTAACAAAGGTGACGGCTTGAACAATCGATTTTTTGTTTAATTTTTCATAACCTGGATATGTTTTCATTCCGTTTACAACGTGAGGTGCGGAGAAAAATCCGTCTAAAGCAAGTTGTGGGACGGAAAAATCATTGAGCTGTTTTATTTCATTTGCTACCACAACTACAGAGACTTTTTTGTTGTCGTCAAAACAGTTGGTAAGTATTCTTTCACCTCTTGAGAAGTTGTATTCAGCTCTTGGGTTTCTGAGTGTCGCGATTGCAAAACCGCGGTTTATGCTTTCCGCTTTTCCTTCACCGCCAAACTTTAGTTCTCTGGGGTTTCCGCTAATTCTTTCGGCCATAAATGGGTTATATCATTACATACATCATTTTGTCAAAAAAACGCTTGCGACGTGTGGTGTCAAGTTGGCGTCCTTACTGGACATCTTTTGTCAGTTCAATTATCTTGTCTAAATCGCCGTCTATGATTGCGTCAAGTTTTCCCCAGTTTTTGCCGATTCTATGATCCGTAACACGGTCCTGGGGGAAGTTGTAAGTGCGGATCTTTTCGCTCCTCATGCCCCGACCTATAGCGCTCCGGTAGCCTGCAACCGTGCGTATCTTTTCTGCTTCTTGCCTTTCCCATAGGCGGGATCTTAGGAGTGACAGTGCAATTTGGCGGTTTTGTTCCTGAAACCTCTCCTCCCGGGCTTCTACGACGGTACCGGTTGGTTTATGGACAAGTCGTACAGCTGTAGCAACCTTATTTACGTTCTGGCCGCCGTGCCCGCCTCCGGTTGTAAAAGACCATTCAAGGTCAATGGGGTTAATTTGAACGTCGTTTTCCTTAATTTCAGGGAGTACCACGACTGTGGCTGTGGAAGTATGAATTCTGCCCCTTTTTTCGGTAACAGGAACACGCTGAACTCTATGAACACCGGACTCATTTTTGAGCGCGTTAAACGCGCCTTGGCCTGTTATTTTTATGGTCGCGTCTGAAATCTGAAGCACTTTCCAAGCTTTTTTTTGGGCAAAACGCATATACATACGAAGAAGGTCGGCTCCCCAAAGTTTAGCTTCATCTCCGCCTGTGGCACCACGAATTTCTAAATATGCATTTTGATTATCCATTTGGCAATTCGAAAGTTACTCTTCGGAGCGAAGCTCACTAAGAGTAGTTGGTCTTGCACTTTCTTCAAGGAGCCTCTTTTCTTGTTTGAGTCTTCTTTTCTCGGTTTTGCTCATAACTTTCTTGCCTGCACCTGCCATTTTAGCTTTAAAAGCGTCAACCCGACCGGCTGTATCAAGAAGCTTCATTGTGCCTGTGTAGAAGGGGTGACAATTGTAGCAAACGTCGACACGAAGCTCGGGAAAAGTTGCCCCCGTTGTGAACACGTTTCCACAAGCGCAGGTTACCTTTGCGTCATTAAACCAAGTTGGGTGAATTTTTACTTTCATTAAAATAGTGCAGAGTTCAAAGTACAGAGTACTTAGAGATCGTCTGAGCTTGTATTATACCAGTAATCAGTTCAGCAGTAAACAGTTAACCAGTTTTTTTCGCCTTCTTTGTTTCGGCAAGAATGACTCCGAGCGTGATTATAACTGCACCGGCAATAAAAACAGGGGTAATTGATTCTCCAAGCCAGAGAATAGCAAGCGGGGTAGAGAAGACGGGGTAGAGGTATGAGAATAGGGATGCCTCTCCGATCTCGATAGTTTTCTGGGCTTTGTTCGACAGATAGTAGGCCAAATTTCCGGATAAAAACGCCATGAAGAAAACTCCAAGGTGATAAAATATCGGAGCAGAAACAATGGCGGTCAATGGCTGGATGTTTGTAATTAGAAATGGCGGTAAAAGTGAAATAAAGCCAATTACGAATGATGCATTTGTCATAATCAATGGAGATACCCCTGTTCTTAGAAGCTCCTTAGCCAGAACCGCTCCCCAAGCTGTGGCAACTAAATAGCCTACTATTAATACGTTTCCTGAAAGCCTAATTTGTCCGCCGTGATTTTGTAAAATCGGCTCAATAACAGTCAGGAGTGTTCCGGCAAGGGCAATTGCCATGCCGATCTTTTCCCGTTTGGTCACGCGCTCTCTAAGGAACATAACACCGGCAACAGTTATTAAGATTGGGTTTGCGAGGGTAATTAGACTTGCGTCCAGCACGGTTGTGTTCTCCAAACCAAAAAACAAAAAGCCCAAAGACACTGTTGATGTCAAAAAGCCGAATTTCAACAGTTTAACTAACGTAGATTTATCTTTGGGTAGGTGCTGTTTTAAGATTATAAATGCTAGGACGGCAAGGATTGTAGAGAGTCCGAAGCGGTATGTAAGAAATGTAAGAGTATTAAAACCCTCCAGCGTATATTTAATGATCGGGGTTGCCGCACCCCAGATAATGGTCACAATTAGGAGCTCAATATAAGCGCGTTTTCGGGCAGAGTTCATAAACTAATTATCAATTATCAATTTACAATTTACAATTGGGTAATGTTATGGACGAAGACTGTTATTTAATCAATGAAATCAGATTCTCTGTTGTTGTTTTTGTTTGCTCTTTGGTTTTGAGATTCTTAAGAACTACTTTATTTTCTTTAACTTCCTCCGGTCCGATTATCACTACATAGGGAATTCCTTTTTTGTCGGCATATTTGAGTTGTTTATCAAGTTTTGCATTTTCATTTGGATAAAGTTCTGTATTAATTTTGTTTTCCCTTAAATCGCGGGCAACTTTTATTGAGTTTTCGAGTAAGTCCGGGGCAAAAATTGTAACAAGTGCTTTGGTTTTAGTAAGTTCAACAGGAATAAGATTTAATTGATCTGCTGCTTCCACCGTTCTGTCAAAACCAAAAGCAATCCCAGTTGCCGGAATGTCCAGGCCGGTCAGGCGTTTCATCATTCCATCATAACGTTCTCCGCCGCCAACCGAACCGGCGCCGTAATCTTCAATAACAATTTCCCAAATGGGTCCCTGAGAGTAGGAGAAGGATCTGGCGAGTGTGGGCTCAAAGCGATAATATTCACTTCCGAATCCGGATTTTTCAAGATAGGAAATTATAGTTTTGACCGTTTCGTCGGGTTTTATTTCTAGAACTTTTTTGAAATACTCCTTGGCCAGATTTTCTGATATTCTCTTCTTAATCATATCTTCAATTACTCCTTGTTCACCAATTTTTTTAAGTTTATCGATGGCCACTATCGCTTCATAGGGAATATCTTTCATTAGATCCCTGTTGTTGAAGACGACAATGGGTTTTTTAAATCCTATGTTTAAATATGTATCCAAATTTTCAGCTATAACCTCGGCATCAGCCGACGCCGAGGCAACTCCGAAAATGTCCAAATCAAATTGTGTAAATTCGCGGTATCGTCCTCGTTGTGTATTTTCTGCCCTAAAGACCGATTGACATTGATATCTCTTGAAAGGGAATGTCAGCGAATTTTGGTTAGCTGCAACATACCTGCAAGTTGGGACTGTTTGGTCGTACCTAAGCATAACTTCACGATCTCCATTATCGGTAAATTTGTAAAATAATTTTTCATCTTCCCCGATTTCTCCTTTGAATAGGGAATAGGGTTCAAGTGTGGGCGTTTCGATCGGTTCATAACCCCACCTTTCGGCAACGGAAATCATCTTGTTTCTAACCCACGTTCGTTTTAGGGCATCTTTCGGTAGAAAGTCCCTAAAACCTTTTAATGTTTGTAATTTATTCATCTCTTTAAAGTTTAACATTTATTTATTTGCCAGAATAGCTTCGAAAAATTTTTGAACTTTCATCACCTTTGAAATTTTTACGTACTCATTTGCTTTGTGCGATTGCCCGGGTTCACCGGCACCAAGACTAAAAGTCGGAACTTTGTCAAAAGCTTTCCAAAGCATTTGAATATCAATATATCCACTTTTCTTCGCACTTCTAAGTTTTTTCTTTGGTGCAAGTGAAATAATATTTTTTAACTCTTTCTTTGGTGTTATCCAACTTCCCAAATCATGTCTAATTTTTATATCCTTGATTTCCAATCCTAATTTTTTAGAATTTTCAGTAATAAATTTCTTTGCTAGGTTCGCGTTAAGTTTTTCATTGGCTACACGAATTTCGACGATATACTCACATTTTTCTGCAATGATGTTTCCTTCACCTCCACCACCATTTATATAGGCGATATTTAGGGTTGAAGTGTCCAGCTCTTCACTCTTAAAATTTAGTACCCATCTTTTCAACCTCTCAATTACCTTAAATGATTCGGTGATAGCATTGATTCCAGATTTTGGATTAGCAGAGTGTCCAGCTTGGCCCTCGATTTCGACTTTCATTTCAATTAGTCCCCGACAGGAATTGCCAATCTGTAAACCTTCTCCGTCAAGTGAAATAATTAGTTTCGGCTTCACCTTTAAAGGTCCGACCTTGGAAGGTGTGTATAGTTTCACAAACTCTTTCATTCCCAAAAAGTCATATTCCTCATCACAGTAAAACAGAAAAGAAATACGGTCTTTCAACTTGGGCAGTGTAGCAAGATAAAGCATAATAGCCACTCCGCATTTCATATCACTTGCGCCTCGCCCAAAGATTTGGCCATTAATCATCTTTCCCGATGTTGGACTATCAGTCCAGTTAGAATTTGGTTGAACAGTATCAATGTGTCCGGTAACTAAAACATCGATCCCTCGGCCCTTTTGGGCTATTATATTGAATCTTCCCTGACCGACGGGTTGTTTGGAAACTTCAAGATTTGAATTTGTTTTCAGGAACTTATAAATCCACTCTCCAATTTCCCGTTCGTTAGTTTTGTTGTCAACCCAAGAGGGGATAGATATTAGTTTTTGTAAAATTTCGATAGTATTCATTTTATCTTTCTTCATTTAACCATCTCGAGAGTGGGTAGGACGCATGATCTTTGCAAAAAAGTCTTAGATAATATCGCATTGTGTGATCCTGATCAAAATATAAATACTCAGCTTGTTCTTTGCAATCATCGCATTCTCTTACTTCATTCCTACCGTCAGGTGGAATCCAGTAAACGATGGTTGTGTGGGATCTGGTTAATTCTACAGTTGCTATCGTTTTTTTTGGACCATTCAGATATGGCAGTATTTCCGAATAGTTTTCAGTTGACCAGCTTTTTCTTTCTCCCATTTTTATTATTTAAAATATACTGTTGTCATCGGTCCATATCGGTTACCGCCAACAATGTCGCTAGTTGATCCGGTTGCGAGAAAATCTACAGGTATTCCTTGGCCGTTTTCTATCCAGCAAAATGATTCGAGTCTGGTTTTGAATCTTTTCTCTTCTCCGTCAATCTTGAATCTCCAAATATAAGGCTGGACCCACCTTTGGATAATCATGTTTGTATCTTGTTTGACTTTTTCAAGTTGTCTGGGTAAACCAATTATTTCGATTCCTTGTTGCTTGGCGCCGAAAATCGGTTTAATTACGGCTGGTAGGATTTGATTGGGTGGGGGACAATTCAATTTTCCTATGAACGAAGGTGGAACGTAAGTTCTTAAAGCCTGTATTTCTTTATTTAATTTGGTATCAATATTTAATAAAGTTTCTCTGATTTGCTCATCCCACATGAGAGCCAATATAGCTTTGGATGCGATTAGAGGATTTGGAGTTGGAAAGATATCAACTTTATTTAAGCGATAGGTTTGAAAAAGAGCTACCTCCTGGTCGTTGGGAAAAAATATTGCTTTTGTGCCTAGTTGGTTATATAAGGTCTGTATTTTAAGACGGTCGCTTTTAATCTTGTACCAGGTAGGTGAGGTTAATAGTTCACCTTTACTTTCAGATGTTTCGTCAGGGATCCAAAAAATTCCGTTCTCAGAGATTTCCAGATCGTCAAGCGTCACTGGAATTGTTTCGATTCCGGATGTTCTAATCGCTTGCGACAAAGTTTTAATTGTAGGCCAATAGAAAGTCATGTTGTCTCTGGATCTAGATACAGCTATTGGACCTTTTTCTTTAAGGTACTCCTGTATTTTCTGAAGCAAATCAGTGTTACCAATGGTTGAATCTCTGCCATATTCGTTTATTTTTTGAAACAAGGGACCGTCACCGCAATTTTGAATCTCAGGTTCAAATATAGCTACATTTCCGTCTTCTCCTAGGGTGCTGTCAAAACGGATCGTATACGGAATGCCGCCCAGTATTTGTTCTGAGGACTTTCGGAATAAAGCTTTTTGAACTGGTCCAAATTTGCTCCAAATTATTTGAGCCAGACGGCTTTCTTTTAAAATGTAATCCCAGTTTCCTAAAACTGTTTGGGTAAAGGCACCAAAGGCTGAGGCAGTTTCTTTGTATTGATCTAGAACTTCGCGGGGAAGTGTCAATGCACGTTCCGACCTCCCCTGGATGGTTTCGCGTCCGTAAGGGGTTGCATTTTTCCAATCATTTTGTCTATTGATGCTTTCCATATTTTTTCACCAAAAAACCCTCGTTCATCAAGCCAAGTACCTTAGATGCTGAAATAAATTCAGCATTAAACTTCGCTTAAGAAACGAGGGTCTTCCGACCTCCGCGGTCCCATTCTTTGTTACCAATCCGCTTGCGCGAACTGATCTCTTGGTCCATCTCTATCCATTCGATTTGCTCAGGATGACAATGGTTGTCTTCTTTTTTAGCGGGGCTTGGATTCGCCAAGCTTTGCTTACGCTTCGACCTGCGTCCTCAATTTTGTGAGGCTCCGTTCTCCTTCCGTAGCTTTAGCGAAGGAGGATTTTGGATCGTGACTCCAATGCAAACGGATTTATTTAACTGTGGGAAGTATATAACAACATTGATCTTTATGTCAAATTTGAAGTGTTCTATTGTTCTAGAACAGTAGAACAAATAAGGATTTATTTGATAAATTTAGGCTCTAAAAGTAAGCGAGCCCAGTCTGAAAAGAAACAACAATATAAAAAAATGTTTGTTGTTTCAGTCCAAAACTGGGCTCGGATAAAAGGGGGATAAATAGGATTCTTTGAGCTCAGAAAGCAATGACCGCAAATTGGTCAAAACACATCTGAGAGAGGAATCCAGTCCTTTCCCCTAGAAATTATTAAAAAAACGGTTCGCAAGCGTCAAAATGCAAAATCAAAGCCAGTAAGCCGGAGTCTGTTTCTCCAAAAAATAATGGATAGACAACAGGTGGCCTACTCAAGGTCAATGATCTGCATCACGGACTAGCTATTGCCAAACCTCATGTTGAGGCTGCTTTAAGATGATCGCTGGGCGATACATCTGTCAAGGAGGCAACGCGCATTGCCGGTTTTGAAACGTAGGCACCGCCCACGTTGAACAGGGTTTTTCAACCGAGTTCCCGCATGACACTTGCGAACCGAAAGCTGCCAACCAATAAATGGTTGGCAAGTTGCGGCCCGTAAGCGCCTTGCGAACTGATATTAAATGTGCGAGTGCTGGATTAAATCCAACTTGGGAATGATATCACACCTTTTAGCGCTTGTCAAGTATTATAAGATAAGACAGACAGGGTCGCACCCTGTCAACTAGCTTTGAGGCTGTTGAATCACAAATATGGAGCGGATGGTAGGCGTTTCCGTGCTTGAATCGGTTATGTAAATTATCAAATCACCCTGAGCGATGCCTGCGATTTTTATGCTTGTCAGCTTACCTTTATCGTACGTTTCAATATTTGTTTTTGTGCTTGGGGTGATAGTTGTACTTTGGCCATCTTTAGGGTCTTCTGCCATTATTACTTTTTTGGACACGGTAGTGACTTTGGCCAGTACGGCCTCAACTTTAGGTTCGGTGACGGGGGAGGAGATAAGAATTCTCTGCGCAGAAAGAACCGAGCTGCTGTTTACATAGCCCATGGCTACTATGAAATCACCAATTGCAATGTCTGCCAGTTTTACGGTTTTATTGACGGTTCCGGTTTTAACGACTGTTGTAGCGATGATGTCTGTTGAGATTTGCTTTATCTGACTTTCCGAAGTCTTTATCTGAATGGTTGAATCGGCGATGTCTGTTACCGTTCCCAGATAAGCTTTTGGTTTATTTAAGGCCTCGCGTACCTTTTCTTGTACTCTGGTTCTAACATCAGATGATTCTGAAGAATCTTCTGTCGTGGTTGGTGAAGATGAGTTAACCTGGAAAGATGATGAATAGACAACAACTACTTTTTCAATGCTTCTATTTCCTTCAGTGTCGAACGCTGTTATTTTTATTTGATTGACCCCGGGAATTAGTCTGACGTCTTGGACAAAAACCCCGTCTGTGCCGGATTCAATTATATAGTCACTATTTTCGCCTGAAAATGTAACCCATGTAAGAGGTTTGGTAATTCCCGAGACGGTAACGGAATCTTGTGTGACAACATCATTTTGTTCGGGTTTATCGAGGGTTATTTTAAATTCGGTATTAACTTGGGGTCTTGGAGTTTGCGTGACACTTATCTCTTTTGGTTTTATTGATGAATTTATGCGCCAAACACCGAAGGCTATGATTAGCCCGAATGTAATTCCTATTCCTGCCGCCCAAATTAACTCTTTTCGCATCAGCCGTCAATATACGGTATTGCCAAAATTTTGTCAATTTGTTAGAGTGCGTATATGGACATTACTTATTTAGGACATTCATCCTTTAGAATAGTCACCTTCGGTTCCTCGCCTGCTGGCATAAAAACAAAAACTACCGTGATCACCGATCCGTTTGATCCCAAAATGGTCGGGCTTAAATATTCCGGAATAGATGGTGATATTGTTACTGTTTCACACGATCACAACGATCACAATGCGGCAAATTTAGTTTCCGGGGCGAAGAAGGTTGTTACCGGACCAGGGGAGTATGAAATACAAGGTGTTTCAATCGTTGGCTATCCAAGTTTCCACGACTCAAAGACAGGCGACGAAAGAGGCAAGAATACAATTTATGTCTATGAGGCGGAGGGGCTTCGTTTGGTTCATTTGGGAGATTTGGGACACACTCTTAGTGAAGACCTGATCAATGAGATGGGGGACGTTGATGTTCTTATGGTTCCTGTTGGCGGTGAATTTACGATTGGGCCAAAAGAGGCGAGTGAAACTGTTAATAAAATCGAACCTTTTTTTGTAATACCAATGCATTATCAGGCAAGCGGTTTGAACTCGGCTTCTTTTTCTAAACTTTTACCTGTCGAGGATTTTTTGAAGGAGTCCGGTCTTCCCACTGAGAATTCGCAAAAGTTTTCAATTAAAAAGGAAGATATTTTGGAAGATCAGAATACTAAAATAATAGTACTAGATACTAGGCATTAGTAACTAGTAGCTGGTTTCTAGTGTCTAATTTCTTGATCGTTTACTCCTGCCATTATCATCAGTACAAGCTGGTTATTATGGCAGACTTACAAAAACAATCACTTCGTGTTCCTCCACACTCACAAGAAGCAGAAGAAAGTGTTTTGGGGGCAATGCTTTTAGACAAAGACGCAGTTATTGCTGTAGCCGAATTCCTACATCCCGAAGATTTTTATGATGAACGCTTACAAGAAGTTTATAAGGCTTGTCTGGATCTTTATGAGGAACGGACGCCTATAGATGTCTTGACGGTGACGGAAAAACTTAAAAAAAGAAAAACCTTTAAAATCAGCGAGAGTTCGTCTTTTTTAGCTGACCTTGCGAATAAAGTTCCGACGGCCGCGCATGTTGAACATTATGGCAGAATAGTTAGGGATACGGCTACCAAAAGAGCTTTAATGGCGGCAGCAAGTCGTTTGGTCGATATTTCGATGGATGAAAGTCGAGGAGCCAGCGAAGTGCTTGACGCTGCTGAAAGTGAAATTTTTTCTTTAAGTCAAAAATCATTAAGCAAAGCGTTTACATCTGTTCGGGAAACATTGGCAGAAAGTTTCGACAGACTCGACGAACTTCATAAACAGGGAGAGGGGATGAGGGGAACTCCTACAGGATTTAAAGATCTGGACGATGCTTTAGCCGGAATGCAAAGAAGCAACCTCCTGATTTTAGCTGCACGTCCCGGAGTTGGAAAAACATCGCTGGCGATGAACATTGCCCAACATATTGCCGTTAATCTAAAACGGCCGGTGGGATTTTTCTCACTTGAAATGAGCAAGGAGGAACTTGTTGACCGTTTACTAGTAGCACAGGCTGATATTGATGCTTGGAAGCTCAAAACCGGAAAATTATCCGAAGATGATTTTACGAAACTAAGTAACGCCATGGGAGAGCTTGCAGAGGCCCCGCTATTTATTGACGATACTCCGGCGCTTTCGGTGCTCGAGATGAGAACAAAAGCCCGTAGGCTTCAGGTTGAAAACGGCCTCGATTTTTTGGTTGTAGATTACTTACAGCTAGCCCGTTCCCGCAACTTGGAAAACAGGGTTCAGGAGGTTTCGGAAATTTCCCAGGGAATGAAGAACTTGGCTAGAGAACTCAAAATTCCGGTTTTGGTACTGTCTCAGCTTTCCCGCGCCGTCGAAACCAGAGGTGGTAAGAAGCCCCAACTTTCGGATCTTAGGGAGTCGGGGAGTATAGAGCAGGATGCGGATGTTGTGATGTTTCTTTGGCGTGAAGATGATGAAAATCAGGAAAACATGATGCTGGATATTGCCAAACACAGAAATGGACCTTTAAAAAACATTCCGCTTCACTTCAGGGGAGACAGGATCAAGTTCTTCGGGAGAGACGCAAAACACAAGCAATAAAAGTTCTGGGCGTGGCTTTTAAAAATTGTCTAAATAGCCACGCCCATGCGAATTCATCTCTCACTTTTAACAAAAACCCAAATTGCCAGGATCACCGTTACAAAGTCCATTAGGCTGACGAGGGTGTTATAAACCCCAATTGCCGGTCCAGTTGGAAATGTTATCCCAAGTTCAAATGCTGCGATACCTAGGATGATATTTGATACCAATATGCTTATGAGCAATACGATAACCAAATTACGAATAGTCTTTCGTTTCATTTCGATCTCTCCTTTTTGATTTTGGTTGATGAAAAGCGCGTACTAATTATTCCAAATCCGTAGATGAGGATAGAACAAATACTACTTTTAAACGAGCGCCCAGTATTCTATGGGTCGAAGTCTAAATAAGCAAATTGCTGGTTATACCAAATGAAATTGTGTCAACTTGTGCCGAGGGAGGGAGTCGGACCCTCACAGAGTTTAAGGCTCTACAGGTTTTTGAGACCTGCGCGTCTGCCATTCCGCCACCTCGGCTTAAGCGTTATTTTACCATTTGACAGGTCATTTATCACGGACTAAATTGAACTATGGCGGACGATATGACAATCAAATTGATTAAAGATCTATCTAAAAAATTTGATTCCAGGTTTGACAAGATGGAGGTTTCCTTAGACTTTGTGAAAATGGATGTCAAGCGAATAGAAAAACAAGCTGAGGAAATCGACAAAAGAAATGAAAAAAGATATAACAAAGTCATGAATCACATCGATGGTCTAGCAAAAGGATTTAAAAAATTTGATGAGGAACAAACCCTTCTTTCCGCTCATTCAAAGAATCACACGGATAGGATCGAAAAATTGGAAGAAAAAGTTTTCAAAGCAGTGCAAATTTAATATGTCCCCTCCTCGGCCACATTTTTATGGATACAAAAAAACTTGAGGACTTTCTGCAAGAAAAAATCTTTCCAGACGTTGAAAGGGGACGGCTGGGCGATAAGCCACATACGCTTTTAGTGGCTAAATATCTAAAGGAGATTGTTAAAAGTTTGGCAAATGAGAAGCTGGATCTCGATGTTCTTTTAATTGCCGGTTATGCCCACGATTGGGGATATACAGACATGTTTAAAGGAGGGGAGTCACTTAGATTGGCAACCATAGGCGCTCAAAAGGATTCTCATATGTTAGCTGGTTTACAAAAGTTGCAAAAACTCCTAAAAGATGATTTTTTTAATTTTTTGACTGAGGCGCGGAAAGAACGGGCAGCTCATTTAGTCTCAGTTCATGATAAGTTGGAAAATTTAAAAGAGATTGACGAATTAGTACTTATGGAAGCTGATAGTTTAGGAGGAATGGACATCGATGTCATGGGCGTATTTCAATACAAAGAATCTGAAGAAAGATTTATGAAAAAAAGTAAAACTTTGCGCTTTTCAAAATCTATTTCTGATTACGGTAAGGCGGAATATGAAAGATTGTACAAAAAACGAATAAAATATTTTCAAAAAGAAATGACCAAAAAATGAATAAAACACTGTTTTTACTAAGGCATTGTTCAACCAGAGACAGCGAACTTGGTATAAATGGTTCCCAAACCGATACACCTCTTTCGGAAAAAGGTGCTCGTGATGCGAAGTCGTTAATTTCGACACTTTCTAAATATAATTACGATTTGATTATTGTAAGCCCTCTTAAAAGGACTCGACAATCGATTCAGCCTTACTTGGATACGCTCAAAATCCAGCCAAGTATCATAATAGAACCATTATCAATTGAACGTTCACTGGGCGATTTAACTAATACTATTCAAGGTGATGGAAAAATTCCCGAGTCTATGGCTGCGAGCGGTAAAACAAAAACCGAATGGGTTCCGCCTGGTGGAGAATCAACTGTCGATGTCTTTAAACGGGCTCAATTGGTTTTAGAAAAAATCAAGAGTTTGTCTGAGAAAAACATACTTATTTGTGGTCATCAAAATTTTCTCAGATGTCTTGAACTGGCTCTGCTTGAAAAAGAAATAGACGATGAAAATTTCTATTCAGACTCACCTTCGCGCTTGGAACCAGGAGAAATAAGGAAATATATTATCTAGATTTAGAGTATCCACCAAATTGAAGCTGCAATAACTAACCCTTGGGTTACAAGTCCCCAAAATATACTTTTTGTATCCACTTGAATTGATCTTTCAAAATTTACCCATTTTACCAGCCACTCCTGCCTTAAATGAAAATAATAATATGGATATTTAATAACGTCCGAGGCAACTGAAGCAAGTGAGCATGCCAGTATCAAAACAGCCATTTGGATATTTGGCAAGGCTTTGAAGGCGAATGTAGAACCAAGAAGTAGTGCGGTAGCGATATCGACGATTGCCATAACGGTGCTGTTTTTTGAGGGATGGCCGGTTTTTTGGGTTTCGGTATAAAGATGCGGGTTCCAATGAGGGACTTTGTCTAAAATAAAATGACTTGCGAAGGCAAGGGGAATAGAAATCCAAGGGTTTGGAAATTTGGTGGCAATTGCAATTCCTACAGCCACGTGCGGGGTTTCTAGCATTGTGAAAACAATGTTATATAATAAGCTCATGCTAGTCAACTTTATTGTTGGGTCGATCGGAGTTTTGATTTTCCTATTCATTTTTTGGAAAAGACTCAAGGAGGACTATTCAAGTGAAATAATTTTTAAAACAGCCTTTTTACTTCTTGTTGTTCTCGCCGTTTTTTTTGTGTCGGGTAGTCAATTTTTGAGCGGGTGGTTATTTTTTATTGAAGCAGCCGGTATACCCATAGGTGTTTTGATTGCTGCTTCAAGATTACGAGTCAGGTTTTTTGAAACTTTGGAAGCTGCCACCATCGGATTCATGCCTTGGCTTTCATTGTTCTTTCTGGCCGATTCGGTGGCCAGCGCATCTTTAAGCTCTTTCCTGGGATTTTTGGCAATACTGATTCTGATGTTCGTTTTTTATTACTTGGACGTCCATTACAAAAATTTTAGCTGGTATAAATCCGGTAAGATTGGGTTTTCCGGATTGACGATTTTGGTCCTAATTTTTTTGGCAAGATCCCTTGTTGCTATAATGGGAATCACTATGCTATCCTTTGTGAACCAGCGCAGCGAAGCTGCAATTTCAGGTAGTATCACTCTCGTCTGTTTATTGGGACTATACAATTTGGGAAGACAAAAAATATGATCAAGAAATCAAAAATTAAAGACATCACACCGAGTTTTCCGGCGAATGTTTTGAAACCCGTTGCTGATTTTTTGAGTGCCAGGCTCCATGTTATGGAAAAGAGAAAAAAACAAATAACAAAGGAAGATCCGTTTAAAGATTTATCAAGGGTTAACGATAACGCAGCCCCCGATATTGAAGCAGACGAACAATTCGGTCATGCCAGAACAAGCGCAATTAAAACCGAGTTAAACCGCGGAATGGTGCAAATAAGGAAGGCCCTTACCAGGGTTAGAATAGGGAAATATGGAATTTGTGAAGAGTGTGGACAAATAATAGACACTGACCGCCTTATAGCTTTCCCCGAAGCTACACTTTGTACAAAGGACGCAAGGAAAAGGGAGAAGTAGTATTTAGTATATTGTATATAGTATATCGGGAAGCCGCCAAGGGGCGGTTTTTTAGTGTTAAAATATACATATGGAGGAACCAAAAATAATTTTTCAAGATGATTCATTGTTTGTTGTGGAAAAACCTTCCGGTTGGATTACCAATGATGCAGATACCACAACTACTCAGCCTGTTATCCAAACTTGGGTTCGGGAGAATTTTGACTATCGGTTAAAAGGAAATGCTGAGTTAAGGGACGGAATTGTTCATAGGCTGGATAAAGAAACCAGCGGAATTCTTCTTGTTGCAAAGACTAAAGAAGCATTTGAAAAACTTCAGTCTGAATTTAAGAATAGAGAGGTACAAAAAACATATACCGCCTTGCTTCATGGCAAGGTCGAGCCGGCAAAAGGCGAAATAAAAGCTGAAGTGGGGAGGTTGCCTTGGAGACGTGACCGGTTTGGGGTTGTCCCGGGAGGTCGGGAATCTCTAAGTTTATATAAAGTGTTAAAGTTTTACCCGGGAAACAATGCAGGTCATTCATTAGTAGAATTTTATCCAAAGACAGGGAGAACTCATCAAATACGTATTCACTCAAAACATATTGGCCACGCAATAGTCGCCGACGAATTTTACGCCGGCAGGAAGACCGCGAGGAACGACCGCAAATGGTGTCCGAGATTGTTTTTACATGCGTCCGGAATTAAATTTATTCATCCAAAGACAGGGAAAGAGGTAGAATACAAATCAGAATTTCCTCAAGATCTCCAAAACGCTTTGGACAAAATAGACAAATCTACAAATCTGCAAATCTACAAATAAATATTCAAATTATTTACTGATTCAGCCATTCGGATATTTATTAGTAGATTTATAATTTGCTTATTTGTTTGTTCTGTATTTCACAACCCCTTTACACAAAGAAGATCCTTCTTTAGACTGAATATATATGGAAATAGTTCTTGGACTCTTTTTGATAGTTGTCGCTGCCGTTGCCGGAGGTGTCTTAGCAAAATTTTTAAAACTTCCACCTCTTGTTGGATACATTGTTATGGGGATCATGGTTGGGTCTGTTTTACCCGAAAACCTAAAATCAGCATCATCTTTGGCAGAAATTGGAATTATTCTTCTTTTGTTTTCAATAGGTGTTGAGCTTTCCTTTGATAGATTGTCAAAGTTCTTTAAGGTTGCGGTATTTGGGGCGTTAATTCAAATTGTTTTAGTAACGGCTATTAGTTATTTACTTCTTGTCGGTTTTGGTATGAATCCTACGACGTCATTAATTTTGTCTGTCGGTTTTTCGCTTTCTTCAACTGCGGTTTGCGTCAAGATACTAAGTGACCGCGGGGAGACTGGAACTATCCACGGTGGAGTCACGGTTGCTTGGCTTCTGGTTCAAGATTTGGCTGTAATTCCTATTATGGTAATTTTGCCGATTTTAGGTCATGCCGGGGACGGGGTAGCAGGTTTAATTATTTTATCTTTGGTAAAGGCAACTCTTGTAATATCTGCCGCGGTTATTTTAGGAAAACTTGTTGTGCCATACATAATACATTTTGTAGCTGAGGCCAATTCTAGAGAATTGCTACTTTTGACATCGGTTGGAATTGCTTTCGGAACAGCTGCCGGTACATCTTTTTTTGGAATTTCTCCCGCTCTTGGGGCTTTCCTCGCGGGAATTGTTATATCTGAATCTCAGGAACATCATGCCATTTTTGCAGAAACGCGACCCTTAAGAGATCTATTTGTTGCATTGTTTTTTGTTACGATGGGATTTTTGGTAACACCTTCAGTGGTAATCGTAAAATTCCCACTGATAATTGCAGTGGCGTTGATGGTTGTTGTTGTTAAGGTGGTGGTAGTTTTTTTGATAAGCGTTTTATTTGGATATAAAGGTAGGACGGGAATTGCCAATAGTTTTGGACTAGCCCAAGTTGGAGAATTTGCTTTTGTAATTTTTTCGACTGCCTTGGGACTTAAATTGATAAGCGCAAGTGATACTTCTTTGGGAATCTCAGTGACCTTGCTTACACTTATAATTGCACCACTTCTTTTCGATAAAGTAGTACCTTTCTGGAGAAAGACGAGAGATATTACCAGCAAATGGCCGGCCTTAGGAAAATTTTTTTCTTCGGGTGAGAAGCGTGGAGATAGCTCAGATACCGGATTTTCGGATCATATAATAATTTGTGGTTATGGGCGGGTAGGGAAGTGGGTAGGACGCGCCCTTTCGACTTTTGACATACCTTTCGTGGTAGTTGAATATAACCAGAATGTTGTAAATGAATTAACAGAAGGAGGGATATCCGTTTTATATGGGGACCCAACCGAACCCGAAGTTTTGGAGGCGGTTGGGATCAGACAGGCTAAGGCGGTCATATTGGCAATTCCCGATAGAGTCGCCCAAGAAACATTAATTACCTATGTGCAGACCGTTGCTCCGAATGTAAAGATTATTTCTAGGGCCCACGAAGATAAAGATTGGGAGAAACTTAAAACTCTCAGGGTTGACAAAATAGTTCAACCGGAGTTTGAGGCCGCAATTGAAATTGTTAGAAGCGTTCTTATAAGTAAGGGTAAAAACAGAGACGAAATTTCCGAAGCGGTAAAAAGTTTAAGAGTTTCCCATTCACAGAACAGAAACTAGTATCTAGTTACTAGTACCTAGTGCCTAAAATTATGAAATCTGCCCGGAGGAGCGCCTATTTAAAGAGAAAGGAGAGAAAATCACTACCTTCGTTGTGGCGTAAGAGGTTTATTCTTCCCATCCTCGGATTGTTTTTAATCTTGATCGCGTTTTTGGTGGTTGTTTTGAATAAACATTTTTGGGATGGGCGTAATAAGTTTGCCTTTGTGTTTCCCGACGATAACGGCAATGTAGGTGTTACAGTGTTGGAGCCTGCGGTAAATGAGATGGCCACGATGGTGATTCCGGGAGACACTGAAGTTCTGCTTGCTATGAATTACGGAATGATGAGAATTAAAAATGTATGGCAGCTTGGCATAAATGAAAAGTTTGGCGGGCAAATTTTAGTTAAAACTATAGCCAAAAATTTTTCTTTCCCCGTTTTTCTATGGTCAGACGAATTAGGACGAAGTGTTGGGAAAAATAATTTACCCAATCTTTTTAAATTTGTTTTCTTTCCGAAAATGACGAATATCGCGTTTGGAGACAGAATTTCTGTCGCCCTTTTTTCGTTAAAAGTTAAAAATCTGAATAAAACAGAAATCGATTTGGCAAAGAGCCAATTTGTTGTCAAACAGACCCTGACCGACGGAGAATCTGGCTTTATAATTCCGGGTGAGACCTCTGGTCGTCTGACTGTTTATTTTACCGATAATGATTTTATTAAGCCTGCTCTTACCGGGAAAAATATTAAAATTTATATCGTTGACTCAACGGGACGGTCTGATATTTCACAAGAAGTGGGGAGGATATTTGAAGTAATGGGTGGCAAAGTTGTATCGATTGATAAAAGTCAGGGGGTGCGCGGCTTTGTTTGCGAGATATCTGGTAGAGATAAAGAATTAGTTAAGAAAGTGGTGAACTTATTCGGATGTAAGGGTGTGCCCGAAAATACAGACTTTGATTTAGAGGTTAGATTGGGTTCGGAGTTTTCTAAAACTTTTTAATTAGGTATTAAACCCCTCCACCTCTTCTAAATCTTCACCACTTTCGAATGGTTCGTCTTTGTGGACCAATTCTGGTGGTGTAAAGCTCACATATTCAATTTTCTCGGTAGGGAATGAAACCATTTTATTATCTCCTTTTCCTTTTTCCACTTCTCTCATAAAGACGGTTACATCTTTGGGGTCTATTGACTTTATAAGTACCTGGTATTTATACCCGTCTTTAATTAAATTCTTAATCCGGGCCGAAATATCATCGGGAAGACGTCCAAGGTATCTGTTTTCTTGGGTCAAGATTGTAACCCTGTGGCCATTGGTAGAAAGCTTTACCTCTTCCCCTGGATCGGTGGTTGCAAAAGTCCTTTCGTCCCCGGTATTAAGCAAAGAGACGAGCTTTGTTTTGCCAGGTTCTTCCAGGAAAGAATCGACGCTTACGACTTGGGAGTGATTTTTCCCCAAGCTTTTTAAATCTTTCCATTTCTCCAAACATTTAAGGGCAATTGGATTTAGGGGATCGATCGTAATAACTTTCAATGCAGCACTTCTCGCCTCTTGAAGTTTGCCAAGCTCTGAGTGGGCCCTAGCTAACCTATTTAGAGCGTCTACATCTTGGGGATTATCTTCAATTATTTGGAGGTTAA
The DNA here is from genome assembly GCA_964494885.1 of uncultured Gammaproteobacteria bacterium. GTDB lineage: Bacteria > Patescibacteriota > Microgenomatia > UBA8517 > UBA8517 > GWB1-39-10. The sequence continues at coordinate 55,288 of CAZBTH010000002.1, read as the reverse complement.
TTTTAATTGCCGCGCTCCACTGTCCGCTTAGGGCGAAATCTATAGCTTTTTGGGCAAGAGTGTTTTCCACTATTGTAATTGAGTATAAAGAGAGAGAAGTTTCTGTCAAGTACTTTGCGATGTGAAATTCTGATATATACTCCTCTTGCTTGAGTTTGCGACTTTTCGCAAGAAATTATATACCCGAAAGTTCTCGTTTGCTATGCAAACTCGAGTTTCTTGGGTATAATAACGATTGGTATGAGTGGTCATAGTCATTTCGCAACCATTAAAAGACAGAAGGCTATAAACGATGCGGCCAAGGGGAATGTTTTTAGCAAAATTGTTCGTGCAATTATGATAGCTGCAAAAAGCGGAGCAGACCCTGACATGAACTTCAAGTTGAGATTTGAAATCGACAAGGCTAGGAGTGTAAGTATGCCAAGAGAAAATATTGATCGTGCGATTGCAAAGGCTTCCACAGACGCTGCCAGCCTGGAGGAAATCATTTACGAAGGTTTTGGGCCTGCTGGGATTTCTGTAATGGTCAATGTTGCAAGTGATAATAAAAACAGAACGGCCCAAGAGATGAAAAATGTTTTCGATAAAAATGGAGGAAATTTGGCTGGGCCGGGAGCAGTTTCATTCAATTTTGAAAGCAAAGGTTTTATTCTCGTAAAAAAAACCGATGATCCTGAGGGTGAAATGCTTTCCCTAATCGAATCAGGAGTAGAAGATGTGAATGAGACCGATGATGGTATTGAGATTTATACTGCTTCTGAAAAACTTGGAGACGTACACAAAGATCTACTAGCTAAAGGTTTTGAAATAATTCAAGTCGAACTTCAGATGAAGCCCAAGAATTTACAGGTAATCTCAGACCCAACCCAAGCGTCTAAAGTCGTTAAATTTTTGGATGCACTAGACGAGCTTGAAGATGTACAAAAAGTTTTTTCCAATGTCGAAATTCCGGATGAAGTCATGAATAAACTAGCTACTAGTATCTAGAATATGTCTAAACGCCGTCGTTTTGTTATCGCCTCACTTTTACTTTCTTTTGGCTTTGTCGGTATTCAGTTTTTAACCGATGTAAACAGACTTTGGGCAATAGGTGCTTTAGGACTTCTTACTACCGTTCTTTTTGGTTGGTCGTTGTGGGGGAGCTTGGGGCGAGATATGACCCTTCTGACGCTTGTTCTTCCTACAGCCTTTACGTTGGGTGTTGGGATTTTCTGGTTTCTTCTTCCCGCAAGCGTTTTTACACGAATACCGATTGTGATATTTTATGCAGTCGGGATGTATGTGTTGAGCCTCACAATGAATATTTATTCTGTGGCAGCAATCCGTACAATTGCTCTTTTGCGAGCGGCGAGGGGAGTGGGTTTTGTTCTCACCCTAGTTACTTCCTTTTTTGTTTTTGATGCAGTACTTTCCCTTAAGGTGGAAATATATTATTTGATTCCTCTCATATTTATTATTTCTCTGCCACTTTTCTTTCAGGGTTTTTGGTCGGTAGTTTTGGAGAAAGAATTCTCGAAAGACATGCTAACCCTTTCATTAATTTGCTCGCTTGTAACCGCCGAAATTGGTGGTGCTTTATATTTTTGGCCGGTAACCGTAATGGTGGGATCGCTTTTTTTGACCGTAAGTTTCTACATGCTATTAGGACTTGGTCAGGCCAAACTTGAGGCCCGTCTTTTTCCGACAATCGTTAGAGAGCACCTCGTGGTGGGTACTTTAGTTTTAATAGCAATGTTTATTGCCACTCATTGGGGAGGCTAAAAAAATAATAATTAAGAATTAAGAATTAAAAATTTTGGACAGGAAAGTGAAGAAGAGAGGGGAGGAGGTGAAGGGAACACCCTATAATTATAGGGTATAACTACTTCAATCAATGAGTTTTTCACGAAAATTACAGGTTGTTTTCACGAAATGCGACGTATTTGTCAACCCGAAGAAAACACAACAGCTCCTCAGCGAGAAGGTGATATAGATTGATATATTAAACAAGCTCAAGATTATACCGGCCCGATGTTCTTCTCTTGTAGTGTGGATAACTAAGTAGTTGAGCGATAAATTGATACTTCTTCATGAGGGAATAGGTATCCTTTATACGTTTAGTATTTGGGCTTGTTTAACCCTATTACGCAATGCCATATGTGTATATAGTGATCGTTCATGGAGAAGGCTAATTATAGAATGTCGCACAATAATACTTTTGCGACGCAGAATAATTTTGGTGATGTAGTGTAGTACTTCTTATGTTATTATAAAAAAACTTTTAGCTTTTAATTTTCATCTTTTATGTTTTGAGATTGTATAAATACTCTATTTTTAGTTTTTTCCATAAAATACTTCTTCCGAATAAAGACCGAAGGGTTTGACTTCGCTCACCATTGCTCTCCCCCACCTTTCATACAAAAGTATTTTAAAATAGGCTAATTACACATTTATACCGTAAATACGACCTTAATTGGATGACTATCTAGTCGTCTTTTGGTTTAGAGGGGCTTTAAAATCGATTTGGTGAGGTCGCATTTAGCCTCAATTTGATATAACTAATCATAAGCTGTATATTTACCGAAATGCCAAAAGAAATTGTCCAATATTATCTCGACACGTTAAGTTACTCACAGCGGATATATTTATTCGGAATTGTAAATTTAAATCAAAAAAAATTGGTAATAAGTTGGGACATCGATCAGGTTTTAGCACAAACAGAAATTCCGGTTTTGGGTTATGTTGATAAAGACCTTGGAACAAATTTTTCGGGCCGGAAGATAATCGGTTGGAATAGTGTTGCCAACTGGCTTGTTGAAGATGGATTAATGAACAAAAATGACGCCTTCGAATATGAACGGCATGTATGGACAGATCCGAAGATTCTATTGGCGGGAGAGGCAAATCAAAAATTGAGAGGTCTGTCTCGTGTGGCTAACCTGCGAGGCATAGAACAATTTGTTACGACTTCAAGAGTTTCGACTTTGGCTGAATCAACTTTTATGTGGTTAAACCGCAATTTTGCCTGGATTCCAAATGACCATATCGGTATTAATTCCAATTCTATTTTGGATGGAAATGAATTCAAAGCCCGGCGGGTTGCAGAACTTTATAAAAGAAACCCGGGCCTGGTTCACTTGGATGACTCAATGAAGCTCGCACGTACTCTTCTTCAAAAAGTTCCGGATATTGGTTTTTTGGGATTTCCGAACATGAACGAAGATTTGGCGGGATTAGCCGGAGAAAGACGCATCCTTTTTCCAAATATCTCCATATTTGAAGATTTACTTTATTATCAATCTTAATAGTTAATGTCGCACAATGTTATTGACACTCCGCCCTTAGTATCTTAATATCTTAGTATTAAGTATCTTTTTTATGGTTGATAATGCACCGATCAATCAAAGCGAAATTGCAAACCCTACTACGCCAAGGCTTCGTAGGGGTTTCGCAAACAGTCAGTCTGCTCAAATTAACAATTCAGAGATTGCTCAGAAGGTTGAAGACTTTTTGGAATATCTCCAGGTAGAACGTGGCGCCTCTCCCCTAACCCTTCGGAATTACAGACATTATTTATCCAGACTTATTTTATGGATGGAATCTCAGGGAATCCGGGAAAACATAATTGATATCAATCAGGACATTGTAAGGAGTTTTAGAGTTTTTTTAACAACCCTGCCTGGGGAAAATGGTCACCTAATGGGACGCCGCACTCAGAGTTATCATGTTATTGCTCTTAGAAGTTTTCTTAAATGGCTTATTAGGAATGATTTTCAGGCTATGGCTCCGGATAAAATTGATTTGCCTAAGGTGGAAGAACGGCAGGTAAAATTTTTAAGTGGTGAGCAAGTCGACAGAATGCTGAATGCTCCCTCACAAGATTCTATTCAGGGTAAGCGGGACAAAGCGATTTTGGAAGTTTTATTTTCTACAGGCCTTCGTGTTTCGGAACTTACCAAACTTGACCGTGACAAAGTAAACCTTGATACAAAAGAATTCGGGATTGTGGGAAAAGGTGGAAAGGCTCGGGTAGTGTTTCTTTCCAGCCGTGCAACTGATTGGTTAATTAAATATTTAAATGAAAGGCGCGATCACTACAAACCCCTTTTCATTCATCACAAAGGGAAGTCTGATCCGGCCACGCCGGATGAAAAAATGAGACTCACTCCCCGCTCGGTCCAGAGAATGATAAAAAAGTATTCTCATAAAATGAAAATGCCGATGGAAGTCACGCCTCATGTCATGAGACACAGTTTCGCAACTGATTTATTAAACGCCGGGGCGGATATTCGTTCGGTACAAGAGATGTTGGGACACAAAAATATTTCTACAACTCAGATTTATACACATGTGACCAATAAACAATTAAGAGATATTCACGAACAATTCCATGGGAGAGGAGAAAAGTAACATGGGGGCTGAAGAGGGAACGGAATATGGAGGATATACAAGAGTGCGCAGACTACATTCTAGAGACAAGGTTGGGATTCCTCGAGAGCTACCAATAAGTACCGTGGAAGATTTTTCTAAGGCGCAAGGCATCGCCCATGCTTATGCGAAAAGTTATATTGCAGAAGACTACAAAAAACAAACTTTTGAGAACCTAGGACGAGAAGTTGGAATTGACTATCAGTTTAAAGATCGTCGCTCTGGATGTAATACAATAGGAGGGCAGGTACGGGAGCTTGATAATTCCGAGCGGCGTGATTGTAAGTTACCATCCTTTTTATTTGCCGTTGCGTGTGCAGAGTTGTTTACTGATGTCGAGATTGTTTATAAACTAACAAACACAGCACACCCCATCATTCATGCAACAATAGATGGGGAGCATGTATTTGGACATTTTGTTAAACCTAAGCCGAGTGATCCAGATCCCCATAGCGAATTTGAACTTTTTAGTGAAACATTGAAAGAAAAATATTTAGATCGTATTATACGAGGAGATTTAATCAGGGTTAAACCGGATCTTATTGGAATGCAAAGAATCGATGAAGCCTTTGTAAAAGACAGTAAGGAACCATTGGTTGATATTTGATATTTACTTGATGGTATTAGAATCTTTAATTTCTAGAATACCTTAACCTGAAAATTCTTTTTTAGAATTTTTGTCGGATACCATCTGCTGATGTCCTAATAAATAATCACGATTTTTTAAGCCCATTTAGTTTAATGATCTAGATCAATATACTATTAATATGACAATGGTTTCGAGGTTTAAATTAAGACCGGAAGTTTGGGATAGGATATTCAACCTCTTTAGTGAATCGCTTCTTTCAATCAAAAACAAAGAGAAATTTGATATATTTCTAAATGACTTCTTATCCCCTACCGAAAAAATAATGTTGGCAAAACGATTTGCTTTGGCAGTACTTTTGGCAAAAGGAAACAGTTACGAGGAAATCAAAAGGATCTTGCATGTTACCACGGCGACGATTGCCAAAATGAATTTGCATATAAAGTATGGAGAAAAGGGAACGAATGAAGTGGTTGGGAATGTTTTAAAGCGGGATTCGGCCAGAATAATTTGGGAGGAAATCCAAAGCATGTTCAATATTCCAATAAAAGGTTTACCCTTAAGTGAATATCACAAAAAAGTGTTTCAAAGAAATAAAAACATCAGCCGTTTTAAGAAGGGAATCTAGGGCTAGTTTTGCTGCAAATACTTTAACGATCTAGATCATTAAAGTATTGTAGACAGTTGGTAAGAGAACTAAAATATTTAATTAACTTATAACTTTGTGTCTTGCCTTGAATTTTTTGGAAACCCTGTGTTTCCATGCATCTCTGTGATCTTCGAGAATTCCCCAAATTCGTTCGTATGCACCCTTCTCATTCTCGTGCTGGTCTTTGGCTCCGGAAAACGTTGATGACAATTGTGACGGTTTGTGAAGTACCGTAACTGTGTTTTCTGTCTGAGAAATCTCAAAATCTTCAATTTCTGTTTGGGGGAGGTATCGCATTCTCATACATTCATTGACCCATCCCCAATACTTGCCTAGTTTTTCCTGTCGTGTTTTTGGGTTTTGATCCGATTCCAAAAAGTGTACATGTTTTTGAATTGCTTGTTCGGCTTTTTCGGTCTCGTATATCCTTAGCCTTTCGGCCCCCTTGCCCCTAACTGGTAGTGAAGGGCGTTTCGTTTGGTACATGTCAGATTCAAAGTTTTCTTGAATTGCTTCGGGGTCCATTACCATAATAAGGTATTTTAACTCAGTGTGTCATAAATTGAAAATACCAGTAGTTTCAAAATTTGACAACCTAGAGTACAATAACGACATGAGTAGGGCTACACATGACATTGAGTGCTTTAGTTGTGGCTACCAGGGTAAGGTGGTTGACGATTCGATTGTGTGTCCAAAATGTGGTGAATCTGTTGAGGGGCAAGCACTTACAGGTGAAGCCCTTGAGGCTTTATTAATCAAGATAAAAACAAAGCAAGAACAAAGTGTCTTGCCGGTAAGTAGAGAGTTTGGGAATTAATTTTTAGTTCTTATTCTGAAGTAACTCCGTCAAAGTCCTCCTCTGAAGACATGGCTATTTCCTTTGTTTCGTGGACTGTTCCGTCTTTGTGATGGGCGGGAGAATAGACTGTGTAGAGTTTGAGTTCACTGGTGGCCGAAGTATTAATTATGTTGTGTTGGGAACCTGCAGGAACCACCACACACCATCCGGTGCTAAAAGTCTGTTCGTTTCCGTCAATTATGGCTTTCCCTTCCCCGCTCTCGATTCTTAAAAATTGGTCATTATCCAGGTGGTTTTCCATCCCAATTTCCTCGTTCGGTTTAAGGCACATCAAAACCAATTGGGAATGTTTTGCGGTATATATTACTTTTCTGAAGTTGGAATTTTGCGCTGTTAATTCTTCTAAATTTTGGACAAACCCTTTGGCCATATAGTAAATATAACTTTAGATATGGGGTTATGTCAAATCTAAGGATAAAATTTCAGGAACAACCTCGCTCTTTTTATAGATAATAAAATTAAAGGTATCCTCTCCGAGAACCGGATCCCCTGCAACCCTGAGAGTTTCTAAAGCCATTTTGAGGGTGTGGTCGTCGCTATGAAAAACGGCCATGTAGGGATTAAGGTCCGATAAGTTTTTAAACAATAATGTTTTACCGCCGTTTAAAATGTCCAATTCTCCGCTCTCTTTCGCAGTTTGAAATGAATACGCAAATATTGATGCTTGGTTTTCTTTGTTCGGGCCGGTGGCAAAATCCTTGAGCATGTAGGCTGCAAAATTTGGGCAATCACCAATTGGGGCCATTACGGTCCAACCGCGGTTCGGAATATAAGTTGTCAGTACAATAAGACCATGATCCGGGTCGCTTAAGTCGGTTGGGATAGTGTCAAAATGTATAACTATGCTATTTGGGTCGTCGGTTATATTAATTAATTCTGTCGGTCTGTTTTCTAAAATATCTTTAATTTGCTCCATATATTGAATCAGGGAGTCTTGCATTAGTTCCTTTAGATTGTCTGTATTCCTGTTTTCATCTAATCTTATGTAAAACTCACTTTCGAATATTAGCCAGGCTTGGCGGTATATTATTTGGTCTGCACGGGACCCTTCTTGAAAAGTGGTAATGTCTAATGCTTCTTTTATTGTTTTCAGATCGGTCGCAAGATTCGATTGGTAATATTCTTGGGCAAAAGTCTTGAGTCTGTCAATATCCTGCAACCTTTCAATTCCCATTTGAATTTTACCGATAGCTTTTGATATTTTCCCATCCGAACTTTTAGCAGAAATATTAATGCATGATGTCTGCCTACCCTTTCCTGATGCCAAATGTATATCAAGAGCGGCCGGGATATCGGAAACTTCCGGTGCGCCACTTTTTAGGTCAACTGGGTTCATGTAGACATCGCCATTTTGGGATGAATTATAATTTACCCGGTATTCTATTGCGGGATATAAATAAAAATTTTCACCGGCGACTGTGGCGCTTTTGGGCTTACCATCGATATCACCTTCCCAACCAAACATAACGGTTAGTTCTTCTGATGGCGGCACTTGCGCCCTGAGGCTGTCGATTGTTACTCCTTCGGGAAGTGGCACAAAACCGGTTTCGAATTTTTCGGACTCTTCGGGGTGCATTAATTTTTTCCTGAATTCTTTTGATGTTTCTTTCCAGAGTTTAAGTTGAGATTTAATATTCAATGTTAATATTTGAAGTGCGACTTGTTTGTTGTGTAGCTGGCTAGTTTCGTCCTGAGAGCCGGATCTAAGTCCAGTTGGAATATGTTTAGCATCTATGGCGGTTTCATTTTTTTGAACATTTTGACCACCGTTGCCGCTTGATAATTTAGATTTAAACCTTACTTCATTTGTGTCAATTTTAAACTCTCTTTGTTTGGCGGCCTTTTCCATCCATCTTGCGTATTCAGCGATTTTTTTAGGCCGATCTTCCTCTTTGAAGCTTTTCCAGGTGGTATCAACGTATTCCAAGATCTGGTTTTCAGCGAACTCCTGGCGCTCACGCGCAAGCCTTGCGTTCTCTTCCGCAGATGAAGCCTCCTGGCTTTTGGTGGGGCCGTTTTTGGGGCGTTTGCCTCTTCCCCCGCCGCGCTCGGCAGGTTCACTATATTCACCCCACTTTTCTTCGTAAGCATCGAGTACTTCGGTTTGTTCAGGCATGGATATATTATAACAGCATTCAAGAAAACCAAGGGCGATGAGCCCGCGGATGAATTGAACGCTGATATGTCATCCTCGTTTAGACGGCTACCCAGCCAGAATGGCGGGGAGGATGACATACTACTTGTGTCGAATTTTCGGGAAAAAGTGGGTGTTTTTCGATTATCTGTCGACCTAAAATTTCAGCATGTTTTAAAGCATAAAATGTGGCCAAGTCTGGCATATTGCTAAAATTTTCCCGAATAAATTGTTGGATCATTGTTAGACTAGTAAATATCTCGTCAATTTCGGTTGTAGATAGATTTCTGGCAATTTTGTCAGATATTTCTATTCTTTCTCCGATATCTTGGTCGCTGTCCGACCGTGGAAACAAAACATTTTGTGCAATAAATGACCTTTTGAAAGCAATTTCTCGACTTTCTGGTGATCCAGCTAGGAGGCGATTTTTAGCCTCGGTTGTGAGGGAGAAGACAAACACGTCGTCTTCAAGAAATGTTCTCGAAGATTCTACCGAGGGGTAATCCCTTTTGAATATATGATAAGTTCGAGAGTGATTTTGACCTTGTATAACACATATAGTTTTATTTTTCCATTTTTTCGACGATTTGGTTCTTAGATCCTCTATTTGTTTTGAAACTACTTCTTCTCTTGCAAAATCACTATGGGCTCTAGCGATGGTGGCTTTTTTAGAATAGACAAACGAAAGATCAAATTTACCTTGACAAAAATAATCAGTTTCCAGTTTCCTTAGCGTCCTTGATTCTCTGCGTAGTGTGTTCGCTTCGTCATTGTCAAAAACATCGATATAATGGAACTCTTTACCTTCAAGGATTAAACTTCTAATTATTTGATTGTCAAATTCTTTTCCTGAGAAGACGGTTCCGAGAACTTTCTCTCTTTGAGACCGTGTTTCTAGTGACGATACTTTGTTTATCGTATTTTCAAGATCGACTCGTCGTTTTTCCGAAACGTTTGTACACTCAAGTAAAACAACGTCGTATTTTCTCGCCTCTTCCCAGATCTTGGTTGCGTTTTCAGGAGCGTGTTCAATTTGCACAAATCTCACTCTGGATTCCTGTGCCCTTTTTAATAATGGTATGTTCAATCTGTCAAATAACTCCATAATATATACACAACTATTGTATCTCTTTAATAGTCATTGAGGAAGGAAAAGTTACTCAATTTCTTCCCAAGGCAATCCTTTTTTGCCGAAGTGGACACCACGTTTTTAGACTTAATTGAGGTCATTAACGCGTCTACCAATCGGCATTGCTCGTTCAATCACAGCAGAGGTCAAATTTTTTGCGAAAGAGGATGCTGTTCTAATATTTGTTGTGCGAGAAGCTCAACTCGTTTATTAATGTATGCTTTAATATATTCTGGGTTATTCATGTGGAGTTCCGATTTCACATCTCTTCGTATTTCGGTAAGTTTTTTAAAAATAGTGTTGATTTCATCTCTACCAATCATCCTGGCCAATTCATCCGTTTTTTTATTTTTTTCATTGATATTTTCATCTGTTATAAGTGCCGGCAAAATTAGGCGAGAAATGAATAAGCGCTCAATAGATAACTTTTGATCTTCTTTGGAACCCGCATTTAATCTTTGTCGTGCCTCGTGTTCAAGTAAGAAAGAGAATCGCTTTCCATTCAAAAAAGTACGTGAGGATGATACCCCTGGGTTTCTATTTTTGAAAATATGATAACTTTTAACATGGTTCATACCCTGGATAACACAGACAGATTTATTCTTCCATTTTGTTTGATTTTTTTGTAATAAATTTTCAATTTGAGAAACTACGATTTTTTCTCGAAGTTGACCAGACTCACCATCGGCAAGTATGTAATTGCGGAGATGTAATAATGAACCTTTGAAATCGGCTTCAAAAAAGCAGTCATAACTTTTTTGTAAGTAACTCAATTCCTCATTTTGAGTTTTATTAGTATCGTGGTTTTCTGGAATGTCGACAAAGTGAATTTCTTTCCCTTCGAGTATTGCACCCTTCATGATTTGCGATAAGAAAGATCCATCTGAATAGGCATTACCGAGTTTTCTTTTTCTTTCTGTAGGATCTTCTAAAGAAGCTACACTATTGGCACCTGTTTCGCGAGCCTCTCGTTCATGTATTGTTAGATCCCCAACTTCAAGTAAAATAACATCGTTTTTTTTTGCTTCTAACCAGACATTTGGCGCATCATTGTCGGAATGTCTTATTTGGATAAATTTGACAGACGGTTTGTACTGTTCGGCTGGTTGTAAAAATCCCTCATTTTTATCAAAATCTGACATGGGAGTTATATATTAATTATATCGCTTTAAAAGTTTGAGGGTGAGACAGTTTATTCAATTTCTTCCCAAGGGAGGCCTTTTTTGCCGAAGTGGCCATAGGCGGCGGTTTGGGAATAAATGGGGCTTCTAAGTTTTAGTTTTTCGATAATTGCCAGGGGCTTAAAGTCGAAATGTTTTTTAACGTAGTCTGAAAGATCTTTACCCTTTTCGTTTTTGGCATCGACCATTAAAGGTTCGGCTTTACCGATAGCATAGGCAACTGATACCAGAACACTTTTGCCTTTGCCTTTTGCAACCAGATTTTTAGCAACAAATCGGCACATGTAGGCGCCACTCCTGTCCACTTTTGTAGGATCTTTTCCGGAAAACGCTCCACCGCCGTGTGGAATAAGACCGCCGTAAGAGTCAACCATGATTTTTCTACCGGTTAAGCCCGTATCGGCAATAAACCCTCCGACTTCAAATTTACCTGTAGGGTTAACCAAAATGTTTTTGTCTTTAATACCAGGAACAAGCTTTTTAATTAATTTTTCGGAAATTTCTTTGCGGACTTGTTCAAGCTTTACACCTTTCTTGTGTTGTGCCGAAACTAAAACTGTTTTGATTTTTCCATTTTCTATTGTGACCTGGGCTTTGCCATCGGGGAGGAGCCATTTAATTTTTTTTGATCTTCTCAGGTCTTCCAGTCCTTTTGTAAGTTTGTGAACAAGTGCAACGGCTTTGGGTAAATATTCGGGGGTCTCGTCAGTCGCAAATCCGTACATAATGCCCTGGTCCCCTGCCCCGCCTGTATCTACCCCCATGGCAATGTCCGGGGATTGTTTAATTATGTTTGTTACAAATTTAAGTTTATCAAGGTGGCCTATTTCTTTGTAAACTCTGGCTGCAATTTTTTTTGCGTCAAACTTAGCATTGGTCGTGACTTCTCCGCCAATCACAAAAAGTCCGTGCGCGCCAAAACTTTCTATGGCAACTCTACTTTTGGGATCTTGACGGAGACACTCATCCAGAATAGCATCGGAAACTTGGTCGCAGATTTTATCGGGGTGCCCGCTTGTTACGGATTCAACAGTGTAATTTTTGAAAGTATCTAAAAATATATTTTTCATATCGTTCTAGTTTTAGCACCTTTCCCGAACTAAATTCAGGAGGTTGTTGGCGGGTCATCGGGCTAGTCCCTGGCCGCCTCTTGATATAAAGACCATTTTACTTAGTGGAATATAAAAATCAAGTACTATTTCCATCTAAAAAAATAAGGGAACCTTTTGATTCTTTTTAAATCATTAAGATTCCCTTTTCACTTCCTCACGGAATTATCCATACGATAGTTCCCGGGTTAGCTTCTGTTGCGTCGGTTTCGCCTCCAGTTGGCAATGGGTCCGACCAGTTATATAGCCATTCCGCATTGGGGATACTTAAGTTAACACATCCGTGACTCATTGGTACACCAAAATTGTGATGCCAGTAAGTTCCATGAAGTGAGTATCCTTCTTGCCAGGAAACGTCGTCATTACCGAAGTACATTACCCACGGGACCTTTGGGAGATAATAGGTTAGATTATCAGTCATGTCGTCAAAATCAAGTTTTACCATGATTCTGAACTTGCCGATTTTTGTTGGATGTGCGGCTACTCCGGTTGAAACGACGAATGTTCTAAGTAAGGATCCGTCTTCAAAGGCGTAAGTTCGTTGAGTGTGTATCATAACAACAATTTCTTTACCTTTTAGCATGTTGGGTATGGGGGCAATCGGCTCTACACCGGCTTTGTCGCCTCTTATGATCAAAACCTGACCCGGGTATATCAAACTTGGGTCGGTAATGTCATTTATTAGCGCAAGTGATTCGACGGTTATTCCAAAACGGTTTGCGATTTCCCACAGAGTGTCACCCGGCTGAACCACGTATGTGTTGATGGTTGGTGTTGGCGAAGGTGGTGGTGTAGGTGACGGTGTTGAAGTTGTAGTTGGTTTCGGGATTGGCGTCTGCGTCTTGGGTCTTGATGTTAAGATCGGCTGTGCTGTATTAGTTGGTAATGTCGTTGGGGCAACTTCTGTATTACTTGGCAAGCACGTGATCAATAACAGAACAAGGGCAAGAACAAGTTTTTTCACTTTGCTCTCCTTTCAAGTTAAAGAGCGTTTATGGGGTAGGTTTATCTAATTTCGTAAGACAGGGAAACAGTTAACTGGATTTCGGTTTCGCCGGGTTGGATATCAGGTTTGGCGGCAGGTGTTCCCGTGTCCAAGCTCACTGCTTTTTCGGCAAATGCAAAAGGCCTGATATTCTGGTTTTGATTTTCAGAAATATTTATAATTTTTACCAAAGAAATTCCTGCGGCACTGGCCAACCCCTCTGCTTTAGTTTTGGCGTCTGCAACAGCTTTAGTGCGGGCTTCGTTCATTTTTTCTAATTTTGTGGAGTCGTCTAGTTCAAAACTAACCCCTCCAATAATATTTGCCCCTGCCGATGTGGCCACGACAATAGCCTCATTTACTTTGTCGAAGTCTTTGACGGTGATCTGGTAATCAGTGGAAACTTGGTATCCGGTTATTTTTTGGTTTGAATTTGTGTAATCATATTGAGGGTAGACATTGTATGAGGTAGTTTTAATATCGCTGTCGGCAATGCCCAGCTTTTTAACTGCGGCGGTCAAGGTTTTAGATTTAGTGTTTACTTCACCCTGAACTTGTTTCAGGGATTGTCCGTTCTCCTGAATACCAAAGGTGATTTTCGCGACATCTGGTGTTACCGAGACCTTTCCCTCCCCGCTTACAACAAACGGCTCACCTTTTGATTGCGACGTTGTCGAAAAATTAATTGCCGGTCCCCACTTGGCGAAAACAAAAAGAAGAATAAAAAATATTATTACTGCCCCTGCGGAGTTTGCTTGTGGCGGAATAGTTTTCTTTTCTTCCATAAGTTAATACTATATTAAATCAAATTTATATTGTTTGCAATTAGTTGATTGCTAGTTTAGTTGTTGTTTGACTTTCTGTGTTTTACTATAATAATATATATTAAGATAGTAAACATATGACACAGGTTTCGAAAATAAGATTGAGACCAGAAGTAGATCAAAGAATTTATGATCTTCTGGAAAATACACTAATTAAATTTAGAAATAAAAAAGAAATAATTAACTTTTTGAATGATTTCTTATCCCCTATCGAAAAAACAATACTTGCTAAAAGGTTGGCAATTGCCGTACTTTTAGAAAAAGGAAATATTTACGAAAATATATCAAATATTTTACGGGTAACCCCCAATACTATCAACAAAATGAGCTTGAAGATAAAATACGGTAATGGGGCTGTAAAAAAAGTAGCGGAAAATATAGCTAATTCAGATTTGGGTATGGCTTTAATTGAAGAAATATTGGGAATATTCTCACAGAAAAAGAGGACCCTAACTGGTGAAGTATATCGAAAGCCAATTTTGGAAAGGGATAGAAAAATTAAAAGATTTATTAAAAAAATTTAACCTCTAACTATAATAATATATATTATTATAGTATTTGAGGATGGAGGTAGGAAAAAGTTAAGCTTTGAAAAAATAAATGAAGCTGAACTCAGAGGGGGAATTATGCGATCTTTTTATAACTACAAATCGGTTAAACCACTTGCGTAAGCAAGTGCGATGAAGATTTTCCGAGCATTCTATGCGAGGACGATTAACTTTAGTTAATCGGGTTAGAAGAAACCACCTGCGTAAGCTGGTGGTTATTCATTTGTCTTCGCCATAGATCATGTCCGGATTATCAAAATGAGCAAAAGGCCACATTCTTCTAACCGCTTTTAAAGCTCTTCGGTTAGCAATTTTCTCGTCAAGTAAGTTCTGGTAAGTTAGATCATCTGCTTTGAAAGCATTAATTTCGTCTGTAGATTTGACTTCGGCTTCAGTGTCGCCAGGTTTCGTTTTTTCCCAAAAATCATATTCAACAAGTTCGTGCATCAAACAAAAAGTTAAATCTTCTTTACTTTTGCCATTTATTGATAGTCGAAACCAATGCTCATCATTGTGACCCATGCCGGTTCCACCTGATTCTAGAGCATTGTTTCTGTCCCAGAGTTTATTCACAAAACGAACAATGATTTCCTGATTTCTTCTAATAGTTGGGTGAAATGTTTTTATTTCTGGAGCAAGAACTGTGTCTAAAATTTGTTTCCATTCATCAAAAGAGCAGATATCTTTCGGTGGAACTTCAATAATGATTTTTCTATCTCTCCCCCCCCATATGTAATATGTGGGAACTCGGCATGCATAAAATCAGCTAAAACACCAAGCTCCTCCTTTGTGTAGTTGCCGTGAAATTTATAAGGGATTTCTTCTTGTTTTGGTTTATTTTGAAGTATGTTTTTGTCTATGTCTGCACGATCAGCCATATTTGTTAATCCTCTTCCTCTTCTTCTTCGTCTACTCCTTTTTCCAAAACAGCTGCTGCGGCAACAGAATCTGCTTTATCCGCAAAGCGCATAAGTATTACTCCTTGCGTAGCTCTTCCAAGTTGGGGAATATTTTTCAATGGTAGTTTAATCACCTGCCCAATTTTTGAAGTAATTATCACCTGATCAAATTTTTCAGTGACCATTGCGGCTGTTTTTAAATCCCCGGTTTTTGCTGAAACCACTGCCGCTTTAACACCTTTGCCAGACCTTTTTTGTATAGGGAAAAGATGAATTGGGGTACGTTTCCCGAGTCCGTGCTCGGCAATTGTCAAAATATCGCGGTAGAACTTTTTCCTTTTGTCAGCTGGGATATTTTCTTTTGCTGGGAAGACTTCCATTCCAATCAGCTCATCCCCAGCGTCCATCTTTATTCCCGTGACTCCGGTTGTGGCACGACCCATGGGCCTGGCATTTGTCTCTGGAAATCTTATTGACTTGGCGTTCCGAGTAAGAAGAATAATATGGTCGTCGCCAGTAGTCGGGTGAACAGAAATGAGCATGTCATTATCCCTAAGCTTGATTGCTATTAGCCCGGATGCCCTCAAATTTTCGAATTGATCGATACTTGTTTTTTTAATGAGTCCGTTTTTGGTAGCCATTACCAAATTTTTAATCCCCATTTCTTTTGAAAGCGGTAAAATAGATTTTATTTCTTCACCCTGTTCAAGATTCAATAAGTTAACAAGGGCCTGTCCCTTTGCCAGTCTACTGCTTTCAGGAATTTCCCATGCTTTTAGCCCGAAAACACGGCCTTTATTGGTAAAGAATAATATCGTATCGTGGGTGGTTGCCGATAGAATGTGTTCTATTTCATCCTCCTCCTTTGTTGCCATTCCGATTACACCCTTCCCTCCCCGACGCTGTGCGCGGTAACTTGTGGCAGAAAGACGTTTAACATAACCCGTTTTTGTGACTGTAATCAATGTTTCTTCCTTGGCAACCAAATCTTCTTCGCTGATTTCCCCGAGCGGGTTTTTGTAGATTTTTGTTCGTCTTGCATCACCATATTTTTCTTTTAACTCCCCAAGTTCTTTAACAATAATATTTAAAACCTGCTTAGGGTCTTTTAAGATCGCAACAAGTTGGTCTATCAGTTTCTTAATTTCTGCATATTCTTTCTCAATTTTTTCCCTCTCAAGTGCCGCAAGGCGTCTGAGTTGCATATCTAAAATGGCGGTTGCTTGGATTTCGGACAATTTAAATCTTTCAATTAAGTTTTTCTTTGCATCCTCCTGAGTTTTACTTTCTCTAATGGTTTTGATTACTGCATCTAAATTGTCTAATGCGATTTTAAGCCCTTCCAAAATATGAGCTCGCTTTTTGGCCTCCGTTAACTCAAAGATGGTACGTCTTATGACCACTCTTTGTCTATGTTTAACGTATTCAACCAGAATTGTTTTGAGATTTAATGTGTGGGGGGTGCCGTCAACAAGTGCCACAAAATTCGCAGGGAAGCTACTTTGAAGTCTGGTGTGTTTGAAAATATTATTCAAAACAGATTTTGGTTTTGCGTCGCGTTTGAGATCTATCGCCACCCTCATACCGTCTTTATCGCTTTCATCTCTAAGATCTGCAATTCCTACAACCTTTTTATCTTTTACAAGTTCGGCAATTTTGGCTACAAGTTCACTTTTATTGACCTGATACGGAAGTTCACTAATTATTATTTGCTGTTTACCTTTAACACCCTCTACAATTTCTGCAATTCCTCTGACAACTATTTTGCCGCGACCTGTTGCATAAAGTTCTTTAAGTCCGTTGGCATCATAAATTGCTCCCCCAGTAGGAAAGTCCGGGCCCGGAATAATATTGGTGAGCTCGTCAATATCAATTTCGCTTTCAAAAGAAACTGCTGTCGGATTAACCTCCGCCTCAGTTAACGCTTTGGACCCGCCTGAAGCTACCAGATTGATCTTTTTGATAACGAAATCTGTTTGTTCTTCCTGTGCCTTTTGCTCGGTAATAACTTTACCCTTTTTGATCATGGCGCATATTCCGTCAACAAGTTCAGTTAAATTATGTGGAGGGATTTTTGTTGCCATTCCGACCGCGATTCCCTCGCTTCCCATAAGGAGTAAATTGGGTAAAACTGCGGGAAGAAAAACCGGTTCTTTAAGTGTTGCGTCGAAGTTGTCCGTAAAGTCTACGGTTTCTTTCTCCATATCCGCAAGCATCATGTCCGCGATTTTGGCAAGTTTAACCTCGGTGTAACGCATGGCTGCTGGCGGGTCGCCATCAACAGACCCAAAGTTTCCTTGTCCATGGACCAAGGGGTAGCGCATCGAAAAGGTTTGGGCAAGCCGAACCATCGCGTCGTAGACTGCCATGTCTCCGTGTGGATGATATTTACCCAAAACTTCTCCAACGACCTTAGCAGATTTTGTTGTGGAAGAACCTACAAAATGAAGTCCCATCAAATGCATTGCATATAAAATTCTCCTGTGAACCGGCTTAAGTCCGTCCCGTACATCCGGCAAGGCTCGGGCAACGATAACGCTCATTGCGTAATCCAAATATGATTTAGAAAGCTCTGTGGTTATCTCTGTTTGTTGAATTTTACCGATATCCATAAGTTAATTAAGAATTAATAACTAAGAGTTAATAATTAAGAACATAAAAAACAGGCTCAATTAGCCTTAAATGATTCTACCTCAACAATATTTATGAAGCAATGGGGAGATACTAAAACAAAAAAAACAGAGGAGCTGGCTAGCATTATTTGATGGTTTTTAGGCCGTCAAATCTCTGTTTTTGGTGTTATTGGTTGTTTCCGAGGCCTGCAGGGCGGGCTTGAGCATAGCGATAGTGGCCGGTGGGGTCAAAGCCGAAGTCTTGAATGACTTCGTAGTTTCCCCAAACAGAATAACCGCCATCGCGCCAATAGGGGCTTGCGGATCCCAATGAGCCGACCCAGATGATCTTGTAATGCCAATTGCTTTGGCTCCCATCAGGATTCATGCCGTTCCACTGGTTGGTGGTCCATGCGCCCGCGCAGAAAGCCGGATTGTCGTATCCGTTATCGTTGCATGCGTCCCAGGCCGCGTTCCACTTCATGACCAGACGGTCGTTGGCATAAGTCGGGTCGCCCCAAACTGCACCGTCCAACGCGCGGTCAACACCGTCAGCCGAGCCAACGAAGATGTGGGCGTTGTAGTTGTAGCCGAATTCATTGAATCCGCCGCTTGCGAAAGCGGGGGTGGTTGGCATTAAGACCAGGGCCAACACGGTAAGCACGACAAAAACGATCTTTTTCATTCGGTGTTCTCCTTGTGTTAAATGAGCTAGCCAGCTTCTCGGGTGTCATTTTAACTTACAAGGAACATCCGAACAAGGGTTATATCAGGGTTGCTACGACCACAAATCTTTTACTATCAAGAAATCCTGTGCATGTATAAATAGTAATTCTTCTGTCGTTGGTGTTATTTAGAATAAATGTTTGATCGGGGGAGACGGTTTGCGTAAAAGTAATCTCAAAATTTTTTCTACTTCCATCACTATATGTAATCTCTATTTTTTGCCCGGGTTTTGCCCGGACCAACGGGCCGAGAAGATTGGTCCAGTTGTGACCATACATGACACTATTTCCGATTTCTCCCGGAGTCGGCGTGTTTTTTAAATAGGAGACGCCTTTAGTTGTTGTTTCCCAGGACGTACCGTTTATAGATGCAGGGTAAATCGGCAAATCAATACTCTGCTCCCCCATCTTAATTTCGATAGGCGTTAAGTTAGTTTTCTTTTGTAAATTGGGCGAGTCAAACTTAGGGGTATTAAAGGAGATTCTTTCGGGATTGATTCTCTGCCAAGCCAGATATAATCCGAAAATAGTTGATATAAGACCAAGAAAAACTAAGACCTTTCCGGTAGTTTTCATCCCCCTTCGCGAATACCTCGGGCTTAAAGTCTTTGTGGGTAAGCGAATTTTTTTCGCTTCGGCCGTGCGTCGCCAAAGGCTTTGCCGGCGGCGCGAGGGATTTCGCTCCCGATGAAGTTTGGGAGAAGATACTCTGTTGTGTGTGTTGGGGAGCTTCATTTTCTACTTAGATAAAGACCGAGAAGAAGAGAAGAGATCCCAAACCCCAAAAAGGCAAAGACAAAAATAATATTTCCCGTGAATGCCAAACCTAAAACCTGTCCAGTTGAAGAATTGGAATCAGATGAGGAGTTTGAGTTTGATCCGCCGTTACCCGTCCCTCCACATGAATATCCTGCATTTTTAATCATGTAGGCGCTGTCTTCAAGCCCCCAGGCGATTCCGTTGGGAACAAATGTCCACCCCTCAGATTTAAGAACGTCAATTTGATCTTGGCTAAGTGAGGATACTTTCCACCAGTTTGTTTGGATCCCGTTCCCATTTACTGCGCAAAAACATTGAATCAGGGTATCTCCTGTTACGCTATACACCTTATCGCTTCCGTTGTAGGTGCCTGTGTCGCCGGGAATTCCATGGACGCCGTTGTCGTATGAGGCGATCAATGTTCCTTGGGGGTTGGCACAGGCAGGGAAAACGGGGTCATTAACGGCAAAAGCTATCCCAGGTATTAAGGCAAGTTGGAAGGCCAAAAGAGTAAAAACTGACAATAGAACGGTTAATATTTTCTTCATAGCTAATAATTATGGGATTGTACCACGTTAAAAAACGAAAGTCAAACTATAGAGAATGGAGCAATTTTCTGAATCTAAAGAAGAAACCTTCCTTTTGTTTTTTAAGAACAACTGTAATTGGGCTATCTTTTGGCAAGTTGTTCATTTTAACGGAAGTGTATCCTTCGGCGGACGCAGTCAAACTGATATTGTCTGATATGTATGGAAAATAGAATTGTCCCAATGTATTTGTACTTGCCATGCGTAGACCGTCGGATACTTTGACCCCCATTATAGGGCTTCCGATTTCGTCGCTTACAATACCTCTAATAACTTTCGGAACAAAATAATTTTTGATTACAGAAACAGCAAGTCTCGGATTTCCGTCCCCGTCCCAAAGTTCTGTCGAACCGCCAAAGCTTGTCCAATAATTTACCCCGATCAAGTTTTTATTATCGGCAAGTAGTGTTAAAGCAGATTTTATCCAGTCGGCTTGTTGGGCTTCTGTTAATTTTCCGTGCAGATCCGGAATAGGAGCACCGAATTCCCCCAAAACCACTTTGCCGCCTGAAGATTCTGCCAAGTCGGTTACACCTTGGTCCAGGTCTTGAGGAGTTGGTACGTAATGATCTATGACCACGATTCCACCTAGAGCCTTGGTTGTTTCGGGGTTCATTATCAATTTTGCCACATCGGCATTCATGGGGAAATAATTTGTGGCAACATTTTTGCCGATCTCGGAAAAAGCATTTCTCCCTATTTGGTATTCGTTAATTAAAAATTGTCGGTGTCCCGAGGCGTCACCTGTTTGGCGCGGATCCCCGGGTCCTCCGTTTTCGCATTCGGTGCAGGCAGTAAAAACATCGCCGTCTTGGAATAAACTTCCGTTATCCAAAATAAATTGTTTAAGCATTTTCTCATGCTCCGCTCTGGTAATTGCCGGGTATTCAAACCATTCCTCCCAACCCGAAAAGTTTCCCCTGAACCAAACATTTAGGCCGTATTTACGGGCAGAATCGACCCATCTTTTTAAGAAAGGAACAAATTCTTTATCGTACGGGGTACCTATAGCAACAAAATTGGCACCGCTACTTGCTATTGATTTAACTTGTAGATCTATCTCTTTATCATAACTTGTGTCTTTTTCATACTGTCTGGCAAGGTCTCTACTATATTTGACGGTGTCGACTGATTGCATTTGCCAAAAAGAAATCTGTTTGTTGGCCAAGTCCAATGTATTTTTACGCCACTGAAGAGAAAAAAATCCAATTACGGTTACTAGGAATATAATTACTAATATTTTAATATTAATCTTCGGCATATTTATATTCTAACCTAATTATTTCTGCTTTCCGAGTATTGGAGTGTAGTTGAGTTGATCCAGATACTTCGCGTCAATTTCGTATACATCGGCAAATGGATAAGAATCCACCAAATGATATTTTGCAAACCCCGTGGTTTTACTCACAAATTTATAAGTTAAATCGTTATTGTCATATGTTCTCATTACAATCCAGCGGGCCCATCTGTCGGGTTGTAGCGTTGCCGATTCCCAATAACCACCCGTTCCTTCGTGAATGAAACGAGCCATAGGAAGATTGGACGAAAATATAATAGCGTCGTGAGAGGCTGCTGAAATAAGAATGTATCCTTTTTGATCCTTTGCCGATTTATAAAGAAACCCTGCAACTTCGCTGACATTTTTCTGAGAACTTCCCACTCTCGCGTCATCAATCGTAACCGCATCGCCGTTGGCAAAGGCAAAGAACATAACAAATATATATAGTCCGATTATCACCCACCTTAAATCTTTAAGTTTCCCGACCAGGTACCCAATAAATACGGCAAATGCTGGCATCATCATGATTCCGTAGCGAATGTTAAACCAGGTGTTACCCGATATTCCCTGAACGAACAGCACGGAAAAGCCCAAAAACAGGGACAAAATGTTAAATACCAATGGGGCCATAAGTGAGACCGTGGCGAACCGAACGGCTCCTTTGATTTTCTTGTCCAGCCAAAGAAATATCCCTCCCAAAAATCCTAAAATAGCGACAAAGGCGATGCAGTTATAAAGGATTGAATAGAAATAAAGTTGAGTCGAAAGAAGCATGTTCCATTTTGTGGGTAAGCTTCCTGCCTCAAGCATTTGTTGCTGTTGGGCATGGGCGGAAAATGGACCAAGAGCGAAATATAAAGGATCTTTAAAAATAGCGGCGTTCCATCCAAACCAAAGAACTATTCCCAAAGCGCCCATTGTCAGGAATAAAACAGAAAGGCCTTCCGCTACGCGGTATCCCCTTTTGACCCAAGTAGTAATTCCCACAATTGCCGCGGCGAACAAAAGCAAAAACCAGCCGTCGTATCGAACCAATGTCGAAAGCATAACCCAAAAAGAGGCCTTAATAAGATTCAGAATGTTGTCGTTCTCCGCCCAAAGAATAAGGTAATAACAACCCGCGGTCATTGTTGCCAAAAGAATTGGTTCGGTCATGGCGGTGGACTGCAAATATAGAATATTTAAGTTTGCCGCAAAGACGATTACGCCCATTATTCGGCCTAAGTAACCAACTCTAAGTTTTTCCAGAATTTTGTAAATAACAAGACCCGTGCCTACAAAACTGATCATGTTCCAAAATGCTCCGGCAAAACCAGAATGCCAAGCCCAGTCACTCCAAACTAATGGGATCATTAATATGTGGTTTAACGGCAGCCAAACACTTCCCAACTGGGCAAGTCCCGGTTTTAGTCCCTCTACAACGCGCCGGCCAATGTCCAAATGACTTCTGGCATCGTTATAGCTAAGTCCAAGTTTGTTGTTTAAGTAATAAACAAAGAAATAAACAGAAACTGAAGTCAAAATTAAGGAAACAATAAAAAATAGCTTTTTCTCAAAAAAACCAAGAGTCCATAATAGTAAATTTTTATTGACAGAAAGGGTAATTTCGGGGTTTATTACTATTTTTGATTTTTTGTTTTTAGTATTTTTTTTCATAGTTTAATAAAGATTTTTGGTTGATATTGCCATTGGCCAGGCAGAATTTAGCTCTTTTTCTACCTTTGTCGACTCGGCACTTATGTATAAATTTATTGCCTTAATATAAAGACATAGGACGGGGTGTCTCAGGACTTCTTGGATACTGCTTAATAAAAATTCACCTTTTGGAATTCGCAATTCTTTTTTTACAAGACTTTCAGGAAAATATTTTAACATTCTAGTTCTGGCCGCGATGAATCGGGTATTTTGTCTAAGGTGGTCGTGTAAATTTTGTGGCGATCGAAACCATACAACGCCAGTTTTAACAAAATCATATTTATAGCCTTCGGAGATGCAACAGAAATATGTATAAAGATCGTTTGCAATCATGTCTCCAGGTATCCTGATCTTTTTGATTAGTCCCTTTCTATATGCTAGCAGTCTTCCATCTGCGGAAAGCATGTTATGTCCACCATTTATTATTGGCCTTAGTCTGTCATAGATATTAAATGTTGAGTTGATCGCCTTTTCAGTAAAAGTAATACTTTTTTTCGGAGTAGGTCGACCCCCACACATACCGACGGTATTGTCGTCAATAAAATGTTCCACTAAATCTCGAATGATGTACTTATGGGAAAAAACAACATCGGCATCACTCTGTACTAAAATTTCAGATTTCAGTTCTCTGTATATTTCGTTTAATCTTGTCGATTTGCCCACCCTTTCTGCGTGATTGATGATTCTCACTTTATGGGACTTAATTTTTTTGAGTTTTTTTATTGTGTGATCCGTGGATCCGTCATTAATTACAAGTATTTTTTCAATTATAAAATTATCGCCCTTTTGCACTTGTGCAGATTCTATAAAAGGAATAATATTATTCTCTTCGTTAAATGCGCTGATTGCCACGGTTACTGTTAATTTTTTGTTCATACAATTGATTTAGTTGACTTGGATGTATGCCAGATATTCCCATCCTCGGGTACAAAGAAAGTAAGTATTTTCATTATTGAAAACACAAATACATACAGAATCGACATCAATGGATTTTTTATAAATCTGTTTTTAATGCTTTTGACAAATAACAATGTCGGAAGTTTATAGTTGGCCGCAACAAATACCTCTCCAAAAAGGCTATTTAGATAACTTTTATTTTTAAGAAATCTAAGGCTTTGGCCAGCGTGGTCATTCCAATTTTTGGGTAGGGCGTAAAACACTATTGCATTATTAACATATATATAGTTATAGCCGTTTTTTACACAGAATAGGTACGAGTATGCATCTTCCTGCGGGCTATGTTTAAATTTAAGTTTTTTGTAAAACCTTTTTGAAAAAGCTCTTGCCTTCCCGTTGCAAGTATATAAGTTGTTTCCATTTTTAAATTCTTCAAAAATATTATTTTTGAATTCGTAACTCGTATATAGTATGTTCTCCATAACTGTTGACGGGAGTATCGGCTTTACTCTTGCTGCCGCTAAATCAGCACCATCTTTAATAATCGGCATGGTGATATTTTCGATGAAATTATGTGATTTGGGTAACACGTCAGCATTGAGTAACAGAAGAATGTCGGTGTTTGCTTTTTTAATAATTATATTTTGGCATTCTGCCTGTCCGAGCCGTTTCTTGTTTGATATGAGTTTTATTCTTCTATCTTTAAGATCTCGTACAATTTTGTTCGTTTTGTCAGAACTGCAATCCGAAACAACTATTATTTTTGAGATATTCGCGTTCTTGCTTTTTTGCACGATCAGTGCGTGCAAAAGATGACCGATATTTGCCTCTTCGTTATAAGCTGGTATTCCGATTGTTATTTTCTTTTTTGTCATTGCTTTTTATTTCGAGATTGAATAATAAGAAGTAAATTCATAAAAATTTGTACGGTGATCAAACTGCCCGCTATCACATAGTAGTAGTTAACCGCTGGAATTTTATTACTCAGCCATGTTTGATAAACAAAAGACTTCGATCCGATATTGTTCAAATATTCCCAGTTTCGGTCAAATGAATATCTTTCATTTTTACCGGAAAGTTTTGATAATGCATCAGCTTCAACTTGTGGTGGATTGGCGTTGGATGTAATTGCCCCCAGAGTGTTTACTGAAGTAGAGAAAACCATGATCGGAAGCATTAATATTGCAAATATCCATACTCTTTTTACATTAGTTAGCGCATAGCCGATAAAAATACTCATTATCGAATAGCTAGGTATAAGGTATCTCGAACCAAATGCCCAACCACCCCACGGATCACCCCACAATGAATAAAGGGTTATATTAGCTGCAACTACGCCTACCAAAACACCAAGATATTTTTCATCTTTCTTGTGCATTAAATACAGCCCGTAAAGTCCGAAAAGGATGATGGGTGCAAAATAAACGATACCTCTGTCTGGGCTTATCAAGTGGATATAAAATCCATTTAGCATGTTTCTAGATTTAAAGAATCCTGTAGCTGTTTTTTTCTGAGCTTCCGGGTTCACAAACGCCGTAACGTCTTCAAACTGAGTTTTCTTTGGAGAGGTCGGATTCCCGTTCGCATCGATTTCATGTACACCACCAACTGTTCCTGAAAACTGAAGTGGGTTCCCGTAGGAATTTTTGTTGAACCACATAAAGAAGAGAAGTGGAATTATTACAAAAAATACGCTAAGTATTCGAATGTAGTTAATTCTTACGCTAATTTTATTTTTAATACTGGATAAGTGGAAAAGTTTAAGAAATGCTGCCAAACCTATTGGGAACATTAAAATTAAATTGGGGTAGTCAACTGGGATCGACATTGCGCAGAGAAAGAAAATTAATCCATAAGACCAAAAATTATTCCACGAAATTAGGGCATAAAACGCCATCAAAATTAAGAATGTTGATATGTGATGCTGGTATAAACTTACGGCGTAAACAAACGCGGGTGTTGCAAATAAAAACCCAAATCCTGCAATAAGTCCCGCGAGTTTCTTACTTGTCAATTTTGTGACAATCAAATAAATCAAAAGTAAATTTACAGCACCAAAAAAAGAAGATGTGGCAAAGGCTCCCACTTGTGATGCCCCTAAACTTTTGCCGATCATGTAACCTGGCATTGCTATAAATGAAACAGCGGGGGCCAACTCTGAAACATAATGGCCGTTTTTGTATCCCAAATCGGGAACAATAAATCTGGCAATATCAACAGAAAAATAAAATGATTTATCCTCTAAAATAGAATACAAAAGTCCGTATCTACCTCTTTCTGGAGATAGTTCAAAAACGCCTGCTCCTCTCCATTTTGATGTTTGAAGTTCTTTGGAATTCGGATTTCCATAGGTTCCTCTCAAACCCAATGCGAGTATTGATAATACGAAGAAGGTTATAAAAATATTTAACAAGGTTTTTTTCATTTTTTTGCAAAGTTTAATTTTTTAGATGAATTATATGGAATATATAAGGCGTTAAACTTTGTCTCTCTGATTGTTGCAATTCGGTTGCATACAACTTCCAAAAGATATAAAAGCAACATCAAGGGGTGTTTAATGAATTCTATAGCAACATGCTTAATAATTAGTTGTATTGGTATACCATATTCAGCATCCACATTTTTTTTGGAAAAATGTTTGTATAATGACTTTTTCCCACTTATAAACTTTCGAGTTTGTTTTAACCTGTCGCCGATAGTCGTGACATTTCTCATATATGCATTAGCGGAAGGTTCACGATAAAGTTTGTAATCTAAATTTTTTAAATATAAATACGTGTATGCATCCTCGGGGACATCGTTAGGCCATGAAAGTTTTCTCGCAAATCTTTTGGAAAGCGCTTTCATTGAATGTCCTCCACAAGTGTAAACATTGTTTCCGCCTTTCCATTCGGCAAAAATTTTAAACTTCATTTTGTATCCGAAGGCGAGTATTCTTTCAAAAAAACCAACTGGTTTTACAACGACTGGAGAGCCTATTACCATATCAAAGGAATTGGGTTTGTAAATCTTGTACGGTTTAACAAGGTTGTTAATGGTGAAGTTGTTGACGGGTAAAATATCAGCTTCAAGGATGACAACTACATCCCCTTTAAACATTCTCAAGATTTGATTTTGTCTAAATTGTTGTCCTTTCCTGTCTTTTCCTTCCACAAGCTTGATCCTTTTATCCTTGAAACCTTTAATGAGGCCGATCGTATTGTCGTCCCCTCCGTCTGTAAATATTACGATTTCTCCAATTTTGGCATCTCTTTCAATTTGGTTTTTGAGGCATTTAAGTAAGTCTAAAATGTTGGCCTCTTCGTTGTATGCAGGAATTCCTATCGAAACTTGAATCTTTTTATTGTTGGTTTTCATATTGTTATTTGTTTAGTCGAACTGACTGCTTCCCATGAGACACCTCTTGTTGTGTTTTTGCGCTTCATAAAGATTAAACATGTCCGATACACAAGTGATAATGGGAAAAAGAACGGATTTTTTAATGTTAAATTAACTATCTTTGAAACTTTTACAGACATAGGTATTTTGTGAATTTGTTTGTAGGTATCTTTACCAAAAATGTCTGAGTTTAATTCTTTAGTCTTTTTATACCGATTTAATTGCCTAAGGTAATCGTTAGTATTGTCGGGAAGGCTGAAATAGATTTTTGTATTTTTAGCAAATTTAAATTTTAGATTTTTTGATAGAGCTGAAAAAAATGTAAATTTTGTGATTGGACCAGCATCTTTTGCGTATTTTATAGTTTTGGCAAATTTTTTCTCAAGTGCGAAGGCACACATGCTGAAACTATAAACATTGTGGCCGCCACCTACCTCGTTTCCAATCTCGCTTGTTAACTGGTACCAGTGGTAGATTAATTTACCTACAAACGTTTTTGAGTAAACAGCGACTTTTTTGCAACTTACAATTGCGACTGTTTTATCTTTAAAATTTGAAACAACATCGTTTAAAAGATTGTTATTATACGGAAGAACATCTCCGTCAAAAATAAAAAGTATGTCACTTTTATTATACTGGTATATTTGATTCAGTCTTTGTGGCTTTCCCATTCTTTTTCCGTCTGCAATGAGTTTAATTTTTTTATTTTGTTTCCGAACTCTCAAAACAATTTCTTCTGTTTTGTCAGAGGATCCATCGCTCACTACATTAATATCACTTAATTTAAAATTATCTTGTTTTTGAGACAATATAGATCTAAGTAGGTGCTCAATATTAGCCTCTTCGTTGTATGCGGGTATAAAAATGGATAAGGTCAACTTGTTAGTCATATGTTTTTAATCAAATTTTCTGCACTCATCTCCCAATCGAAATTCTTTGCCCACTCAATACTGCCCTTGCCCATTTGAGCCCTAATCTTTTTATTTTTTAAAATTTTTACAACATTTACCGCAAATTCGTTAACGTTACCATATGGAACCAGAAAACCTGAATGTGGATTTTTAACTGCGTCTCTAAGTCCGGCAACATTACTGGCAACAACAGGTGTGCCACAGGCATTGGCCTCTATGGTTGTGATTCCCCAGCCCTCTAATAGGGAGGGGTTAACAAACACCCAGGCCTTTTGATACAACGTCACCTTTTCTTCTTGTGTCACCTTGCCCGTAAATGTAATGTTTTTTTCCAAGCCCAAAGTCTTTGCCAATTTCATTAATTTCTTTTTATCGTCACCATCCCCCGCAATTACAAACTCAACTTTTGGGATTCTCTTTATGATTTTTTGGGCACTTTTGATAAAGACAGATAAACTTTTTTGCGGTGTTAGCCTACCCAGATATAAAACCATAGGATTTGCTGACTTTTTGCCGGGTCTGTATACATTCATGTCTACCCCATTGTATATAACATGCGGTTCTTTTGTGGTTAACCTATGTTCCAGAATATCTGCTTTGGAAGACGGCGAAACCGTTATTATTTCAGTGTTTTTGTAAACACAAGGCATTAGATCTTTTTCCAAGAATTTTCCGATCCAAGAAAGAGGTGGGAGGAGTTTAATACGGAACAAATCCTGGTGAACATGGTGAATCAGTAAAAATATTTTCTTGCTGGAATACAAAGGAGTAAAAAAGGGAATCCCATTTTCACTGTCGATGATGATATCAAAATATTTGTTAAGTCTAAAAACATAATAGAAAAAAGCCCAAACATAAACGCTGTAAAAACCACCTCGTCTAATAATTTGCACACCATCCACTTTTTCATTTCTAGGCGTCTTGCTGTCTCTACCGCAAAATATTGTAACTTTGTGTCCTCGTAAAACTAGACGTTTTGCAATTTCGTGAATATAGACTTCTGCGCCTCCGCTCCAAACATGTTTTGTGTCGCGCCAGTTGAATATCAAAATTCTTGGCAGGCCTTTGGCGTTTGTTTTTGCTACGGGTTGTTTGGGTGCAAAAATACCCAAAAAATCGAGCAAATTTCTTAGGATGGTTTCTACCTGGCCATAATAAACATGTAGTAGGATCATTGAGGCAAGATAAAATGCGCCACCGATGGCCATTGCCCAGACGATGTCGTTAATAGACCTGTGAAGAACTAGCATGACTGCCACCTGCAAAACAGAAAGTACGAATCCCAAGTAAGAGAATGTGTGTCGATTCTTTACTTGATGATAATTAACTATTGCCGACGAAACGGTATATAAAAGTACCGCAAAAGAATATAAAGGTAGATATTGTGCAATTGAATAAACCTTTGATCCAAACATAATTGGAGTGGTGTAATTACCAAAGATGCCGAAAGCTAGATAGGCTAGGGATGAAGCGAAAATATTGGCGCCAAGAATTTTGTAGAAAGTTTTTTCCGACGGTGTTCCAGCCCCCTCTTGTTTGCTCACAATTGGTGTAATAAATGTTGTAAAAAGTGATCCAATTATAAAAACCATTTTTCCAACCAAAGATAAAATTGCGTATCTGCCGGCATCTGTCGGGCTAAGGAAAATCTTAACCATCACAAGATCGAGGCTCAAAAAAGCAATGGTTGTCATCTTGCTGGCTATAGAGGAGGCGAAAAACTTTGTTGGAAAGCCGAATTCGTTACCTGTCAAATTTATCTCCTTGCTATGTTTTAGTTTTTTAACAAAAATATACGCCAATGTAAACGAAGCAAGGGCTGCTAGGGGTGTGGCTAGGACAACTTCGTGCTTAAACCCTGTTTCAACAAAGCCTATGCTTAGAAGCAGTTTAGAAAATGCTTCTAATATTACGGTAAGTCCGTAAAGGATAAACAAGTGGTTCCCAGTTAAAAAACCGCTATCAACTGCATTTAAAATACCAATTACAGACATCGGTACGAAGATGATAAAAGGTAGAACTGAATCGGACTTAAATATGTGGCTAAGGATGGGTGTTGCTACCAACCATATTGCCGCAAGAACTATCGAGAATTTCAAGCTTAGAGTTCGGATTCTGGTCCAGTATTCTTTAACATGAGTCGAATACTTCCCAAACAAAAATGCTGATTTGTGGGTAACTGCCCGAGATAGTCCTGAGAGGGGTATACCCAAGATGTAAACCAAACTTCCTACTAAACTAATAGTTCCGAAGTCTTCAAAATCTAACTTTCGTCCGAGATAGGCATTGTAAAGAAAACCTAAGATACTTGCCACGATTGTCGAAACAACTAGAAATGATCCTGAAAGGTAATTTTTATTAAGCTTGAAGCCGAATTTGGAATTTACAAATCTGGCAATGCCAATTTTTTCTTTGGGGGTAAGATCCAAGTTCAATCCATGTATTGTTTTTTCCCAGAAGTGGGGTTTAAAGACTAGCTGGTAAAGAGCAACAAATGCTCCGATTGAAGCCAGAAGCCAGTAGATGGGTACAAGATAGATATACTTAATGATTCCCCATTGTTCCCTCTTGGCCGCGCCGATCATATAATAATAGAGGTACAGAAAGTTGCCAAAAACGGCCGAAAATACGGCTATATAGAATACAGTGGAGGGGAAAAGCCCCTCTATCTGCGGGCCTACAAACCTGTAAAGCAAAAAGTAGGCCAAGGTCATTGCCCAAAGGAAGGGGTTAATAAGCATGAATCCCACTCTAAGCCCCGAGACAAGTTGAAAAATAAGGTAATGTTGTTTTTTCTCGCGGGCGAATTTCAGGGGCTCACGCATTTGGACAAAATAGGTTTGCATGTACCCTTTTAGCCACCTGCTTCTTTGCCTAATCCAGTTTTTAATGTCGCTATTGGCCTCTTCCAGAGTAATAGAATCAATAATCGCGGTTTTGTAACCTGCTCTAAATAGCCTTGCCCCAAGGTCGGCATCTTCTGTAACGTTAAATGGATCCCAGCCTTC
Organism: uncultured Gammaproteobacteria bacterium; assembly: GCA_964494885.1. GTDB lineage: Bacteria > Patescibacteriota > Microgenomatia > UBA8517 > UBA8517 > GWB1-39-10. The sequence goes on along the minus strand of CAZBTH010000002.1, from coordinate 24,127 downwards.
CATAAGCCTTAGACTTGTGGTTCTAAAGTGATTGCTGGTTCCGCCTAGCGGAATTGAAGTTTGAATTGACTGGAGGCCGGGAAGAACAACATCGAACCACAAAGAATACTCTGCGCTAAAAAGACGGGTCAAAATATTCTGGTGGGGGTTGTAGTAATTGAGTTTGGCTTGCAAACAGAAAACGTCAAGCGGCAAATCTTGGAAAGCTAAGTGAGCCTTTTTAAGTTGGAGTGGCTCCGGGGCATCTTCGGCGTCATATATAACGGTATACTCTCCCCAGGCATGGGCCAGTCCGTAATTGCAAGCTTTAGGTTTGGTTTTGGGGAGAGAATCGGGAACGATTAGTATTCGGATGTATGATGGAAGATTTAGGGCTTGAGCTGTTTCTATCGTCTCTGTGTCATCCGCCTCAAGTAGAAGCATTACATCAAGTTTGTTTTTAGGCCAATCGAGCTTATTTATATTCTCTAAAAATTGCGGAAGGATATGGGCCTCTCTGTAAAGTGGGCAAAGAATTGAATAGGCCGGTAAATATTCATCTTTAAGTCTTTTAAGTTCTGCCTCGTCAAAACTGATTTCGGGTGGTTGGCTCAGGCTTTTAAGTACCAAATAACCACCAAAAAAGACGTCTAAAAAGTAAACAACAGAGAGAACGGCCAGAAAAACAATGGCGGTTACTTGGGGATTAACAAAAAGTCCGGCAGTTAACACTGTAAGTATGGTGAATAAAAACAACTTTTGAATAAAAGTAAGCGTAACAACGGCTGATTTTGAGTGGTGGAGAGTGGTATGGGTTATAAATTTTCTTTTCTTGTAAACTATCCCAGCCCCAACCATTGAGCCGTCTGTTTCGGGACTCAAATGAAAGACTTTGCTCGCCGAAAGCTTAAGACCTATGGCTGTTGCCAGTATTTCATATCCGGTTTTTACTACGTTGATCTTAGATTTACCGTTTTTACGGTCCTGAAAATCAATTTTAACTGCTCCGATTTTCATACCTAGCTGTTCCGCAGTGTGGATTAACGGGAGGTCAAATGCCCAAGGTTTAAAGTCTTTTGGTTCCAAATGGTCCAAAATTTCACGCCTGAATAGTTTAAGTCCGGATTGCGTATCGGAATCTATACCCAGAACAAGTTTGGCGTAAATAAGATGCCCGGCCTTAGAAATAAATTGTCTAAAACGACTTTCGTGGTGGATGCTCCTTTCCCCTATTACAATCCCCAGATCCTCTTTTTGGGCAAGTTCAAGCATTTCGGGGATATATTCAGGTGAATACTGCAGGTCCCCGTCGATCATGGCGATATATTCTGCCGTTGAGGCACGCGAACCTTCCAAGATTGAGTAAGCCTTACCTTGTTTACCCTGTTTAAAAAGATGTCTTATGGGATAACGATTTGAAAGTTTCTTAAGTGTAACCTCCGTGTTGTCTGTCGAGTTGTCGTCAATTACAATTATTCCATAGGAAATACCCAATTTTTTGAAGCTTTCACCAACCCTGCCAATGAGCTCGGGTAAGTTCTTGGCTTCATTAAGAACGGGAACAACAATATCGATTTTATTCATACGCTTTAAAAAAACAAAAAACCCTGAAGATTAGGGCTCTTTCTTCGAGGCTATGGGATTATACGGGGTCTAACTCCATTTTTCAATAACTAAAAAGGATTAGGGGGTTTCTTCTTTGGCAATAACAATAAGTCTTTTTAATGAAGTTCCGGCCGGATAGCCGGTTTGAATGGTGAGTGTTTTTGTATGACTGGAAGGATTTAAGTCCGGGTCCAGGCTGTTTGTAAACTTGGTAGCCTTCGTTTCCATGACTTTTTTGTCGAAAACGGTGTATTTTATTAGTCTGCCTTTGTAAAAGATGTCGATTTCATCTCCTGTGATCAATTTGTCTATCAAAAAAAACCGCACGTTGTACGAACCAACATGCCAAAATGTGTCGGCTGAATGGGCAAAAAGATAAACATTTCCGTCTTCGTCGGGGATACCGCTTCCTGCGGCATGGGCAACTCCCTTTTTTATCGCAGGGAGATATTGTTTGGGGTCGGTTGCATCAACACCGTCAATAATAGGAGCGACAGCGCCGATCTTTGGAATTAGTATAGAAAAGTCAGTATTAACGGGCCTAATGGGTTTTTCAAAAGTGCCCAATTGTTCAGTGCCTATGACGTATTTAACACGAGCCATCTGATCAAAATTGTATCTAATTTCTTCTTTAATAGCGGGTCCAAAAATAAAAATTAGTAGGGCGAGTCCTAAAATTATTAATAACCAGGAGACAACTTTAAGCATCAATTTAGTATACCATTGCAAAAATGAAGAATTAAGGGAGTCACTTGGCCCAAATTACAAATGTGAAGACTTTGTTTCCCAAGCCAAGATCGCGGGCAAATATAGCTATCTTGCCATTGTCTCGTATTGATCTACCCCACTCTTTGGGATTGTCAAGCTCTTGGTTTGCAGCGAGTTGCCCGAGTTGTCTGGCCACCTGTCCGGTTATCTGACCAATCGTAGTAAAACTGTCCAGGTGACTATATATAGTATTTAATTCATCGTAGTCATGCTGGTTGGGATGCTGGTTGGTGCTTGGATCGTTTGTATAATCCATACAGGTTCCCAGATTGGCATTGTCAAAAATTTCATCTTGATGATCAAGACCCAGGGTATGTCCGATTTCCTGGCACATGACCATATTTTTCCAAGGAGTTGTATTGTAGGTTCTTGTATTAAAATATGTATCATTCATTTTAGTGATCCCTTGAGTTATGTGCTCGCCTCCGGAAATCCAAATCTGGGCAATTCCAAGCCAACCGTTGTTGCCGTATTTACGGTTACAAACCTCTACTCTTCCGGCGGTTGCCTTGCAGTTTTTGCCACCCTGTCCTGCAACTATTGTTGTATCAAGGACTTCGGACGCGGCCCAATCAGAAGAAGCTGTGGCCAAATATGTGTCCCAACCTGAAGTAACGTTATCTCCAAGCTTCAAGGTAAACGGATTTGCCGTCCTTGCCCAGTGATATCCGCCCCACGAATGATTGGCAGAAACTTTTGTTCCGGAGAATGTTAGTGCCACAAGTGCCAATAAAATCCCAAAAATTATTTTTCTCACTTTTTATATCTTTCGATACATTCACCAATTATTCTCCAGGCATCATCTTCATTCCCCCAACCTTCCACTTTGGTGCTTCCGGGTTTTTTAAGATCTTTGTAATGACTAAAGTGGTGGGTGATTTTGTTTTTCCAAGCCGGAGTCAAATCTTCTAGAGAATTTATTGCGTCACCGGTGTTTCTATCATCTTCAGGAACGCAGACAACTTTGTAATCTTTTTCATCACTATCTATAAAGTTTAAAATACCAATTACTTTGGCTTTAACAACAACCCCCATCGGTAGGGGCTCGTCTGTGATAACCAATGTGTCGAGTGCATCTCCATCATCGTCTAAAGTTTGGGGAATAAAACCGTAATTAACAGGTTTAGCAAAAATTTCGGGTTCTACCCTATCAAGTTTGAACACCTTATTATTTATATCGTACTCAATTTTGTGCATTGAGCCTTTGGAGATTTCTATAACAGCATTTATGTATTCCCCTTTTTCTCCTGCATTAAATATTGCGTGGAAATCAGTCATGGCTAAATTCTAAGACGATGATCTATAATTTGCAAGATACAAATGGAAAACATAATTTTAATGCAACAAGTGCACGGAAATAATGTCGTGATTGTTGGGAAAAAAGATATTGGGACTACTATCCCCAACTGCGATGCGATGATAACAAATGAACACGGAGTTACCTTGGGAGTACGCGTTGCCGATTGTTTACCAATAATGGTTACAGACGAAAAAGGCCGTGGAATCGGACTAATCCATGCAGGGTGGCGAGGGTTGGAAAACGGAATAATTGGAAGCACCCTTTTGCTTATGCAAAAGAAATTTAAAATTAATAATAAGCAAAGCTTGGCAAAATCTGAATTTGGTGAAGAATTAAAAATTAAAATTGGGCCGCATATATGTGAAAATCACTATGAAGTTAAGGAAAACGTCTTTTCAAAATTCTCTTTATACTTTAAAGGATCATCCTTTAAAGGTGGTCGCACATTCTTGGATTTAGCGGAAGTTGCAAGACAACAATTTGTAAAACTGGGAGTCAAAAGCGAAAATATTACTATCGATCCAACCTGTACATTTGAAAACAAAAAATTATTCTCTTTTCGTCAAAATGGAACAGACAAAAGAAGTTTATATTTGTTGAAGATTTAAACGTCTAGGGTCGCCAGTTTTGCCCGCCTAATCTTTGCACTGAGCTTTACAATTCTATTCGAATACGCTTCGTGCTGCGATTTTAGGCGGACTCCGTTAGCGACTAAACATCAAGAGTCGCTAACTTCGCATGTGTCTGTATATACTTTTTTCTTGGTGGAACTTCTTCACCCATAAGCATTTCGAACATATTTCCCGCCGCTTCGGTATCCTCTACGGTGACTTGTTTTAACGTCCTGGTTTCAGGATTCATTGTGGTCTCCCAAAGCTGTGTCGGGTTCATTTCTCCAAGTCCTTTATAGCGCTGTATTGTGGCTTTTATCCCAGGACTCTTTAATGTAATCGCGTCGCGTTCTTCTTCTGTATAAGCATAATTTACGTCTTTTCCAATTTGGACTCTAAACAAAGGCGGGAGGGCCATATAAAGGTATCCTCGGGTAATGATTTCGGGCATATGTCTGTAGAAGAAAGTCAAAAGCAAAGTAGAAATGTGTGCGCCGTCAACGTCGGCATCAGTCATAATAATAATGCGGTGATATCGCATTTTGTCGTAATTTAATGTTTCCCCGATTCCGCCGCCAAGGGCAATAATTAGATCTTTAATTTCCTCAAATTTGACGATTTTATCGAGGTGCGCGCGCTCGGTATTAAGAATTTTACCTCCCAACGGAAGAATTGCCTGGTGACGCCTGTCGCGCCCTTGTTTTGCGGAACCACCTGCTGAGTCACCCTCTACTATATATAGTTCGGAAACAGAGGCATCGGAAGATTGACAATCGGCAAGCTTTCCCGGAAGTGTTGCCCCTTCCAATGCGCCTTTTCGAAGAACCGCGTCTTTTGCGGCTCTGGCGGCAAGTCGGGCGCGGGCTGCAAGCGTTATTTTTTCTACCACTTTTCTGGCCTCGCTCGGGTGTTCTTCAAAATATTGATCCAACCCCTCTTTGACCGCCGTCGAAACGAATCCCTGAACTTCTGGGTTATTAAGTTTAGCTTTTGTTTGGGACTCAAACTGCAAAGACTCTGAAGGCATTTTTATATAAACTATGGCGGTTAAGCCTTCCTTCATGTCGTCCCCGGTTAAAGCTGCCTCATCTTTTCCGCCACTTTGAATCTTCTTGTAATAGTCGGAAATTGCGCGGGTTAATGCGATCCTAAATCCTGTAACATGGGTGCCGCCGTCTGTAGTGTAAATTCCGTTTACAAAACCTTTGACATTTTCGTTAAAGGAATCGGAATATTGAATTGCCACCTCGGCAGAAATATTGCCATCGCTTTTGCCGAAATAAATTACATCGTTTAACACATCTTTGCCGCGGTTTGTGTGGGCTACCAAAGATTTGATTCCACCTTCAAAATAAAAAGTAGCCTCATCCCCGTCGTTAAAATCGTCAAAATGGAAAGTAAGCCCTGCAATAAGATATGCGCGGTCACGAAGTAGATTCTTGACCTTGTTATTTTCGAGAATTATATCTCCGAAAATTTCTTTATCGGGTATGAAGTTTGTAATTGTTCCGGTTCCGCCAAGCTTGATTCCCCATTCTTCCAGTTGTTTTGCGGAGGCTTCACCTACAGGTTTGAGAGCTACACCCCTTTTGTATTCCTGATAAAAAGCCTTACTGTCTCTTAAAACTACGACTCGAAAATAACTGGAAAGGGCGTTAACTACGGAAGCCCCTACTCCGTGCAAACCTCCGGAAACTTTATATGCTCCGCCTCCAAACTTTCCACCCGCATGGAGTTTGGTCATTGTAAGTTCAAGTGCCGACACCCCGGTCTTTTTTTGTTTTTCAACAGGAATTCCGCGTCCGTTATCGCGAACAGTCGCACTTCCGTCCTTATTCAAAGTTACCCAAACTGTATTAGCGACTCCGGCAAAGCTTTCGTCAACAGAGTTGTCTACAATTTCTCTCAAACACTCGTGAAGTCCCCGGGAATCGGTTGAACCGATGTACATTCCAGGGCGTTTTCGCACAGGCTCAAGCCCTTCGAGTACTTGAATTTGTTCTGCTGTATAGTCGGTATTCATATTAAGAATTAAATATCAAATATTAAAATTGCAGATAAAAAATCAAAAATTATCTTTTACCTTTTAACGTTAAAATACTGGATGCGAATATTTTAGAGATCTCGTCTAATTCGCTCAAGAACCAGTTTGCCTCGTCTATATTACATTTATTTGAATCACGAAGCAATGCTATCCACACCTTGGTTTCGTTAGCAGATTTTAAAGAAATACTAAAATAATTTGTAAATTCTTTTTTCGAAGAAGAAGACGAACCTTCTATGTAATTTGCTAAAATGCTACAACCGCTTCTAACCAACTGATCAATTATTACTCTTGAGGTTATATCTTTGGAGTCTAACGTTCCAACAAATTTAATTAGACGTAATACAAATTTATATAGTCTGCGTTTGAATTCAATTTTAAATTTAGATTTGTCATTTTGCATTTTAATTTCTAATTTTTCATTTCAATTAACATTCTTGTTAATTGCAGATTTACATTGCCGTTTGCTTTTAGTCCAGTGAGAGTTTTTAAAGCAACCTCAATATTATTTGCCTGAACTTTGTATTTTACACTTTTGGAATGAAGTTGACTATGGAGGAATATGATCGAATTATCGACCAATTCTATAGCTTTGTTTCTATCTTTAATTTTATCAATGTAATTAAGTTTATTACCAATATTCATCTTCATAAATTCGCCGATGTCCCCATTTTTGATATTTGATATTTGATTTTTTATTTTGATAACCTGACAACGAGAGACAATTGTAGGTAGAACTTTACGGATAGATGGTGCAGTTAAAACGAAGTAAATATTGGTTTGTGGTTCCTCCAAATTTTTTAAAAAAGCGTTTAGTGCTTCGTCCCCCGCCTCGTTGATCCGTTCGCAAACTACCAAAGTGGGTTCATTAAAACTTAATTTTATCAGATCATTTAAATTTCGGGTATCCTCTACTTTAACAATCGGAAAGTCCAGTGTTTTTGCTTTGAGCTTTTTTGCAAGTTCCTCACTTTTCGCTTTTAATTCTTCGCTGTTTGTTCCAACAATTAGGTATGCGTGCATGAATTAAAGTTTAAAACTTAAAACTCAAAAGTCAAAAGTAAAAATTGCAGGTCATTCTCTAATGCTGTTATAATGAATTTGTGCAAATTTTGAATTTTGCATTTTAATTTTTAAATTTATTATCATGCCCACTGCTCAACCTGTAAACGGTACCAATAGTTTAAACTCCACCGGAACTCTTGCTGATATTTTAGTGACTTTGGGGGCACTCGATGCACGGCGTGCCGAACAGGTAAAGTTCACCGAAATTCAGAGCGGTAAGACCCAGGAAGATATTATTAAAGAAGCCTCGATGGTTTCTGAAGACAAACTTGTTCAGGCCAAAGCTCAACTTTACAACATCCCCTACGTTGATTTAAACAATGCTCCAATTGACCCGAATGCACTGGCGGCGCTTCCATCGGAGGTCGCGGACAGGTTTAGAGTTTTTCCGGTTAATTACGATAAAAAAGAAAAAAGTTTGGGCCTTGCCATGGCTGATCCTCTGGACCTTGCGGCTATAGAATTTATTGAACAAAAAACTGGTCTTCATGTAAAGACTTTTGCGGCGGAGCCCATGAAAGTGGATGACTTTATTCAAACCCGCTATACAACCTCATTAACCAAACAGGTTACGGCTGCCATGAAAGAGGTCACTCCGGGGGGCAAAGAAGAAGGACTTAAAGCTGCCGAAGTTTCCAGAGGCGGATTTATAAGAGAAGAAAAAATAGCAGAAATTGTATCTCAAATACTCGACTTTGCTATTAAATCAAGAGCCAGCGACGTTCACATTGAGCCCGAAGAAAAGTCAACCCGAGTTCGCTATCGAATTGACGGAATTTTACAGGAGAAGCTCACAATTCCGCAGGAACTGCACGACTCATTAATAAGCAGAATCAAAATTTTGGGAGGAATGAAAATAGACGAAAAAAGAATTCCCCAAGACGGTAGATTTAATTTTAAGGGTAGCGAGGAAGAAGTAGACCTTCGTATATCTTCTCTTCCCACAACTTGGGGAGAAAAGATAGTTATGCGTTTACTCAAAAAATCCGGAGGAGTTCCTACTCTTCAGGAATTGGGACTAAGGGGTAAAAGTCTTAAAGATCTTCAGGATGCGATCTTGCGTCCGCATGGAATTATTTTGATTTGCGGGCCGACGGGTTCGGGAAAAACTACAACGCTGTATTCGGTTCTTTCTCGGTTAAATACTCCAAAGGTCAACATTGTGACGCTTGAGGATCCGATTGAATATAAAATCCCCGGGGTCAATCAGGTCCAAATCAATACCGCCGTTGGGCTTACATTTGCAGACGGGTTAAAGTCTTTTCTTAGACAGGACCCGAACATTATCCTTGTAGGAGAAATCCGCGACAGCGAAACTGCAGATCTTGCTATTCAGGCTTCGCTAACCGGGCATTTGGTATTTTCTACACTTCATACCAACGACGCTTCCGGCGCACTGCCTAGGCTTTTGGACATGGGCGCTGAACCATACTTACTGGCCTCGTCAATTACTTGTCTTGTTGCCCAAAGGGTTGTCAGAAAAATTCACGACGATTGTAAAGAGAGCTACATTCCCGATCCTAAAATTGTAAGCGATATGAAGAAGGAGCTGGGCAGTCTTTGGCAGCCACAGGGCGAGATAAAACTTTATAGGGGTAAGGGGGACCCAGATTGCGGAAACTCGGGTTATTTGGGAAGAATGGGTATTTTTGAGACTATCACGGTAACAGAAAAAATTGGTAAACTTATTTTGGAAAGAGCGTCGGCCGGGGACATCGATAGAGCGGCAAGAGAAGCCGGTATGGTGTCGCTTAAGCAAGATGGGTACTTGAAGGTTGCCGAAGGAATTACTACAGTGGAAGAGATACTTAGAGTCGCGCAAGAATAAAAATCAAAAATTAAAATGCAAAATGACAATTTAAAATTCAAAATTTGGAGTTTCTGTTCAAATTTTAATATTTAATATTTTATATTTAATTTAATTAACGTGGATATTAAACAATTATTACAACAAGTAGTTGACCTAAAAGCCAGCGATTTGCATTTGGTAGCCGGGGTCCCTCCCACTTTAAGGGTGGATGGAGAACTGTTAAGCGCTCCCGGGGCGGGTATTTCTACCCCAGACTCGATTAATGAACTTCTTAAACAAGTTCTTACAAGCGAGCAGATCGAAAGGTTGACCGTAAATAAGGAGATCGACTTCTCCTTGCCATTTTCGGATAAAGCCAGATTTAGAGCTAACGCATATACCCAGAAAAACACCACAGCCGTTGCTTTCAGGCAAATTCCTTTGACAATTCCAAAAATTGATGCTTTGGGACTGCCCAAAATCCTTCATTCTTTTACGACGCTAAGACAGGGGTTGGTGCTTGTAACCGGGCCAACCGGGCATGGGAAATCGACTACACTTGCGGCAATGATAGATGAAATTAATGAAACCCGTACTTCTCATATTGTAACCATCGAAGATCCGATTGAGTTTATTTTTAAACCCATTAAATCGGTTATTTCTCAGCGTGAAATGCAAACAGACACACATTCCTGGGAAATAGCATTGAGATCTGCTTTAAGAGAAGATCCGGATGTGGTTTTGGTTGGAGAAATGCGTGATTACGAAACAATTGCAGCGGCACTGACCGTTGCCGAAACAGGACATTTGGTTTTTGCAACGCTTCATACAAATAGTGCTGCCCAAACAATCGATAGAATTGTAGATGTGTTTCCGGAGGAACAGCAGGGTCAGGTTAAGCTTCAACTTTCAAACGTGATTGAGGCGGTTTTTTCCCAAAGACTTATCCCCTCGACAACTAAAGGCAGGGTCGTTACTTACGAGATAATGTTAGGGACAACAGCAATAAAAACTTCAATTCGTGAAGGTAAAACTCACCAAATCGAAAGCATTTTGGAAACTTCGCAAGAAGCCGGAATGAGTACACTTGAACGTTCCCTGGCAGATCTTGTTAAGCGCGGATTGGTAAGTATGGAAGTGGCGCAAAGCTGGTCCCTAAGGCCCGAAGAATTGGCGCGTTTGGTACGTGGTGTTTAAAAAACTTCTGCATGAAAAGATTTAACTACAAAGCCAAAGATAGACAGAGTAGATTGGTGACGGGAGAAGTAGAGGCGAGTGACACGAGTCATGCAGCAAAGCTGGTTCGGGGCAAAAACCTTTATGTTATTTCTATTTTTGAGAAGAGGGATTCTCCGTTTTCGATTGTAAAGAAATTCAAGGAACGCATAACTACAAGGGAGATCTCGACTTTTACTCGTCAGCTTTCAACAATGATAGGAGCAGGGTTACCTATTACAGAAGCTCTTCTGATACTTAGATCTCAGAGCAATGGGGCTATGCAAAAGGTTGTCGCTCAGATTTTGGCCGATGTTGAAGCCGGGGAATCGCTTTCCGGTGCCATGAACAAACATCCCAAAATTTTCACAAGAACTTATTTGGCCCTGATTAAATCGGGAGAAGTCGGTGGTGTGATGGATGCGGTTCTTCTTCGGTTGGCAGACACTTTGGAAAAACAGCAGGAGTTTAACGGTAAGGTTAAAGGGGCTCTAATTTACCCTGCAATTATTGGGGTGGGTATGGTCGTAGTTGTTTTTATAATGATGATTTTTGTTATTCCCCGGCTGACCTCTCTTTACGGTGATTTCAATGCTACACTTCCCTTGCCAACACGGATTTTGATGGGTATTTCGGGTTTTTTTGTTAATTACTGGTTTATTATTTTGGTAATTGGGGGCATAGGTTTTTATTTATTTACACTTTATAAAAGCACGGCAACCGGAAAGAAAAAAGTTGATGAACTGGTTTTTAAAATCCCGATTTTTGGAAATCTTCAGAAACAGGTAATTTTGACAGAGCTTACAAGAACACTATCTTTGATGGTAGGGGCCGGGGTCCCAATTCTCGAGGCATTAAACATTACCAGCGAGGTCGTATCAAATAGTGTTATATCCGATGCATTAAAAGATGTTTCCAGACAGGTTGAAAAAGGTTTTCCTATCGCCTTTTCCTTTGCCCGCCACCCCGAGGCTTTTCCATTTTTACTTTCCCAAATGATTGCAGTCGGAGAAGAAACAGGAAAAATGGACGACGTTTTAACCAAAATCAGCCATATTTTTGAAATGGAAAGTGATGAAAAAGTAAAGGGGCTTACCGCTGCGATTGAACCAATAGTTATGATAATGCTTGGACTTGGAGTGGGATTTCTCGTCATCGCCGTTATTCTTCCGATTTACAATTTGACGAGTTCTTTCTAACCTTGTAAGGATCATCCTTTAAAGTATGTCTGAAGTTTCAAATTTCTTCCGGTTTTTCTAAAACTCCGTCCCCCAAATCAAACATTTCATCCTTGTATCTTTCCACAAAATCTTTGTAAGTATGGTTTGTTTTCAAGAAATCAGAGCTCGATTCTTTAAAAAATGAAAGAATCTCTTTTGTATTTATCCATTCGGTTTTTCTTAAACCTAAATATTCTCCGTAAGAAGAATATGCAGATTCCAAATTCTTTGTATACTCGGAAGGGTTAAGGTGGATATATCTCGAAAGATGTAGGAGATATTCGTCGCTTTTGACAATAGATGCTTTGTATATCCCCTGAAACAAGTGGCCAACGCGATTGTATTTTTTATTAAAATACATGGAATATCTAGTACAGAGCGAACGCATAAATCCTTCCAGACAACCTTCGTGAATTTGTTTAATTATAAAATGAAAATGGTTAGGCATAAGGCAATATACTAAAAGTTCGATTTTCTTGAAATAATTTTTAGGTTGTCTAGGCACACCTTTAAAGGATGATCCTTGCAAGGTGAAACTTTTGATTAAATCTTTTGGATTTGGTTCTGGCGAAAGGTACTCCTTTAGGTAGCTCAAGAAAACTTTATAATCTTGTTCATCTTCAAATATAGGCTGTTTTGCTACCCCTCTGTTGTAGATATGATAATAACCGCCCTTTATGCTTATTTTTATTTGATTTCTGCTAGGCATATTTTATACTACCTTTAAAGGATGATCCTTGCAAGTAATATATTAGCACGCCTTGGATTTTGATATAATCCAATAATGCAACAAATAATATTGGCTTCGGGTTCATCGTCCAGAAAAGTTATTATGGATTCATTAGGGATCGACTACATTGTAATCCCCGCTGATATAAACGAAAAAGAAATCCGTGATGATAATCCGGCTGTCCAAGCCGAAAAAATCGCAAGAGCAAAGGCGGAATATGTGGCCCAAAGTCATGACGGAATTGTTATTGCCGCTGACACCTTTGGAGTTTGCGATGGAACAGTTTTGGAAAAACCAAAGACGTTAGATGAAGCCCGCGAAATGCTTAAACTTCAATCGAACAAAGAATGCCAAACTTACACAGGTTTTTGCTATATAGATAAAGCGAACAATATAGATTTTTCGGAAACAGTAACTATTAAATATACTTTTCGGGATTTGTCGGAGGAAGAAATTGACAGGTTTGTTAAAAATAATCCGGTGACCGATTGGAGCGCCGCCTTTAACTTGCGAGATTCATATCAAATGGGTTTTATTAAAAAAATTGACGGATCGTTAACGGGAATTACAAACGGCCTGCCGGTCGAGCTCTTAATCCCCTGTTTGCAAAAATCAGGAGTCAAATTTTTTACAAAAAAGGATTTTCTCCGTTAAATAAAATTTCGGGGGTGTGATTGTTTATTCTGTCTTGGCTTATTCCATATTTTTCGCTGTATAAAACATCAACCGCACAAAACTTTGCCTTGCTGTAATCAAAATTAAGCTTTTCTGAAACATTTTTTACTTCTTCTTCGCTCTTTCCCTCTACCTCCACAAACGGCTCCAAAAATGGCCATTCATCAATTGTAATTTCTACTCCATCCAACTTCCAAAGTTCGCGTTTGCTTTCCTGATATGCCTTTTTGTCGCAACCGATGGTTTCCAAAATTATTGCAGCTTCGTCAAAATTGTTAACCGTTAGTTGAGTTTCTTTTTGATCTTCAATTTTGTCTCCGTTTACTATTTTTAAACTCATTGTGATTTTATCCCCTTCGTCGCGGACTCTAAGCCATCCGCCCGGAATTTCGTGACCTTTTGGCAGATTAAAAACTACTCGTTTTTGCACAAACTCAGGACGGATTAATTTTGCCCCCGCATTTTTAAGACGATTTCTTATGTCGTCTTTATCAATGTTTGTAAATGTCGCCTCAAATTCTGTGTACATTAAGAGCATTATACCAAATGATACGATAAGCAAAGCTTGGTCATCTGTGTGATAAATGGTAAAATCTCTTCATGGAACATATAGTATTTAATGAAACTGTGAACGGCGAGGAAGTGGTTATCAGATATCCAATGGATGGCGACGCGCCTGTGATGTGTGATTACATAAATACATTGTCTAGTGAAAAAACATTCATTATGATGCAAGGCGAACAAATGTCTCTTGTCGATGAAGAAAAATATCTTAAAGGGCAACTTGAAAAAATTGAAAAACAAGAAACCGCTCAATTATTGCTTTTTGTTGATGGAAAACTAGCAGGAGTTGCTGCAATAGATCTTAAAGATAGAATAAAAAGTCACATTGGCGTTTTTGGAATTAGTCTTGCTAAAGAATACCGCGGAAAAGGATTGGGGAAACTTTTGATGAAGTTAATTTTGGAAGAAGCCAAAAAACTTCCCAAACTCAAAATTATTACCCTTGAATGTTTCGCAGAAAATGAAAAAGCCCAAAATATGTACAAAAATTTTGGATTTATACAGTACGGCATGCTTCCGGGCGGCAACTTATATAAAGGAAAAATGGTGGATGATATTCAAATGTACAAAAATGTCTGACGCAAAAGATTTTTTGGGAAAAGAGGTGGAAGTTGTAATAGACCGGCCCCTTGGAAGTAAACACCCTGAATATAATTACATCTACCCGATCAATTACGGGTATATTCCGAATACAACATCAGGCGATGGAGATGAATTGGACGCCTTTGTTCTCGATGAAGATAAACCCTGGGATAAATTCAAAGGAGTTTGTGTTGCCGTAATTCACCGTACTGATGACGACGATGATAAACTAATTGTCGTTGGACAGGGTCGCACCCTGTCAGACGAGGAGATAGAAAAACAGGTTGAGTTTCAGGAAAAGTGGTTTAAACACGAAATAATCAGAAAATATGAATGATTGGAAGACATTGTCATCAAAAGTAGTTCACAAAAACCCAAGATTTAGTGTTAGGGAGGATGAAGTCGTTACCCCTAACGGAAAAAATGCAGTTTTTTATGTCATAGACCGTCCACCGGTTGTATTTATAATTCCCTTAACACGGGATAACGAAGTTTATTTGATACACACAAACAGGTATTTTACAAGAAAATCTAATTGGGAAATTCCTGCCGGATCTTCCGACAATCAAGATGAACTTTCAGCAGCCAAACGCGAACTTAAAGAAGAAACAGGACTTACCGCAAAAGACTGGTTAAAATTAGGAGAATTGGAAGTCGCGGCAGGCATGACGGGACAGATGTCGCACGTTTTTGTCGCAAAGGATGTCGAATTAACGAAGGAAAACGACCAGTTGGATGAAGATATCGACAACATGAAGAAAGTTCCGTTTAAAGAAGTTTTGCAGATGATTGAAAATGGAGAAATTGTCAATGGTCCTTCTATGGCCGCACTCATGTTGGCCGGACTAAAATTGAAGTTGTTTTAATATGATTATATAAATGATACTTGACAAGCCAATTCAAACATTGAATACTGATTTGTAGATGAAAAGGTATCTGTCCAAAGGATTTACATTAGTTGAACTTCTGATTGTTATTGCACTTCTTGGTATTATTGCAACAATTGTTATTGCGGCTATTAACCCCATTGAACAAGCAAACCGCGCATCAGACTCCGGGATGAAGGCAGATGCCAGCCAAATAGTTTCAGCTATCCAGAGATACTATGTTTCACACAGCACTTTCCCTTGGAATTCGCCCACATGTACCACAAATGGTGGTACCCAGTGTTTGGATGGTGTTGGGCAAGGCCCTGACGACAGTTTTCCTTTTGTAAGCGCGGACGATGCCTCTGTCGGAATTTGTGGAGCAAACGGAACCTCTTGTAGGACGACGGCAAACTCCGGCGAGCTTATATCATCTTTGGAGTTACAAAAAACATTTTTGAACAAAAGTTGGGTTGGTCCCACCAGCGCTCAAGCCAAGTTGTTTGTTGGCAAAGCCCAGGGCGCTTCTGCTGCAGTTTATGTATGCTGGTCACCTAAATCAAATTCGAATAGGCAAGTTTTGATCGCTAGTGCGGCTTCAAATGCGAACAGGATGTTTGATACTACCCAGGCTCTTACGGCCTCGGGAGTTCCGGCAGCCGGAGCATGCACTACTGTTAGTGATTCCGGTTGGACAACTGGAGCTTGCTCTGAATGTGTTCCTGAATGATACTCCTTCAACAATCTCTTTTTTTTACTGTTGGTTTGGTGTTCGGATCGTTCCTTTCGGCGCTTTCGTGGCGCTATCCCAGACGAATTTCAAATGCTTACGGCAGATCGTTTTGCGATAGATGTAGGAGACAAATAACGTGGTACGACAACATTCCCCTACTCTCTTATTTATTTTTGGGTGGAAAATGCAGAAATTGTAAACAACATATTTCATTTAGATATCCGTTAATAGAAGTTTTTACCGCGTTTGGTTTTTTATATTTATTCACCTCTTTTTCTTCAAATTTTTACCATCTTCTCTACTTACTTTCATTATTTTCCATATTGATTTTAATTTTTGTAATTGATTTTGAACACAATATTATCCCCGATCTTTTTGTTTTTCTGGGGATAACTCTGATCTTTATTTTTTTTCTTCTTACCAACAATCAATCGTTATTCGCTAACATTTTTGCAGGATTCTTCTCCGCACTTTTATTGCTTTTGATCCATCTTTTTACTCGTGGTAGAGGTATGGGTTTGGGTGACGTTAAATTTGCGGTTTTAGGTGGAATGATTGTTGGACTAAAGCTTAACCTGATATGGCTTTTTTTGTCATTCTTGACAGGGGGAATAGCCGGAATCATACTAATTCTAATTGGCAGGGCCGGATTAAAAGATCGGATTGCATTTGGCCCCTTTTTAATAATTGGAATATTGCTTACGCTTGTATTTGGCAGTAAATTTTTATTTTATCTAGGTTTTTAATGATGAAAAAGAAAAGTTTGGGATTTACGTTGGTCGAACTTATTATTGTGATATCTATTATTGCGATTTTGGCCACCATTGTTCTTGCCTATTTTGTCGGACAAATATTTAAAGGCAGAGATGCTAGAAGAAAGGCCGACATTCAAAGAATTCAGGTCGCAGTTGAGGAGTATGAGAAGGACCATAATTGCTATCCTCTTTCCCAGACGGTTATTTGTAATCCTGGAACCGGACTTGTTCCTTATCTTGACAAAATTGCGTGCGATCCGTCGACGAATGCTTCGTACTATTATGAATATCAAGATAGTGTTTGCCCGACTTGGTATAGGATTTATGCAAAATTTGAAAATCATTTAGACTCCGATTCTATCGGCTGGGTCGGTCCAAATTCATCTTTTGATTACCTTGCCTCTTCTTCCAACGCTCCGGATATTGTTGGTACGGGTGGGAACCTATCTCCGCCACCAGGTGGTACTTCCCCTCCTGCCGGAAATGGTGGATCATCATCCTTTTATGGATGTAAAAATAGCACTTGTGTCCCTATTCTTTGGGACCCGAGTCGACCGGGGCCGGAATGTGATCCGAATTATCAAAACTCGAGTTGTTATAGCCAGTGTGGCATACCCGGCAACAACTGTACAGCTTGGAAATAATGAAATTTTTTAATAAAGAAGAAACAATTTCGATAATTATTATTTTTACAATTTTAATAATGATATCTATTCCCAACTTTGCCTCAAGTATAAGGAGGTCTAGAGATCAAGTGCGCAGAGATGATATGGGTGCGCTTTCGGATGCTCTGACGTCTTATCGTGATGATTTCGGCGCCTTTCCTGCATCAAAGGATGGAATGATTCTTGGGTGTAAAAAGGATGGAGACAAAAGTCAGGTGAGTAAGGATGGAAAACCACTTGTCAACCTTGTTCCCTGCCAGTGGGGTAAAGATTCTCTTGTTGATCTAACTCCTGGGAGTTCAAAGGTATATTTAAAGATAATGCCGAGCGATCCCGATTTAAATAAAGGCGTAACATATACTTATTTTTCTGATGGGAGTACGTATCAGGTTTTTGCTTCTTTCGAGGAGGAGGATGAAGCAGAATACGATAAAAGAATCGTAGCCAGGAACATAGCATGTGGAGTCAAAGTATGTAATACCGGTCGGTTTTTTGGTTGCACAATAGATAAAAGTTTGGAGCAGTGCGAACAGGAACGGTTTCTAAAGAAATCAAATTGAGTTTGTAGTATATTAAATATAGCTAGAATCTAGAAGTTGGAATTTAGAATCTAGCAGCAAAAATGAGAAAAATCTTCAAACCAGATTCCTCCATTCGGGGGCAAGCTAGATTCCGGATTCGAGTGGTTGGGTTTACACTTGTTGAACTCCTCGTGGTTATTTCAATTTTAGGTATCTTGGCCAGTATTGCATTGGTTTCGTTTACAAGTTCTCAGATGAGGGGAAGGGATACACAAAGGAAGAGTGATTTAAAGCAGATATCAAGCGCTCTTGAACTTTTTTATTCCGACTACGGGAAATACCCTGACGAATCCGGGGGTTCAATAATTGCATGTCCGACTGGAACATTGTGTGTTTGGGGATTGGGGCAATTTAGCGACGGAAAAACGATATATTTCAAAGTTTTACCTAAGGACCCGGCATCGGGTCAGAATTATTATTACCGTATAGTGGATCCTCCCACCAACCAGAAATTTCAACTTTTTGCATATCTAGAAAACACTCGAGATCTTGATTTAATTTCCCCTCCTACAGCGTATTTATGTGGCGGAAGTTCGAAATATTGTAATTTTTCATTAACCAGCAGTAACACTACTCCCTCAGAGTAGTCATCAGAGTTGGTATGTTGTATATTGTATATTGCGAACCATAATGAAAAAAAACTTTTTTTCCTACACCAGCCTTGGTTTTACCTTAATTGAGCTTCTTGTTGTTATTTCTATTATCGGCATACTGGCCACACTTGTTTCGGCGAACCTCAATTCTGCCAGGGGAAGGGCACGGGACGCTTCTAGGAAATCCGATATCAGAAACATCGCGACTGCTTTAAGACTTTATTACAATGACAAAAATTCATATCCAATAAGCACGTATTTTGATAGCCTTTGGGGATCCTCTTGGACAGATACAGGAGTTACCTATATGAGCAAACTTCCGGCGGATCCTTTACCGGACCAGGAATATAAATATGAGGTAGGCGCGGATGGAAATAGCTACACGCTCTCTGCTTGTTTAGAAAATAGCAGTGATGCGCAAGGCGTCACAGCTGCCGCGGCGCCTTATAGTTCCTGGTGCCCAACATCTAAATGGATGTTTCAAATTAGGCAATGATATGGGAAAGTCTGTAGCATAACGTAAATGAAAAAAAACTTTTTCTCCCAACATACTAAATACGATATTCCATATACTAGCTTTGGTTTCACACTGATTGAGCTACTAGTGGTGATCTCTATAATAGGAATTCTGGCTGCTTTATCTTTGGTTTCGTTTACTACGGCCCAGCGTCAAGCGAGGGATACACAAAGAAAATCAGACATAAAGCAATTTCAAAGTTCGCTGGAAAGTTATGCCAATAAAAATAACACTTTTTATCCGTCGCGCCCGGATGCTTCAGGCGTAGGTGCTGCAACCACTCTGTGTTCTGATTTGACCATGACCGGGTGCCCCGCCGACCCGAGTGTAAACGACACAACCGGTCTTCTTGTCTATAAATATCAATCAGACGGAACTGCCTCGGATGGAACCGCACTGGGAACTCAATATGTTTTATGGGACAAACTGGAGAGCTCCGATAAATATTGGGTTGTTTGCTCAGGCGGAAAAGTCGGCACTATCGCAGTTGCCAGTTGGAGTTTACCCGTAGGAGGGGCATGTCCTCTGTGATTTGAGGAAGTATTTAGTATATTGTATATTGTATATAGGAAACTGCCAATGAAAACATCTCCCCAAACCCGACATACTATATACGACATACTATATACTAGCTGCGGCTTTACGCTGATTGAACTTCTGGTAACGATTTCTATAATCGGGATACTTATAGGGCTTTCCGTTTTTGGTCTTCAAGGAGCCAGACAGTCTGCCAGGGACGCAAAAAGAAAGGCTGATTTGGAGCAAATAAGAAGCGCCATCGAAATATATAAAGCTGATTGCAATAAATATCCTGCAAGTATTACACCATTGTCACCTTTGAATGGAGACAATACATCTACATCTTGTCCTGACACGAATACATACATAGATTTAGTTCCAGTCGATCCAACCTCTCCAAACCGCGATTACAAATACTATTCGGAGGACGGAACGGCCTATGAATTATGCGCCGCTATCGAACAAGGTGGAGATCCTGTCAGTTGCGGAGCAATTTCAGTTTGCGGGACGGTGATGTGCAACTACAAAGTAAAAAACCCCTGATTTTAACTAGTACCAAGTATGTAGTATATTGTATATAGGAACTTATCGGAAGATGTCTGCCAAATATACTAAAAACTACATACAAAGCCGGAACCCGATTATTATTTCGCGTGGCTACACTCTGATTGAAATTCTGGTGGGTTTGACAATCCTTGGTTTACTTTTTGGTTTTGGTTTCGCTAGTTTTAGAGATTTTTCAAGACGTCAGGTTGTCAGTGGTGTCGGGAAACTTATTGAGGGGGACCTCAGGCTTGTCCAGCAGCAGGCGTTGTCCGGTCAAAAACCCGACGATGTAAAATGCGATCCTCCAAACAATCTGAGCGGGTATAGATTTACGGTCAACAGTTCATCACAGTATATTGCAAGCGCCAACTGTAGCGGTGGAGTTGTCGTGGTTAAAACAGTTAATTTACCCGAAGGTGTAACGATTTCAACCCCATCTCCCAATCCGATTGAATTTAAGGTATTGGGACACGGAACCAACATTGCAAGTGGATTAATGTCTACGGTAACAATTACTCAGGCCGGAACGAATAATACGTTAAATGTGGCGGTGAGCTCGTCGGGGGAAATTAAATGACATACTCTTCGCAACAAGTTGCGTAGTATCTTTTAGATGGGGTATTTGCAGGTTCTCGAATAAAAATGACAAATCGAAAAGGAGATTTCGGACAATCAATGTTTGAGGTGGTCGTGGCTCTGGCCATTTCGGCTTTTATAATCGTTGGGATCGTATCACTTGCGGCGAGTTCTATAAGAAATTCTACTTATTCTAAAAATAACAATAAGGCAGTGATATACGCCCAACAGGCAACAGAGTGGCTCAGGGGACAAAGAGATGGCGATATAGACGGGTTTATTGTCAATGCTCAGTCAGGAGTTTGGTGTTTAAAGAACCTCTCGTGGAATTTGCAAAGAGCTTGTATCGATGGAGATGAAGTTTCTGAAACTTTATTCAAAAGACAGGTTAATTTCAATATAACAACTGTTGACCTTAAAACTCTAATAGAGGCTAACGTTGTAGTCTCTTGGCAAGATTCTCAGGGAACACATGAAGTTAAAAGTATCACGAACTTTTCGGATTGGAGGCAACGTTGATGAAAATCAAAAATTGTGAAGGAATGTCGCTTATAGAAATTTTGGTTGCAGTTACAATATTTGCCCTTTTGGGAATTATGATCACCGGTTCTATTGCCTTGTCTTTACAAGGAAGTAAAAAAAGCGAGGTTCAAACTAAAGTGGGGGAAAATTTAGGCTATGCCATGGGTGTTATTGAACGGCAAATCAGAAACGCCAATTCAATCCCGGATTGTGCCACGAACCCGGATCCTTACACATTAAACTATTTAGATCAACATGGCGAAGCCAGTTCTTTTTCTTGCGTGGGTATCGGTGGAGCAGATCCCTACATTGCTTCAGGTTCCGGAAGGCTGATATCTAATGATGTAAAAGTAATATCGTGCAGCTTCGTATGTCAAATCGGTGCTACGGCGAATATGTCATATGTTGATGTTTTTCTTGAAATGCAAAGCGTGTCGGGGACCGGCGTTGAGAAAACGACATTGTCTTCAAGTACTCAGATTTTCTTGAGAAGCTATTAATTTCAGAGCTAAACGACAATTACTTTGGTTACCCTTGGATCCTTTTTGAGTAATTCTTCCAACTTTTTCTCGGCTTCACCGTTTAGATTTTCAATAACGAAGTGCTGAGTAAAAATTTGTTTGTTACTTTCTCCATAATTTCTGCGTATATTACCACCAAGTCTTTCCACTTCGGCGGTAAAGAAATTCAGGCGTCCAGGACCATCTGGCCCTTCAACGAGTATTGAAGTAAAACCCATCTTTTCTTTAGTTATTCCATTTCTGTCCAGTTCGGTTATTAAGTGCTCTTTGTCAACTACCCCTGAACCGATCGATTGATAAAGCCTGGTTAAAGAACCTTTACTTCCGAGCTGATCCAGAATATCCATAATTCTTCTGGAATATTCCCTTAATCTTAAAACATCATACAAATTTAAAAGCCCTCTTTGAGAAATTATACCCGTGACAATTTCGCGTCCTCTTTTTTGTTGCTCGGCCATTTCTAATTCCAAAAATTGTTTATTAATTTTTTGTTTTGTTTTTGGTAGAACATGATAAATAGTGTTGGTATCAGGCGCGATTCTTTCTTCGCCTCCCAGAATTTTGACGACAGCTCCGTTTGGAATAATTGTTGCAAGGTCTTGTCTTTCTCCATTAACCAACATTTCAACAGCCTGGGCGCCCAGTTTTTCGTCAATATGGTAAGCAAAGTCATAACCGTTGGCATTAGGCGGAAAGAATTTAACCTCTCCGGTTGGTGTAAAAACGAGTTTGAGAGCGTATTTTTTTAAATCTGTTTCTCCTTTTTTAAGTAAACTCAAGACGCCCCAATTGTTGTAATTTTCTTTATCTTTTGACGTTACTGCGATCTTGACGGTGCCTTCGGGAAGATTTAACGTTACCTGAAAAGCGCTATAGCCATTATCTCTGGGTACAAAATAATAGTTGTCAAATCTATTTTGATCCTCAACATTTCCAAACTCTTCCCAGATAATGCCAAGCGCTTTCATGCATTCGTTTTTAGCATCTCTTTCATTCTTTGTGTTAACCGTTACACGGAAACTAATAACATCGTCGATATCTTTAAAAAGATAGTTTTTTGCTTTATCCATTATTTTAGCTAGGCTGTTTTTGCGGTAGGATACTTCACAGTCGATCCCCTCATCCTTTAATCTCTCGGTCAAAAATGATGCCATATAGGCAATAAAGTGCTCATTTGTTCTAGGGTCGTTCTGTAAAAGGTCGGAGTATGTTTTGAAATTTTCCGGATCGGTATATTGAAGCGATAAATTTTCCAACTCTCTTTTAACAACCCACATTCCAAGAGATTCTGCAAGTGGGGCGTAATAATTCAGGGACGTAATTCCGTTTTCAGTCCGCTTTTGAGGTGTTATCGCAGCCATATCTCTCATGTTGTAAAGCCTGTCGGCAAGTTTATAGATCGCAACAATCGGTTTAACCAGAGTTTTTGCAAAAACTTTTTTGGCACTTTCAAAGTCGATCTCAATCTTAATCTGTTTTGCTTCTTTTTCCGGACTAAATTGAGTGACGCTTTCGACACCGAAGGCTACTTCTTCACCGAAAGCTGTACGGATATCTTCAATTGTCAAATCGGTATCCTCAACCGTATCGTGAAGAAGTCCTACGGCAAGTTTTTCGGGGTCTTCTATCCCCCATTCTTCATACATTATTCTGGCTACTCCTACGCTGTGGGTAAAATAGGGAGTAACTCCGTCTTTTCTGGTTTGTCCCGCATGTTTTTCTTTTGCAACTTTCCATGCCTTTTGGAGTAACGATTCCTTTGCAACCAGATCTTCCAGACAGGGGGGTGCCGCAAACTCAGGCGATGAAGTATCACGGAGGATCTCCATATTAAGACGAAATTATACACTTCAATGTCAAACTAAACTATTTAGGGTGCCACTTCTTTCCAGCTGATTTTCCTTGATGCAAGTTTTGATGGGTATAGAAGAATTTGATCCGGGGCGTACTCAAAAAATTCGGAGGGATTAACATTGGCGGCTCCTACGAGATCTCTTAGAAGATTTGCTCCGTCATTTGCCACAACGCTGCCTCTTACCATAAGTTGGCTATTACCTACGCTTTCGAATGTGCCATCGGTAAAATATAAACCTTCTAAATTGGGCCCGCCTCCCCCGACGGTTGTTCCAACATTAATATTTCCCTTAACAATTGTCATGAAAAAACCGATTCCGTCGGCTAAATTGACATTACCAGTAATATTAAGATCGGCGTTATCAACCAATAAAATAACTTTTTTTCCACTAATATTAACACTGGGCAATGTCAAAGGTTGTCCACCATTAGATGCTCCATCATATTTAAACCAACGGTAACCGTAACTAAGAGTTGCTCCTCCGGTAAGACTTCCTGCCGGATTTACGGGGTCTATCGAATTAAAAACAACGTCATCCGGAACCATGTTGGCAAAATAATTATAACTAAAAATATTAGAAGCGACGCTTTGGGAATTGGCCAGCCAGCCAAAAGGGGGACTTTGCGAGACATCTGTGCGGGAAGTGTTTAAGTTGGTTGTTCCTCCGTAAGTTGGAATTCCCGGGAATCCTCCACTGCCGGCCAGGTCAAAATAATTAGGAGCCCGCACTG
>CAZBTH010000001.1:115737-130271 GCA_964494885.1 uncultured Gammaproteobacteria bacterium | reverse complement strand
GACAAGCGAAGCTTGAGTTAAAGTAAACCGGCTGCGTAAGCTGCCGGTAGTTCATAAATGTCTAAAAAGTATCGTAACTTGTACATGCAAATTCGAGTTTCTTGAGTATAGCGGTATAATCAATTATATGGAATCGAATCTCGCAATATTTAATGGCAAAGAGATCAGACGAACTTGGGATGGCAAAAAGGAAAAATGGTATTTTTCGGTAGTTGATATCGTATCGGTTTTAACAAATCAATCGAATTTTACAAAGGCGAGAAAATATTGGAATAAGCTTGCAGAAAGACTTCGTAAAGAAGGTAGTGAGGTGGTGACAAAATATCACCAACTGAAATTGATGGCTAAAGACGGTAAAAAATATCTTACAGATGTTGCAGATACAGAGACTTTATTTCGTCTAATCCAATCTGTTCCCTCACCAAATGCAGAACCAATTAAGTTGTGGCTGGCGAAAGTTGGTTACGAAAGGGTCCAGGATATTTCAGACCCTGAAAGATCAATAAATCGAGGGAGAAATTATTGGCAAAAAATGGGTAGAAGTGAGAAATGGATCCAGCAAAGGATGATGGGTCAAGAAATTAGAAACAAACTGACAGATTGTTGGGCAACCCACGAAGTTACAAAACAGGAAGAATACGCAATTTTAACCAATATTATTCACCAAGAGTGGAGTGACTTAACAGTAAAGGAACACAAAAATTTGAAAAATTTAAAAACTCAAAATTTGCGCGATCACATGAGCGACGCTGAACTGGTTTTTACAGCTTTAGCCGAACTTTCGACACGGCAGATAGCGGAAACAGAAGAGGCGAAAGGTGTTAAAGAAAATATAATGCCTGCCAAAAAAGGTGGCAGGATTGCCAAAAACGCTCGTATGGAACTTGAAAGCAAAACCGGAAAGAGTGTCGTTACTGGAGAAAACTTCTTAGGTAATGTAAAATCTTCAAACAAACTTAACAAATAAACCTCACAAAATAAAATGGTTACTAAATTTGAAGTAATATTTGATACAGAAACAAAAAAGTTTTTTGACGAAATAGACGGTTATGATGCCAGCAAGCTTGGCGTTTCCATTACCTCTGTCTATTCACGGACGCTGGACAAAGACTTTAAAGAGATTGAGGGGAAAATGCAATCTTTTTGGGAGAAAGACTTTGATGAAATGTTTAAGCTATTCGAAAAGGCGGACAGGATAATTGGTTTTAATTCACTCGGATTCGACATTGCTGCGCTTTCCCCTTATTTTCCGACTCATTGGGCAAAACTTAAACACTTTGACATTTTAGACTCAATTAGAAAAGTTGAAGGCAAAAGGGTCTCGCTTGATTCACTGGCAAAAGCCACACTCGGTGAAAAGAAAAGTGATTCGGGGGAAAATGCGGTTAAATATTGGAAAGCGGGCGACACCGAAAGCTTAGCAAAGTTAAAAAAATATTGCGAGATGGATGTAGAAATTACAACTAGAATTTACGACCACGCACTTCATAATGGGTTTTTAAAATACATCGACTTTTGGAACGAAACTCACGAGGTAAAATTGGATTTTTCATACCCGAAAGTAGACTCGGCAACAGTTCAAAATAGTTTGTTTTGAAATTAGTTAACCCTGGAGATGCTGACTAACGATCGAATTACATCTTCCTGAAGTACATCGTCCTCTGTTATGGCCTTGCTTTCTTGTTCGTCGGCAGCCGCTTTACACGATTCGGCAACTTCAATCAGATTAATTCTATGATCGTTGGCGAATCGACATTTAGCCTCATAAACACAGGCTCTCGCGTTCGAAAATCCTAAAGTTTTTAAATGGTCAAATAGTTCACAAGACATTCTAGCCGCTATTGTACTCCAAAACTCACAAACAACAAATCTAGTATAATTGATTAATGAAATTTTTTGCCAAATCCGTTCTTTTTTTTCTTTTTATCCCTGTTTTTTTGATAGGAACCCTGTCTGCAATAGTAAAATATCAAATTCTCGACCCCTCCTTTTGGCAGAGGAGTTTTGACATCGGTAATGTATATAGCGGGCTTTCCCAGGCTCTTAAGACCTATACAGTAAAACAAATTATTAGGGAGGGTGGAAATGCGGTCGATGCCAGGGTTTTGACTGATTTAATCACACCCGACAACATTAAAGACCTGATAGATGGGAACTTGGTTAATATGCTGAGTTTCGCCAACGGCCGTGCAAGGGAAATAATTGTATATATACCCATTAGCAAACTCCCGAAAGGATTTGTTTCCAAGGATTTGGGGGTAAATGAACAGACACCACTTACCACGTTAATTTCGAAATTTAATATACCCATCAACCGAAACCAAATTCAATGGATTTCTGTCATCGGAAAAACATCATCCTTTTTGTTGATGAGCTCGGTGGCAATTCTTGTAATATGTTTGTGTCTTTTTTTTGGTCTTACAGACGCCGGGAAAAGAATCACATTTGCTGGTGTTACACTTCTTTTAACCGGTATTCTATCTCTTTTAATTTGGATATTAACAGGCAGTTACGTTGGCAGTTTGACAGCAAACTTGCAAAGCCCGCCGGCCTTGGAAAAACAAATAATTGCCATCGTTGCTCAACCGGTGTTGACAGAAGTTGCAAAAACCTGGTTACTTGTCGGTGTTGCATTTATAATTATCGGGATAGCATCACTCTTTATTAAAAAACCGGAGTTGGGTGTAAAAAAATCTGGTGTATAATCGTGACTATGGCACAGGACAAATATTCTGCTGTTTGGGTTTCTCATTCTTCAATTTCGGATTTTCTGAAGTGTCCCAGGGCTTACTTTTTACGTAACGTTTACAAAGATCCAATAACAGGTCACAAAGTTACCGTTGTTACTCCACCGCTAGCCCTTGGCGCTGCGGTTCATGAGGTTATAGAGTCATTGGCTGTGCTTCCTGTAGAAGAAAGATTGAAAATCTCACTTGTTAAAAAATTAGATCCTGTATGGCTAAAATTTAGCGGCAAGAAGGGCGGTTTTACAAACTACACAGAGGAGGCGGGGTATAGAAATCGTGCAATTTCCATGTTAATGAATTTACAGGAAAATCCCGGTCCGATATTAGAAAAAGCTATAAAAATAAAAACGGGCACAATGAATCTGCCAAATTATTTTTTATCGGAAGAAGAAAATATAATTCTTTGCGGCAAAATCGATTGGCTTAAATATGTAGAGAAGGACAATTCGGTTCACATTATCGATTTCAAAACAGGAAAAAACGAAGAACGTGAAGATTCATTGCAACTTCCGATTTATCTCTTATTAGCAACTAACACACAAAGCAGAAAAGTTTCGGGAGCATCTTATTGGTATTTGGATCGTGACCCTCCTTCGCATGAAGCTTCCAACTTTGCTAAAGCTACGTTGGACAAGTCGGAAGGGCAAGGTGGACTTGTGGAAAAGAAACTACCTGAAATAAAAGAGTCCTATAAAAAAGTTTTGGAAATTGCCAAGAAAATTAAAGAAGCGAGGGCAACTAATAAATTTATATGTCCTCATGGGGGTTGTAATGCCTGCCGTCCACTAGAGAGGGTGCTTAGGGGTGAAGGTGAATTGGTCGGAGGAAGTGAAACTAGACAGGATGTGTATATATTGCCGAAATGATTGAAAGAAAACTAACGGAAGAGAAAGAGTTGGGTGGGAGTGATATTGAATTCCGTGAGGAATATGAAACAGATGATTCAAAACCTTCGTTTAATAAAAAGGACCATTTCATTAGATCTTTAAGCCACCAGCCCAATCATTTTAAAGTTGTTAAAAAGATACATTTACTTGAGGAAATGGCCGAAGTCTTTTTTTAAGTTTTTTTACAACTTATTAGCAATGAAACCTCTAATTTGGGAGAAATCTAACATTCCGGCTTTTGGGTAAAGAATATATTCTCCCTGTCCAGACTTTCCTTCATTCAAAACGTTGTCCAGGTTCAAGTGGATGTCTGTAATTCTGTAATCGCTTGTGGGCCCTACGACCGTTATCAATTCTCTGGTTGCCTTGATACTCAAATTTGTTCTGACGATTTTAGATAATGTATCAACTGTTTGGTTTGTTTTGTCCAGTGCGCGAAGGGAAACAAGTTTTGCCAATATTCCCTTGAGAACCGCAAATTGCCGTTCACTCCTTCCAAAATCGCTGTCCCCATGCCTTGAACGGACAAACTTTAAAGCGGTTGACCCGTCGAGATTTGCCGGTCCCATGTCAAAATGTAAACGCTCGTAACGGCAAGTGAATTGAGTTTCCAATTGGTAACTTGAATATTTATTTTTTAATGCATTTATTTCCTCGGCCGTTTTTCCACAAGTATCATTTTCAAGACCTGCGATTGGGTAAAACGGGTCATCGAATGTTTTCGGAACAGTGACCGTAATTCCACCCAGATTGTCTATTAATTTTACAAAGCCGCTAAAGTCAATCGAGACGAAGTAGTCAGTAGGTAGTCCCGTGACATCTTTAATAACCCCGCCTTCATTTTGAAAACCATTGATGGACGCTTCAGCGTTTATCTTGTGATTTCCGGAAACCCACAAGTCCCGTGGAATGGAGATTATAGCTGCGGTCTTTTTGTTGGTATTAACATGTACAACAATAATACTGTCTGTTAGCAGAGACCCCGCATGTCCCACACCGCCATATCCCAACAAAACCGTGTTATAAACACCTTTTTCCGGAGTGATTTCAGGCGCTGGAGCAAAAACGACAGGGTCCGGAGAGGCTGTGGCATTAACGGATGAATTTGTTATAGAAGTGGGACTTTTAACAAAGACCTTTGATAATTTAAGGCTCAAATAAGATATAAAAAAACCCAAAGCAAAAATCCCGATTAGCAATATTCCTATCAAAATATTTTGCCAATTTGACTTGATTCGTGTAATCACCTTGAAGTTTATTATACAGTAGGTATATGATAAAAATTATGGATCTGTCTTGGTACAATACTCTCAATAAACCGTTTTTTACACCGCCAAGTTGGTTGTTTGGCCCCGCTTGGACCGCCCTCTATATTTTAATGGGCATATCAGCATATCTTGTTTGGAAAAAAGGATTTAAAAAGAAACAGATAAAAGAAGCACTGAAGATTTTCGCAATTCAGCTTGTCCTGAATCTCTTCTGGTCCCCGATATTTTTTGGAGCAAAACAAATTTTTCCCGCGCTTATTGTAATAATTATCATGTGGATTTTTATTTTAAAAACAATCAGAGCCTTTGCAAAAATTGACAGAATCGCTTCGTATCTGCTTTATCCATATATTTTTTGGGTGAGTTTCGCCACAATATTAAATTTTTCGGTGTGGATTTTGAACAGATGACCAGATGTGATATAATAAATCTATGAGGTTAGAATCGAACATTGTCGGAGGTACAAACCAGTTACTCGTGGTGTAGCCGGCTTTGCCTATTTTTTATTAAACCCGCTACACGGCGGGTTTTTTTTATGGGAAAAGGTACTTTTACATTTAAATTTATGGAAAGTCATGAGGATGTGTGAGAAAGGTAGGTTTAAATGAACAAATTGAGGTCTTTGGCAAGGCTAAAGAGATTTCTCAAATGGTTAGAAAACGCATATCTTTTAACCGGAGCCATGGTCTTTGGTGCAATCTTAATACTGTCCCTACTGTCAGCTGTGTTAGATGGTGGCAAGGTGTTTAATGGTTGCGATATGATTTGGTGGTGTCATCTAGCGACACCTTAAAGTCAAAATTATTCACACATCCTCACCCTTTTCATAACCAACCAGATTTTGTAGAAAAAACTACTGCAAATCTGGTTGGTATGATTTATAATCAAGTATATGGACTTAATGGAAAAAGTTGTGGCTCTTGCCAAAAGGAGGGGTTTTGTTTATCCATCCTCAGAATTATATGGCGGAATGGCAAACGTTTATGATTTTGGGCCTGCCGGAACTCTTCTTAAAAATAATATACGGGATCTCTGGCTCAAGAAATTTGTTTTGGATCGTGACGACATGGTAGTGATTGATGCCGCGACAATTCTCAAACCTGAAATTTGGGAGGCATCGGGTCATTTAGCCGGGTTTAACGAAGCGTTAATCGATTGCAAAGAATGTAAGAATAGGGCACGAGCAGACCATCTTATCGAAAACTTCCTTCCTGATAAAAAAGTTGAAGGACTTTCATTTACCGAGTTGGAGAAAGTTATTGGCGAAAATAAAATTCCTTGTCCGAAATGCGGAAAGTTTGATTGGACAAAAATCAGGAAATTTAATCAACTTGTAGAAATTAAACTCGGTGTGCTTGAAGAAGGAAAAAATATGGCGTATCTTCGGGGAGAAATAGCCCAGGGAATTTTTATAAACTTCAAAAATGTGTTGGATTCTACCCGTGTAAAAATTCCATTTGGAATCGCCCAACAGGGAAAGGCTTATAGAAACGAAATAACGATGGGGCAATTTACTCATCGGTCTTTTGAGTTTGACTTAATGGAGTTTGAATATTTTATTAAATCGGAAGGTTGGGTAAAGGTTTTTGATATGTGGAAAGAGGAGATGTGGAAATTTGCGCTTTCTCTTGGAATAAAAGAGGAAAATCTAAGGTGGCGCGAACACGAGGAATTCGAGCGATCTTTTTATTCCAAAAAGACAATGGATATTGAATATAAATATCCATTTGGGTTTAAGGAGATGTTTGGAATTGCATATAGAACTGATTATGATTTAAAAAATCATTCCAAAAATGCTGGTAAGGATTTGGATTATCGTGATCCTTTTACTAATGAAGTTTATACACCGCATGTAATAGAACCCACATTCGGGCTTTCAAGATTAACAGGAATCCTTCTTTTTAACGGCTATAGTGAAGACGGAGAAAGGGTCGTATTAAAACTTGATCCGAAAATTGCTCCTTATAAAGTTGCCGTGTTTCCGCTACTGGGAAATAAGCTAGAATTAACCGAAAAAGCCCGGGAAATTTATAAAAATCTCAAAAAAGAATTTAACGTAATTTGGGATGACCGGGGGAATATCGGTAAACGTTATTTTGCTCAAGACGAAATTGGGACCCCTTGGTGTGTAACTGTTGATTTTCAATCGCTAGACGATGGCACAGTTACTGTGCGCGAGCGTGATACCGGCAAACAAGAGAGGGTAGATATTGACAGGCTTCAAAGTTATTTTTCAGACAGACTTAAATAAAAGTACACCCCCGAGGTGTACTTTATTCATCAGTCTAATGTTAGGTGTTTAATTTTACTCAATTTTTTTTGATATTCGGCGTTATCTAAAACGAATTTGCTATAACCTTCAATGTTTTTAAAATTTACTAAAATAGAGTCTTTTTTGCAGAACTCAAATTTTGCCCGATCTAGATACTCGGGATATGAGGACCATTCGTAGTTCTCAAGATTGTCGCTTGATTTAATTATCGAAGAAGAATAAGGATTTAAATGAATATACCTAGAAAGGTGGAGTAGTTGTTCCTCTGTTTGCACTCGAACTGCTTTAAATTGACCCTGAAAGAAAGGTCCCACTCTATCATGTCTTGTGTTGTAATATCTTACATAACTGTTTTGAAAGTCTCCCATAAATTTTGATATTCCATTTTCTTTATTTTGAAGAAGCAAGAAGTGAAAATGGTTAGGCATAAGGCAATACGAAACGATGTCTACCAAAGATTTCTCTTTGGCCATGTTATTCCAACTCTCTTTTCTTTGATTAGAAGATAAAATGAGAAATTTAGAGAATCTTATGACTGGGTTTACTATCTTATAATACCTGGCTAAGTTGATCATTCGAATGTAATCAATTCGGTCAGAAAAGATCGGGAGTTTGTTCACGCCTCTGTTATAAATGTGATAATAATTACCTTCAATGAGAGGTAGTAATCGTCTTGGCATGGGTGCAATCTAAATTTAGGATAAATACCCCGAGGTGTCAAGGGAAGTACACCCCCGAGGTGTATTTGACAGAATGGTGGAAAGAATGAAAAAATGATTATTAGTAATAAGTAATATGAAAAAATTTCTTCCATTGATCTTGGTAGGTTTTGGAGTACTAGTTGTAGCGATTGTTGGGATTATCATCGTCAAGTCGATGAAGGGAAATACTTCTTCCACTCCGGAAGAAGAAGTCATTCCCGAGCTTCCCCAGTCTCTGTGGCCGGCAGTTTCACTTACCCCGACAAATGACCCCGGTGTGAAAGGATCTGAGGGGCACTGGCTCGATTTCAAAGTTCAGAAGATTAATGTTACCGGTGCGTCGAGCATGGATTACCTTTTGGTTTATTCCACCAGCGACGGTGGCCAACAGGGTGTGCCGGGAACGGTTAAATTGACAGGTGGCGATGTCGAAAGAAAACTATTGCTTGGTTCGGAATCTTCAGGAAAATTTAGATATGATGCAGGAGTAGAAAGAGGTACAATAACTATTACATTTCGCGACGGGGGTGGTAAGTCAGTAGGTAAACTTTCCACAGACTTTCACCTACAATCGGAGACTACGGTTCTGACTTCAGTTGACGGAAAGTTCACTTATACATTAGATAAGATTGCTAGGGGTGTATTTTTTGTAACAATGCCCACTTTTGTTCAGCCTGATTCCTCGATGTATGTAACCTGGTCGGACGGTTATGGTGTATTTGCTTCAGATGGAAAGCCCCATAGCGGTAAGTAGATAGTAGAATTTTCTTCCTTCGGATCCTTCGACAGGCTCAGGACTTATTTCGCTCAGGATCTTCGGGTTTGTGAAACAAACCCTTGACATCTTGTGAAAAAATATCATAATGGTTTATAATGGCATGGAATGGTGAAGACCACTCTAAACCAGAATAAAATATGAACCTGCCCGGCTCAGATTATTGTTTGTATGTTACTAGGAACTTATCCGGCAAAGTTTGCTTCAGGACACAGGGTCTCGATTCCGTCGCAATTTCGAAAAGAATTAGGTATGAGTTGTATTCTTGCCCGGTGGTATGAGGGGTGTTTGGTTTTAGTGGGCAAGGATTATTGGGATGTACTTTATAAAAGACTAACAGGAGAGCGGTCGCTAATAGTTAATCCGGTTCGTGATACTGAACGATTTATTTTAGCCTCTGCTTACGAGATTTTTCCAGATGAGCAGGGAAGGATCGTAATTCCGGAAAGACTGGTGGCATATTCTGGTATTACGCAAGACTTGTATTTTATTGGGCTTGGTGAAAAAGCCGAAATTTGGGACAAAATTGCTTGGGAATCTAAAGAAAAAGAAGTTGTGAAAGACGCAGCAAGGTACATTGAAGAATTAGCTAAAAAGAATGAATAAGAAAATCTTGGCCAGTCAAAGCCCCGGTAAATATCATGAATCGGTAATGGTAGACGAGACCATAAGGAGTTTGCACGTTGAAAAAGGCTTAAGGTATATAGATTGTACGGCAGGTAATGGCGGACACATGGAAGCAATCTTAAAGGTAGGGGGGCGCGTTTTGGGAATCGATTTGGATCCGGCCATGCTTGCTATTTCACAAACGCGTTTAAAAAATTTCCAAGGTTTTAAACTCGTTCAGGACAATTTTGTAAATATAGACAAAATTGCAAGAAACAATGATTGGTATCCGGTAAGCGGAATCCTTCTTGACTTGGGTGTAAGCAATATTCATCTGAAGGATCTTGAAAGAGGATTTTCTTTCGAAAATCCTGAGGCAGTACTGGACATGCGTCTTAACCCAGAAACTCAAGATGTGAAGGGATGTGATTTACTGAATATTTTGCGTGAGGATCAGCTTGAGGATTTATTTACAGTAGCCCTTGATCCTGGAGCCGCAAAGTGGATTACGGGTAGGGTTTTGCATTCCAGAATGGCAAAACCAATTGCGACAGTTGGTGATATGCTTGAAATTTGTGAAGGGTTGCGCACGGTAAAGCCCGGAATGAGTGTTGCGACGCTCCCATTTTTAGCACTGAGGATTGCCGTAAACAGCGAGCTGACGAATTTGGAGGAAGTCTTGCCGAAAGCCTTTAGTCTTTTGGAGGTAAATGGGTATTTAGTAGTTATTAGTTTTCATTCAGGAGAAGACAAAATAGTAAAAGACTTTTTTAAAGAGAAAAGGAAAAACGAGGAAGGTAAAATGATTACTTTTGCACCAATTAGGGCGGGGATAATCGAAGTTGATTTAAACCGACGCGCAAGAAGTGCAAAAATGAGAGTTATTCAAAAATTATGATTAGAAGAATGCTAGGAAAACAGATAAATATAAAAGGAAGTTTTAAAAAATATATTCTTGTTGGCATTTGCGGAATATTGGCAATTTCATCGGTTGCAATGACTGTTGAAACTTCAACTAGCGGACTCGAAATTGCGTCATTTGAAAAAACTGAGGTCGACCTTGTCGATACAAAAAGAGACCTTGAGGAAACTCTAGTAAGGGCCTTGTCAAGCCGTGAGCTTCAACAAAAAAGTGAAGAGTTGGGTTTTGAGAAACCTGCGAACTTGGTTTATATCACTCAAATTTTACCTGTTGCCAAACTTCCTTGAAAGTAGAGAATTAAAAAGTATGCGTGACAGGAAAAAAAGCAAAAAAGAATGGAGATTTAAATTCTTCTCCTTTATATATTTACTTCTCTTTGTAGGATTAATTCTAAGACTTATCTACTGGCAAGTCATTAGGGGAGCCGATTTGTCCGAAGGAGCTAAAGGGCAATACAAGTCGTCTCGGATTACTGCCGCAACTAGGGGAAACATATTGGCCAGTGACGGAAGCTTCTGGGCATTACGTACCGATGCTTGGCTTGCCTATGTAAACACCAACGAACTTACTGCAAAAATTCCTGACGTGTCAAAGAAACTTGCAGTTTTTCTAAACGAAGATGAATCACACTTGTCCAATCTTTTAAGTAAAAAAAGTGCCTATGTTCCTCTAAAACAGAAAATAGACAATGAGACTAAAAAGAATATTGAAGCCTTGGGAATAAAAGGAATTGGCTTCGAATTACGGGAGGCGAGATATTACCCAGAGGCTTCAACTGCAGCACAATTATTGGGTTTTGTCGGTAAAGACGAAACCGGTGCCGATATTGGCTATTTTGGTTTGGAAGGATATTATAACCTGCCCTTAAGTGGTAAACCGGGTTTTCTGGGTCGGGAAAAGGACGCTCACGGATCGCCCATTCTCATTGACCCCGGTAAAAATGTTTCAGCAATTAGTGGAATTGATTTATTGACAAGTATTGACAAGAGGATGCAAATTTTAGCAGAGGCGAAATTGAAAGAAGGTATAGAAAAATATGGAGCATTAGGTGGTTCTATCACCGTCGAAAATCCGAGAACAGGGGAGATAATGGCAATGGCCAGCTATCCTTCATATGACCCCGGTAATTATAGTGAATATGGAAATTCATTTTTTAAAAATCCGATTATTTCCGACACTTTCGAGCCAGGTTCAATTATGAAAGTAATTGTTATGGCAGCGGGACTGGATGTTGGGCTGGTTAAGCCGGATACAGAATGTGATATTTGTTCAGAGCCTTTGAAACTTGACAAGTACTTCATAAAAACGTGGAACAATAAATATCACCCAAATATTTCGATGACGGATGTTATAGTTGATTCCGATAACGTAGGAATGGTGTTTGTAGGACAAAAATTGGGCGCCGATCGTTTATATAATTATTTAGACAGTTTTGGCATTGGTCAACTTACGGGAATAGATTTGCAAGGTGAAAGCGCACCTTCTCTTAGAAAAAAAGGGACTTGGAACATGGTAGATTTGGCAACTGCCAGTTTTGGTCAGGGAGTCGCTGTGACCGGTATTCAAATGGTTAGGGCAGTTTCTGCGATCGCGAATGGCGGATATTTATTAATACCAAAAGTCGTTAGTGGTCTAAAAGGTGATGGATGGGAAGAAAAAATTAAATTAGACCCCCCAAAAAGAGTAATAAGTTCAGAAGCGGCCATGGAAATTACACAAATGATGGTAGAAGCCGCGGAGAAAGGGGAGGCAAAATGGACAAAAATAAAGGGTTTTAAAGTTGCCGGTAAAACCGGAACGGCTCAAATTCCGGTCGAAGGTCATTACGATGCCACGAATACGAACCATTCATTTATTGGTTTTGCTCCGGCAGATAAACCTAAATTTGTAATGCTTGTGACATTAAAGTCTCCTCAAAGTTCACCGTGGGCGTCAGAAACTGCAGCACCGCTTTGGTATTCGATTGCAGAAGAACTTTTTCCATATTTGGGGATAGAACCCAGTCAGTAGTATACTATCAATGATGTCGAAATTTTTGGTTACAGGTGGCAGAAAACTTGAAGGTAAAATTAGCCTTTCGGGTAACAAGAACTCGGTCTTGAAGCTAATTCCTGCAGTTCTTCTGGCAGATTCACCCTCAACTCTAACAAATGTACCTGATATATCCGATGTCGCTGTTGTCTTGCGGCTAATAGAGACTTTAGGAGCAAAGGTTACACGGGATGGTAATTCAGTTACGATTGATCCAAGAGGTTTAAGCTCTTTTGACTTGGATCCGGATCTTTCTGCAAAATTTAGGGCTTCGGTAGTTCTGGCTGCACCACTTTTAGTCAAATTTGGTAAGGCGGTAGTCACACCTCCCGGCGGAGATCAAATAGGAGATAGATTTTTGGATACCCATTTTTCCATGATGCAAAAAATGGGAGTAGAAATGGTCAGGCGTGATGGAAGATTCTTCCTAACCTGGAACAAGAAAAAGTCGGGCACAATATTTTTGGAAGAAGCTTCAGTAACTGCTACCGAAATGGCTCTCATGATGGCCACATCTTCTTCGGATATCACTGTAATTGAAAACGCTGCTACAGAGCCGCATGTTACAGACTTGGGCAAACTACTGATCAAAATGGGAGCAAAAATATCAGGTTTAGGTCTCGGCACTCTAACCGTTTCCGGTGGAAAATTAAAAGGTGTTGAATATAAAGCTATGCCGGATCATATTGAGGGCGGCACGTTTGTGATAGCGTCAGCAATTACTGGCGGGCACATAAAAATAGATGATTTTATTCCGGAAGATCATAAGATGGCCTTGATCAACTTGTCTAATATGGGTGTTAAGTTTGAACTATCAAAAAATAGCATCGAAGTATTTCCTTCAAAACTGGTTGCGACCAGAAAGAAATTCAAAGCTCAACCTTGGCCGGGTTTCCCGACAGATCTTATGAGTCCTTTTATTGTTCTTGCCACACAAACCCAGGGAACGGTTCTTTGTCACGACTTCATGTATGAATGGAGAATGTTTTTTGTAGATGATCTAATTTCGATGGGAGCAAATATCTTTATAGCAGATCCTCATAGAGTTATCGTTAGTGGCCCGACACATCTAATGAGCGACAGACTCTTTTGTAAGGATATACGGGCAGGAATTTCGGTAATACTTGCAGCTCTTATTG
Source organism: uncultured Gammaproteobacteria bacterium (assembly GCA_964494885.1). Taxonomy (GTDB): domain Bacteria; phylum Patescibacteriota; class Microgenomatia; order UBA8517; family UBA8517; genus GWB1-39-10. The sequence goes on along the minus strand of CAZBTH010000001.1, from coordinate 116,923 downwards.
CAGACGGGAGAAGCGAAATTGAAAATATTGAAATTGTTCAAAGGGGATATGAAAAAATTGATGAAAGATTAAAAAGTTTGGGCGCAGAAATAGTTACAAAATAAATGTTAAAAGAATCAGTCAATGACGACTATTCTAAAAAGTCAGAATTGTATCTAGATGATTTGGCAGAGCTTCAATCTTTTAAAAATTTGGGGAAAAAATATATATTTAAAGTTGGCGTGAATGAAGACTTAGCTAAAGCGTGGGTAAACGATATTTCATCAGAAGCTGAGGTTGTAAAATGGACAGCTGAACCAATAAAGAGATCCACTGTAGGGGAAATTCTAAAAAGAAATATACCCGGTGAGACAAAATATATTGTTACATATTCGCTTTGGTCAGAAAAAGGAGATTTGGCAGCCGTGGCTTGGTATCAAATATGGGAACCAGGCGAAGAAGAATTGAAAAATATTACTCAATTTTGTAAAGAAGAAGGTATCAAAAATCCAATCATTACTACAAGTGCATTTAGAGTTGCTTTAGATTTTAGAAGACAAGGATTAGCCAAAAAAATAATTTCTCTTACTGAATTATTTTACCCATTGTATCTGTCAGAAAAATTCAAAATGCCGATTAATATTTTATTTACTTTGGAAACTGATGAAATGAATCAAGCTGCAGCTCAAACTTATAAAAGTAATGGATATAAAATAATCGGTGCATTTGAGCAGCCTGAAAAAGAAACGTATCGTGGAAAAAGATTATTAATGGTTAAGAAACATACATAACAATGAAAAATGGAATTGAGTATCAAATTGCACAGGATATATTAGACCTTGCTCCAAAAATAATTAATGATTTAAACACAGGATTTGTAAAGACGAAGTTGTATAGATTGACACATACCGTGACAGAAAGCACCAATACTGGTGTGCAGGATGTTGTAAATGATTTGGATCATGAAATTGGCAAGATATATATTGAACAGATATACAAAAAATACCCAAAATATTTAAGCATCGATTCAGAAGAAGAAGATGAAAGGGTTGGCACAGGAAAGATAGTTTTAAGATTTGACCCAGTTGATGGCTCAAAACATCTCGAGACGGGCATCACAGAGATAGCTTCTGCGGCTGCGTTATCAGTAAACGGTCAACCATTCTTTGCTATGGTTATAGATCCATTTGCAAATCATACATATCAC
>CAZBTH010000001.1:24163-115727 GCA_964494885.1 uncultured Gammaproteobacteria bacterium | reverse complement strand
CGCGTTCAAAGGGGAGGGCGCATTTTTAAATAAGGTAAAAATATCTGTTAATAATAAACGAATTTCTGATGACTTAAGTTTTTTAATGTACGAAGCGCCGAATTCAAAATTGTTTCAAAAGGGTGGTGAACGTTTTACGCTTCAAAGTAAACAATTGGATTTGATTTGTCAAAAAGCTTATAGACTTCGCAACAAAGGTTTGGCATCAACTTCGATTTGTTTGGTTGCCGATGGTTCTGCGTGCGCATATACAGATTTCTCAAGTTCGACAAAATTATATGATGTTGAGGCAGCTGTATTAATTGCTCGTGAGGCGGGCGCGATGATTACAACTACTAAAGGGGAAGAAGTTTTGCAAATCCAATATGACGACAATAGTGACAAAAAAGCGATCGTGGGCAATTTAGTAATCGCAAATCCTAAAGCAAGCAATGATATTATCGAAATATTAAAATGACAAAGCATAGTCAAAAAATTGTTACCTTTGGCGGAAAGACAGGACACTTTCAGCTTCTAAACGGCTTAAAAAAATTTAACGACACATCATTAATTACCGCTGTTGTCGGGACGTGGGATAGCGGTGGAAGTAGTGGGGTGTTAAGAAGCGAACTTGGAGTTCTCCCTCCGGGAGATATTAGAGCGTGTCTTCTTGCACTAATGGAGGACGATGAACAGCAGAGAGTCGCTCAGAGGTTGTTTGATGACAGACTAAAAGAAGTTGTAGGGCCATTAAAAGGTCACTCCCTGGGAAATCTAATAGGAGTTAGACTTGATCATATTTTTCATGGACAGGATAGAGGAACAGATGCCGAGCGCTCACTTTTTAGAATTCGCGGACAGGTGCTTCCGGCGACATTAACGGATTTAAATTTGGTTGCGGTCACAAAAAGGGGTAAGGAGATTGATGGTGAAAAAAATATCGATACCCGTCGTGAACAAGACGGATTTGATCCGAAGGATAGAATAATGCGTATATATTTTGGAACGCACCCAGACAGTAATCCCAGAGTCCTCGAGGCGATTAAAAAGGCAGACAAAATAGTTTTTGCTCCGGGTGACCTGTACACAAGTGTTTTACCCCATTTGCTTATAGCCGGAGTTCCCGAGGCAATTCAGAAAAGTCATGCAAAAGTTTATTTTGTTCTTAATTTAATTGAAAAAGAAGGAGAAACAGATTATTTTAAAGCTTCAGATTTTGTAAAGGCATTTATCTTTTATCTGGGTAACCCGAAACGTCTGGATTTTTTGGTTGCTAATGGTGGTGGTTTTGGCAGGGGAATAGTTAAAGTTTATGAGGGAGAAAGGAAAAAGGCTGTTAAACTTGACGAGATGGCATGTAAAAAGATTGCCCCAAATGTAAAAATAGTAAAAACAAAATTGTGGGAATATCTTAAAGCTGCCCATTTACTCCGCCATGATTCAGAAAAACTCGCCCTTAGTATTTTAAAGGAACGATGACACACTTTTTACTACAAGTAGCTAGATATTCTTTAGGGTGCAGTATGTCTTTCTTGAATCTGCTTCACCATACGCTGCAGGCAGCGAGATGTTCGCAGGTTCTCGAATAAAATGTGTGGAATTTTTGGTTATATTGGATCGCGGACCGGTTCTGCAAAGTTGGTTTTTGATGGGTTAAAAAGTCTGGAATACCGTGGCTATGATTCATGGGGTGTTGCCGTACTTTCTAAGTCCAATTTAAAAATTTTTACTAAAAAGGCTGCAGGTAAAATAGGAAATAATAATGTAAATGCGTTGCCCGACGGAAATATCGCAATCGGACACACAAGATGGGCTACACATGGCGGTGTCACAGATACAAATTCACATCCACACTCTGATTGTTCTGGAAATATTGCAGTAATCCACAATGGAATTTTTGAAAACTACGAAGATTTTAAAAAGAAATTAATTCAAAAGGGTCATAAGTTTATATCGGAAACAGATACAGAGGCCATCTCGCATTTAGTGGAAGACTTTAACAAAAAGTTGACCTTCTCTGAATCAGCTAAGAAAGCATTCAATTTAATGACTGGTTTTAACGCAATAATTGTTATTAAACAAAATGACGACCGGATTATCGCAATAAGAAACGGCTCTCCTCTTGTTGTAGGTTTTGGAAAAGGTGAGAACCTTTTGGCTAGCGATGCTTCTGCCCTCCTTCCTTATACAAAAGATGTTTATTTTTTAGGAGACAACGAAATGGCACTTTTGGAGAAAAATAATGTAAGAATTTCCAACGTAAAAACCGGCAAAATTGTAAAATTTAAAAAACAACGACTTAACTGGAATGTTGACCAAGGAGAGAGAGGTAAATATTCGAGCTTCATGCTAAAGGAGATTAATGAACAACCCAAAATTTTGAGTGGGATTGCATTAGGTACTGGAAAAAATCTTGAAAAAATTTCAAAGATAATTAAAAAATCCCGAGGTTCATATTTGGTTGGATGCGGTTCGGCCTCGTATGCCGCAATTGCCGGAACATATTTATTTTCGAAGGTTGCCAAACGCCACATAAATTTTGCAATTGGAAGCGAATTTGGATACCACCTGGATTTTTTAAATAAAGATAGTTTGGCCATACCCATCTCTCAGTCAGGCGAGACTATAGATATTCTTGAATCAATGAAAAAGGCCAAAGAAAGAGGGGCAAAGATAGTCTCTCTTGTTAATGTTCTTGGATCATCTCTTTACAGAATATCTGACGAAAAGATTTTAATAGGGGCTGGTCCCGAAAAATCGGTTGCCTCGACAAAAGCGCTTACCGGAATGATCGCTCATTTGATTTTACTTTCCTTTTCACTGGATGGGGGAGTTAAAAAGGGTAAAGAGGTTTTAATGGAAGCGGTCAATTCGGTCAAAAAAATTATCTCCAATAACAGTACTAAAAACATTAAAAAGTTGGCTAATATTATTTTCGATAAAAAAAATATTTATGTAATCGGACGCGGCCTTTCCTATCCGACTGCACTTGAGACGGCTATGAAAATCAAGGAGATATCGTATATTCATGCGGAGGGATTGGCAGCAGGAGAACTTAAACACGGACCGTTGGCATTGGTTGCTAAAGGGACACCCTGTATTGCTTTTTTACCAAACGATGAGACATACGGCGCAAATCTTGCCGGGGCAATGGAAATGAAAGCGCGAGGCGGATTTGTCATAGGTGTTTCATTCAAGCCTCACGAGGTTTTTGATTATTATGTTCCAGTAAAAGATGTAGGTGTTGCTACAATTATTCCTAATATTGTAGTGGGTCAACTTTTGGCCTACTTTCTAACAATAAAAAAGGGATTGGATGTAGACAAACCCCGCAATCTAGCAAAAAGTGTAACTGTTAAATAGACAAAAATTTAAGGATTAAAAATCATAAGATGATAATTATCTTCGTCAATCGTTTTTCTTTGAAATCCGAATTTTTCGTAAAGTCTTATCGCAAATTCGTTGTTCTTTCTGGTAGCGAGCCAAAAACCTTTTTTTTGAGATTTTAGGTACGTATCCGATTTCATAAATTTTTCAAACGCCGCCCTCATAAGTTTTTCTGAAAATCCCAGCCCTCTGGCTGGTGGGTAAATTCTAATTGCAAATGTGAAAGGAAATTCTATTGCTTGTGGATTTGCTTTAGCCGAAAACCAAGCTACACCCAAAAGTTTTCCATTTTTATCACTTAATGTGTAAATATATTTACCCAATAACCATTTTTCAAAAGATTCAAGATTTTTAAATCTTTTAGCGTCATGGGTGAATTTTCTAATCAGGGAATCGGTTTTAGTGAAACTTAATAATTCCTGAACCTGATTTTTGGTTATTCCTAAAGAAACTATTTGGCCATGCATTTGGTATAATATACCACGAATGGGGAAAATTATTGGTATTACCGATGACTCCAGAAAGGTTAAACCAGGCATGGTTTTTGTCGCGGTTAAGGGTAAGACAACTGACGGTCATGACCATATCGACGAGGCTATAAAAAACGGCGCAATACAAGTTTTTGGAGAGAGAAATATCAAAAACCCAAAATATACTCAAGTGCCTGATTCCAGAGAAAAGTTGGGTGAACTCGCCTCGGAAATGTACGGAAATCCTTCAAAAAAACTGAAAGTGATTGGTGTGACTGGTACGAAAGGTAAAACCACGACCACCCACCTTATTTACCACATTTTGACGACTCTTGGTAAAAAGGTCGGTCTTATTTCTTCAATTATGGCCAAAATTGGGAATAAAGAAGTCAGTACTGGTTTCCATGTGACGAGTTCCGATGTGATATCTCTCCACAAATATCTTAAAGAGATGGTGGATGGTGGCTGCGAATATGCGGTATTAGAAGTAAGCTCACACGGAATAGATCAAAAAAGAATTGCTGGAGTAGATTTTGAAATCGGAGTTTTGACTAATGTTGCTCCTGAACATTTGGACTATCACAAGACTTTTAAAGAATATAAACGTGTAAAAATGTCATTCGTCAACTCATGTAAATTTAAAGTTTTTTCTTCAAAAGAGACTGATACGAATGTTCTTCGGGGGAAATTTAACAATTTAAATGTTGATGCGGCAATCGACGCTGTCGTCAAACTTGGATTTGATAAAAAAAAGGCATTGGAGTCGCTGGGATCTTTTGAGTTGCCCAAAGGGAGATTGGAAGAAATTAAAAATGATTTAGGTTTTAGAATAATTATTGATTTTGCACACACACCCGACTCGTTGGAAGCAGTACTCACATATTTGAGATCGGAACGTAAAGGCAAGGGGAAATTGATTTCTGTATTCGGATGCGCCGGGGAAAGAGATATCAAAAAAAGATTCAAAATGGGTAAAATTTCAGTTAAACTGGCGGATTTTTCGGTATTTACCGCTGAGGATCCAAGGAGTGAGGATGTAAATGATATTTTGGCCAAAATGGTTGAAGGAGCAAAATCAGTTGGAGGGATCGATGGGAAAAACTTTGTCAGAATTCCGCTTCGAGGAGAAGCGGTTGCATTCGCACTTTCTATCGCAAAAAAGGGCGATATCGTAGGGTTTTTTGGAAAAGGGCACGAAACCAGTATGGCATATAGCGCGTGTGACACTTCAAGCAATGCTTGTAAAAGATTTGAACATCCTTGGAGTGATAGAACCGAAATTGAAAATTATCTACATGGGACGCTTGACGTCTCGGCGGTAATTTTGGCGGCAGGAAAAGGAACAAGAATGAGATCTCAATATCCGAAAGTCATCCATGAAATTTGTGGACGTCCGATGGTTTCGTACACACTTGAGAACTTAAGAAAGGCCGGAATAATAGATATCACCGCGGTTGTTTCATTTAGAAAAAACCTTGTAATTAATAGAATTAAAGGTGCCGTAAAAATAGCGTACCAGAAAAATCCCAAAGGAGGAACCGCTGATGCCGCTAAAGCAGGTTTCAAGCTGATTTCTCCAAACACTAAAACCCTTTTAATCATAAACGGAGACGACAGTGCTTTTTACACTCCGGAAACAATTAAAAAGATTTTAGAAATCCACACAGATAGAGAGCGGAAACTTACATTTGTATCTTTGATGAAAGAAAATCCAACAGGATTGGGCCGTGTTATACGTAGACCCGACGGTCTTATTGCAAAAATTGTTGAGGAGAAAGACGCAACTGATGCAGAAAGAAAAATTAACGAAGTCAATGACGGCCTTTATGTTTTTGATAAAAAATGGTTCTCCCAAAATATTAAAAAAGTTAATAAAAGTGCTCAAGGTGAGTACTATCTTGTAGATTTAATTAAACTTGCAATAGACCAAGGTGACAGAATGGCTACATATACTTTACCTAATGACGACGAATGGCAGGGGATTAATACTCCGGAACAACTTGCGGAAGCAAATAGGAAGATGGACAAGAAACTAAAAGGACATAATTAAAATGGAATCAATAGATGACATGGTTGAAGAGTACTTAAATCATCCTCCCGTCGATCGAGAACTATCGATAAGATCTATCCGTTTAAACGAGTCGACCGTTGATGGTGGTTTTGTTGAGATTCCCGTTTTACCTCAAAGACCGGCGGTAAAGCCAGGTGAAGAAGATGCATTTTTACTAAATACAAAGAGAACATTAAGAGATTTGAATATTTCGGAAACCGAGACTGTTTCTACAGAAGTCATAACAATCGGTTTCCAGGAAAATATACCCGACGAGGTACGGGGTCCAGACCGGAGTGGAGAACAGTCTCTGAAAATATATAGTTTTCTGTCTCCAGAAAAAGTTAGTAAGGAAGGTTTAAAGGATGGAGTTCCTTTAGTAATTTTTAGTCATGGCGGAAAGATACATTCAGAAGTGATTGCGTCGAGTGGATACCTTCCAATGCTTTATGAAGATAATCCAGATATGATTTTAATTGCTATGGATCACAGAGGACCCCAGTCTCACAAAGCAAAAGAGGATTACGGTTTGGATGACCGTGTGGCTGATATCCTCATTGCTCTCAAGTACACCCAAGATAATTTGGTTGAAGAATATGCAGATAAAGGCATTAAGTGGAATGGTAACATTATAATAATTGGAGACAGTATGGGGGGTGAAGTAGCTACAGTGGTAGCTGAAAAAGTCGGCGCCGACGGCTTGGTTTTAACTGAGCCGGCAGCTTATTCGGTATTTGCACATCATGTAAAATTCGGTCAAAAAAGTGAACAGGAACCAGTGTTTGGTGGAGAAAAAGGGGTTATTAAAACTAAATCTCCGGAAGACTCTTACGCCTTTGATTCAATCAAAAAATATGCCAATGAGCCAAACTCAAAAATTTTAATGATAAAAATGAAAAATGACAAAATTGTGGGTAGCGTCCCTGATAAATATATCGAAAGTATAAACGATACAGATCCACAAAAAATCGAAGTCTTAGAAGTTGAGGGGGGTCACGGGTCTACAACACCTGAGGAGGTTAGGAAGATATCAGGTTTTGTAAAGAGTCTGAAAGGTAAAAAATGACAAAGAAAATTCATTTTATAGGAATTGGGGGGAGCGGAATTTCAGGTGTGGCCAAATTGGCCGAAAAAATGGGTTACGAAGTTACGGGATGCGATTTAGAATCTTCTACGGCGTATGCAAAAAATATATTTCAAGGACATAGCCCTCAACATTTAGAAGATACTGATTTGGTCGTCGTGTCTCCCGCTTTATATTTCAACAAAGAAAAAATTGACGAAATTGAGGTGGCACGAAAAGAAAATAAGTTAATGACCTGGCAGGAGTTCTTGGGCAGGATTCTTCTAAATGATAAAAAAATAATCTGTATTGCCGGAACTCACGGAAAGTCGACCACGACAGCAATGGCCGGAAAACTCCTTATCGATAATGGTTTCGATCCGATTGTGATGGTTGGTGCTTATGTTCCTGAATGGGGAGGAAATTCTCGTTTCGGACACGGCAAATATGCAGTCATCGAAGCGGACGAGTTTAATGACAATTTTCTTAATTACTATCCGGATATTGCAATCATCAACAACATTGAATTTGACCATCCCGATTTTTTTAAAAATGAAGGGGAAGTCAAAGAAGGTTTTAAAAAATTTGTGGGAAATCTAAAGGGCGAAAAACTGTTAATCACAGAGGGTGATAGTTTGGGAAAGAAATTTAACCTGAAAATTTTGGGTGAACATAACCAAAAAAACGCTAATATGGTTTTTTTGTTGGGTAAAGCATTGGGAATAGATGAAGAGAAGATTGTTTCTTCAATCGAAAATTCTAAAGGGATTGGTAGGCGACTCGAACTAATTGAGGATCGTGGAGGAATTAAAGTTTATGATGATTATGCCCATCACCCAACCGCAATAAAGGCAACTCTCGAAGCAGTTCATGCTGAATATCCAAAAGCAAAAATTTTAGCAATTGACGAGCCGCACGGTTATAAAAGAACAAAAGCTCTTCTTGAAAATTATAAAGGTGTTTTTGATAGTGCAGATAAAGTTACAATTGGACCCATCTTTAAAGCTAGAGACGAAGTAGATGAGTTGATTACACCAGAACTAGTCGCTAAGATGTCTGGCCATAAAAATGCGATTGGCTTTAACTCATTTGATGAAATTATTAGAGATTGGAGATTGAAGATTGGAGATTACGACGTAATCGTCGTCATGGGTGCTGGCAAAAGTTATTTGTGGGCCCGTAAAATTGTTAAAGCAATTTCAGGGCAAGCTAGAAAAATCGATATTGTTAAATTTTCAGATATTACGTCTTTTAGAATTGGCGGCGAGATAAAAAAATATTTTGAAGTAAGGACCAAGAACGAGATCGATGAAGCTGTTAAGTTTGCAAGTTACAGCAATTTACCCATTTTTATTATCGGGGACGGAACAGATATTTTAGCGTCAGATAAGGATTTCAATGGCATTGTTGTTAAATATGTAGGCAGTAATATCATTATCGACGATGACGGTAACGCGAAAGCCGAGGCTGGTGCGAATTGGGATAAATTAGTAAAAGAAGTCGTTGCCCGGGGTTTTCAAGGGATTGAAAATTTATCGGGAATCCCCGGTACCGTTGGGGCCGCTCCGATTCAGAATATAGGGGCTTACGGATCGGAGTTAGATGATACGTTCATAAGTCTTGAGGCATATGATTTAGAAAAAGGCAAAGTTGTTACGTTCTTTAAAAAAGATTGCGAATTTGGATACCGAGAAAGTATTTTCAAAAAGAGTGGATATTGGCAGAAATATATCATTACCAGTGTTACTTTAAAACTAAAACGAGACAATTACGGAACGGCCAATTACGAATCATTAAGCAAATATATAAAATCAAAAAAACCTACAATTCTAGAAATCCGTGAAGCCGTACTGAAAGTCAGATCAGAGAAACTAGAAAATCCAAAAATGGTTGGAAACGCAGGTTCATTTTTCAAGAACCCGATTATTACACAACAAGCCAAAGAAAAATTAGAAAAAAGTCTACCCGGGATTACTATTTTCCCATTTGGAGACAAATTCAAAATATCTGCAGGTTGGTTAATAGAAAAGGCCGGGTGGAAAGGCAAAGAATATAAAAACGCGGCAGTTTCTTCTAAACACGCCTTAATATTAATTAATAAAACTGGCAAAGCCACAGCAAAAGAAGTCTATGATTTATCTCAAGAAATAATCGACGACGTTAATGAAAAATTTGGAATAAGACTGGAAAGAGAAGTCCAATTAATTAATTTCTAGGCTCAAATACTTAAATACTATATAGTATTTAAGTGACAAAAATATGAATAAATATCAAAACAAAAAGGTAGCAATTTTAGGTTATGGATTGGAAGGGCAAGATACAGAAAGATATCTCAAAAATCAAAGTGCAAAAATCAAAATTTTCGATCAAAAATTTGATCAAAAATATCTTGGTAACTTAAACGAATTCGAGTATGTAGTACGTTCTCCTGGGGTCTATCGATATTTACCGGAAATTGTGGCAGCCGAAAAGTCGGGAATAAAAATTACATCAGCAGTCAAAATATTTTTTGAGGAATGTCCTGGGAAAATTATTGCTGTGACAGGAACAAAAGGAAAGGGAACAACTTCAACGTTAATTTACGAGATACTAAAAGCGGACGGACGCGACGTTTATCTATCAGGCAATATCGGCAAACCCTACCTTGAGCTTTTGCCAAAACTAACAAAAGATAGTTTTGTGATAATGGAGATGTCATCGTTTCAGTTGATAGATTTAGATAGAAGTCCAAATATCGCAGTTGTTCTTAATATCACTTCAGACCACATGGATTGGCATAAAAATCAAGAAGAATATATTGATGCAAAGAAAAACATTGTCAGATACCAATTAGCATCAGACTTTGCTGTTATTAATGAGAATTATGATTTACCAAAAAGTTTTGCCAAAGAAACAAAAGCTAAGGTGGTGTGGTTTTCAAAAAAAACACTCGATCCAAAATACAAGGAAAAATTACTTCTTCGCGGAGAGCATAATTTAGAAAATATATCCGCTGCTGTATCTGTTGCTAAAGTTTTAGGTATTAATGAAGATTTCATTTTACAAACCGTCAGAAATTTTAAAGGGCTTGAGCACAGACTTGAGTTGGTTACCGAGGTTGAAGGACGAACTTTTTACAATGATTCTTTTGCGACTGGGCCCCAACCCACAATAGCCGCGATTAATTCATTTACAGAACCGGAGACGTTAATTTTGGGTGGAAGCGACAAAGGGCTTGATTTTTCAGAACTTGGAAGTGTTGTGTCAAATAAACAAAATGTTAAAAATATAATTTTGATAGGCCAAATTCGAGAGGTGATAGCTAAGACCTTTAAAGGGTCACCCTTTAAAGGTAAGATTTATGATCTTGGGTTTTCTTCAATGAAAGAAATTGTTGATAAAGCATTTGAGATCACAGAAAAAGGTGGGGTAGTAATTTTATCGCCCGCTGCAGCAAGCTTTGATATGTTTAAAAATTATAAAGATAGAGGAAATCAATTCAAAAAAGCTGTACAATCACTTCTTAATGAGCAAAAATAGCCCCATTGGAATATTCGACTCGGGACTTGGCGGGTTAACTGTTGCCAAGCAGATTATCAAGCTTCTTCCTCACGAAGATATTATCTATCTTGGAGACACCGCCAGAGTTCCATATGGCCCGAGAAGTCCGGAGACAATAAAAAAGTTTTCAGAAGAAAATACACAATTTCTGATTTCCAAAAAAGTTAAATGCATTGTAATTGCCTGCAATACTTCCTCAGCTGTCGCTGCAGATTATTTAAAAAAGAAGTTTAAGAATATTCCAATTTTTGAAGTGATCGATCCCGCAGCCAAAGAGGCGGCAAGAGTGGGAGGGAAAATAGGCGTAATCGGAACGCGAGCGACTATTGCGAGTAAAGCCTACGAGAAAGATATTAAAAAATATTCAAAATCCGTGAAAATAATTTCTTTGGCGTGTCCTTTGTTTGTTCCGTTCATTGAAGAAGGGGAAATTAAAAGTGCCGGCTTAAAAGAAGTCGCGCAGGAGTATCTTTCAAAGTTAAAAATAAAAAAGATAGATACTCTGGTAATAGGTTGTACTCATTATCCGATTATCGGAAAGCTTATTGCCATGGAGGTAGATAATCACGTCAGAATTGTCGATCCTGGAAAATCAGTTGCCAAAGAAGTTTTTGATTTCTTATCAAAGAATAAAATGTTAAATGAGCAGAAAATCAGTGGAAAAAAGAATTTCTTCGTGACCGATTTGACCGAAAGATTCGCAAAAGTTGCAGAAATGTTTCTAGGAGAAAGAATTAAGGGTAGAATAGATAAGGTCACACTTAATTCTTAAAATGTTCCAAAAAATTAAACAGCTTTTATATTTTCCCCTGGCCGGTTACTTTCGTTTTTTTGCTTCAATAAGGCTTAAAAAGTGGAATCCGAGCGTTGTTGTAATTACCGGTTCAAGCGGCAAGACAACCTTGCTCCATTTGGTTGAATCCCAGCTGGGGAATGAGGCACGTTATAGTCATCATGCAAATAGCGCAATTGGAATACCTTTCGATATTTTGGATATTCACCGGAAGGACTTAACTTTAGCGGAATGGTTTACAATACCTTTTTTGCCTTGGATTAATATTTTCAAAAAGCTCCCTGATGAGAAAATATATATTGTTGAAGCGGATTGCGACAGACCTCACGAAGGTGATTTTTTGAGTAGTTTATTAAAACCGGAAGTTACCCTTTGGACGAATGTTGCAAGGACCCACACCATAAATTTTGAGAATCTGGTAAAAAATGGCAAATTCGGCTCGGTCGAAGAAGCGATTGCTTATGAGTTTGGTTTTTTTGCGGAGAGGACAAAAAAATTGGTAGTTATTGACTCAGGGTCGAAACTGCAAAATGACCAAATGAAGAGGGTCCAGGCAGAGGTAAAAAAAGTATCAATTGCAAAATTAGAAAAATACATCGTTAGTTCGGGGTTAACAGAATTTAGATTTTCGGATCAGTCTTATAAATTAAAATATTTATTGCCAAAGAAAATCGGCACTTCTATTTTAATGTGTAAAGAATTGTTGAAGTATTTGAAATTTGATTTTGATAAAGATTTTCCAAATTTACATCTACCTTCCGGAAGAAATTCTGTATTTGAGGGAATAAAAAATACCACAATAGTCGATAGTTCATACAATGCCAATTTAGATTCCATGAAAGCAGTTATTGAAATGTTTGGCGAAATTAAATCTGGAAAAAAGTGGGTAGTGTTGGGAGATATGTTGGAACAAGGAATCGCAGAAAAAGAGGAACACGAGAAACTTGCAGATTACATATCGGCATTTGGGTTCGATCGAATAATTTTAATGGGTCCCCGGGTAACAAAATATACATATCCAATACTTCGGAAAAAATTAAATTCTAATATTGTCATCGAGCATTTTTTAGGACCGAAGGAAACGTTAGATTATCTTTCGAAAAATATAAAGGGAGGAGAAACAATTCTTTTTAAAGGCGCGAGATTTCTGGAAGGAGTAATAGAAAACCTTTTGGAGAATAAAGCGGACGCTAAATATCTGGCTCGTAGAGAAAAGGTTTGGGAGATCAGAAGGAAAAAATGGGGACTCTAAACAAAAAAATATACATATTACATGGATGGACATATTCGCTGGATATGTGGGAGGTGTTTTCTAAGTTACTAAAGAATAATGGCCTTGACCCTGTTATTATAAAAATTCCAGGACTTACAAAACAGAGTGATAAAATCTGGGATGTTCAAAAATACTCTGATTGGTTGGAGAATAAACTTTCAAATATTAAGGATAAGGTTATTCTCTTGGGGCATTCTAATGGAGGTCGGATAGCTGCGTTTTTTGCGTCAGTTCATCCAGAAAAAATTGATCGATTGATCCTGATTGATACAGCGGGGGTTTATCACAGAGAATTATTTCTTCAAATAAAACGTTTTGTTTTTGGATCTATCTCCAAAATTGGTAAAAAAATTACATCCTCGGATGTGTTAAAAGATTTTCTGTATTACTTAGCAGGGGAAAGAGATTACCAAAAAGCGACTCCAAACATGAAATTGTCCATGGTCAATCTTACACACCATGATTTGGTTCCGTTTTTATCAAAAATAGAAATTCCAACTCTTATCATCTGGGGAAAAGAAGACAAAATTACTCCGGTTTCTGATGCAGTGCTTATTAATAAACTGATCATTAAATCAAAACTGGAAATCATAGAGGGCGCCAGACATTCCCCATTTTTTACCCACCCGGATGAGGTTGTTGTATTAATCAAAAATTTTTTGAAATGAAAACCATTTTTAATTCTCTGGGGTCAAATTACAATTTAGAGTTTGTATTGAAATCGCTTTTTGCAACCAATGATGAAAATGGCAGGACGACCTTAACTGATTTTTTAGACAAAAAATATAAAGGTAAAACTATTTTGTTATATAAAGGCAGGGAGGCAATAAAGTTGGCATTAGATATTCTTAAATTTCCAAAAAACAGCAAAGTGGGAATCGCCGGTTTTACTTGCTACGCAGTTTATAAGGCAGTGGTTGATGCCGGTCTTTTGCCGGAATATTTGGACGTTGAAGAAAAAACTTTAAATTTTTCACTTGACGAAGTTAAACAACACAAAAATTTAAAAGTTTTGATTATTCAAAACACATTCGGGAATCCATGTAATGTTGTCGAGATAAAAAAATATTGTTTTGAAAACGGAATTATCCTTATTGAGGATTTGGCGCATAGCATTGGGTCAATTTACCAAAGTAATAAGGAGGCAGGTTTTTACGGAGACTTTATAGTGCTTTCTTTTGGTCAAGATAAGATTATTGACGCAGTTTCAGGAGGAGCTTTAATTATCAGAAATTCTAAATTTTCTTATGCTGGGAATGTCGCATTTACACCTGTTTCTATTGGAAGGCAAATAAAAGATAAGCTTTACCCTCTATTTACATATAAAATTAGAAAAACTTATAAAATTGGCCTTGGCAAGGCCTTTCATTTATTTTTGAAAAAAATAAATTTATTGTCAAAACCGATGGACGGAAACAATTCGATAGTTTTGCATAGTTTGCCAAATTGGTACTGTGATCTTGTTAATTTTCAATTTTCTAATTTTAAAAAAGACTTAGGACATAGAAAAAAGATAATAAGTATTTACCAAAAAAAACTTTCAAAACACGATAGCGCGTTCAGTCTGAGATTTCCGATTTTTGTTAAAAACAGGAAGGCGTTGATTGACTATCTAAAACAAAATGTAATATATATTACAGACACTTGGTATGATGCCCCGATTGCACCCGCCCGATTTTTGAAATTAACAAACTATAAAAAGGGAATGTGTCCCAACTCTGAAAAAGTTTCAGAAGAAATTGTCAATTTACCAACACACGTTAATGTTACAGTAGAAGACGCTGAAAAAATCTCAGCGCTTATTAATAAATGGCTAAATACACAACAGAATTAATCGCAAATGAAAAAGTCTGGGAGAGGTTTGTCCTATCTCACCATCCATTTTCATTTTTACAATCATGGGCATGGGGTGAAACGAATGAAAAGATGAGGGCAAAAATTTTTAGAATTGGATTTAAAAAAGACGGTAAACTCGTGGGGATTTGTTTGTTAATTAAAGAAAATGCAAAAAGAGGTCCACATCTAATAATACCCGGTGGCCCCATAATTGACTGGAAAGATAATAAATTAGTATCCGTATTTGTGGAATCAATTATAAGAATTGCGATAAAAGAAAAGGTTTGGTTTGTCAGAGTAAGACCGGAATTGCGGGACTCCGTGGAATCTCAACAATTATTTAAAAAACTGGGTTTTATCCCAGCACCGATGCATCTGCATGCTGAAAACACTTGGATATTGGATATTTCAAAACCTGAAGAAATACTTCTTTCTGAAATGCGAAAGTCAACGAGATATTTAATCAAAAAAAGTATGAACGCTGGTCTGGAATTGGAAATGTCAAAAGATCCGAAAGCTTCCCAAATATTATTCGATCTTCAAAAAGAAACCGCCATACGTCACAGTTTTGTTGGTTTTCCAGAAAAACTCTTTAAGTCGGAAATAAAATCATTTGTTAAAGATAATAGTGCCTCGGTCTTTATTTGTAGAAAAGCAAAAAAAGTTTTAGCTGCGGCAATCATAATTTTTTATTGTGACACCGCTTATTATCATTTTAGTGGGTCTGCCTCGGGACACAATGAGATTCCGTTTTCTTATTTTCTCCAATGGGAAATTATTAAGGAGGCTAAGAAGCGTGGTATGAAATTTTATAATTTTTGGGGAATTGCACCTGATGATAACCTAAAACATAGATTTGCGGGTGTAACATTGTTTAAAACTGGTTTTGGAGGTCAGCGAATAGACTGGCTTCATGCCCAAGATCTTGCAATATCCAAAATGTATTGGTTTACATATCTATTCGAAAATTTGAGAAAAACAACAAGACATCTTTAACGCTCCGGATTGCCTTTTCACAGGGTTGAAAATCCTGATATAATTAACCCACGATATGACCACTCCGAACTTGTTGCCGCTTGGTTTGGGCCTAATTATCTTCTCTTTTTTAATTTCTTTTGTCCTGATAGTTCCATATATCGGGCTTTTGTATAAACTGAAACTGACAAGACGTAGAGAAGCTCCAAAAAGTGGCAAAATACCTCTTTTCGACAGGCTTCACGACATAAAAACCGGTACCCCCGTGGGAGGAGGGATTTTTATTATCTTTCTCGTCACTTTGTTCTTTGCCATTTTATTTCCCCTGTCTTCCAGGCTTGGGGTATATATAAAAACTTCCTACCCACTTAGGGACGAGCTTTTCATAATATTCTTCACTTTTTTGAGTTTTGGGATTTTAGGTTTACTTGATGACGTTCTAAAAATTTTTGCCAGACCCACGAGAGGGGTTTTGGGTTTGTGGTTCGGACTTAGACGATGGCAAAAGTTTATACTTCAGTGGGTTCTGGGACTGACCGTCGGGTTTTTAATTTATCGAGATTTGGGAATACACATTGTCAACATCCCTCTTTTACACGTTGTCTATGACTTGGGCGTTTGGTATATACCGTTTGCTGCTTTAATGCTTGTAGCTTTTTCGAATGCATTCAATGTCACCGACGGCTTGGACGGTTTGGCCTCGGGTCTTCTAATAATATGTTTGGCAGCATTCGGAGTAATAATTGCCGGACACTTGGATACACCACTTTCGCTTTTTGTGGCACTATGGTTGGGATCTTTATTTGCATTTCTATATTTTAATATCTGGCCTGCCAGAATTTTTCTGGGGGATTCGGGAGCTTTGTCTTTCGGGGCAAGCCTTGCTGTTATCGGTTTACTTTCGGGAAGTATTATTGCACTTTTGGTAATGGGTGGAATTTTTGTTGTTGAACTGGCTTCTTCCGCAATTCAAATGGCTGGATGGAAATTATTAAAAAAACCAATATTTCCTCTTGCCCCAATTCACCATACTTTTCTGGCAGTCGGCTGGGAAGAACCGAAGATAGTAATGCGGGCATGGCTTTTGGGAACTCTTCTCGCCATTTTTGGCCTTTGGCTGGCTACCATATAAATGAATGAAAAAGATTGATAAGAAATTTTTTTGGTTGATACTCTTGTTTGTGGTAATAGGCTTGATTGCAGTCGCCGATGCTTCAGCTCCCCAGGCGTTGAATGCTTATGGAGATAAGTTTTTCCTTCTTCGTCAACAGGTTGTATGGGCCGCTATTGGGGTTGTTGCACTTTTTGCCACTGCGCATGTACATTATTCGTTTTGGGAAAAAGTTGCGACTCCCTTCTTTTTTCTTTCGGTGTTATTCCTCTTGGCAGTCTTACTGCCACACTTAAGTTTTGCGGCTCTCGGTGCCCGAAGGTGGATTTCGATTGCTGGTTTTAACTTCCAGCCTTCTGAGTTGGTCAAACTCAGCCTTGCTATTTATTTAGCAAAGATTGCCGCCAAAAACAAAGGGCCGGCGTCGTACTTTGTTCCTTTGGCTATTGTGGCCGGTTTAATCATGTTACAGCCGGATTTGGGAACGACTTTGGTGGTGGCTACAATCGGACTTTCACAAATCTTTATTTCAGGGGTCAATTTATTACATTTTTTTGGTGCCATGGTAATTGGCGCATTGAGCACTATTGTTCTAATTCTTGTTTCACCCTACAGAAGAGATCGACTTCTTACTTTTTTTGAAACAACAAGCGACCCATTGGGAAAGGGTTACCATATTAGGCAAATTTTATTAGCATTGGGGTCTGGAGGAATATTTGGTGTAGGTTTGGGAGCTTCCAGACAAAAATATTCGTTTTTACCTGAGGCTTCGACTGATTCTATTTTTGCAGTCATTGCAGAAGAGTTGGGATTAATTGGTTCGATCGTTATTATTTCTTTGTATATATATTTATTTATCAGGGGAGTCAGGGTAGCGAAGGGAGCACCCGACAAATTTTCAAAGGTACTTGCAATCGGCATTGTTGCTTGGATTTCCGGACAGGCGTTTTTGAATATCGCTTCCATGGTGTCACTTACGCCTTTGACCGGTATACCATTGCCGTTTTTATCTTATGGAGGAACAAGTTTGGTGATGATACTTACTGCATGCGGAATACTCTTGAATATATCTAAGTTTAGATCATACGAAAATGCAAAGCGCTAGCATTCAAGGTGTCACCTTGAATGCACTTGAAGGCACCTACTCTTCGAGAGTTAATTTATCCAAAGTTAGTCCCAAGTCTGTTTGATATTTTTCGACGAAATCGCGATATGTATTTGCTCGTTTTTTAAAATCCTTACTCGTTTTGTTGAAATAAGACAAAATTTCCTTGGTCTTAACCCAGCTCGTTTTTCTTATGCCTATATACTCTGCATATGAAGAGTAGGCACTTGCAAGATCTTTTGTAAATTCTGCCGGGTTTAGATGAATATATCTGGAAAGGTGTAATAGGTATTCATCGGTCGTTATAAGAATTGCTTTGTAGGATCCTTGGAAAAGTTTGCCAATCCTTTTATATTTTTTATTGAAGTACATCGAGTATCTGGTGCATATAGACTGTATGAATTTATTTATATCCATATGTTCGCTTTGTTTTACAAGAAGATGAAAATGATTTGGCATAAGACAATAAACCATTAAATCAATTTTTTTGTCGAAGTTTTTAACGAGCCTTGGTGTAGCGTCAAAGGTGACACCTCGAACGCTAAAAGTTTTGGTAGTTGTTTTAAGGTCGGACGGAGAGGAAAGGCTTTCTTTCAAATATTTTAAAAAGCTCCTGTAGTCTTGTTCGTCTACAAAGATAGTTCTTTTCTCAACCCCTCGATTGTAAATATGGTAATAACCGTTTTCAAGATAAACTTTTACGATGTTGCGACTGGGCATAATTTATGATAGCATTAAAGGTGACACCTTGCAAGCGATTATGCCAAAAAAAACCTCCCATTGTTTTGTATTTCTACAATGAGAGGCTTCCCTTTTGCTTGAATCAATGACTATTCGATATCGACACTGCTCTGGCCACTTTCGTGTTTGCGAACTTTGCCAGATGCATGGCCGGTGAGCGAAATTGTGCTTTGACCACTTGCGCTGCCTTCGCAGTCCCTGCAATTTCCGGCGACCTGGATTTGAGATTGACCGCTTGCGTCCATATCAATATCCCCAAAGTTGCCTTTGGCTGTAACGCGTGATTGACCACTGCAGGAAACCTTGAGGTCTCCTTTGGCATTACCGAGTTCGGCGCGTGTCTGCCCTCTGCAGTCGATCTTTGCGCTGGTTACGTCCAGTACTTTGGCTTTTCCCGATACATCGAGCGAAAGGTAAAGTTTTCCATTCAGACCTTGGGAATTGAGTTCTTCAACGCTTTCAGCGTCAAGTTCAGTTCCTTCGGGAACAGTCACGGTGATGGAAGCCATTTCTGCGCCACCAAGTTCCGTTACCTGTCCGGAGATAACTTTGCCGTTAACAATAACGACATTTCCTCCGCTGATGATCCGTCCGCCGACAATGTTTCCACCGACGACAACGTCGTTTCCACGAACTGAGATGGATGAGCTGCGACCACTTTGGACTACAGTAATACCACCACCTCCGTTGTCCGGGCCTTCGATCAAAACTTCACTGGAGTTGGGCTGTGTGACTTTAATCTCTTTGATCACTTCATCTTCACCGCTTACTTCCACAGAAGCTTTGCCAGTCGAGCCTTTACGAACAGTCACCTGCGCGAAAAGGTTTTTGAGAGTGAGAGTTGAACTACCACTCAGATCGAACGTAACATTCTTCTTAGTCATCTTTGCCTCCTTAAGCAAGATTGAAAAAACAGAGTTTGATTACATCTGTGCTTAAAACTACTGCACCAAAAACCCGCTAAGCTAGTGAGCTTGTGGTGCAGTAGAATGAGGCTATTTTGTATGCAAAAGAGCGAAAAAATAGAAAAAGCAAGCCTATAACTATAAGTTACAAAATAAACCTATGTTTATACAATTTGCCGAGGCTAATGGTACCACCACCACATTAAAAAGTCAAGTCTATGGGATACTTTTTTTAAAAATGAAGACTTTTGGCAAATAGTCTATAATTCAAAGTAGGTATGAATTCAAAAACGATACTTTTAACAGGCGGACATGCGGCGACAACGGGGATTGCCGTTGTTGAAGAAATCAGGAGACGTGAATCGTTGAAAGGGGTTCAAATCTATTGGATCGGCTCGCAAACTGCTATTGAGGGCTCTAAAGCCTCAACAATTGAGTCCAGGACTTTTCCAAAAATCGATGTCAACTTTGTTCCAATTGTTGCCGGAAAAATTCAGACCAAATTTACAAGACACACTATTCCATCTTTGCTTAAAATTCCAGTTGGTTTTTTCCAGGCCTTTTGGTTACTGTTGAAAATTAAACCCAAAGTGACTCTCTCTTTCGGTGGTTACTCCTCATTTCCTGTGATTTTTTGGTCGTGGGTTTTTAGAATCCCTGTAATTTTACATGAGCAGACGGTGGTAGCCGGTCGCGCATCTATTTCTTCGGCCTTTTTTGCAACAAAAATTGCATTGGCCAGACCGGAAAGTCAAAGATATTTTCCAAAAAATAAATCGGTAGTTACTGGAAACCCATTGATGAAGAATATCTTAAATATAAGAGCCAAGAAATTTCCGGGAAGACCGCCAATAATATTGGTTATTGGAGGTTCGCGTGGTTCCAACTTTATTAATGAGTTAGTGATCGATATATTAAAATTGGTTCTCTCTCATAATGTTCTAATACACATAACAGGTGAGAGGGATTTTGAAAAAGTAGAGAAGTTTAAAGAAAAATTGTCACCGACCCTTAGAAAAAATTATAAAGTTTATCGGTCAATCAATCCTTCAGAAATTGGAAATTATTACTCTCAGGCAGATTTAATTATTAGTAGATCCGGGGCGAACTCTATTTCCGAAATTATTTATGCTAAGCGTCCTGCGATATTAATTCCACTCCCGAGAACTTTTCTGGGAGAGCAAGTAAAAAATGCCAGGTATGCAGAAAGCTTTGGGTTTTCCTCTGTTTTTCTGGAAGAGAATGCCACACCTGAAACAATTCTCAAAGAAATTAACCGTTTATTAAAAGATTGGCCCGAACTAATTCGAAAAGCAAAAGGAACCCACAGTCCGGATACAGAAGCTTCCAAAAAGGTTGTTGATCTCGTAAAGAACTATATATGACAAAAAGACTTCTGTTTATTTTAATATCAGTTTGTTTAGTTTTTATATTTCTCTCTCCGTTTTTCATCAAGGTCAAAATAAATTGTAAAACCCAGTTTGGTGCTTGTCCCGAAAGAGTTTTATCTAAGATTGACGCCTTTAACGGTAATAGCTTATTCACTGCCAAGAAAAATATAAGAAAAATACTATCTTCCGATTTCACAATTTCGAATTACAGTTTGCAGTTTAAGTTGCCCAATATTTTGGAAACTTACATAGTTGTAAAAAAACCTTTTGCAGCCTTGGTTGACAGAAATTCTAAGAAAGTTGCCCTGATTGATGAGGAGGGAAAAATACTATTTTTCGGATCAGACTCAACTCTTCCGACCGTGACAGCAGATTCAATCGATCGAAAGGAGGGTCAAAGGATTACCGATAGAGATTTTTTTGCACTTAAAATAATTGCAGGTGTTTTTCAAATGTATCAAATTAGGACCGGTGAAATGAATTCGGAGAGTTTGGTTGTTGAACTCCTACCACAAATCAGAGTAATATTTCCATTGTACGGAGATTCTAACATTTTGCTTGGAAGCTTGAGATTGATATACTCTAAGATTAGTGAACCAGGCAATATCGGAAAATATTCCGAAATTGACTTGCGTTTTAAAAATGCGGTATTAAGATGAACTAAACAATGACTAAAACAAGAATTATAGCGGCAATTGAAATGGGCTCGACTAAAATATCTACCCTGATAAGTCAGGTTGCGGTTGACCCTGTTAGTGCAGAGACTTCGATTAATATAGCAGGCGCAGCGACTGCCGAGTCTCGCGGAATAAAGAAAGGTCAAATAGTTGACATAGAAGAGGCAACCGAGGCAACAATTGCTTCGATAGAAGCTGCGGAAAGGATGGCCGGTTATAATTTAGATACAGCTTTTGCATCAATCGGTGGGGCACATATTCATTCTCAAAATTCTCATGGAGTTGTCGCTATTTCGGATCCCAGCGGGGAAATTAATCAAAACGATGTTGACCGTGCGATAGAGGCTGCTAGCGCGATTTCTATTCCGGCCTCGCGCGAGATTATCCATGTGTTACCTAGGGAATTTATTGTTGATGGGGAGAGCGGTGTGCGTGACCCGGTAGGAATGAGTGGTGTAAGGCTCGAAGTGGATACTCATATAATTTCTGCCGGTGTCGGACCTATCAAAAATGCAAAGAAGGCAATACAAGAGGCTGGCATAAAAATTGAGGACCTTGTTTTTTCAGGGCTAGCTGCTGCGGAAGCTGTTATCTCTCCTACCGAAAAGGAATTGGGGTGTGTTTTAATCGATATTGGCGGAGGGACAACTTCAATTGTAATTTACGTCGATGGCGCACTTACTTATTCTGGCGTTATTCCGGTTGGGGCTAAGAATGTTACAAATGATTTGGCAATTGGCCTTCGGGTTTCACTCGAAACTGCGGAAAAAATCAAACTTGCTCTTTCCAAAAACTCAAGAAAGGATAAGACGGAAGAGGATGAAATGGATTTGGAGAGTTTGGGGGTAACCGAAGTTAGGAAGATTTCCAAAAAAACACTTTTGGAGGGAATAATTCGACCTCGGCTAAACGAAATATTTACAATGGTTAGAATTGAACTTGAAAGGGAAGGCCTAGCGGTTCGGATTCCTTCGGGGGCAATTATTACAGGTGGTGGGGCAGAGACTGCTGGCGTGATAGACTCGGCCAAACGGATGCTTTCCCTTCCTGTTCGCATTGGAATTCCCAGAGGTGTGGAAGGTCTAATAGATGACATAATGAATCCATCATTTGCTACGTGCGTCGGACTATTACATTATGGAGCAAAAGAGTCGCCGGGTGAGAGCTTGACAAGCTTCGGGAAAAAGATGAGACTACCTAAGATGACCGGAATGTTTGGAAAAGTAATCGAATCGATCAAAGACCTCCTGCCATAAAAAAGTAATTAGTAATTAGACGTTAGCAATTAGTCAAAAACTGCTCCATTTGCCTTTTGGCATTTGTAATTTATAATTTGGCCATGTAGAATCATGGCCGTAGACTATGGCACTTGTTAAACCTGATTCGGCTAGAATAGCAAAAATAAAAGTAATCGGTGTTGGTGGTGGTGGTGGAAACGCAGTTTCTTCGATGATTGATGCCGGTACAATTAGTGGGGTTGAATTTATTGCATTAAATACTGATGCGCAAGTACTTCTTCAAAACAAAGCTCCGACAAAACTTCAGATCGGAGAAAAGCTGACAAAGGGACTTGGTGTTGGTGGAAATCCGGAAATTGGCGCTCAAGCAGCAGAAGAGTCAGTAGAAAAAATAAAAGAACTTCTGATTGATAGTGATATGGTTTTTATAACTGCCGGCATGGGTGGTGGAACTGGCACGGGAGCGGCGCCTGTTATCGCAAGACTTGCTAAAGAGAGCGGAGCCCTCACGGTTGGGGTTGTTACTAAGCCCTTTGCATTTGAAGGCACCAGAAGAACGGTAGCGGCTGAAGATGGAATCGAAAAACTTAAGGAATCAACAGACACTCTTATTGTTATTCCAAACCAACGCCTAATGGACGTTATTGACAGAAAAATGACTCTTCTTGAGGCATTTAAAGTGGTTGACTCGGTTTTGGGTCAGGCGGTTGGCGGCATAGCGGATATTATTACAACTGCAGGGCTAGTAAATGTAGACTTTGCTGATGTAAAGACAATTATGAAAGACGCGGGAAGCGCTCTTTTGGGTATTGGAACCGGAGCCGGCGAAAACAGGGCACAAATGGCGGCACGTGCGGCAGTGTCATCGCCGCTTCTTGACTTGTCCATTGAGGGTGCGCGGGGAGTCCTCTTTAACATCGCCGGTGGAAATGACTTGACGATGTTTGAAGTCGACGAGGCTGCAAGAATCATTTCTAGTGCGGCAGACCCCGACGCCAACGTCATTTTTGGAGCAGTAATTAAAGAGGGGTTGAATGATCAAGTTAGAATTACAGTGATTGCCACAGGTTTTGATGAAACACGTTCCCGTTTGGCGCAAATGAGTAAACCAGTTCAAAAACCCATTGTCCAAGGAGTTGTAAGCGAACCCGTTTTTGATAGGAAAGATGATGCGGATAATAGGGATACCGAGCCACCAGAAAATTCTGATAATTCAGGTGACGACGATGTTTTTGGTGAGAAATTTGAAATCCCAGCTTTTCTTCGCAAAATCCACTAGCCAAACCCGCCTTGAATGCCTTCGGGTGAAATAGTAAAATAGCTCCATAGTGTCTACCCGAAAGCCCTATTTTGAGCCTGTTGACCTGAAAGTCGATTTTCCTAAAATGGAAAATAGGCTTCTTGAGGTTTGGGCAAAAAAAGGCATTGTAAAGAAATATCTTCAAAAAAATTCAAAATCCACAAAGCATTTTTCTTTCCTGGATGGCCCGATTACCGCCAATAACCCTATGGGGGTACACCATGCCTGGGGGCGAACGTATAAAGATTTGTGGCGCAGGTTTAAAAACATGCAGGGATTTAATCAACGATTTCAAAACGGTTTTGATGCTCAGGGTCTGTGGGTAGAAGTGGAAGTTGAAAAGGAACTCGGGTTTAAAAGTAAAAAAGATATAGAAACTTTCGGTGTTGCAAAATTCGTTCAGCTTTGCCGCGACAGGGTGAAGAAATATTCTGGTATTCAAACTGAACAAAGCAAGCGCTTGGGTTACTTCATGGATTGGGATAACTCGTATTACACATTAAGTGATGACAACAATTACATGATCTGGGATTTTTTGAAGAAATGTTATGATAACGGCTGGATTTACAAAGGGAACGATTCTGTTCCTTGGTGCCCAAGATGCGAAACAGCTATTTCTCAACACGAAATGCTGACCGAAGATTATAAAGAAATCACACACGAATCAGTGTATTTGGCATTTCCGGTGGTTGGGGTTATCGATGAGTATTTTATGGTTTGGACAACAACCCCTTGGACAATTCCGGCCAATATTGCTATAGCGGTTGATGAAAAACTGGAGTATTCACTTGTTGAGGTCAAGACGCGAAAATACTGGCTGGCCAAGGACGCTGTTTCCCGGGTACTTGCGGGTGAAAACTACAAGGTTATAAAAACCACTAAAGGTGCAAAATTAGTTGGCTTAAGGTACAAAGGTGCTTTTGATAATTTGCCGGGAGTGGTTACGGCTTCATCAAAAAACGATGCCAAGTTTCACAATGTCGTTGCCACTGATAACCTGATTCTACCGATTTCAGTCGACGAAGGAACCGGGCTTGTGCACACTGCAGTTTCGGCGGGAAGTGAGGATTTTAAACTTGGTAAAAAACTTGGTTTGCCGATGATTCCGGTGATCAACGATGATGCGTCCTATGTGGAAGGACTGGGAGAATTTTCGGGTCTAAACGCTAAAAAACATCCGGAAATAATTTTAGATTATCTACGCAACCTGGATAAAGAAGGAAATCATTTTCTTTTTAAAACTGAGAGATATACCCATAGATACCCCGCTTGTTGGAGATGCAAAACAGAACTCGTTTGGAAAGTAACTGACGAATGGTACATAGCGATGGATGCTCCATCAAAATTAAAAATTAAAAATGAAAAATTAAAAATTTCTGAGTGGAACGAAAAGGAAGAAGAAAGGCCACAAAAACTCGACACTAGAACACTAAGGGAACAGATGAAAAATGTTACAGGGAAGATTAATTGGATTCCCGGGTTTGGGCTTGATCGTGAGATGGATTGGCTGTCCAACATGCATGACTGGCTTATAAGCAAAAAAAATAGATATTGGGGTCTCGCTCTTCCCATCTGGGAATGTAAAAAATGCGGGAATTTTGAGGTCGTCGGTTCGAAAGAGGAACTTAAAGAGCTTGCTGTTATCGGATGGGAAAAATTTGATGGGAAGACCCCTCATAAACCCCAGATAGACGAGGTTAAAATCAAGTGCGGCAAGTGTGGAAGTGTTATGAGTAGAATCGAGCCGGTTGGCAACCCTTGGCTGGACGCCGGGATAATTCCGTATTCAACAATCAGCGAAAACAACAAAGCTGCCAACTTTGAAGTGACAAAAACCAAACCTTTATATTTAGCAGATATATCTAAATGGGAGAAATGGTTCCCGGCTGATTTTATTACTGAGAGTTTTCCGGGACAATTTAAGAACTGGTTTTACTCGCTCATTGCCATGAGTACTGTTATGGAAGACGCTGAGCCTTTTAAAACTGTTCTAGGGTATGCCACACTATTCGACGAGAAGGGGAACGCCATGCATAAAAGTTCCGGGAACATGATTGAATTTACTCAGGGGGCTGACCAGATGGGGGTGGATGTAATGAGGTGGATGTTTGTGCGTCAGAATCCGGCGGAGAATTTATTGTTCGGATATAAAGTTGCAGATGAAGTCAGAAGGAGATTTCACTTAAAGATTTGGAACGTTTACAACTTCTTTGTGACTTATGCAAATTTGGACGCTTGGCGTCCAGTACAGAGTACAAAGTACTCAGTACACAGCACTAACGTTTTGGACAAATGGATATTGGCGAGACTGAATCAGGTAATTCAGACAGTTACAAATGATCTTGAAAAATACGACGCTTACACAGGAGCCGGCGAAATTGAGAAATTTGTTGATGATTTAAGTCTTTGGTATATAAGAAGGTCCCGTGATAGAGTAGGCCCTGCCGCAGAGTCCGAGAATGATAGGAGTGCTTTTTATCAGACTACATACTACATACTACATACTTTGTCCCGTCTTCTTGCTCCGTTTATACCTTTCATATCTGAAACGTTGTTTATGAACTTAACTAAAGAGGAGTCTGTACATTTGAGTGATTGGCCAAATGTAAATATCAAATCTCAAAAAACAAGTCACAAACTATTGGAGGAAATGAAAATAGTACGCGAGATTGTAGAAACAGCGCATTCTATACGAAAAGAAAAGGGGATAGGTGTTAAACAGCCTCTCAATTCTTACTCGATAACACTTCAGCCGATTTCTAAAAATCTGGAATATTTAATAAAAGATGAAATCAATGTAAAGAAACTAATTTGGGGATCAAAAGAAAATGAGTTTGATTTAAAAATTACAGCGGAACTTTCCGAAGAGGCTGGAATCCGGGACTTGGCACGCAAAATTCAGGAAGAAAGAAAATTATTGGGTTTAAATCTTACTCAGAAGGTTAATGTTCAATTAGAGGCGATTCCATTGGACAAAAAACTTGTTCAATGGATGACTAAAAAAGCGCAAATAAATAGTCTTAGTGTAGGTAAATTTAAAGTTTCTAAAGCTTCAAAGTGAAAAGACAAAACCTGATATTTGGATTTTTGACCAAAGATATTAGTTTTACGTTTTCCATAATATTTTTGCTTATATTAAGTGTGATTGTTTTAAAGTCGGTAGCCCCATCGATATTTCCGTTGTATTTCCTAAGTGTTTTCATCGGAGTTGGCGCTTTTTTTCTTTTTTCCCAATTAGATTTCGATATCGTATCTCTTTTTTCTAAGCATTTATATATTTTTTCAATTATCCTTCTTTTGGCAACTCTTATAATCGGTAGCGTTACAAGAGGAACAATTCGCTGGATACCAATTGGTCCGATCAGTCTTCAGCCGGCAGAAATCGTACGTCCGTTTCTTCTGATTTTTTTTGCCAACTATCTTACTTACGGTACGTTGGATTCTGTTAAAATAGTAAAAACATTCGCATTGGCTCTACTTCCGGTTTTTCTTATTTTTATCCAACCCTCCCTTGGAGTGTCGGTTCTAACCTTGGTGGGATTTTTGGGTGTTTTGGTTTCTTCAAAGATTGATAAGAGATATATTTTTTTTGGTCTTGTTGCCTTGTTGGTTGTTTCTCCTATATTTTGGTTGATAATGGCGCCTTATCAACGACTGCGTCTCACTACGTTTATCACGCCGTCGTCTGATCCACTCGGTGCTGGTTATAACAGTTTGCAATCGACGATTGCGGCGGGGTCAGGAAAAATTACAGGATTGGGGTTGGGGCGGGGAATTCAGACACAGTTGTCTTTTTTGCCTGAAAAACAAACAGACTTTGTTTTTTCGGCAATTTCTGAAGAGCTGGGTTTTGTCGGGGCTCTAATGTCTATAATTGCCAGTTTTATTATCCTTTACCGCTTGACTATTTATATGGAAAAAGCCGTAAGTTCTGCTGCCCGTGCCTATCTTTCCGGTTTTTTCCTGACATATTTACTCCAAATATTTATTCACATAGGCATGAATATTGGTCTATTACCGGTTACGGGGCTGCCTTTTCCCTTGGTTTCAGCCGGCGGATCTTCACTTTTGGCCACAATGATAGGCTTGGGGATTGCCAGTTCGTCTTATAAACGCTAAAATACCAGTTATTATGAATAAATATGCGGTAGTCAGGATTGGCGGCAGGCAATATAAGGTCGAGGAAGGCAAAGAGCTTTTGGTGGACAAACTTATCGATATTAAGGGTTTTGAAACTGAAGTACTTATGTTCGTGGACGGGGAAAAGGTAAAAGTGGGTAAGCCGGTCCTCAAAGATGTAAAAGTAGCCTTAAAGGTTGTAACAGAGCTGGAAAAAGGAGAAAAAATCGAGATCTATAAATTTAAAGCAAAATCACGCTACAGGAAGCATACAGGATTTAGACCTCAATATGCAAGACTTCTGGTGGAGAAAATTTCCTGAAAAATCTTGCGGCTGGAACTTTTGGGTAAATGTTTGTGAACATTCACTTTGGTTCCAGCCGCGGAATAACAATAAAAGAAGTAATTCGTTAGTTCAATGCAGCCTTGCGCGTGAGAATTTCTGCGTCGAAAGCGGCTTCGTCGAACGAAGCGTCACGACCGATGCAGCCACCAGTAGGCCGAAGGCAAAAAGAGCAGTTTGCGTCCTCGCCACTGATCATCTGAGCAGTCGGGTTGCTGGCGTATTTCGCGATTTGATCATCGGTCGGACCCGTGAAATTCGAATGACTGCCACCGCCGAGGAGCATTGACAGGACATCATTAAGGCTCGCTTCGGGTTCATTGTCGCCATCGGGGTCGACATTTTGCCAATCGCCGGTTTTCGCCCATTCAACGTACTTCTCTTCGGTCAGGTAGGTCACGCGCCGATTTTTAGCGAACATGGCGTGCACGATCTTGTCCGGGCCGAGGTTGGAACCGCCGAGATCAAAATCCGCACCATCCTGGACGAAAGCCAAAAGCGAGGCATTGTCATGGAATTGGTGCTCAATCTTTGCCAGATCTGCCTGGTTTTCCAGATGAATCACGAACTTGGTGCCGTTAGCACCGGTCAAATTGCTTAAATCGAGCATCTTATTCTCCTTTTTTATGTGCAAACTCAGGAATTTACGCACGATGCGTATTAGGCCAGAATTATAGCCTATATTATTCTTTTGTCAAGAACGAAATATGATTTAATACATCTTACCAACCCTCTTGACAACTGTGAAAACATCATTTATATTGTGCGAAGGATGTCAACACATAAAGCAGCGGGTGGAAAAGCTTCACAACATGTTAGCCCGGCAGGTAAAAGATTGGGTGTAAAAGTTTCAGGTGGCGAAAAAGTGGGCAGGGGGCAAATTTTAGTCCGTCAACGCGGTACCACTTTTGGTAAAGGAGCCGGAGCAAAGTTAGGCCGTGATCATACTTTATACTCAGTTGCCGACGGCATTGTTAAATTTACTAAGAAGCTGGGTAAAAGAGTTGTTAGTGTAGTTGCTAGTGCCTAGTCACTAGTGTCTTAAAAATATTATGGCAGAAGAAATAGTACAAATTGAAGTTACACAGTTACAGCCAAACCCTCTTCAACCTCGTGGTGCAATCACTCCTGAAAGTTTAGTAGACCTAGTTGATTCCATCCGTGAACATGGAATATTGGAACCTTTGGTAGTTGCCAAGACTCCGGCCGGTTTTCAAATAATTGCAGGGGAGCGTAGATGGAGAGCTTCTAAACTTGCGGGTTTGACTCATGTGCCTGTCATTGTTCGTGAAACCTCCCCCAAAGGAATGCTCGAAATGGCGCTTGTTGAGAATGTTCAAAGAGTAGACCTTAATCCGTTGGACCGCGCCAAAGGCTTTGAACGCCTTATGAATGAGTTCAATTTAACTACAAGTGAGATTGCGGTTAGAATCGGTAAATCTGTTGCTTATGTAAGTAACTCCTTAAGATTGCTTTCTCTTCCGGATGCACTTAAAGACGGACTTTTGTCGGGGCTTATTACGGAAGGTCATGCAAGGGCTTTGGCGGCTATAGACGATCCAAACCTCATGATAGAGGCTTACAAGATAGTGTTAAGAGAGAGCGGCAGTGTGCGTCGCGCAGAGGAGCTTGCAAGACGTATGAAGGCCAAGTCTCAACAGGAAGCGCCAAGATCAAGTCAGCACGTTAGAATTGTCTCTGAGGAGATAGACAGAATGCAGGAAGATTTGCAAAAAGCATTTCAAATCAATGGTGATTCCGAACTTGCCAAAAAGACAGCAGTTAAGCTAATAAGATCCCAAAGAGAGACAAAAGTTAACTTTACTTTTAAAGGTGGACTGGAAGAAACCGAAGAAAGACTCCAAAGAGTTTATAAAGCAATTACTTCTTAATACGTCGGTATTTTTACGACTCCCGAAAGATCTAGAGGCCAATAAATTATCCAGGCTCTACCGCTAATTGACTTTTTAGTAATGGGACCCCAAGCACGGGAATCGGAGGAGTGGGGTCTGTTGTCTCCCATAACAAAATATTGGCCTTCAGGAATTGTATAATTTTCCCCATCCTTTAAAAACCCCTCATTTTCTGTATAAATATTGCTTGCAAGATATGGTTCGTTAAGTAGTTTGTCGTCGATGTAGACACGACTGTCTTGAATCATTACACGCTCTCCGGGAAGCCCTATAACTCTTTTAATAAATTCGTCTGTTTCCGAGACGGGTGGGGTAAAAACTACGACATCTCCTCTCTTGGGGCTTCTGGTATAGTAGGTTACTTTTTCGGTTAATAAGTATTCACCGTCCGGAAAATTGGGATGCATAGATTGTCCTTTAATTTTATGGGGACGCATAATAAGAAGATAGACAAAAAAGAAGATGCCGATCGCAAAAACTATTACTTCCAATATATCCAAAAAAAACGCGCCAATTTTACCAAACATATATAACCTTCATTATATTTGGGGTTAAGGAGTAAACACAAGTACTAGTAAAATTATTTAAATTTTTACTACTAGTCCTGGGTAGTTTCTAAAGATATTTTCTTCACCGGGGGCACCAAGATTCATGCCGCAACCACCGACCCAGCGATCATCAATTTTTAATCCGATGGTAATGTTTGGAATTTGTATCTGGTTTGGAATACCCTTTTTTGTGACGAGAGCCACAGCTTCCGACAATGGGCCGGAATCGGCCATAATGGCACGGAAAACTCCACCACTGTCGTAAATATCATCTACTCCTAAAAGTTTTAGGTGTCTAAGTTCAGGTGGAACCGGGGATATAATCGTTGCGCCATATGCCCTTTCGGGCCGGTGATACTCAATTTTTACAGGATCTTTGGTGTACCCTTGTAAACGCGAAAGACAATCAAACAGAAACATTCCGCCATTCATGTTCACCAGAACAGCATCAAAGGTGTCAAGTTTGACCTTATTGGACAGCAAATTGATATATTTTGCCATTTCGGTGGGGCTAACATATTCGAAGACTTTAAAATCTCCCACAGTAATAATTTTGGGGTTTTCAGAGAAGGGGACATAAGGTACTTCGCTTTCTGAAAGAACTTCGGGGAGTGCCATACACCTTTTTACTAATTCGTTTTTATCTTGTCAAGATGATAAGCAGGGCTTGCCATGCTAAAATAGATCGAGAAGGACGACTAGTTCAGTGGCAGAACATTCGACTCACATTCGAAAGGTCGTTGGTCCGATTCCAACGTCGTCCACATTAGATGAAAAACAAAATTATTTTTTTTCTTGTTTGGCTAGGGGTGCTGAGTTTGGCTCCCATTTCAATATTGTCCAATACTCCATTATCCCGTGCGTTAACAAACTATTCCACAATCGCAAATTTTGTTCAAAGACTTTTGGGGCTTACGGCATTTACCTTGCTATTTTTCCAGATTGTTCTTGGTGCATTTATGGAAAAGTGGACCAACAAACTCGGGGGTTGGATATTCAGGTTCCATATTATCGAAGGAGTTTTGGTATACATTCTTATTATTCTTCACCCGCTTAGTTTTATGCTATTCAATTATTTTTCGCAACGGGGATTGGACCCTTTTACTGTTTTTATATATTTCTGCGTTCTGTGTCCGACCAGAATTGATTTTTATCAAACATTGGGTAGGATCTCTTTTTGGCTTTTAAATATTGCTGTATGGGCCGGACTACTTCGCATGGCCACCCCTTATATGAGGGCCAATTGGAAAAAATTCCACATCCTCAATTATTTGGTATTTGTATTTATAGGTATACATTCGATTGGTTTAGGAAGCGATATAGGGACCCCTCCTTTTTCATTTTTCCATGGTCCGGCCCTCGCAATAATTGGGCTGATTATAATCTACAAACTTTTTGTATTTGTAAAAACGCGTTTTAAACCCACTTTTTAGTTAGTTGAGGATATCTTCTTGGGGGTTATTGATATCAAATTTTAGAGTTTTGAATTGATTGGCAAAACCTTTGAAACTATATTCTTTATATTTTACATCCCCGTTAGCTAAAAATTGAGCAATTATAAACCTGGTGTTGCCACTTTTTGGTGAGAGACTAATTTTGAAAATACCCGATTTAGGATTCATAATAGCAACCATGCCATTTTTATCTTTTACAATATTTCCTTTTTGGTCAGCTATCCAAAACTTGGCCGGATAACCGATTAATATTAAGGCAGAAGTTGGTTCAGAAAAAGTTGAGCTTGTTGCCACAATTTGCGATAAACCTAAAAACTCACGAATTTGATTTAAACCATTATTACTTGCCACAAGGCCTGAGTGCGTTTGCGAAATTATTGGATGGAATTCAACTGCTGGGTCATTAATATCGCTGCTTGAGGTGAGAACTGTTCCGTCGCCGCTGGTTGAGTAAATTTTTCCTGCTGGCTTGCCATCAGTCCAGTTTCCCAAGGAGATATCACGGTTTGACGGTTCTTTGACTGGGATGTTTTGTAGAGTTGCAAATCCCGATCCGGATAAAGAGCCTAATTTGATATTCGAAATTGGCCATTTGGTGTCTCCAACCAGCCATACGTTTTTGGCGTTCATGTCAACATCATTTATGTTTGGAGGAGAAAAATTTCTAGTACTTACTAAATACGGATCAATAGGCAATAAGTCACGAAATGATGGAAAAATGTTTTGTAGAGTTTCGCGGTTGTTGGAAAGTGGACCTTTTTGACCGCAAAGCTTAAGGTAAAGAGTTGTGGCAATTTTTGCCAGAAAATTATCAGTCCAAATTTCACCGCCTCCCCAAGCGGGATAGGCTATTGCAACTCCTCTGTGAGGTGAGCCGACGGTTAAGAAGCTGCTAATTTTATTTGAATCGAATTCTTCCTCCAAATATGCTCTACCAACAAGACCACCCATACTATGTCCTACAAGATTAACCTTTTCATTTAAAGAGTCTACTTTTTGTTTTAGTAATGTTCCATTTTGGGTAACCGGTTGTCTCCAATCGTAATAAAAGGGAATTACACTCCAGTCAGATGGTACAAGTGTGGTTAAGAGGGGATTATAAACACTTTCTGCAAATGGCGCCAAACCCCACGTAGCATTTGGATCATACTGACAACTTAATATTGAAGATGTGTCCCAGCTTCCACCAAAACCAGGAACAAAAACTGTTTTAGTAACGGGTAGGGGTGACGGAGTTGGAGAAGGAGTGGGGGTTGAGGTTGGTGATGGAGTTGGGGTGGGTGTTTCTGTGGGAGTTGGTGTAGGGGTGGGTGAATCAGCAATACTTAAATCATTTAGCAGTAAATTGGTGGTATAACAGCTTGTAGAGGAAGAACAGCCAGAACCTTGTGCAAAATACAGATCTTTACTGGTTGCTGTAAAAGTTTTGGCCCAACCACCATGTGAACATTTTGCTGTGGGACATATCCAATCGTCACCGGATCCATAATCTTTACCCTGTCCGTCGGTTAAAAAATTGGCAATAAAATCGCCACCTACACCTATAAAATTTGTAGTTTCGCTAAATTCGTACGTGTGACCAACTATTACATCAAAATGTATTGCAGGATCGCTACTGTGAATCCAAGGTATAGTGCTGTTGACGCCGTTTTGGTTATAGCAAAGATTATCGAAGGTTTCACCATTACCGCCATAGCCTGAACAATCAGAAGTTGATTGAAGACTCCATATTTGCGAAGAAGCTTTGATAATAGTTACGGCCGAGGCAAATAAG
Source organism: uncultured Gammaproteobacteria bacterium (assembly GCA_964494885.1). GTDB lineage: Bacteria > Patescibacteriota > Microgenomatia > UBA8517 > UBA8517 > GWB1-39-10. The sequence continues at coordinate 81,742 of CAZBTH010000001.1, read as the reverse complement.
CACGGCAATACAATTACCAAAACTGTAATTCGAAAAGAAATCTTCTTCAACATCTGATAAGACAGCACAGAGATATAAATAAATATTCCAATCTCTTCATATATTAAATTATTATCCTAATAATTTGTCTGTCAAGAGATAAACTTCTTCCGCATTGTATTAAACGAGATGTTCTTCCAAAGATGTGATGTATTCACAGAGTTTGAATAAATTGATAAAATTCGAGCTATGAATATTCTTTTTATCACTCGGCTTTATTTTCCACACGTTGGTGGAGTAGAAAAGCATGTTTTCGAAGTAGCTAAGAGTTTGGAGCGAAAAGGGAAAAGTGTAACCATCCTTACGGAAAAATTCGATTCAAAATTAAGGAGCAAGGAGGCAACGGGTAAAACTAAAGTAATAAGATTTTCGTATCCACACATTAAATTATTGGGGCTCTTATCTATCTGGTTGAAAATATTTAAAAATCGAAAACTAATTCAAGACGCAGATGTAGTCCATATCCACGACGTTTTTATTTGGTATTTGCCGTTTAGATTAATGTATCCAAAAAAGCCCGTATTTACGACTATTCACGGACTTGAATGGGACAATCCATTATCAAAATTTAGTATTTGGCAAAAAAAACTTGCCGTCAAACTTTCAACAGGAGCAGTTGGTATTGGAAAATTTTTAGAAAAATACTTAAAAATTAAATTTAATAAAATAATTTATGGTGCTGCTACAGTGATACGTAACAGTGTAGCAAAAGACAAAAATAAAATTGTATATGTGGGAAGATTGGAAGAGAATACAGGACTGGCGAAATTTCTGAAATGGTTAGGTAAAAACCAGAAATATACAGTTGATTTTTGTGGGGATGGTCGACTTAGAAACGAGTGCGAAAAATTTGGGAAAGTGCACGGGTTTACTGATCCGGTTCCGTTTTTGAAAAAGGCAAACCATTGTGTGCCCGGAGGATATCTGGCGGCCCTGGAAGCACTATCGTATGGTTGTGAGTTAAAGCTATTCGGAAATAGTAAAATAAAGGAAGACTACTGGAAGATGTCTCCTTTTGTCGATAGCGACGTCAAGCAGTGGGGAAAATCTCAGACTTGGGAAAAATTAGCAAATGAATATCTCGATCTGTATTACAACATTAAATGAAGAAGATTCGGTAGGGCGACTCTTAGACTCACTATTGGCGCAAACAAAAAAACCTGACCAGATTATTGTTGTTGACGGAGGTTCCGACGATAAAACAGTTGAAATAATTAGGCATTATCAAAAAAAGAACGACCGTATTAAACTTCTTGTCGAAAAATGCTCAAGAGCCAGAGGCCGTAACCTTGGCGTGGAAATTGCCAAAGGTGAAATTATTCTTATGACCGATGCTGGTTGTGTAGCCTCGCCGGATTGGGTTAAGAATATTGTTTCTCCTTTTGAAAATGCTGGAATAGATGTCGTTGCGGGATTTTACAAAATGATATCAAACAATACTTTTCAAAAGGCGGAGTCGGTTTTTTTAGGAACAAGGCCGAAAGATTTTGATATCAGTTTTTTACCTTCAACACGCTCAATTGCTTTTACAAAACAAATTTGGGAAAAGATTGGCGGGTTTCCCGAAGGGGTGATTGGCGCGGCGGAGGATACTGTTTTTAATTATAAATTAATTAAAAATGGAGCCAAGATTTCACGCATGAAAAATGCTGTTGTGGAGTGGGGGATGCCCGGGTCGATCAAGGATTTCAGATCTAAGATTTATGAATACGCAAAAGGGGACGCAAAATCAAAAATTTGGATATTTCCTGGAAAAAGCTTTGCGTCGCACAATATTAAAGTGCTTTTTGTTCTCTTAAGATATGTGTTAGGTTTTTCGTTATTAGTTCTTAGTTTTAAGTTCCCCTTCCTACTTGCCTATTTGCTTTTTTTCTTTTTCTTTTATTTAATCTACGCGTTTCGGAAAATCTATCTTGAATTTCGAGACTACCGTGTGGCTATCTGGGGGCCTATTCTTCAAATCGTTTCCGATCTAAGTGTCATGGGTGGTTTTGTATCAGGTATACTTAATAGGTAATGGGCTATTTTAAAGACACATTAAAGGGTGTAAGTTGGATGGCGGCGTTTAGGATCCTGTATCGCATTATTGGTGTTATTCGGATTGCAATTATTGCCCACATTCTTACTCCATTCAGTTTGGGGGTTTTTGGAATAGTTACGATAGTTTTGGGATTTTTGGAGATTATCACAGAAACCGGAATCAATATTTTTCTGATTCAGGAAAAGGAAGATATTGACAACTATATAGATACTGCTTGGGTGGTTTCTATTGTTCGTGGTATTTTAATCTCAGTACTTATTTTTATCGCGGCTTCCCCCACCTCAGCATTTTTCAATTCACCCGAATCAAAAAATCTCTTATATATAGTATCTTTAGTGCCGTTAATCCGCGGCCTTATCAATCCATCGATAGTTAAGTTCCAAAAGGAGTTGCAGTTTAACAAAGAGTTTTTATACAGAGTTTCAGTTTTTTTGGTTGAATGTTTGGTTTCGGTGTTGGGGGTTATTCTCACAAAATCTGCATTGGGGATGGTGTGGGGGCTTGTAGCCAGTGCTGTGTATGAAGTAGTTTTTACTTTTGCCGTTGCCAAACCTTGGCCGAAGTTTGCTTTTAATAAAACCAAGACACGACGAGTAATTGAAAGAGGCAAATGGGTGACATTGTTTGGGATTTTCGATTATCTTTATACTCAAAGTGACAATGTCGTCGTCGGTAAAATTTTAGGAGTAGCACCTTTAGGAATTTATCAGAATGCATATAAAATTTCCACTGCTCCATTGACTGAAGTTGGTGATATTTTTTACAGAGTAACTTTCCCAATTTTTTCCAAGATTTCGGGTGATGCTGTGCGACTCAAATCCGCTTTTATTAAAAATACTTTAGCAAATTTTATATTAATGACGACCGCAGGAATAATTGTTTTTGTTTTTGCCGCACCGATAGTTAATATTCTATTTGGAAAAGGTTGGGAGAGTGCTATCCCTGTTGTAAAACTTTTGGTGATTCTTGGGGTGGTTCGTGGGGTCGCCAGTTCTACAAATTCTTTATTGGTAGCAAAAGAGAAGCAAAAATATTCTGCAGTTATAACAATGGTTAGTACCTTAGGTCTTTGGATTGCAATTATCCCCCTCACACAAACCTATGGAATAATAGGCGCTGGCGCATCAGCCATCATAGGAACTCTAATTTCCCTCCCCTTTACTGTGTACTTTATATTCAAAACTCTTAAGATCTGATTGGTCCAAAATGTTTTTTAAAAGAAAGGAGATCACCGTCCAGCTGAATTTTGACGTCTGGAGCAACGAACGAATTTAATGGCAGATTTACCCTTCCATCTGTGTTAACTAAATTAACCGGTTGAATTAACTTTCGATCGATATTAAAAATTTTAGCCGCATTTATTGCAAAACTGTATTTGGATATTTTTTTCTCAGTAAAAATATTCAGAATTCCACGTTTGTCTTTGTTTTTGCAGATTTCCCAGACCAGCCTGTTTATGGACACGGGATTAAAGAAAGCGTTTTTGTAAGCATTGGTGACGTTGCCCGAAACAAGAGATTTTATTATGTAGTATCTATCACTATAAAAACTTGTTCTGATTATCAGGTTTTTAGACTTATTGATAAGCATCTCACTCATCATTTTGGAATAACCGTAAACATTTATTGGATTAACTGCGTAGTCCGAAGAAAGATGAATTAATTTTTTATTGAATTTTTGGGAAAAGTTGTCCAAATTTCCTACAGCAATTGAGTTAACATCGAAACATTTTTCAGGATTTTTTTCAGCATATTCAATATCAGTAATTGCGGCACAGTTGACTATATACCGAGCGCCAGAACTCTTGATGACTTTCTCTAGTACCTTGATATTTGTTATGTCGCATTGCTTTTTGCTTAAAGCCACACACCTTTCTCTGTAAGTTTGAATAAAATATTTGGCTAAAGTGGATTCGCCCCCAAGAACCAGAAAATCTTCCATAATGGTAATTTGAGAGAATGTTAGCACAAAATTTGTTAAACTACACACGAATGATTAAGAAAAAGGCAAAATTGGGTAAATTCAAAAAGAGATGTATCTGTAGATTTTGCAAAAGCCGCAAATTAGTCAAATTTTTAGATTTTGGTTACATACCTCATGCCGGCAATTATCTTAAACCCGAGGAGGTAGGGAAAGAGCGTTATTATCCCCTTAGAATTTTCTTTTGTAGAGGTTGCGGCCTAATCCAGAACTTGGATATTATCTCTTCCGCGACCTTATTCAGAAATTACCATTATTTATCCTCGGTGAGTTTAACTAAACATTTTCAGGAATATGCTGAGGAAATAAAAAAGAAATTTTCAGTTAAAAATTCTTTTATTGTAGAAATTGGTAGCAATGACGGAGTTTTGCTCCTTCCACTTTTAAAAATGGGTTTTAAAGTTCTCGGGGTGGATCCAGCCGTTAATGTTGGAAGAATTGCCAAGAAAAAGGCACTTGACATTATTATTGATTATTTTGGTGTTAAGGTGGCCGATACAATCATAAATAAATACGGAAAAGCAGACTTAATTTTGGCAAATAATGTTTTGGCCCACATTGATAACATGGACAATGTTTTTAAGGGTGTAAGTAAACTTCTTAAGAATGATGGTATATTGATTTTTGAAGTCCACTATTTCCCCGATCTTTTGAAAATGATGCAATATGACTTTTTTTATGGGGAGCATCTGAGTTATTACAGTTTGTCGACATTAAGTCCGTTCTTGAACAAGTTTAACCTGGAAATATTTGATGTTAAAAAAATGTCGATACACTCTGGTTCTATTCGTGTTTACGTAAAATTTAAGAGTAATAACAAATTAAAGACAAGAGATGGTGTTTTAAGGTTGATAAAGTTTGAACAGGGTTTGGGACGGGTCGACGAAAAGATCTTAAAAAACTTTGATCTAAAAATTGAAAAACACAAAGTAGACATAAAGAAGTTGCTGCTGGGTATTAAGAAAGGTGGTTCAAGAATTGTCGGATACGGTGCTGGGGGGCGCGCAAACACATTTTTGTGTTCATGCGGAATTGGTAAAGACATTTTGGATTATATAGTTGACGAATCTGTCGAAAGACAAGGTAGGTTTACCCCGGGAACACATATTCCGATTGTTTCACCAGAAGTATTTAGGAAGGATTCGGTAAAGTTTGTATTACTTCTTGCATGGAATTATAAAAAAGAAATAATTAAAAAGGAGCGCGTTTTTATCAAAAATGGAGGTAAATTCATAGTCTCATTTCCTAAAATCTCTACGATATAACATGAAGCTAAAAAAAACTATTGAAGTATCTGTGGTCGTTGTCCATTATGGCCATGGGGGTGAGGTGTTTAGGTGTCTTAGTAAACTTAAAATAATCAAATCAAAATTTAAATCTGCGGAGTTTATTTTAGTAGACAACAATGAAGAAAAGCTCGAGAAAACCATTTTTAGGAAAAAATATCCTTGGGTAAAATACATGCCATCTCAGAAAAATCTAGGTTGGGGAGGAGGGCGAAATTTTGGGATCAGATATGCGGCTGGAAAGTATATTTTCTCTCTCGACTCAGATATTCTAATTGACCTTAAGTCTTTTAAAAATATTTATAACGTCCTGAAAAAAGACCCCAAAATCGGAATGGTGGTACCGCGTATTAAAAATATTTCGGGGCGATTTACACCCGAAGCAACTAAAGAATTGACCCCAATTAGAGGAATCTACTTCCTGTCTTTTGTAAACAAAATTTTTCCACGTAGTTTTGTCGTTAAAGATTACTTGATGAATGGTTGGAATAGGCAAACTTCCCGAAAAGTCGAAGTAGGCCAACTTGCGGCTTTTATAATCAAGAAAGAGGCTTGTGACGTAATAGGAAAATTTGATGAGAATCTATTTTTATATTTTGAGGAAAATGATGTTTCAAAACGTTTAGAGAAAAACGGATATAAAATTTATTTTGATTCAAAATCTGAAGTGACTCATTTGGAATCAAAAGGTACATTAAAAAATTCAGATGAAATAAAAAATGCCTTTGCACGAAGCAGACATTATTATTTTAAAAAACACTATGGCATTCTGCCAGCCTTAATAGTAGAGGCATTTGCCAGATTTTCAAAAAGCACACTCCTAGTTTTAGGAATATTGGTCCTAGGAACTTTTTTAAGATTCTACAGATTGATACCCAACCTTGTTTTAAATGGCGAGATGGGGACAGACTATATGAATGTTTGGAATATTGTTCATGGAACAAGGACTTTCTTAATTGGCCCCAGAACTTCCCACGAATGGTTTTTTATTCCACCGGTTTCTTATTGGATCTATTCGGTACTTTTGTTTTTTGCAAAATTCAATCCAATTGTAATAAATATTTTTTGGGCCATAGTGGGGTCGTTTTCAATTTTAGTTAGTTATTATTATCTTAGAAAACTTTTTGATGAAAAAATCGCGTTAATATCGTCATTTTTGCTGGCCGTCTCCCCCGCATGGATCACACTAACCCGAGACTCACGCTATAACGCTCCTGCGGGTATAATATTTTTTCCATATCTTTGGTATTTACTAAAGTCAATTAATAATAAAGGTAAAAGTCTGGGGGTTTTAGGACTTATTTTAGGGCTCTCCATGAGTTTTTTCCCAAGCCCGCTTCTTTTGATACCGGCAATCGTTGTGTCTTTTATTTATTACAAAATAAGACCTAAGTTAAAATATGTATTTCATTTCTTTTTGGGTTTTTTGATTCCGAATATTACTTTTATTATCTACGAAATGACAAACAGGTTTACTATTACGCTTCAACTTTTAGCGTGGATTCCATACAGAGTGATTGGCTTTTTTGGTTTATATCCAAAAAACAATGTTGATTCGAAAGTTATATCTCAGAATGTTTACTCAATTTATCAGTTTTTTAAAGACTCGTTTGTTCCAGATTCATATATAGTTTCAATCGGATTATTTGCCTTGATGTTTGTTGGATTACTCGTTTGGGTTTCTAAAGCACTTCGTGACAGAAACAAGGAAATGTCGTTTGTTTTACTTTTTATCAATTTAGTTGTTGTATATTTAGGTTTGTTTATTCATGGCGACCCCCCGGAACATTACTTTTTAGCAATATTCCCGATACCTCTAATTCTTTTAGCTTTCCTGATTATCAAAACGTTTAAGGATAAATTTATTGTAACTACACTAACCATATTAATCGGAGGTTTGTGTTTGTGGAGTTTGATAAACAGAAATTGGTTCTATCAAGATATGCCACGTTCAGAATATATCCAAACAGCACCCCCTTATTCGGTTCAACTTTCTGTAGTTGGTAAAATTATTAAAGATTCGGAAGGATCTGTTTTTTCGATTTCAAGGATTGGAGTCAATGATAAGTTTGAGAATGAATTCGCGAATAATTATATTTATTTATTAACTATTAGAGGGGCAAAAATTAAGAACGATGCAGGAATACGGTATACAATAGTTGAAGAAAGAAATTCCGGAAAGATTCCAGCCGGAAGTAAAATTTGGGCAGACGGGGGGGTTTGGATATATAAATCAATTGAATGAAAAACTTCACAGTTATTACTTTAAATAAAAAAAATATTACAGATTTCGCCACATCACGGAACGATCTTCTTAAATCGACAAAATCAGAATGGATATTGTTTTTGGATTCTGATGAGGTGATCTCAAAAGACCTAAAAAGCGAAATTAAGAGACTGAATACAAGCGGATATAACGGGTTTTACTTGAACAGGAAAAACTATTTTCTGAGGCAGTATGTCGGCACAGATAAGATATTACGTCTTGGTAAAAACAATGCAGGTACCTGGGAAAGGGGTGTTCATGAAACCTGGCATGTCAACGGCAGAATTGGTGAAATTAAAAATGCCTATATTGTTCACAACACTTCCCAAAATTTACAGGACTATTTAAAAAAAGTTAATTATTATTCGGAATTGCATGCATTAGAAAATATCAAAGAGGGAAAGAAATCTAATTTGTTTAAAATTATTTTTTATCCCATCGGAAAATTTTTCATTACATTAATTAAATCCAGAAACGTAGTTTTTAGTATAATGCAATCTCTGCATTCCTATTTATCGTGGAGCAAACAATGGATTATACAAAACGCTTAAATTTTAATAACATTTTCATCTTTCTTTTCTTTGTATTATTTCCTTTTGGACAAATAATTAGAATTGGGATACTACATCCAATGGATGTAATCGTGGGGTTGACAGCTTTCTATGCAATTCTCAAAAGATTCAAAAAACCGGATTTTTTTAAATATATTGAGGGGTTACTAGCCGCAGCAACATTTTCCTGGATTTTTGGGTCACTGATATTTAAACAAGTTGAAGTACTCTACGGACTGATGTATCTAATCCGTCTGTTTGCGTATTCTTATTTTTTTATATATGTGTGTCACTTTTCAACAAGTAATTTGAAGAATGGAAAATTGCTTTTAGACTCGCTTTTATCTATTTCAGTTATGTCTGCCGTATTTGGTTGGATTCAGTTTTTTAAATTTCCTGATATAAAACCGTTTTTTACATGGGGTTGGGATATGCATTTGTTCCGTTTGGTTGGTACTTTTTTGGATCCGACTTTCCTCGGTTTAATATTAGTTTTTGGTCTATTGATTACGATACATCGATGCATCGTAAATAAAAAAAGATGGTACTACATCTTAGCTTTATTTTTATTGATATCTTTAGCTTTCACTTATTCCCGAGCCAGTTATATAGCATTTACAGTCGGTGTATTGGTAATAATCTATTTGAACAGAAAGTTAAAAAAGTTATTACTTTTAATTGCCGGACTCTCGGTCGTCGTATTTTTCCTTCCCACAACCAAAAATAACAGTATTCGACTTTTTAGGAGTTTTTCTGCTATCGCAAAAATTGAAAACTATCAAGCTACGTTGGCGATATTTGCAAAGTCTCCGGTTTTTGGGATTGGATATAACAATATGTGCTTTGCTTACCAAAAATATATTGGACCTCAGATGTTTACTTCTCACGCTTGTTCAGGATCCGACTCAAGTCTTCTGTTTGTCTTGACAACAACCGGAGTGGTGGGGTTAATAGTTTCAATCTATCTATTTTTGCAAATTAGAAATGCGATTCTACATACTACATACTACATACTACTTTTTGCTTCTTTTGTTGCTCTCGTTGTTCACAGTCTTTTTTCCAATTCGTTTTTTTATCCCTGGATAATGGGGTGGATGGTGATTTTGCTTGCACTTTGCATTAAGAAGAAAAATTTAGTGTAATATTTTTTTCGGTCGAATTTCCAGCTCGATCTGTTGCTTTGACAACAAACTTGTTTTCTCCTTCGTTGAGCGTGAGTGTATATTGGTATTTGCCGTTATTATCAACCACAATGATTCTGTCATTAATTGTTACTTGAATCTCGCTTTCCGACGTTCCCTGTATTGTAACCTGCCTTTGTTTTGAGCCAAAAAAAGTTGATCCATCACTAGGACTTTCTATTATTAGGTCGGGGGGTTTGTTATCAAAAACTATTTTATATTCTTGAGTTTGTTGGCTGATATTTCCGGCGGTATCGACAGCAGTAGCTAAAAATATATTGTCACCATCTTTAAGACTTAGATCACTGAAAGTAAAAGCGCCGTCTTTGTCGGCTAAAGTATCCATTCCGTTTCCATTAAGTGACAATTTAATAGTGGACCCGGGTTCGGTGGTGCCGGTAAGGCTTACTTGGTTTTGATTGGTGAAATCGGAAAAAGTATTAAACCTAGGTGGGGCGGGTGGAGTATTGTCGTTATTTGTAATCGGTTTGTTGCTTTTTCCAAGATCGGAGACAAATGCGGTAAATTTTCCAAGGATCGGAATTCCCAGAAAAAAGAGAAGAATAAGACCAGAGATCGCAAGAACAATATAAGTAATTGCCCTTCTTAGGTTTTTTCTTTCTTCGACCGATGCCAGTCTGGAATAATTTCTTATCATGATTTTAGTAACTGCGGTTTACCCGCCCGCCAACGCATGAGCCAGTGAGGGGACTTGAACCTCTAACCTTTCCCTTACGATGGGATTGCTCTACCATTGAGCTACACTGGCGTAGGCTCTGCGGGCAGGCGATACCGCCCGGCTTGTCATGATTATACAACACAAGTGGTGAGAAGCTTTAATACCCCGTGAATTTTTCGGAGTGGACTTTGTCGGAGGTAATCTTAAGTTTACCCAAAACCTGTTCCATAGCGTCAATCATTGGGGGTGGGCCGGCTAACCAAAAAGTTGTATGTTGTATGTCGTATGTAGTAAGTAGGGGCTGCAATTTTGCACTATCGATGTGGCCGGATACGGACGAATCGAAATACGAAACTTTGAAGTAATCATTTTGACTTGACCATTTGTCGAATTCATCTTTAAAAACGAATTGGCTATCGGAATTTGAATAAATTAAATAAATAGGAGTTCGTATATTCTTATCTAAGGCGTATTTAACCATGCTCCTAAATGGAGTGATCCCGATTCCTCCCGCAATGAACACCTGTTGCCCCATGTCCTTTTCATCAAAAATAAAAGTTCCATTGGGACCCTCTCCTTCGATTTCAGCACCGATAGGAAGTTCGTTAAGTGTTTTTTTGTACCCCAACTCTTCTCTAATTCTTGTTGTAATCCTTAGAAGATCTCCTTCAGTCGGAGAAGAAGAAATTGTAAAGTGTCTGGTTGTTCCTCTCGAATCCGGATATTTCAAATTTGGAATTGTGAAATAATAATACTGTCCCGCCAGGAAATTCACAGGTTTTTCTGGTTCCCAAAAAAAAGAAACCGTTCCTTTAGCTTCTTCCTTTTTTTCAACAAGTTTTAATTTCATACTTGAGCATAACACATATCTGGTTAACGGGATTTTTTGAAATACTCCACTTGTCGCAACCTGTTTACAGCATCCTCTCTTTTTTTGTACGGTCCGCCTAAGTGCTTTTTTGAAGTTCTGCCGATAACGTAGTACCCTTCTTTTCTTTTGATGATCATTGATATCTTTTTAGACCAGTTTCAACAATTTTAAACAAAAGGATCTCATACTCATAACCCTTTACTTTAGCTGCGGCTGGGAAGTATGATGTTGCTGTGATTTCCGGTGGGACCAGACCCGGAGGAGAATTAACATCCAAAACATACACATTTCCACCCTTTTCATCTATTCGAAGATCGATTCTACAAAAATCACGGATTTCCAAAGCCTTCCAAGTTTGAATGCACAAATTTTCAATTCTAGACTTTAATTCATTGTCAACCTTGGCGGGTAAATTAAAGTAATTGATTCCAAGTTCATCCTCAAGCCTCCATTTGACCTCCATCGAATCTATGTGGTGATACCCTTTAGGGATTTTATCGTGTCTGGGCTCGATTATAGGAAAAAATTCAGGCGGGTTTCCCAACATCCCAACCGAAAATTCTCGTCCGTTTATAAACGGTTCGATAAGTGCCGGCTCGTTAAAAGTTTCCAGAATAAATTTCACCTGTTCTGCCAGCTCTTCTCGAGTGTTAACTACACTTTTATTTGTTATCCCGGCAGAAGACCCGCGGGCAATGGGCTTGACGATTAGAGGATATTTAAGTCGTTCGTGCAACATTTCCTCCGTGCTTTCAAAAACTTGGTAGGGAAGCGTTGAAATGTTTTCGATTAGCATTAATCTTTTCATTTCTCCTTTGTTGATAATTATTTTTTGGGTTTTAAAGGAACATCCGGAAAAAGGTAGGCCGACTCTTTCTAAAACTTCGGCCATGTAGGTTTTTGGAACAGAAGCAAACACTTCCTCGGAATAATTCAACACAAAACCTATCTGCGATTTATTTTTAGACAAAAATGCTTCAGCATCCAGGTTTGCCTCGAGTGGCATTATATCCAGCCCTATATTTTTAAGGTGTCCAATGATTGCATCGATTGTCACCTGGTCGTCAAAATCCGCCTCATTAAAAGTTGAAGGTTTATCGGGATCGGGATATGCGTGCCTAACATTGTAGGCGAAGGCTAATTTCTTCCCGGCAGGAAAATCCAACATAAAGAACATAATACACTCAAGAAAGAATATAATACAAGTATGCTAATAGACAGAGCTGAAATTACAATTAGGGGTGGGCACGGCGGACATGGTATGCCTAACAAGTTTAAAGGCCCCGACGGAGGGAACGGAGGTAATGGGGGTAGCGTTTTTATCAAAACCTCATCAAATATCAATCTTTTAAACCAATTTAGTGAAAAAGATCTTTTTATTGCTGAAAACGGAAGTATGGGAGGCAAAAACAATAGAAGCGGTAAACAGGGCAGTGATATTGAAATCCTGCTCCCTGCAGGTACAAGTGTTATCGAAAAAGACACCGGCAAAGTTATATTAGAATTAACAAAACCGGATGAACGGATTTTAATATGCCGTGGGGGGCGTGGTGGATTTGGGGGTACTACCGGTACACCCGGTACACGTGGCGAAGAGAAAAAAGTAATTCTATCCCTCAAACTTATCGCCGATTTCGGGTTAATCGGGTTGCCAAATGCTGGTAAAAGCAGTCTTTTGAATGAATTGACTAACGCAAAAGCGGAAACCGCGAATTACCCATTTACTACACTTGAACCCAACCTGGGAGTTTTTGAGGATAAATGCCTTGCAGATATTCCCGGTCTGATTGAGGGAGCTTCCAGTGGCAAGGGGTTGGGAATCGGTTTTTTAAAGCACATAGAAAAAGTTTCAGTTTTGCTTCATTGTATTTCCTGCGAATCTGGCGATGTTTTAAAGGATTACGAAACCGTCAGAGGCGAGCTTGACAAATTTGGGTTCGATCTTACTAAAAAACCCGAAATAATTATTTTGACAAAAACTGATTTGGTTAAGACTGAAGATGTACAAAAATTAGTTAAAAAATTAAGTAAATTGGTGAATAAAATTTTGCCGGTTTCCATTCACGACTACAAAAGTTTGGAGCAGTTTAAAAAACTGTTACGAAGTCGATGACTTCTTGCCTTCTTTTTGAATAATATTCCAGTGGTATTTGTATAGGGGAATTCCAACAAGCAACATAGCAAAAGCTTCCGATACCTCTCTTTGTCTTTGGCGTCTATTTTCTTCATTTTGAGTTCGTTGTTGTAACTCTTTGTCAACTTGGGATAATTCAACACCTTTGCCGTCCGGGCCCACAGAAATCGGATATGAAATATAGACATCTGCTCCCTTGAAAATATATACCTTAATCCCGAGTTGAATCAATCTGATTGTTCCTATTACGGCTATAAGGAGACCAATAAAAGAAAAAAGGTAAAGATATAAAAGTCTAATACTGAATTTCACAAGTTAATTATATATCATTGTAGTAAAATGGGAAGATAAAATATGAAAAATGTTATTAAATGTCCGCATTGCGGCAAAGAATTTGAAGCTACGGAAGCTCTGAAGCATGAAATTGAAGAGCGGGTCAGTCAAACTTTATTAGCAAAGCATAAAGAAGAACTGGAAAATGTAAAAAGGAAGAGCGAAGAAGAATCAAAAGCGCGGGTTGAAAAACTTACAAATCAAATATCTGAACTGCTTGATGAGATTAAGAAACTTAGAGAAAAAGATGAAGAGCGCGAAATTCAAATGAAGAAGAAGCTAATGGAGGAGGAAGAGAAAATCAAAGTGGAAGTCCGACAAAAAACAGAAGAGGAGCATAAATTAAAAGACTTGGAAAAGGACAACAAGCTTCGTGAAGCCCTGGATCAGATAGAATCTTTAAAAACTAAAATTCAACAGGGTTCGCAGCAAACACAGGGAGAAACTTTGGAGCTCGAACTTGAGTCAAAACTTAGAGAAGAATTTCCAACAGATAGAATTTTAGAAGTTAAAAAGGGTCAACGCGGGGCGGATGTAGAGCAGGAAGTGGTGGATAAGTTAGGCAGGTCTTGTGGAAAAATACTTTGGGAAAGCAAAAATGCCGAATGGAGCAATGGCTGGATTTCCAAATTAAAAGAAGACCAACGCCAAGCCAAGGCTGATTTGGCGGTTTTAGTTACGGTTAACTTACCCGAGGGTGTGGACAGTTTTGCTTATCGTGACGGAGTTTGGATAGTAAGCTGGAAACATTTTATTCCACTTTCCTGGTCCCTACGTTTTAATTTGGTGAGTTTGTTCCACGAAAGGGCTTCAAGTGAAGGCAAAGACGAGAAAATGAAAATTCTTTATCAATATTTGACGGGGACAGAGTTTAAAAACAGAGTCGAAGGAATTGTGGATGCATTCAGCAACTTGCAGGAAGAATTGGAAAAAGAAAAAAGATACTTTAATGTTAAATGGGCCAGACAGGAAAAAGAAATAAGGAAAGTCATAGATCACACTCACGGGATGTATGGGGACCTGCAGGGAGTAATCGGCAAGAGTTTGCCCGAAATAAAAAGTTTGGAGTTGGGGAGCGGAGAAAATGAATAATTTTTGGCAAAAACTACCCAAACCTTTCACGGTTTTGGCCCCGATGGACGATGTTACTGATAATGTTTTTAGGCAGGTTGTAATGGAAGCGGGAAGGCCTGATGTCTTCTTCACTGAGTTTACGAGCGCGGATGGACTTGTGTACAATTCGCACGGAGTTCCTCTCCGTAAATTAACTTTTACTCCAGATCAGCATCCAATTGTTGCCCAGATTTGGGGGAAAGATCCGGTGTTAATGGAAAAAGCGGCTGGGATTGTTGCAGACCTTGGCTTTGACGGAATTGATATAAATATGGGCTGTCCGGTTCGGGAGGTGATGAAACGAGGGGCAGGAGCGGGACTTATTGGTAATTATGATTTATCGGGTGAAATTATAAAATCGGTTAAAAAAGGGGCGGGAAAAATACCCGTTAGTGTCAAAACTCGGCTCGGTAAAAACGAAAATATTGCGCGCGAATGGTGTACGTTTCTCCTAAAACAAAATATTGCGACACTAACTATTCACGCGAGAACCGCCAAACAAATGTCCGCTTCCCCCGCAGATTGGAACGAAATAGGTGAAATTGTAAAAATCAAAAATGAAATTTCTCCCGAGACTGTTATTATCGGAAACGGTGATGTTAAAAGCTATGATGAGGTTGTTGTTCTGTCTGAAAAGTACGGAGTGGATGGGGTAATGATAGGGCGTGGAATTTTTACAAACCCTTGGGTATTCAACCCCACTTCGCTAAAGCTTCGAGGGGTAAGGCAGGATTATATTGACCTTTTGTTAAAACATATCGATCTATTTGAAAAAACTTGGGGAGAAACCAAAAACTTTGCCATAATCAAGAAATTTTTCAAAATGTATATCAATAATTTTAATGGGGCAAGCATACTCAGACAAAAACTGATGGAGGCCACGAGTTTTGAAGAAATCAAGAGTGTTGTCTCAACCCCACGGTCTTGACTATCATATATCGATATATGATAGTTAGGTATGCCGCATGTTTCTAAAAGGAAAATAGAGCCCAAGATACAAAAGTATACACTCGACTCGCTGACCTTCCTCCTTAAGGATCTGAATAATATTTCCGATACCGAAAAGTTCCTAACCTCCGTTCTGTCAGAAACCGAAAGGCTTATGATTGCCAAAAGAGTGGTTGCTGCCTTTCTTCTTAGACATAATATTGATTCGATAAAGATACAAGACCTTTTAAAACTAACTCCGGCCACTGTTGCAAGATTAAAACTTTGGATCCTGACGCATCAGGAAGGTTTCGATGTCATATTCGATAAACTGGAAAAACAAAGGAGAAACAACACAGTTAAAGAAATTTTGTTTAATATTCTTGACTACGCCATTAAAGCCGGCTCGGGCAGGGTTCCAGATTTATTCAAGAAAGACTTTCATAAAGGTCAACTTCGTTAAGACTATCATATATCGATATATGATACGAAAAGAGAGTGGGCGTTTACTAAATCTTCGTGATAAAATAAGCATATGGCAACGATTGAAAATCTGGAAAAAGAGATAGAGAAAATAAAAGCGAGAAATATGCGTGTAGAAGGAGACAAGGCTTGGGAAACAAGCTGGACCCGTAGGATTTTTATTTCAATCTTCACTTATATTTTAGTTTCAATACTGTTTGTTGTGATCGGAGTCTCCAATCCGTTTCTTTCGGCCATTATCCCCACGGTTGCCTATTTAGTTTCGACTTTCTCTCTTGGCATCCTCAAGTCCTGGTGGCTTAAAAAATGAATATCTACCAGCTTACACTGGTAGTTTCTTCTCATTCAGATTCACATCAAAGCCTGTGAATCTGTCGCTCGTCGTTAAACGACTCGCTTAAAAGCATTCATCCACTTGCTAACGCAAGCGGTTTTCTGCTTTGATGATAAAATTTCACCAATTTTTAATTAAAGTCATTTAACCAATGAATATCATATATCGATATATGATATTCAGCGCTAGTGGCAGTTCTATTCATCTGAAAGTTGTATAATCTAAAAAATGAAAATTGTAATTCTTAATTCTAGGGAAAGATTTAGAAAAGAAGATTTAGAAAAACTTGATAAATATGAAGCAGTATTTTATCAGGACAAGCATACTTGGTGCGAGTAAAGGTGGTCGAATCTTGGAGGACTGGTATAGAATAGCTTCCTCTGGGGTATGAACTAAAATATCGATGTTATGTCTGAACAGAATCTTTCAATAACTACTAATCCTTTGGAAATTCGCTCATCTGAATTTGGAATCACCTTGAGACAATTTACCCCTGACGATGCAAAGGTTATCTTTGAACTTATTGATAGAAATAGAGGACATTTGTCTCAATTTGGCGATGAAACAGCCTCTAAATATCCTGATGAAAAGTCGGTGTTTGATAGTATTACTAATCCAAAAAATCCCGATAAGCTAAGATTTGGCATTTGGGATCATGGAGAATTTGTCGGAAGTATTAATCTGATTCCTGATGAAAACGGAGAGTCAAAAGCAGAGGTTGGATATTATTTGGGCAGTGAGTTTGTAGGGAAAGGTTATATGTGGAAGGCTGTTAAAACCTTATCTAAATATGCTTTTTCTAATTTGGGTTACGAATCTCTTTTTGGGAACGTCCATCCAAATAATATAAACTCTCAAAAAGTTTTGGAGAAAGCAGGCTTTGAAAGGGCGGGGATAATTGGAAGTGGAAGATATTGTTTATACAAAAGTAAATGATTGAGATTCTAAACGTCACTTGGAGGATTTTCTTTCCCTCTCCCTCTCGCCTTGTGCTTCCCAAACATCCTGGAAAGCCGAACCGGCTTCACCATAAACTCTGTCGGCGACTTCCAAGATTGTAAAGACAGATACATCTTCCGGAACGCCTTCGTCTGCCCATCTCCAAAGCTTGTTTAGGTCTCTTATGTGCGTTCCGTCGACTCTCTGAGCTAACATTCCGTCATGCACCTGATTAAAACTTGCAAATGCTTTCTTTCTCTCCTTGCCTGTCCAGTCTTCAGATAAAAGCGCACTGGTGAGCTCGCTTTTTTCAACAATTGGGGAATCGATAATCGCAGTTGGTTGCGCCTCAATTCTGTGTCTGAATAGGAGTCTATCCTGAGAAAATTGGTTACACATTTCATCAAAAACAGATTGTGCTATCTTTTGACGCATTTGTCTCAGCTTGGGATTATTTGCCCTGGTTTCAACGATTGCGGTGCAAATTGCGGATGCCAAGTCTATCCGGTCTAATAACTTGTTGGCACTTCCGACATTTTCAGCACTTTCAATAATTGTCTTCTCATCTTTTGTTTGATCAAAAAAACCTATATATATGTTTAAAATAGACTCTGCAAGTCCATCCGCTTCTAAAGCTTTAGCTATTTCGCGATTAATCTCCGAAAACTTATCTAGCGCAGTGTTTGCAAGCTCGTTAGCAACCTCGGCTTCGGCTTTGGGAAGACCCGGATTTCTGCTTAAGTTGTCAAGTGTGGCCCACGCTTTTTCTACCCTCTCTTGTCTGTTTGCCCAAAGTATCACAGCATCTTTCGAGTCTTTATCGATATCTAAGGTAGAAATATGGTCAAATTTGGGGTCCCGGACCGCCAATATGAGGAATTGGTGAAAGTAATTTGTTTCTAGATTTATCTCCAGATAATGCCTTTTCCATATAATCGTGATTATACACCAAATGTCCAAGCGTTGAATGAATTAATGCATTGGTGTACAATCCTGCCCAAATGGAGAGCAAAGAAAAGGTAAGCCCAATGAGAGAGTTGTATCTGGAAGTGACGTGGGCGAGAGAAGTATTGAATGAAGTATTTTTTACTAGTTCACCCTTCGTAATGCTAGGTTATAGTCCAAGCGAAATCGCCGTTATCCATGGCCTTTATGGTAGAGTGCGAACTGGCGGCGCTAGCACGGCTGGTGCCCCATTTCCGGGCTGGTGGCATCACGGAGCGAAGTTTGAGGGGGAATTGGGAGACTTTACAGTTAATGTGAGCAAAGAACGCGATTTTGCATGTTACGGACTGGTGAGTATCGAGACGCAAATTGAAAACGGTTTTAGTACCGCCTTTATGCCACAACTCTTCCTCTTAAGCAAGGTGGGAAATACTGATTTTTTGGGACCTGGTGAGATCACCAGAAAGGTATTATCCGGCGGGATTTATAGACCACACACCGGGTTATCAAAGTCAGCCGCAAAAATCCCAGGCTTAGAACATCTTGTGAATCGCCGGAGATATGAAAGTGCCTGGCTAGATGAGCGGACGAAAATTGGTCTGGTGGTGAAATTTATCGAACCAAACTACATTATGCAACTGAGGAAAATTTCAAATAGTGATGAGGAACATGAGGTCTGGGGGGGGGTTAAAGAGAACCCCGACCAGGCAATGTTGGAAAAAGTCTTATCCGAATCTAAGGTCGTCTCGACTCAAGCTATACCTGAATTTTCGGGTCGGATAACAAAATTACATCCTAATCCTGAAATGTAAGATTTAAAGCAGTACGAATGTAGGCATGGTTGAAAAGTTGATACCAGTTTGTTATGATAGCGTCATGGCAATCGAAGTTAGGCCAAAAGATACAGACAAACAAGTATTGTCGCCTATTGAAGCCGTTAGCTTAGACGACTTCATTCATAATTTGAACTTGCCCAATATTAATCCAACAGAGATAATTCCTGGAACTGTTTTTTTGGGGAAAATCACACCCGAGGTGGTTGCATCGGTCCGAAATGTTGATTCTAAACTGATGTTTACAGCGGGTCAGAAATTAATATCTCATTCAAAAAGGCTATTAGATGTCGCAGTAAAATCACATAACGAATCAGGACGAGATGAGATCACCATCGAAGAACTTAACAATTTTATAACTGCCTATGGCGTTGGGATATCTTTTCTTTTGACAACCCAGGATGATCATGATTTGGGCATTAAGGCAATTAAAGCGATAGAAAAAGGTGTGGTAGAAATGGGAAAAATACACCAAATGCGCGAGAACTTAAGTAGAAAAGGATTTCTTTTGGCTACAAATGAGATGGTTGTTAAGCAAGCGGTCCGGTTACGGCTATCAGAGTTTTCATTGACTAAGGATCAAATTACCTTTCTATTTAACACAGGTAAGGAGAGTCCCGATAATTATATAAAAGATGTTACATTTGAAGAAGCAACTGCATTGGTTGGATTAATCGATAGACAAGCCATTTATCTTGTTACACACCTCATTGAAAAAGCCTTGGCTAACGAACTAAGTGCCTTTGGAGATAATGTTGTGGAGCCTGTAACCCAGACCGCCGAGGAATTGCCAAGTGACTCATTTTACTGGGGACCTAAAACTAGGCAATGGCTAATGAATTGGTGGGTAGGTGCCACAGACAAATTTGAAACAGTCGATGGCGTCAAACATGTTTGGAATATATTGCACAGAGCATTGATAGACCAATATAATAATGCCGGCATTGCCAGAACTTTTATTCCTACAATGTTCAAAGGGTTATTAGAAATATTACCAGCTATTGAATTAACCAAATTGCAAAAGGAAGTTGCGTTGGATGAATTAACATCCCGCATAAATGGTGAGCCTTATTGGTATTCAGGAGAATATAAAGCCAAGGTTTCAGGTTTTTGGGGTGGTGGCAGAAGTCAAATTGAACAAGGTAGACCGTTTTTCTATTGGTCTCGCTTTTTACCAAAAGACGAGATAATCAGGCTTGCTGAGTCCTTCCAGAGTAAGGGTAAATTTAAATAGCCTTAAAGTTTCAAATACAGCACGCCAACTAACCGCTGTCGACATCTACGAAATAAGTTGGATTTTATAGTTTTTCTCATGTTGTAATATAGAGACAGTTCACACCAATACTTGAGCGGGTGAGCGGAATCGGACCGCCTTCTCGTCCTTGGGAAGGACGCATTCTACCGGTGAACTACACCCGCACATTGTCGGAATAAGTTTCGCACTACACAAACCGCGTTCGATTTTTGCTTTATGCTCCACTATTCTTCCTCTCAAAATTTATAAAATAAATTTTGTTGAGTACGGGTACATTATAACATTCAACGAGGTAGAGTTAATACATTCCCTACGTGGATTACATTTGGATTAGCAAGTTTGTTTGCTTTTGCAACACTTACCCATTTGTATCCGTCTCCGTATGCGCGTAACGATATACTCCAAAGAGTGTCTCCTTTGACTACCGTATAACTGTCTCCTGATACTGTTTCCACTTTTGTGGTCAAAGTTGGTTTTGTTGATGTAGGCTTTTTGGCTGAAACTTCCGGTAATGTTAGTTTTTGGCCAATTTCTATCGTATCCGATTTAAGTTCGTTGGCTTTTTTAACGTCTACCCAGTTGTATCCGGAACCGTATCTATCTTCTGCTATGGACCAAAGAGTTTCCCCTTTGACAACCACATGTTCTTTTTGTGATTCACTTCCGGTATTGGCGCCGTTTAACGTTTCACCCTTTTTATCTCTGAAGTAATTTACAATCAAAATCCCCACAATTACTATGACCAAAGCCCCCAAAACCATGCTAATATTCTCTTCGTTAAGCTTTAATTTTTTTAAAAATTTTTTTAGATAAAAGTTCATCAAATAAATTCACCCCCCTTCGCTGAAGCTTCGGGGGGCAAGCCACCCTTTTTGGTAGCACCGAAGTTAGCCTGAATTTAGACTATGATCAAACCGAAGTCAATGGGAATTTGGGGCGGGATCGACGAGATTCGGACTCGCAACCTCTTCCGTGCGAAAATCTTTTTGTTTCCAAAAAGCTTGGACTATCTCATCATCCTTCGATTTCACTCAGGACGCCGGGTGTATAGTCTCTACACATTTCTCCGATTTAATCAGAGTTTAGCTCGGGATTACCCTTCGACTTCGATTGGGGTTTCCCCGAATTAGCCCGGTTTTTCATCCTAATATTACTACTAGGAGCTGCCACATTTGACAGGGAAGCGCTCTAGCCAGTTGAGCTACGACCCCAATAGTGTGTATTATAACAGTTGATGACTAATTTGGAAATTGCAGAATTGCTTCGCGATGTGGCCGCTGCATATCAGTTAAAAGACCAAGCTAAATACAAGTTTCAGATAATTGCATATGAACGAGCGGCTGACGCTGTAGAACACGCCACAAGCGAGCTTAAAGACCTTTGGGATGATGGAAAGTTAGACCAAGTCCCCAGTATAGGTATAAGTATAAGTAAACATTTAGACGAAATCTTTCGAACAGGACATTCCAAACATTTTGATGAACTTATGAGGGATATTCCCAAAGAAGCCTTCAAGTTAATGGAGTTGCCCGGAATTGGTATCAAAACCGCCCTTCGCTTAATCGCTCAGGGTAAACCGTCCGAGGTTAAAAAACTCCTCAAAGAAGTTGAAGTAAGGGAGAAAAAAGGTAAACGTCATTTACTTCCATATGCTGTAACGACCGCCGGACTCATTATTGATTGGATGAAAAAAGATAAGAATGTTACTCAAATTGACCCCTTGGGCAGTTTAAGACGACAGGCTTCGACGATTGGAGACATTGACATTTTAGCAAAGGTAAAAGGTAAAAGTGAAAAGGTAAAAGTAATAGAACATTTCACAAAATACCCGAATAGCCAAAAAATAATCGAAGCTGGTGATACAACCGCTTCAATTTTAACTCCGGGGGATATCCAAGTCGATCTTTTGGTTTCAACGATCGAACAATACGGAGCAGCTCTACAACATTTCACAGGTAGTAAACACCATAATATTGCTTTACGCGAATATGCGTTGAAAAAGGGATTAAGTTTGTCGGAAAAGGGAATAAAGGAGCTAAAAAGTAAAAGTGAAAAGCTAAGAACGTTTAAAGATGAAAAATCTTTTTATAATTTTTTGGATTTGGATTATATCGAGCCGGAATTAAGGGAGGATACCGGAGAAATTGAGGCGGCCCAACGAAGCGCTCAGGGTCTTCGACCTGGATTACCAAAACTTATTCAATTAAATGAAGTAAAAGCAGATCTACAAATTCATTCAAGTTTTGATATAGAAACGAGTCACGATTTGGGAGCTAGTTCCATGGAGGAGATTGTCAAAAAAGCTGACGAACTCAAATATGAATATTTAGCGTTTACGGAACACAATCCTTCGCAGAAAGGCCATACAGATTTGCAAATTATCGAAAAGCTAAAAGCGAAGAAGGAAAAGGTTGAACAAATAAACTGCTCAATAATTAAATCGGGTACAAAAGGAGTAAAAAAGGTATTCAATAGCCTTGAAATTGACATAAAATCCAATGGCAGTCTGCCTGTTCCCGAAGAAGGTTTAGAAACTTTGGATTTTGCTTTAGTTTCAATTCATTCCAATTTTGATCTACCGCGCGAGGTTCAAACAAGACGGGTTCTTACAGCTCTTTCCCATCCCAAAGTAAAAATATTTGCTCACCCCACGGGACGCAAATTAAATGAGCGGGAAGGAGCTGAACTAAACTGGCCCGAAATATTCGAATATTGCAAGAGTAACGGTAAGTGGATAGAGATTAACTGCGACCCTATGCGTTTAGACCTTCCCGACACATTAGTCCGCGAAGCCGTGAAACACGGTGTGAAATTGTCATTTGGTACAGACGCTCATCATATTGACGGAATGAACAACATGACATTCGGAGTGTCTGTTGCCAGGCGCGGTTGGTGTGAGAAGGATGATATAATAAATAGTCGAAGTTTAAAAGAATTCGAGAAGTTGTTGAAAAGTCCCAGTTGAATAGCTAAAGCATTCAACGGGACCCCGTGAAGTGCCAAAGGCTACTTCACTCGGGGGAGGTGATATTTATGCCATATATTTTATTAGGAATAGTTTTAATTTTAATTCTTTGGGTAGTTTCGATTTACAATTTTTTTGTATCGACAAAGACCAGAGTCGGAGCTGCGATTCAGGAGATTGGAAACCAGCTTAAAAGACAGGCTGAACTTATTCCAAATTTGGAATCTTCCGTAAAAGGTTACCTTAAACACGAGAAAGGGATATTGGAGATGTTGTCGGATGCCAGAAAGATGGTATCTAGCGGTAAAGATGCATCCAAAAAGATTTCGGAACTTTTGCCAAAACTTCAGGTTGTTGTTGAAAGTAATCCACAACTTAGGGGAGCTGAAGTTGTTACGAATTTAATGAACGATCTTAGGGATACCAGCGATAAGGTGATGTATGCGAGGAGACTTTTAATTGACTTAACCGCCGATTACAACGTTAAACGTGTAACTTTTCCAAGCAACTTAGTTGCTGACATGTTTCAATTTGAAACATTGAAAGGCTTGGAAACTCCCGAAGATGGAGATTTTGTTAAAGTATCAGAAAGCGATACCAAAACACCGAGGGTTGATTTATAATGAATCCTCCTTCGGCTCGGGCCTCGGAAGGATGCTATGCGGAATATATACGAAGTCCAATTTGCCAATAAAATTAAAAGCGCTGTTGTTGTGACGCTTTTTGTAATCTTTGTTTTTGTGGCCGTTTATGTTTTGACAAACGCCCTTGGTTACTACATGGGTTACCAGCCGGGGGGAATGGGTTACTTTGGAATGGCGATGGCGATTTCCGGAATTTCTTCTTTTGTAAGTTATTACTATTCCGATAAAATAGTTTTGGGAATTTCGGGGGCGCGTCCCGCTAATACTATTGAGGATAAACTGTTTACACAAGTTGCGGAAAATCTATGTATCGGCGCAGGAATTCCAAAACCTAAATTATATGTAATTGAAGACACGGCTCCCAATGCGTTTGCAACGGGACGCGATCCGGATCACGCTGTTGTTTGTGCAACAACAGGGCTTCTCTCAAAATTAAATCGAACGGAATTGGAAGGAGTTTTGGCTCACGAAATCTCCCATATAAGAAATTACGATATCCGTTTAATGTCCGTTGTTTCTGTTATGGTAGGGCTTGTCGCCTTACTTGGAGATTGGTTTTTTAGAATAAGTTATTTCGGGCGAGGGTCAAGAGATCGTGACAATGGAAATATCGGAGCGATGTTTTTGGTGCTGGGAATAATTTTTGCCATACTTTCACCGATAATTGCCCAATTAATACAACTGGCGATCAGTAGACGCAGGGAGTTCACAGCTGACGCAGGATCGGTTGAGATAACCAGACAACCCCAGGGGCTTATCTCCGCTCTCCAAAAAATATCAGAAGACACGGAGCCACTGGAGGCAGCAAATAAAGCGACTGCCCACTTATATATCGTAAATCCTTTTCATTCCGTTCCCGACAAAGGTCAAAGGGCCGTAAACTTTATGGCTGGTTTGTTTAATACCCACCCCCCAATGCCGGAACGCATTAATGCTCTTCAAAATATGACATAAGTCGGGTATTATTAGGGGTATGGCAAAGCTTTCTAAGGCAGATGTAAAACATGTAGCAAATTTAGCGAAATTGGATTTAACTGAGGCTGAGATCGACAAATTTCTTCCCCAACTTTCCCAGATACTCGAACATGTTGGTGAATTGGGCAAGGTCGATACTACAGACCTTGCTCCTACCAGTCAGACTACGGGTCTGACAAATGTATTTCGTGAAGACGAAGTAAAAACTAGTAGTATTGACCAAAATGGAGCAATTTCTGGGACAGATAAAACACACAACGGTTATTTCAAAGTGGACGCAATCTTGACAGAAAGGAGCGATAAGTAGTACTTAAATACTGTACAGTATTTAAGTATTTAGCCATGAATTTACCTTTAACCATAAAGGATACCCAAGAAAGGTTGATCAAAAAGGATTTTTCTGCTGTAGAACTAGTGGATGAGTACCTTGCGAGAATTAATAAATATAACAAAGAGTACAATATTTTTTTAACGATTGCGGAAGAGGAGGCTTACAGAAAGGCCAGAGAGGTAGATAGGATATTGGAATATAAAGACACAAAGATATTAGATGAGAAACCGCTGTTAGGAGTAACGGTTGCATATAAAGATTTATTTTCTACGAAAGGAATAAGAACCACTGCCGGTTCGAAACTACTCGAAAGTTACATTCCTCCATACTCCGCCACCTCTGTGACACGGATCGAGAATGCCGTGGCAATTCCGATAGGTAAATTAAACTGTGATGCCTGGGCGCATGGCTCATCAGGTGAAAATAGCGATTTTGGTCCTACAAAAAACCCTTGGAATAAGGAATATGTGCCCGGAGGATCTTCAAGCGGTTCCGGTGCTACGCTTGCGGCGAACATGAGTTTGATTACAACAGGAACCGATACCTGCGGGTCTATTAGATTGCCTGCGAATTATTGTTTCAGTGTTGCAATTAAACCAACTTATGGAGCCGTATCCCGGTACGGGGTTATCGCTATGGCGTCTTCGTTGGATACAGTTGGGCCAATAGGAAGAACTGTCGAGGATGTAGAAACTGTTTTTAATGTAATAAAAGGGGAGGATGGATTTGATGGAACTGTCGTAAATCACAACTTCCAAAAAACAAATAACAAACTGAGGATTGGGATACCAAAAGAGTTTTTTACGGGGGGAATTGATCCGGAAGTTGAAAAAACAATAACCCTAGCGATAGAAGTTTTGAAAAAAGAAGGAATCGAATTTAAAGAAGTGGCTCTTCCTTCCACTAAATATGCAATTGATGTCTATTATGTTATTCAGCCGGCCGAAGTTTCTTCTAACTTAGGAAGATTTGACGGAATACGCTATGGTAATAATCGCAATACTTTTGGGGATGAGGCAAAAAGAAGAATAATGTTGGGAACGTATGTTTTGTCAGCCGGATATTACGACGCTTATTATCTTAAAGCCATGAAGGTTAGATCTAAAATAATCAGTGAGGTGGACAATGTGTTTGGTGAAGTGGATGCTCTCATTGCCCCGGTTGCTCCAACTCCGCCGTTTAAGCTGGGAGACAAAGTTTCAGATCCTCTTACAATGTATTTAACTGACGTTTACGCAGCGACCGCAAATCTTTGCGGAATCCCCTCTCTTGCCCTTCCATCCGGGTTTTCAAAACAAGGTTTGCCTTTGGGGTTTCAGCTGATGGGCCCGAGATTTTCTGAGGGAAATTTATTTGAGCTTGGCAAAAAATATCATAACTCAATCGGCTATGAGCCTAAGGTCGCATTCTGAAAATGAAAAATAAATTTACACCAATTATCGGTATGGAAATTCATATCGAACCTAACACTAAAAGCAAAATGTTTTGCGCCTGCCCCCAGGATCATTTTGGAAAAGCTCCCAACACTCAGGTTTGTCCGATCTGTTTGGGCTTGCCCGGAGCTCTCCCGTTCGCAAACCGTGAGGGAATAGTTAAGACCGTAAAACTTGGACTCGCTCTTGGCAGTAAAATTAGCGAGTTTTCCAAATTTTACAGAAAGAATTATTTTTACCCTGATTTACCAAAAGGTTTCCAGACATCCCAGCTCGATTCGCCCTTTTGCATTGGGGGAAGTTTAAATGGTTTTGACATCAATCACATTCACCTTGAGGAAGATGCAGGAAAGTTGGTGCATGAGACGATTGATGGTAAGAAGTATTCCCTCGTCGACTTTAACCGTAGTGGTTGCGCGCTTATTGAACTTGTTACCGAGCCTGTTTTTCATGATATTGCCTCCGTTATCTCCTTTGTCCGCGAACTCCAGCTTGTTGCGAGATATCTTGATATAAGCGGCGCTGATATGGAAAAGGGGTCGATGCGACTTGAGGCGAATATATCACTAGCGAATAGTGAAGAGCGAATAGCGAATAGGTTGCCGAATTACAAAGTTGAGCTCAAAAATATAAATTCATTTAAGTTTTTGGAAAAGGCGGTAAATGCAGAAATCAAAAGACAGGCCGAAGCTTTAGAAAAAGGGGAGGAGTTGGTACAGGAGACGAGAGGTTACGACGAAGTTAAACAGTCCACCTTCTCCCAGCGTTCAAAAGCTGATGCCCATGATTACAGATATTTTCCGGAAGCAGACTTACCACCAATCGAATTACCGAAATCTCAAATTGCAAATATCAAATCACAAATTCCGGAACTTCCGGGAGCAAAACGCGAAAGATTTGAGAAAGAATATCAACTTTCGAAAGACTTTGCAGACATTTTAGTTTCTGATCTTGCTCGCGCCAATTATTTTGAGGAAGCCCTTCGGCAAGCTCAGGGTAAACTTGGACAGGGTGCGACCCTGTCGGCGACCCTGTCAGCAAAAACGATTGCGGATTTGATGATAAACAAAAAACTGGATGAACAATCTCCGGAACCTGCGGGACTTGTTAAAAAGATTGTCGAACTAACTAAAGTTGAATACGCTTCAACGGAAGAAGTTGAAAATGTCGTGAAAAGTGTTTTAATGGAAAATAAGAAGGCGGTTTCCGATTATCAAACCGGCAATGGAAACGTGATAGGGTTTTTGATTGGCATGACACAAAAGAAATTGCAAGGAAAAGGTAATCCGCAGATTGTCCGTGAGAAACTTTTAGAAGGGATACAAAAATGAGTGAAGGTTCTGGTGCTACGGGTGTTGAAATTGATGCAGCAAATAAGGCGAATGATCAGTTAGGGGATATAAAGGATCGAAAACCCGGATTTTGGGGTTTTTTCCAGAAAAAAGTGCATAGATTGTCTTCAGACAGAGGCACCGATATTTTAAATACCTACGAGGCAGCGGAACTATCTGATGTGGATTTGATGACGGGGGTAGGGAGTGCCAGGGCTCAAGAGAAATTTTTGGCTATGAACGATCGGATGCTGAATGAGGCTGCTATGAGTTCGGACAGAAGAAATGAAATCCCCGTTTTTCCAGAGTTTGGACTCCTTCTTTACCTTGATGCTGATGGACTTAAGGCGGCAAACTATACCGATCGGGAGAAGGGAGACAAACTTTTAATAATGATAGCTGAAGCGGCAAAAACAGTCGCCAGGCGACCACATGATAAAGTGTTTAGGCAGGGTGCCGGAGGTGGAGATGAGTATGCGGTTTTTTTGCCGGGGGACAGCGTGGCTCACATGGAAGAAGTCGTGAGACGTTTTGAAAATGCCCTAAAGGAGGTAAGTCAGGGTAAAGTTACAGCCAGTTTAATAGTCGGAGAGTATGGTGGAAACTTGAGTGCACGTGAGGCACTCAAAACATTTGATAAAAAATTAGCATCTGCTAAAGCGGCCAGGGCTGAACGCGGATCTCACGTTGAAACTATTTATATTAAATAAAATAAATGTCAAAATTTGCCCATCTTCATGTACACACAGAGTATTCACTTCTTGATGGGTTAAGTAAAATCAAGAAACTCTTTAATCATGTCAAAGAGCAAGGAATGGAATCTGTTGCGATTACCGACCACGGTGTAATGTACGGAGAGGTTGAGTTTTATAAGGAGGGGTTAAAGCAGGGTGTTAAACCAATTTTAGGGATGGAAGGGTATATAACTACGGGGGATCTTCATGAAAAAGCGGAAAAAGGTAGGGCTCAAAACTTTCATATTCTACTTTTGGCAAAAAATAATGAGGGTTATAAAAATTTAATGAAGCTGGCATCCATTGCCCAGGTCGAGGGTTTTTATTATCGGCCTAGGATGGATCATGAAACTTTAAAAAAATATTCAAAAGGTCTAATTTGCACGTCCGGTTGCCCGCAAGCGGAAATCGGTCAGGCCATAGCTCGCGGTGATACAACAACCACAAAAGAACTCGTCGATTTTTATCTAGATACTTTTAAAGATGATTTTTACTTTGAGATTCAAAGACATGAATATACAAAGTGGCTCACAAAAGCCCCGACAGCAGAAATTAAAAGCACCCTTAACGAACTTCAAGAAACTGAGAACAAGTGGAATGAAGGAATAATAAAACTTAGCAGGGAATATGGAGTGCCTCTCGTGGCTACAAACGATGCCCATTATATTAAACAAGAAGATGCGATGGCACAAGATGCATTGGTATGTGTAGCTACCGGCAAAAACATGAGTGAAACAAAACGCTTAAGGTATATTGATGCCCAGACCTTTTATCTTAGAAGCCCTTCGGAGATGGAGGCACTTTTTCCGGATTATCCCGACGCTTTAGAAAATACGGTTAAACTTTCCGAAAAGTGCAACGTTGAAATAACACTTGGAAAATGGTTTTTCCCCAAATTTCCTCTACCGGAGGGGGTCACTGCAGATGAACAACTGAGCAGTCTGGCACATGAGGCATTAAAAGAAAAACTTCCCGATGGAGGAAAAACCGCGTTAGATAGATTAGAACATGAACTTGACATTATTTCAACCAAAGGTTATTCCGCCTATTTTCTCATAGTTCGGGATTTGGCAAAATGGACGAGAGAACACGGGATAATCCAAAACACCAGAGGTTCAGCTGCCGGAAGCTTAGTGTCTTACGTCTTGGGTATCACGACGGTTGATCCGCTTAAATATTATTTGCCCTTCGAAAGATTTCTGAACCCATTTAGGCCCTCTCCACCGGATATTGACTTTGATGTAGCTGACGATAAACGTGACCAAATCATTGAATATATAACAAAAACTTACGGTAAAGACAATGTTGCACAAATCTGCACTTTCGGAAGAATGTTAAGTCGGGCTGCAGTGCGTGACGTTGCGAGAGTGTTGGGTTATCCGTACAATGTGGGGGACAAAATAGCAAAATTGATTCCTCCCCCAAAACAGGGGTTTCCAATAACTATTTCCAAAGCGCTCGAAGAAACACCCAATCTTAGGGATCTTTATGGAACTGATCCTGATACAAAAAAGGTTTTGGATTTAGCTATGCAAGTTGAGGGGTCGGCGCGACACGTGTCGGTTCACGCCGCCGGGGTTGTGGTTGCGCCGACCGATATAACGGATTTTTCACCAGTTCAGCGCGAGCCGTCGGGTGAAAAAATCATCACCCAGTATGAAATGCATGCTGCAGAGGAAGTTGGTTTAATAAAATTCGACATTCTGGGTATTCGAAACTTAGCAATTTTGGGTTCGGCAATAGATATCGTAGAAAAGGCCTACGGCACCAGAATCGACCTACATAAAATTTCATTAGAAGATAAGAAAACATTTGAAATGTTAGCCCGCGGAGAAACAATGGGTGTTTTTCAGTTTGCGGGTGGAGGAATGACAAAATATCTAAAAGAGCTTAAACCCAACCGTGTGGAAGACCTCATGGCGATGGTTGCTTTATATCGTCCTGGGCCCATTGCAGTTATTCCTGAATATATCAAAAGGAAATCTAATCCGAAATTAGTTGAGTACCTTGACCCGAGAATGGAAAAATTTTTGGGTGCAAGTTATGGATTGATAGTTTATCAGGATGATTTACTTTTCTGTGCGATAGACTTAGCCGGATACACATGGGAAGAAGCTGACAAATTTAGAAAAGCAGTGGGAAAGAAAATTCCGGAAGAAATGGCGGCCCAAAAAGACAAATTTGTTAAAGGAACGATTGAACATGGCCAAACTGCCGAATTCGCTGAAGAGCTCTGGAAACTATTTGAGCCTTTTCAATCTTACGGATTTAACAAGGCTCATGCGGCTTCCTATGGCATTGTGGCCTATTATACGGCTTATATGAAGGCTAACTACCCGGTTGAGTATATGACGGCTCTTCTGACAGCTGAAGCCTCAGACAAAGACAAAATTTCAATGGCTATAAACGAATGTCGAAGAATGAAAATAAAAGTGTTACCGCCTGACATAAACGAGAGTAGTATCGGCTTTACAATTCAAGACGGAGCAATAAGATTCGGACTCTCCGCAGTAAAAAACGTTGGAGAGGTGGCGATAGATATTATTTTAACTGCAAGAAAGGAAGGAAAATTCGAATCGTTTGCTGACTTTTTGGAAAGAGTCGATGCCAGAAAAGTTAATAAAAAAGTTTTGGAAAGTTTGATTAAAGTTGGAGCGATGGGAATGTTTGGAGGGAGATCTACTCTTTTGGCATCAATTGATAAAATAAGGGAAAAGGTAGCAAAACCCAAAGGAGACGACAATCAACAGGGACTTTTTGCGACGGGAGACCTAAAAAAAACCGAGGCGGCCTCAGTCATCACGATAGAAAATATTCAAGAGTTTGGAGACGATGAACTGGAGTCCCTCGAGCGGCAACTTTTGGGATTTTCCCTGACAGCAAAACCTATTAGTGAACTTGTGGGTCCATTGGAGTTTCAATCAACACATAAAATCTTTGAAATCACACCCGAGGAGTATTTCTCTGACCTTGTAAGGATTGTTGCAGTTATCAATGAAGTAAGAATAATAACTACAAAAAAAACGGGTGCTGAAATGGCTTTTGTTAAGGTAGATGATGGTACAGGACAAATTGATTTGGTGGTTTTTCCAAAAATATTCAAATCAACTCGTGATTTTTGGCTCGCCGGTAAACCCCTACTTGTGGTGGGAAAAGTAGATTTTAGAGATGAAACACCCTCAATTCTCGTAGAAAATATCGAGACTTTAAGTAGTCTGAACGAGAAAAAACAGCGAGATGTTTTTATCAAGATACCTGGTAATGCCGATGCCAATTCACTTAAAAGACTAAAGGAGCTATTAACCAACAATCTAGGAGACCAGTACGCTTATTTGCTTTTTGATGCCAGCGGAGGGGAAAAAAGAGTCAAAAAGGTCAAATTACCCTTTCAGATATCCTGGAACGAGACATTGGCCAAGGGGATAGCTGACATCTTGGAAACCGCGAAGATTCAAAGTGTGACTTGAGCCTACGCTTAATTTCGTATACAATACCTTCTATGGCATTGAAAATTACGCTTAAAGAAGTCGAGTTTGGAGTCGGAGATAAAATCCGCGTTGTCCAAAAAATCAAGGACGGGGACAAGACGCGTGAATCTTTTTTTGAGGGTATGGTTATTGCAATCCGCGGCAGGGAGCCAGGAAAGACCTTTGTCGTTAGAAAAATAGCTGAGGGAGGAATAGGAGTTGAAAAGATATTCCCAATAAATTTACCTTCAATTGACAGAATTTTGATTGTCAAAAAAGGTACCGAAGGAGTGCGTCGTGCCAAACTTTACTACACAAGAGTGAAGGCCCCAACTGAGGTAGAAATGATTTTCAAAAGAGCCGCTGTGCGTGCTAGTATAAAGAGTGGTAAGAACAAGTGAACTTGGGAATCTGGCCGAAGACTACGCCACGAAGCTTCTTGAGTCTAAAGGGTACAACATAAAAGACCGTAATTTCCGGTCCCGCTTTGGAGAAATAGATATTGTAGCTGTTCAAGGACAAACTCTTGTATTTGTTGAAGTCAAAGCCAGGTGGTCGCGCAAATTTGGAGCCCCTGAAGAAGCGGTGACAAGATCTAAGCTACATAAAATCCAAAAGACGGGCGAATATTACTCTTTGCTTCATCCGGGCATGCCCAAAAAACTAAGAATTGATGTAGTGGCGGTCGAAATTGAGGGTAGAGTCGTTACCTCATCAAAAATTATTCAAGTAGACTAACTCGGCAAATTACCCTTGACTTACAAGTTACAAACAAGATACATTTAAATATGCTTGCCCAGTTACAATTCTATTTAGGTAAAGGGCGACTCTAGAAAAATGTCTACTGATTTAAACAATAGAATTGTAACAGGGTTCACTTTACCCGATCTTCCATATGCGTATGATTCGTTAGAGCCATTTATAGACGAGGAAACTATGCATATCCATCATGATAAGCACCATGCCACATATGTTAAGAATTTGAATGATACTCTCGTGGGACATGAAGATTTACTAAAGATGGATGTAAATGAAATTCTTAAGAATCTCGACAAAGTTCCGGATGATATCCACCAAAAAGTTAAAAACAACGCAGGTGGGGTGGCTAATCATAATATGTTCTGGGAAATTATGGGATCAAATTCTGATGAGACCCTTCGGTTGCCTCAGGGCGACCTAGCCATTTCGATCGACTCAACGTTTGGGTCTTTTGAACAATTTAAGGAAAGTTTTGCAAGTTCAGCCCTAGGTCGTTTTGGTAGTGGTTGGGCATGGCTTGTTGTGGGTAAGAGTGAGAGTAATAGTAAGACCATGGAGATTGTTACAACTCAAAACCAAGACTCTCCGCTTACCCGAACCACAGACCTCTTGCTTTGTTTGGATGTTTGGGAGCATGCTTACTATCTTAAATATAAAAATATGCGTGCTGACTATATTGAGGCGTGGTGGAATGTGGTTAACTGGACTGAAGTGGATAAACGATTCCAATCAGCAGCTTTGGATAAATGAAAATGAAAATACTAGCCCCGCGAAGCCCTGAGCGCAGTCGAAGGGACGAAGTGGGGTGGAATGTTGTAAATTGGGCTGAGGTGGAAAGGAGATTTAATGAATGTATTTGAGTAGGCGATCCCAGTTGGATAGTCTAGCGACATCCAACGGGATCCCGTGAGATGCTTGAAAGCTATCTCACTGGGAGGAGGTGATAGCAAAATGATGTGGAATAACAGTTACGGAAATTATTGGTATCCCGGGGCAGCTTTTGGGGGTATGATGGCCGGCTTTTCTTTTCTATTGATTCCTTTATTAGTTTGGAGTCTTTTTTGGAAAGGTTGGGCACTTTGGAAAGCCGCCAAAAACGACAGCAAGCCTTGGTTTGTTGCATTGTTAATAATAAATACAATGGGGATTTTAGACATTCTTTATATTTATATTTTCGGCAAGGAGGTTAAGGAAGTCAAAAAATCTTCAAAGAGAAAGAAATAATACAAACATATTGACAAAGTTTTCAAACCTTTGTAGACTCGTGTTCTGTTCTTTTATTTGAGAATTGATATACGGGTGTAGCTTAGTGGCTAAAGCAACTGATTCCAAATCAGTAGATCGTGGGTTCGAGTCCCATCACCCGTTTTTGGTGGACATCTAAGACCCAGTCGGGACCAGCGGATTGCAGCCGAAGGTTGCAGGGCCAATGGGGTGTCCA
The DNA here is from genome assembly GCA_964494885.1 of uncultured Gammaproteobacteria bacterium. Classification (GTDB taxonomy): domain Bacteria; phylum Patescibacteriota; class Microgenomatia; order UBA8517; family UBA8517; genus GWB1-39-10. Next base: position 47,472 of record CAZBTH010000001.1, on the reverse strand, counting down.
CCATATTTAAAACGGCGCCGTGGCCAAGTCCGGCAAGGCTTGAGTGCGCAGCACTCAGATCCAAGGTTCGAATCCTTGCGGCGCCTTTACCGGTTTCTTTTTAGCTCTTTAATTTTTTTGTGCGGGTGTAGCTCAGTGGGAGAGCATCTCCTTTTGTAAGGAGAAGGTCAGAGGTTCGAATCCTTTCACCCGCTTTTGGTGGGCGCCAGTCGGACTCTTTATCCGTCATGGTAGACTGATCAGGATCCATGGTCCAAAATTGGTCGTGCCCACCTTCTTGGCCGGTAGCGTAGTCGTTTAACGCGTCTGGGTGGGACCCAGAAGATCGAAGGTTCAAATCCTTCCCGGCCAACTTGCCAATTACCTACGTCCTCAGGATGGAGGGTAAGCGGCAAATAGGTGCCATAAATACCGCCATGCCAAAGCAGATGCGGCAGGACAAGGTGTTTGTGGCACTTAGAAATTATTAGGGCAGGTTATCTGTCAAACATTATTCACAAATAATTGTTTGATTTATAGACAGATACCTGCCCTTTTCGTTTTTTGTTTGGTATATACTTAGCTAATGTTAATTCTCGGCATAGATCCCGGTACTGCCACAACCGGTTTCGGACTTGTTCGTTTAAACGGAGAGGGAAACGAAGTTGTTACATGGGGGCTTATTGAGACAAGTAAAACTCTTCTTAAAGAACGCAGACTAGACTTCATTTTTGAAGAGACTGTTGCTCTTATTAAAAAACATAAACCTGACGTATTTGTTTTTGAAAAAGTTTTTTTCTCTACCAATGCAAAAACAGTTATTGCTGTTGGCCAAGCTCAAGGAGTTATGCTTTTGGCGGCGAGTAAGACCCACGTTCATGTTGAGGAATATGCTCCAGGTACTATTAAAAAAATGATTACCGGTAATGGAAGGGCAAACAAAAAAGAAGTTCAAGCTCATATAAAGAGAATTTTAGGTAGCCGTGTTAAGAGTGAGGTCCATAAAAAAACTCACTTTGACAATGCAGCCGATGCATTGGCAATTGCCCTTACTCATGCATTCAAGTTGGGAGAGAATAATATCTTGAAAGGAGGTGAAAAGGCAATTAGAGCCACAGTTAAGTAGCCTTCGGCACTTAACGTGGTCCCATTAGATGCGCGAAGCGCTATCTAATAGGGAGTAATGAATATGTTTAAAGTAGGTAAAGTTACTCATTATTACGATAAATTGGGAGTTGCTATAGTTGAGCTGGACGGAATTCTTTCTGTGAACGACAAAGTTAAATTTATGAGGGACGGAGAGACACTGTTCGAACAAACTGTTGATTCGATTCAGATCGAGCATGAAAAAAAAGATACCGCAAACAAGGGTGACGTGATCGGGCTCAAAACCCAAGAAGTTGTAAAAGAGGGAACCGACGTATACAAATTGTAAGATTCTATTCCTTCATGAATTGAAATTTCATGATATCCTTGAAACTGCCATGAGGAAGTTAAAACGGAGACGGAAGTCTTCAAAATCGGTTGAGTGGTTAGACGCGCCAGATATTGCAAAAAGATCCCTTAAACTAATAACTGAGCTAAAGATGGATTGGGTTTTGTATGAGCGTCTCTTTTTTTATAGATCTACAGACTCGAAAGCCAGGGCATATGCCAGGACGTGGGGTTTGCCGGCACTTTGGCAGAGATCTTTGGGGGTTGAACCGGGATATATAATCGAGGTTTTGTCAGAGCATTTCGATAAATTGGACAAAAGAAATCAAGACAAAGTTATTCTTCACGAGTTGACGCATATCCCCCATAATTTTTCAGGAGCGCTGGTTCCTCATACCCACAGAAAAAAGGGAAGTTTCCACAAAAAACTGGATGAACTGGTTGATAGATATTTTAAAAACATAGGCAACCTTTAAAGGATCATCCTTACAAGATAATGAAAATAATAGTATTACATGGGGACGATGAAAGAAAGCTTTATGCGCGTTTGCAAAAATTTATAGAAACGGCACGCAGTAGAAGTTGGGAAGTTGACTATTTGGATGATGTTTCGCTTAAATTACAAGAAGCATTATCTTCCACTTCACTTTTTTCCAACGAGAGATTCTTTGTTCTAAGGGATATTAAAAGACTAGGTAAAAAAGAAATTGAGTGGTTGAACAAAAAATATATTGGGCTTTCGGGCACTTTTATCATCTATAACGAGGGGTATATACCAAAAACTCTCATTTCATCGTTACCAAAAGACATAAAAGTTGAAGAGTTCAAATTGCCGGTTATCATCTGGACTTTTTTGGAACATATCTACCCGGGAAATTCCAAACAGGCTATACTGGAGTTTCATAAGATTATAGAGAGAGACGCTCCGGAATTTATTTTTACTCTTATTGCCAAACTTTTCCGCGATTTATATTGGGCGAAAGTTGACCCCGCCTCTATGCCATATCCAGCGTGGAAAATATCAAAACTCAAATTTCAAATCTCAAAGTTTACAGAAGAACAACTTAAATACTTGATTGGAAGAATGTCGGAAATTGATATTGAAGTTAAAACAAGCAAAGCCAATTTAGTTACTGCGCTTGACCTTTTGATGATAAAGCAATTAAAATGACAGCATCAATGAAACTGGTTAAAAATATCAACCCAGAGATCTTCAGAGGTTATGACATTCGCGGTGTGGTAGATAAAGACCTCAATGAAGACGTTTATTATACCTTGGGTAAGGCTTATGCCACATTTCTTTATGAAAGAAGAATTAGCATCGCAGTAGTCGGACGCGATGTTAGATTGACTTCTGAGAAATTTCAAAAAGCTTTTGTGAAGGCCCTTTTGGATTCGGGGGTCGATGTCGTAGACATAGGCCTGACGCTTTCTCAGATTTTATATTTTGCGCAGTATCATTATCTTTCAAAAGGTGGCGCAATGGTAACCGCTTCTCACAATCCTAAAAATTACAACGGATTAAAATTGGCGGCTGGATTTTCAGACACTTTATTAACGGACGAGGTACAACAAATTAGAAAGATTGCAGAATCTGGAGAATTTAAATCTTTCGATAGAAAAGCGACTTACAAACAAGAGGATGTGTTCCCGTTTTATGTAGAGGATTTGTTTAATAAGATTCCGCTTACCGATAGCGGATTGAAGGTTGTGGTAGATGGTTTAAATGCTACTGCCGGCATGTTTTTGCCGGAAATTATACGAAGGGCCGGTTGTACTGTAATTGAACAAAATACAAATTTAGACGGGAATTTTCCGTTAGGCACGCCGGATCCGACTGAACGAGAAGCGCAAGAAAGATTGGCGAAAAGAGTAGTAAAAGAAAAAGCGGATTTTGGAGTTTCGTATGATCCGGACGGCGACCGCATAGGAATAGTCGATGGGGAAGGCAATTTAATATGGAACGATGTTTTAGTTGCAATTTACGCTAAGGATATTTTGGAATATATGCCAGGCGCTCCAATAATATTTAACACGTTGTGTTCAAAAGCGACTTCTGATGTTATAACCTCATCAGGAGGCAAGCCGGTTATGTGGCTTACCGGACACAGTTTCATTAAGGCAAAAGTTAAAGAATCCAGGTCTCCGTTCGGGGGAGAGCTTTCCGGACACATATTCTTTATGGATAGTTTTTACGGCCATGATGATACCTCTTTTGCGACTTTAAGACTCCTTGATTACTTGAAGCGTAAAAAGCTTTCCTTAAAAGAAGCTGTTGGGCAAATTCCCAAATATATCTCAAGTCCGGAAATAAAACTAGGACTTGCTGACAATCTTAAATTTAAACTTATTAATGAAAATATTAGTTTAGACGTTAAAAATATTTTTCCGAACGCATCATATGTGGATATTGATGGATTCAGAGCTGACACAAAAGATGAAATGGTTATAATCCGCGCCAGTCAAAATGGCCCTTATATAACTGTTAAGTTCGAAGGTAGAACCCAGAAACAATACGATTTGTTAAAAGTTAAGATTAGAAAAATTTTAAAGAAATACCTAGAAATTGATTGGTCAGCAGGGGTGAACATCCACGCTTTTGAATAAATATATAGAATATAAAGTTTTTGCAGAACAACTGGCTGTAAATGCCGGAAAGACACTTCTCGATAATCAACTGGGTGCGAGAATTACCAAACAAAAAGATATTCAGGATATTGCTACGACTGCGGATCTAGCTTCAGAAAAATATATTATAAGTGAGATATCTAAAAAATATCCGGATCATTCAATCCTCTCCGAAGAGCAGGGTGAAACGGATAGAAATTCAGATTTTGAGTGGATTATTGATCCTTTGGATGGTACAAAAGAGTACATGCGTGATATCCCACTTTTTAATGTTTCTATAGCACTTGAGTATCGTAATCATCCGATTGCTGCCGCTCTTTTCCGTCCATCAGAAAATGTTTTGTATAGTGCAGGAAAGGGGTTGGGTGCTTTTAAAAACGGAAGGAGAATTGCAGTGTCTAAAAAGCAAGAATTAGAAGAATCTTTTGTCTATTGCTACCTTCCTTCATTTAAACGGAATGAAGACAAATATGATTGGGCTTTCAATAAACTACAGAAAATTGGCAGGGTTGCTTATCGTTTGCGAGCTTTGGCTGATGAAAATACTGCGCTTTGTTGGTTGGCCCAGGGTGGGATAGATGCTTATCTTAATTTGAGCAATCCTCCCAAAAAACACGATATAGCTACTGGATTAATGATCGCCAGTGAGGCAGGGGCAACAATCGATACTGAAAAATATCCTGTGGTTGTGACAAATAACAAAAAAATGCACACCTTGATATTAGATTTAATCGACGAATGAGCCTGCTTTTTGATTTAACTTCCGCACTACGGTATTAAAATTTGAACCTCTGAAAATGGAAATTGCTTCAACTTCATTGGCAAGGTCGCCATTTCTAACAGCTTCGGGTCCAAATTTTCGAAACACTTCGACAACCGATCTTTCTAGTGCCCGAACCTGAAGTTCTGTCATGGCTTTATGGAACAACTCTGAGTCTAAAAGTGTGTCAGATGTGAAAATTTCGGTAGTGCGTTCGTGTGGTGCGGTCTCCGTACCTGATCGTTTTACACCCTGCCTTCTTACCCTTGCAGTCCCAAGCCCAGCAATACCCATCTTGTCGGCAATTCTGTTAAAATTCCCGACCTGGTCAGGATCGTCATCAAAGAGTAGGATTTTTGTTTGCCATTTCGGATCGGCGAACGGTATGCCAATGCCTCTTTCTGTTTCAGGGTAGTGGTAATGTATATCAGAATCCTTAAAAATGTTTTTTTCCACTAGCGCTTCAAAAAAATCTCCCTTTCTAGATTTAGCCAACCAAATTTGATTGACAACATCCATTTGGGTTGTTTCATTTCTCCTTAACATTTGTCTGACTTTGGTTAGTTGAAACACTGGGTCGCCATATGTAAATATAACTAAATTGTTTGCCATACCGGATGGGTAGTCTTTAAGAGTTAATAAGGTGTCAAGTGTGTCGTGGTACAGTGTAGATGTGTAGCGAGTTTCGTTATAGATTGTCTCAATTGCTTCATTAATTGGGTAATCGAAAAATTGTTTAGAATTGAGTAGTTTAGATCTTGCCTCGTCTATTAATAACTTAATTTGTTCGTCGGGGAGGCCGTTTTCTAAAGCGAGAGTCAGGAATATTTTATCTAAAATAGGCTCGTAAATCATTCCTCTCCCCCCAAAATTTACACGGGCCTTTTTGTCGGCGTACTTAATGGTTTCCTCTGAAATACCAAGGTCTGTCAATCTTTTTTTGCAAGTTTCTTTATCTTCGCTGGTTTTTGCACCCGTGTCGTCAAAATCGGTCAATATCCAGGGTGATTCTGCGGTAACGTTTAGACGTTTATTATTAATTACATATCCGAAATCACCTAAGTCAATGATTTCAACATCCATACCACTTACTAATTCTCTTAATCTAGCTAGCTCCTCCTTATTAGACGTAGGGAATTCCCTAACTTCCTCGGCGGGTACCCCTTCGACGTGCTCCATATTCATATTTTACTTTTTATAAATAAGTTTGTATATTGTTGAGAGATGAACCTTAGGAATTTCTCCGGATTTGAAAAAATTGAGCCAAGTGCTTCTTTGCTGTCAAAATTAATCTAATGCTTAAAAAATGGAAGTTATTAAAAACAGAATCGGTTTTTTCATCGAAATATTTAGGAATAGATAAAAGTTCCTACGAACTTCCTGGTGGAGAAACTATTGAAGATTGGTACACATTTTCTCGCGAAAACTTTGTAATAGTTGTGGCTCAGAATACCCAAAATGAAATTCTAATAGAGAGGCAATATCGACCTGCGGCCGACGACTTTATTTATGAATTACCTGCCGGATGGATTGAAAACAACGAAGACCCTGTGGTTGCCGGCATAAGGGAATTGGAAGAAGAAACGGGATTTACAGGTCGAGGGGTCGCGTATGGGCCGTTCTACGTACTTCCTGGAACAAGCAAAATTCATTCTTACGTTGCAGTCTTAACAATTGACGAAAAAATTAAGAAAGAAACGAAAAGAGACGTTGATGAAGCAAACATTGAATTAAGTTTTATTAGTCGGAAAAAACTTAATGAAATGGTGTTGGGGGGTGAAATAAAAGATGAAGGGCTTCTTGTGGGTATGGCAGTATTAAATGCAATCAAATGAACATGAATCGTCCATATCTAATAATCCCCAAACTTATAATTCAGCCCACATGGGGCGGAACATATATAGCCAAAATGAAAGGTTGGAGAGACCTTGAAATACTTCAAGGCAGGAAAATCGGGCAGTCTTATGAACTTTTTAGCGGCACAAAACTGGCAACTTCCATTTTTGATACTTCCGATCCAAAATTTATACCTGAAATTGGCTTTCCCGACAAAAGTGAAACAATTAATGAAGGATTTGACTTAATGGAAGGGCGTGATTATGTGGATATTGTGGATGTTGAAAATAATATGCCACTTTTGATCAAGATTAATCATTCTAAAGGTAATTCTTTTCAATTACATATCAAGCGTGGAGTCAATGATGACAAATGGAAGCCAAAAGCTGAATCTTGGTATTACCTTGAAGACGGAAAATTGACATTTGGTGTTAAAAAAGGAATTGACATAGATGAGTACAGAAATGTTTGTTTAGAGATTGAAAAATCTATGCAAAACTTAAGTGGAGAAATTGTAGATGGCAAAAAGTCATTAGAAATAGGGCGTATCGAGGCCCGTGATTTTGTTTTGACCAAAGACCCCTGGCAATTTGTGAATGTACATGAAGTTAAAAAATATGAGATTGTCGACCCCTCGCTTGGAGGTATTCATCACTCATGGGAAGAGGATGGTGAAAAATATCCTTTGGGCAATGTTCTCTACGAGATCCAAGAAGATGTGATGGATCCAGTCAGCACAATTCGCGCTTTCGACCAAGGAAAAATCAAGGATGACGGATCGATCCGTGAATTAAACATCGATGACTATTTTAAATATTTAGATAAGACTGAGGAAAACAATAATATTGATCGAAACCGGACATTATCCAATTCGGCTTATGCGATGGAGGTTTTGGATATTGATAAAAACATGAGTTTAAATACAAATGACCATTTTCACCACCTTTTTGTACGTGACGGCAGTGTCGAGATTCAATCAAAAGCAGTTAACTTAAAAGTAGGACAGGGACATTCTGTTTTCGTCCCGAAAGAGTTGGGGGATTATAATATTTTGTCGAAATCTGCTGAAACTTGTGTACTTAAAACTATTTCAAATAAATAATATGAATTATAAATTTGTTGGTAAACATTTTGTACAAAAAACTTTTGAGCAGATGAAAGATGTTTTGATGGATCCAAAAGCCAACGCGCCGGAGATTTTTTATTATATGACCCGTGGTGGAATCGATCAGAGAAATATTACGGTTTGGGAACCTGGTACGGTTGGAAGAGAATATATAAAATCTTACGGTCATTATCACATTGGTGATTTAGAAGAGACTTATTGGATACTTTTTGGTGAAGGAATTGCGTTGTTACAAAAAATGAAATCGGACAATGACGGAAAGATTGTTACAAATGAAGTTCTAGAATTTAGAGCTGTAAAAGTCAAAGCGGGGAATACAGTTAAGATTCCAAAAGGTTTCGGGCATGTATTTGTCAATACCGGCCGGACGTTTTTTGTAACAGCCGATGATACCGATGTTCTTTTTGACGACAAGACGCCACAGAAATATTCCGGCCACACCGATTATGAAGCGGTCAAAAAAATGCAAGGTTTTGCGTATTATGTTATTCAAAATAGAAAACTTCCAGCATTGAAGAAAAACACAAATTATAAAGAAATATTACATAGTGACTTTGGCGGATTACCTGTAGTTTAAATAGTTCATTTACTTCTATCATTCGAATGGTTGAAGCAGAATTTAAATAATGTTATTTTTTACAGAGGTTCTTCCCGGTTTTTTCTCGAAATTATTTTAGGTTTCAGATAAACCTCTCCAGTCAAAGTCCGTTTAGAAGGAACAATAGTTTCCAGAAGTTCCGACAAGATGTTTCTTATTTGTTTTCTGACCAAAAGGCTCCCGACCGTTTTTCTGTAACCATCTCCGCGCGTAGTTAATATTGAATTTATTTTAGATACAGTTCCATCACTCACTTTAAGTGTATGGATGATTTCTTCATAGGAATATTTATTTTCCAGAAGCATAAATGCAATCGAGACACGTTTTGCAAACATATTCCTTTCACTGTTAGACAAGAGATCATTCAGAAAATCGACAATATCCTTGGAGGATTTAGTGTTTTTAATAGAATTAATAAACGCATCGTATACTTTGTGTTCAATTTTAGGATTCATTAACTGCTTAGAATATTTCATCTTTCAAGATGTGCAAAGTATATCACTTCTATCATTCGAATGGTTGAAGTAAAAAGTAAAAAAATGAAATAAATGAAGGGTGAAATAACAAAATGACAAGTGAATAACAAAATGACAAGAGAATAACGAAGTAGCAAAATGGTCAACGTACATATTAGCCTCTTTACCTTTTACCTTTTACCTTTTAATATATATTTGTATGGTTACTCTGCCAATTATTAAGTTCTTCAAAGATATAGATAAACACGATACACCACTTGTAGGTGGGAAAGGCGCCAACCTTGGTGAAATGACAAAAGCGGGGTTTCCGGTTCCAAATGGGTTTGCAATTACGATCAACGCTTACGATGCTTTTTTGGCTGAAAACGAAATAGCCAAGAAAATTTACGAGATTCTGAGCGTTACGGACGTAAATGATCCGATCCAGCTTGGTGATGCGTCTGCCAGAATTCAAAAGATGGTGATCAACGGGAAATTTCCCGACGATGTGTCGAGGGAAATAATTTCTTCATATAAAAAACTCTCAGGTGTGTTTAAGAAAGCTTTGGTCGCAGTCAGATCGTCTGCAACAGCTGAAGACTCCGGAGACACATCATTTGCCGGGCAACAGGCCAGTTTTTTAAACGTTCAGGGTGACGCTAATCTTCTTGTTAATGTGCGTGAGTGTTGGGCATCTCTTTTTACCCCCAGATCTATTTTTTACCGTGTAGAAAATAAAATTAAGCATGAAAGTGTAAAAATTTCTGTGATAGTTATGAAAATGGTTCAGAGTGAGGTAAGCGGCGTTATGTTTTCCATAGATCCTGTTAAAAATGACAAAGAAAGGATCTTGATCGAATCGGTTTGGGGCCTTGGTGAAATGATAGTTCAGGGCTCAGTGGTACCTGACAATTATGTTGTCCAAAAGGGAACGTTTGCGATACTTTCAAAAGAAATTTCGGATCAAAGTATTCAACTGATTAAAAAAGGTGGAAAAACTTTTGAGGTTGAGGTCCCGAAACAAGTTCGGGACAGACAAAAAATTACAGACAAGGAAATAGTGGAATTGGCAAAGTATGTAGACAAACTTCAAAAGCATTATTATTTCCCACAGGATTGTGAATGGGCAAAAGAAAAAGGGAAGCTGTATATTGTTCAAACCAGACCCATCACCACAATTTCTGCAGTAGGAAAAAGCGAGGCAAGGGAGCTTAAAACTCAAAAGGGCGTAGATTTTGTTAAAACGACTGAAATATCGATTGTCACAGGGGCCGCTGCCTCTCCAGGTTTGGGAACCGGGCCTGTTAAAATTCTTAGAAGTCCAAAAGAAATTGGTAAAGTGCAAAAGGGGGACGTTTTGGTAGCCCCAATGACTTCTCCGGATTATGTCCCGGCTATGAAAAAGGCTGCGGCGATTGTGACTGATGAAGGTGGTCAAACTTCTCATGCTGCCATAGTTTCCCGTGAACTTGGAATTCCCTGTGTGGTCGGCACAAAGGATGGGACCTCGAAACTGAAAGAAGGGTCGATTGTGACTGTTGACGGGGCTTTAGGTCAAGTTTTTGTCGGTGCAAAAACAGTTAAGCAAGAGGCGGCGATTAAACTCAAAGAAAAAATAGTTAAAACAAAAACAGCAACCAAAATTTATGTAAATTTAGCTGAACCCGAACGTGCTCAGGAAATAGCAAAACAGTATGTAGACGGAGTGGGGCTTTTGCGAGCTGAATTTATGATTGCAAATATCGGAGTTCATCCCAAACAGGCTATCCAAGATAAAAAGCAGGATATATTTATTGATAAGTTGGCTGACGATTTAACTACTTTTTGTAAGGCTTTCTATCCCAGACCTGTTACTTACAGAGCAACTGATTTTAAAACAAACGAATATAGAAGCCTGAAAGGTGGCGCTGCTTGGGAGCCGGTAGAGCCCAATCCCATGTTGGGATTCCGCGGAGCATTCCGTTATGTATCCAGTCCCGAAGTATTTAATTTAGAACTTGCGGCTATTAAAAGAGTCCGTGAGAAATATGACAATTTACATTTGATGATTCCTTTTGTAAGATCTCCTGAGGAGCTTGCGAAGGTAAGAAGGCTGGTTGCAACAGAGGGGCTTTTTGAAAAAACATCTTTCAAATTTTGGATGATGGTTGAAATTCCCGTTAACGTTATTCAAATTGAAGATTTTATTAATGTAGGAATTGACGGGGTCTCAATTGGCAGTAATGACCTAACAATGCTTATGCAAGGAACTGATCGCGATAATTCGGAAGTTGCGCAGGAATTTAATGAAAGGTCACCTGCGGTTCTGTGGGCCCTAAAAAGAGTCATAACAAAGTGCAATGCGGCAGGTGTAACCAGTTCTATTTGCGGACAAGCACCAAGCACTTATGAGGACTTGGTTAAAAAACTGGTAAGATGGGGAATAACAAGTCTTTCGATTAATCCCGATTCTATAAACAGAGTTAGAGGAGTAGTAGCAGAAGCGGAAAGAGAAATATAATTAAGAATTATGGCAAAAATATCTAGAGTTTGGGCAAGAGAAATATTAGACAGCCGCGGGGTTCCTACGGTTGAAACTTCTTGCATGCTTGATAATGGGATGATTTCTGTGTCTGCGGTACCTGCCGGAACTTCAACGGGTACACATGAAGCTCTTGAATTAAGGGATACAGACAATCCCAGGTATTTGGGTCAAGGGGTATTAAAAGCTGTAGAAAACGTTAATTCTGTTTTAGGTCAGGCAATACTAGGAATGGATCCTACGGATCAGTTTGGAATTGATAAACGTTTGATCGAAATTGACGGTACGGAAAATAAAAGTAAATATGGGGCAAATGCAATTCTATCCATCTCTCAGAGCGTCGCCAAAGCAGGAGCGGCTGCGCTCGGCCAGCAGCTTTATGCCAGGATTTTTGCTTTAGCCTCAAAAGGTGGAATAACCAAGAGTGTAAAAATGCCTATTCCTCTTTTTAATATGATTAACGGTGGTCTTCATGGAGCCGGCAATTTGGATTTTCAGGAGTTTTGGTGTATTCCGGCCAGTAATAAAACTTTTATTGAGGGCTTACAGATTGGCGCTGAAGTTTATTTAAGCATAGGTGAGAATTTAGCCAGGCGCGGAGCTATTCATTCAGTTGGCCACGAAGGCGGATATGCGCCCAATCTTTTTACAAATGCGGATGCGTTTGAAGTTTTTGTTGAATCAATTAAGCAGACAAAATATTCACTAGGGCGTGATGTTTTCTTGGGGCTAGATGTAGCCGCGAACTCTTTTTATAAAGGTGGCGAATACGTTATTAAGGACAGAAGCAGTGGCATGGATGATAATCAGCTTTTAGAATATTACAAAGGTCTATACGATCAATATAAGTTGGCAATTCTGGAGGATGCTTATCAGGAAGACGGTTGGGATAGTTGGAAAAAACTTTTTTCAGAGATGGGGAGTTCTACGGTAATCATGGGGGATGACATATTGGTGACAAATCCTAAAAGAGTTCAAAAAGCGATTGATGAAAAGGCCTGTAACGGAGCTGTAATTAAACCTAACCAAATCGGTACGATTACCGAAACCTTGAATGTTGTAAAAATGGTACGCGATGCAGGATGGAAAGTTCTGGTTTCGCATAGAAGCGGAGAAACAAACGATAGCTTTATTGCTGATTTTGCAGTGGGAGTTGCTGCCGATTACGCCAAGTTTGGGGCACCCGCCAGAGGTGAGCGTGTGGCAAAATACAACCGCCTGTCTGCAATTGAAATAGAACTTTCGAGAATTAAATAGAAATGAGTCAAACTCCACCAAAAATTGTTATGCTCGTGGTCTTGGATGGATGGGGAATAGCGGCTCCAGGCCCCGGAAATGCCATAACACAGTCGGAAACACCCAATATGAACCGTTTTAAAGCTTCGTTTCCCCATACTCAACTTGGAGCGTCGGGGGAATCAGTCGGGTTGCCCAGAGGAGAGGTTGGCAATACGGAAACAGGACATCTTAATTTGGGAGCCGGGAGAATTGTTTATCAGGATCTTCAAAAAATCAATATGAATATTGCTGACGGGAGTTTATTTCAGAACCAGGTTTTGATCGGAGCAATTGATCATGTTCGTACTAGTGGAGGCAATTTACACTTGATGGGGCTTGTTGGAGCCGGTGGAGTCCACAGCAACATAGAACATTTATTTGCCCTTATCGACTTAGCCAAACGACACGAATTTAATCGGGTTTATTTACATCTTTTTACAGACGGGCGGGACTCCCCCCCTACCGCCGCAAAAACTTATATCGCTCAAATTAGGAAAGTTCTGGCGGGCCATGGAATCGGACAAATTGCCACCATAATGGGCAGATATTGGGCGATGGATAGAGATTTAAGGTGGGACAGAACTGCAAAAGCATATATGGCGTTGACTAAAGGAGAGGGGTATTTTGTTAAAACCCCCGAAGAAGCTATTGATAATTCATACGCCGAGGGGCGAACCGATGAGTTTTTGGAACCGTCAATAATTACGGCAACAGACGGCAAACCATTGACGAGAATTAAAGAAAACGATTCTATAATATTTTTTAATTTTAGAATTGATAGACCAAGGCAGCTTTCGCGCGCTTTTCTTTTTGATGATTTTTCCAAAGCTAATGCCCCGTCGGGTTTTGATCCTTATCAGGTAAAATATGCCAAAACCCATTTATCTCAAGCCCCGGCCCCGCTTACGGAACCCTTTGAGCGGGGTCCGAAGATCTCAAATTTATATTTTGTCACAATGACGGAGTATGATAAGCCAATCGTCGAGGCAGGGGCAAAAGTTGCGTTTCCACCCGAAGTTGTTCGATTGCCTCTCGGGGCAATAATATCCGCAGCAGGGTATAAACAGTTGCGGTCTTGTGAAAGTGAAAAGGAAAGATTTGTGACATTTTATTTTAACGGACAGCAAGAAGCGGCCTTTACAGGTGAAGATAGGTTAATAGTACCGTCTCCAAAAGTTGCAACTTATGACTTGGTACCAGAAATGTCGGCCAGGATATTAACAGATAATGTTTTAGCTAAATTAAAAGATTTTCCCGATTATAAGTTTGTTTTAATAAACTATGCAAGCCCTGATATGGTTGGGCATACTGGTAATATTGGCGCAGCCGCCAAGGCTTGCCAGGTAGTAGACGAATGTCTGGGAAAACTTTACGACTATATTACAGCTTACGAAGGACTGATGATTATTACAGCAGACCATGGTAACTGTGAAGATATGATTAACTCCCAGACAGGAGAAATTGAAACCGAACATAGCGCAAACCCTGTACCTTTTTATGCAATTTCAAAAAGTCTCGAAGGGAAACCGGTCACTTTGATTTCAGGTATTTTGGCAGATGTTGCCCCGACGATCCTTAAAGCACTGGGAATGCAAGTTCCAGGAAACATGACAGGAAGAAACCTTCTGGAGACAGTTAATTAGGCGATATTAAAAATAAGATTTTTCCAGTACAATAAACAAATGCAGTATTTAACAGAAATTCTTACCTCATTTATTTCTTCCTACGGCTATCTCGCGGTTTTTATATTAATGACGGCAGAATCTGCTTTAATTCCAATTCCTTCAGAAATAACAATGGCCTTTGCAGGTTTTCTGGCCGGAGTTAACGTAATAAATTTTTGGATGGCGGTATTTCTTGGGGCATTAGGAAACCTAGTCGGTTCCTTACTCGCTTTTTATTTGGGTAAGGCAATGGGGGAGCAGTGGATCCGTGATGCAATCAGAAAATGGGGGAAATCGATTTTGGTTCATGAAAAAGACTTTGACATGGCATTGGCTTGGTTTAAAAAATACGGTCAGGGTATTGCCTTTGGTTCAAGGTTGCTTCCAATTATCCGTACATTCATAAGTCTGCCTGCGGGGATTGCAGAGATGAACGTTGTTAAATTCAGTATTTTTACCTTCATTGGTTCATTTATATGGTCTGCCTTTTTGGCCTACTTAGGTCTTAAATTAGGTCAAAATTGGGAAGTAATTGATCCATATTTCAGAAAGTTTCAATTTTTGATTGTGGGGCTTGGTGTTGCCGCAGTCGGCCTCTATATTTATTCGCATTTAAAGAGAAAAAAGGAGTGATTAATTTGCCCTATATTTTCTGACTAATCCCACGACCTTGCCCTGAATCCTAACATTTTTAACAAAAATCGGCTGCATTTTGGCATTAGCCGGTTCAAGACGTACTCGCGTTGCCTCTCTAAAAAATCTTTTAAGTGTGGCCATGCCGTTATCCAAAAGTGCCACTACTATTTCTCCGTTTGTAGCCGCCTCAGTTTGTTCGATTATGACATGATCGCCGTCCAAAATTCCCTCTTCTATCATGCTTTCACCACGTACCTGAAGTACGTAAGTTCTCTTTTTGCCAGATACCATTGATTGCGGGATATTTATTGTAGCGTTTGGATCGGTAAAGGTTTGGATAGGCATTCCGGCTGCGATATAACCCAAAATTGGAGCTTCAAATTTCTCGTTTTCGTAATCTACTTTAACGTTAACAATTTCAATTGTTCTGGACTTCCCCGCCTTGCGTTTTATTAACCCTTTTTCGGTCAAGGTTTGCAAATGTTCATGAACTGTGGCCAGTGAAGAAACTCCGATTGCATCTGCAATATTCCTTAACGTTGGGGCACTTCCGTTCATTTGGATAAATTGCTTAATAAAATCCAGAATTTGTTGCTGCCTTTTGTATACGATTAATGCCATAGTTCAATGTACAAATATAACCCGAATTCGTCAACTGGATATTAACGAATCAAACCCGAACAATATTTGGAAGTATGATAAAATGTATATATGAGATTCAAGCTCAAAACCAACTACAAACCTATCCCGGATCAGGAACGTGCAATCGAAACTTTGGCGCGTGGAATAACTGGTGGAGAAAAATATCAAACATTGCTTGGGGTAACCGGAAGCGGCAAGACTTTTACGATGGCGAATGTTATCGAAAAAGTCCAAAGACCAACCTTAATTATCTCTCATAACAAAACTTTGGCGGGGCAACTTTATCAGGAAATGAGAGAGCTTTTTCCGGATAACGCCGTCAGCTACTTTGTTTCTTATTACGATTATTACCAACCCGAAGCTTATATTCCCTCAACCGATACCTACATAGAAAAGGACGCGGATATAAATGAGACAATAGATAAACTTAGACTTGCCGCGACTACAAATCTTTTGACGAGAGCAGATACCATTGTCGTCGCTTCGGTGTCATGTATTTATAACATCGGTTCTCCCCGTGAATACGGCCATTTTGTCTTTGAATTTACGGAGGGGATGAAAATTTCGCGTGACCAAATCATAGATAGAATCGTGGACCTGCAATATGAGCGAAGTGACTTTGGTTTTAACCGTGGGACTTTTCGGGTGCGTGGCGACTCGATAGATATCTTTCCCGCTTATCAGGACGAGGCGATAAGGATCGAATTAGATAGTGGCACTATCAAAAAAGTCAGATTGATTAACCCGATAAGCGGTCAAGAAATTAAAAATTTAAAATTCATAATTAAAAATTTCGTACTTTACCCGGCAAAACATTTTATGACTAACCCCGAAAGTTATAAAGAAGTTTTTGAAGTGATCAAAAAGGATCTGGATATTCAGGTCAAGAAATTAAAAAGTGAAGGGAAATTACTCGAGGCGCATAGAATTGCACAAAAAGTTACATATGATTTGGAAATGATTCAGGAAGTAGGTTACGTTAAGGGCATCGAAAATTATTCGCGTTATTTTGACGGGAGGAAGCCTGGGGAAGCTCCTTACACTTTATTAGATTACTTTGACTATGCAACAAAAGATAAGCCTGCCCGCAATGCTTCCAGCATAGCTGATGCAGGCGGGTGGATGCTAATTGTTGACGAATCGCACATGACTTTTCCCCAAATTCGCGGAATGTTCAACGGCGACTTGGCGAGAAAGCAAACTCTGATCGATTACGGTTTTAGACTTCCTTCGGCGCTGGACAATAGGCCATTACGATTTGAGGAATTTATGAGACGTATTCCTAATTTTATTGCCTCATCGGCTACACCAAACGACTGGGAAATTTCAATGTCAGCTTCTGCAAGGCGGGGCCTTGGGGAAGGGGTTGTAGAGCTCTTGGTTAGGCCAACAGGTATTCCGGATCCTCTGGTGGAAATTAAGCCGGTCAAAAATCAGATAGCAGATATTATAGAAGAAATAAAAAAGACTGTTGCCAAGAAGCAAAGGACCTTGGTTACAACCCTTACCAAAAGAACGGCTGAGGACCTTTCCGCTTATCTTGCGGAACAGGGCTTGAAAGTTCAATATTTGCATTCAGATGTCAAAACCTTGGAACGAACAGATATTTTGGATGCTTTGAGAAATGGAAAATACGATGTGCTCGTTGGGATCAATTTACTTAGGGAGGGGCTGGATTTGCCTGAGGTGAGTCTTGTGGCCATTCTGGATGCAGACAAAGAGGGATTTTTGCGAAGTGATGTAACCCTTATTCAGACGATGGGTAGGGCCGCCAGACACGTTGAGGGCCGTGTAATAATGTACGCAGATAAGGTAACTGGTTCCATGGAAAGAGCTCTTAGCGAAGTTAAACGCCGGCGTGAGTACCAGTTAGCATATAACATAAAGCATAATATTGTACCTGTCAGTATTAGTAAGCCCGTGCGTGAAAGAATTATTGAATTTGAATCAGGTGAGCGTGGACCATGGGTTTTTGGTGCAAAGGAACCTGTTTTCGCCAGTTTGCCCCATTTAGAACTTGATGCCATGACCCCAATGGAAAAAAAGCGTTTGATTAAAAATTTAACCGCTGAGATGCGTCTGGCGGCTCAGGATCTAAACTTCGAACTTGCGGCGGAAATACGGGACAAGATTCATTCAATACAATGAAGGAAGTTAGCTGCGGATACAGGATCGTGGTCTTTGATGATGGTAAAAGAAAAGAAATGGTGGCTAAGTTCGAAATCTCTCCGTTTAATCTCGTTTACAAATTCTTTTGACAGAAAAATCTGTTCCATATGCGGAATTATATCTTAAAATGATATAATCCATTGCCACCGCGATGACGCGGCGGGTTTTTCTTATGCCCAAACAAACTTACTGGCTCCCAAATGCTAAGCGTTTGCGTCGCAAGGGCGTTTTTTCGGGGTAAAGAGAATTTAGCTTGCCAAACAAAATGTCAAACTGATATTTTGTTTTAATATGACTATATGGACTACATAAAAATACGTGGTGCGCGTCAGCACAATCTTAAAAATATCGATCTCGATATCCCCAAAAACAAACTTGTTGTTTTGACGGGGGTTTCCGGTAGTGGAAAAAGCAGTCTGGCTTTTGATACTCTCTACGCAGAGGGCCAGAGGCGTTATGTGGAGTCTCTCTCTTCCTATGCCAGACAATTTCTGGGAATTATGGAAAAACCGGATGTGGATTCTATTGAAGGTTTGTCCCCTGCAATTTCTATCGACCAAAAAACCACTTCTCACAATCCCAGAAGCACAGTAGGAACTGTGACAGAAGTTTACGATTATTTAAGACTTCTTTTTGCCAGAATAGGACACCCACACTGTCCGACTTGCGGACGCGAAATTTCCCATCAGACTTTGGATCAAATAGTTGACCAGGGGATGGATTTAATAGAAGAAACAGTGAAGGTGAATAGAAAAGCATGGTTTTTAGTTTTGTCTCCGATCGTTCAGGAAAGGAAAGGAGAATTTTCCCAGCTTTTTGACAATTTGAAATCCAAAGGATACAGACAGGTCCGCATAGACGGGTTTATACATGATTTGTCGGAGGATCTGGTGCTCATCAAAACCAACAAGCACACAATTGAGTGTGTTGTCGATAGAGTAGCAACTACTATAGACACCTTTAAGGGTCCGACCTTTAAAGCGGAACTAAGGGGAAGAATGGGTGATTCAATTCAGCAGGCGTTAAATTTGTCGGAAGGAATTGTAATATTTGCACAGGTACAGGACAAGGAATTTACAATGCCAACCTCGCCCAAAAAATTTACTGATCACCTGTTTTCCGAGAGATTTGCTTGCCCTGTAGACAACATCAGCCTTCCGGAAATTGAACCGCGCACTTTTTCCTTCAACTCCCCGCAAGGCGCATGTGCGACCTGTACCGGATTAGGAAAAATTTTGAAAGTTGAACCAGATCTTGTGTTTTCTCCCGAGCTTACGATAAATGAAGGTGGAATCTTGCCGTTTGCAAATATGCTTGAACATGGAAGTTGGTTTGGTAGAACTATTCTTGCGGTTTGTGAGAAACAGGGGATAAATCCACGCACACTGACGAAAGACCTTACAGAAAAAGAAAGAAAGATTTTGTTATACGGAACGGGAAACACTGAATATAAAGTGGAGGGCGTTAACAGATTTGGTAAACCGACATCAATTTGGCAAAGATGGGAAGGGGTTGTAAACAATCTCGAAAGAAGATATGCAGAAACGGATAGCGACTGGGCCCGCGAGGAAATTAAAAAATATATGCGGGAAAGAGTATGCCCAGGGTGTCTTGGACTACGTCTAAAAAAGGAGGCACTTTCCATAACAGTCAACGGACTTTCTATTGCAGATGTTACAAGCTTTTCAATTGCCAAAACACTTGAATGGATTACTACATTAATACATATCAATATAGTGAACGCTCGAGAACTTGAAATAGGTAAGTTGATAATTAAGGAGATCCAAGCAAGGCTCCAATTCTTGTTAAACGTAGGGCTGGAGTATTTGACGCTTAACAGAGTTGCCGGGTCACTCTCGGGTGGGGAGGCCCAAAGAATAAGATTGGCAAGTCAAATAGGGTCTGGATTGACAGGCGTTTTATATGTTTTGGATGAGCCTACAATCGGACTTCACCCAAGGGATGATCAAAAATTAATAGATACTCTTAAAAAATTAAGAGATTTAGGAAACACTGTGGTGGTTGTTGAACACGATGCGTCAATGATGAAAGAAAGCGATTATATTATAGATTTTGGACCCGGGGCGGGGAAGCTTGGCGGGGAAGTGGTTGCTGCAGGAACTTATGATGAAATTTGCAAAGATCCAAAGTCGATTACGGGACAGTATCTATCCGGGAAAAAGAAAATTCAACTGCTTACTGATAACAGATTACTGAATACTGAAACAGTCAACAGAACTTTGTCGGCAAACCGTAAACAGTCAGCAGTTAACAGTTTACATATTTTTGGCTGTGACCAATTCAACCTTAAAAACTTAGATGTTGAATTTCCTTTAGGTAAACTTGTTTCGATTACGGGCGTTTCGGGATCCGGAAAATCAACATTACTTGTCGAGACGCTATATCCGGCACTTCAAAAAGAATTAAATTATAACTATCGTGGTGAAGCCGGAGGATACAAAAAAATTGAAGGATTGGAGAATATAGACAAAGTGATTTTAATTGATCAGTCCCCAATTGGGAGAACCCCAAGAAGCAATCCGGCAACTTATACAGGTATGTTTGACCCGATCCGTGATGTGTTTACAGCTACCCGCGACTCAAAAGTGGCAGGTTTTAAAAAGGGCAGATTCTCTTTCAACGTCAAAGGCGGAAGATGCGAAGCCTGCGAAGGTCAGGGGCAGATTAAAATCGAAATGCAATTTATGAGCGATATTTGGGTAACTTGTGAAGTATGTCATGGAAAGCGCTATAACGCACAAACACTTGAAATATTGTACCGCGGTAAAAACATAGCGGAAGTTTTGGACATGACAATTTCAGATGCTTTGGAATTTTTCCATGCGCATTCGCAAGTTGAACAAAAATTGGAAACACTAGCACTGGTTGGCCTGGGTTATATGCAATTGGGGCAACCGGCGACAACTTTATCGGGAGGAGAAGCGCAGAGAGTAAAACTTGCAACTGAACTTTCAAGGCGTTCTACCGGAAGAACGGTATATATTTTGGACGAACCCACAACAGGGTTACATTTTGCGGATGTAGAAAAACTTATGAGAGTACTAAAATTACTCGTTCAAAAAGGTAACTCAGTTTTTGTAATTGAACACAATTTGGATATTATAAAAAATAGTGATTACGTTATTGATTTGGGCCCTGAAGGGGGAGAAGGAGGAGGGAAAATTGTGGCAAAAGGAAGTGTAAAAGATATCAAATTGACAAAAGCTTCATATACTGCGGAGTATCTTTGAGAATATTTGTAGTGCCTGAGAGAATCATCATTTTCGATTGATATCGATGATTAATTCCCTCAGGACACTTTGTCGCTAGCGTAAAAAACTAACTTACGGTGATTGTGGCAAGAACTTCGCCTTCGTCTGCATCAGCATCTGACATTGTATACAGCAGATAGACAAAAACGGACTTGGACAAGTCAGTGTCAAACGAAAACAACATTCGATTATCATGACTTGCAAGTATTGAGTTGACCTGCTCGGTCTTAAGTCCAGAGTTGACGGCGTCAATGCACAGTCCAAGGAGGTCTTTATAGAGATTCGGGTGATTTGGTTCGTTAGATGCAGTGATTTTTTTGATCACCTGTCCAAATTTGGTTGAGGCTTTTTGAATAGCACGAGATTCAACTTTACTGTTCAAAATGGCAGCTTTCATGAACTTCGGAAATGCAACGGCAAAAGCTACAATGGTGCCGATAGACCACCAGAAGATCATTAATCCCCATTTAAATGCGACAGTGGTGTCGGTGTAAAGAATGCCCATCATGGCGACTAAAACGAACATGACAAGCCAGGCAACAACGTAACCAAGAAAGGTACGAAACATCGTTCGATCAATCGATTGTTTAGTAAACATTAGATCCTCCAGATCTACATCTGATTTCCGTTACCAGAGCCTAACGCTCCCGGAAATTTGTGTTGTGTGAACGTGCTAGCGACAAGGGGAATTTTATCATTGTTATAGGTGAAGTCAATATATTTTGGAAATTTAATATGGTGTTAATTTGTACTATTGTACTAGTACGGTGATACAGTATTGATTTGAAGAAGAAGGAAGGTTACGTTCAGGTGCTGTATGGGGTTTTTGGTTGGGTTTTAAATCCAATTCAAAAATTTCCCATACAGGCGCCTGACTCCACTCAATAAAAACTTAGCTAAACAGCTCTCATGTGTTTCCGCATGGAAACGAGAACTATCTACTCATATCATTGAGCGGGACGAATGGCAAACTACTTGTTCTGATTGATCCAGTCGATGATGCTGTTGGCCGGGCCAACAAAGAAAACGAGGATCGACTTGATCACGGCCCAGAAACCCGACTTGGGTGTGGTCTTGACAACGGGCGCGACGGGCGCAACCTCGGTGGTTTGACTACCGGTATTGATGGTGACGTCTGTGCTGTCACTGATAACGATAATCGGGCTGTTCTCACCGTTGGTCGTATTACCTTTATTGACCACCACAGGGGTGGGGGTCACGATCGGTGTTGGCACGGGCGGGACTGGAAGAGTTGGTGCTGCAGACATTGTGTCAGCCTGAACCTGGATCCAGGTAGTTACTCTCATAGTACTCGTTCCGTCTGTTCCTAAACAGATCAATGACACTTTGAAGATGCCGGCGTAGTTGTACACATGCGTGACCTGGGTTCCCATGTCCATCGATTTGGTTTCAGGAAAAATCCACGTAAATCCAGCAGCCCCGGTTGATTTTGACGCGTCAAATGTGACGGTCAAGGGAGCGACACCTGTGGGGTTCCAGGGGGAAATCTCACAGTTGATGCTGTCAACGGTCGGTGTGGCGCTTGCTGTGCCGACCTGGCCAAGGGCGAGGACCAACGCCAGGAAGGAAAGAACGATCAAACGTACATTTTTGTTCATGAGAAATTCTCCTTTGAATGAAAATTGATGGTGATTGGATAAATACCCTTAATCGCGTATTACGTTAAATCGTCGCTTAATCAAACAAGGCATATCTTTAGCCTTGGAATTTCCTCTTAATTGATGAGGGTAAAAGTGGGGAAGAAACCAATAATGCTTTAGAGGAATTATGACTCCTCCCCACATTTCCCCTCACCAAAAAGGGATATGTTTGCCATTCGATTTTTAAGGTACGTTTGTTTTTACCCTAAGTAAAAACAAAAAAGGCACCCATAGAGGTGCCCGAAAACTAATATTTGCCTCTAAAGCATTCCTATTTCTAGGATAGCTAAATATAGCATACTATCGGCTATTTGTCAAGTATTATGGGATTTGGGGGGAGCTCAAAACACAGTCGAAGTGTCTATCCCTAAATGTTTGTCAATGAAATCAACTCTTTTATTTGTACTTTTATAGTGATGACCCGTTAAAGACACTTCCTCACGTAGTTTTTTTAGCTCTCCCATAGTCTTGTCTTCACGAGCATAATATTGCTCTCGTGTAGGGAGGTGTTTGATCTTTTCCTCTAAATCGTCATGAGACTCAGAAATTAATGTCTTGATCTGAGGCATAAGGACCTCTTCGAAGGTCTCGAGAGTTAATGTCTTGATCTGAGGCATAAGGACCTCTTCGAAGGTCTCGAGAGTTAATGT
>CAZBTH010000001.1:0-24063 GCA_964494885.1 uncultured Gammaproteobacteria bacterium | reverse complement strand
CTTGATCTGAGGCATAAGAACTTCTTTAAATACTTCTAACGTTAATGGGGTTTGTTTTTTGGTCATTATCTATTTTTACTCTATGGAATATGTGAAGTCAATAAATATTTCGGCTGGACAATATCGTATATAGGGAGTGGTATGTAGTATATGGGGAAGCTATACTTAAAGTATGAAATTTTGGAAGTTGGCTCTCTTTCTTATATCTTTTATCTTATATCTTATTCCTCCTGTCGTGTTGGCTGAGGGTGAATTTACCACTTCTTCCAATGTTAATTACAAAATCCAAGAGTCAGGAAGAACTCTTGTTACGCACAACATTACTCTGGAAAACAATTTATCCACAATTTACGCAACTACCTATACGCTTTCGTTGGAGAACATTGACGCTCAGGACATAAAAGCGTATAGCGAAAAGGGTATAGCGTATAGTTTAGAAACGCTAAAGGAAGGAGACAAAACAGATATCAAAATTGTGTTCCCTGACGCAGTTGTAGGTAAAGGTGCAAAAAGAGATTTTTCAATATCTTACGAAAACGGCAATTTTGCGGTCAGAACAGGGGAAGTTTGGGAAGTTTCGATCCCAAGGCTATCTAACCCAGAGTCGTTTGGAAATTATTCAGTAAACCTAGAAATACCGGATTTTTTTGGATTGGAGG
The DNA here is from genome assembly GCA_964494885.1 of uncultured Gammaproteobacteria bacterium. Classification (GTDB taxonomy): domain Bacteria; phylum Patescibacteriota; class Microgenomatia; order UBA8517; family UBA8517; genus GWB1-39-10. Next base: position 23,404 of record CAZBTH010000001.1, on the reverse strand, counting down.
CCTATATGTCTCCGCGACCAATGGAATACTCCAATGACAGTGGTTATAAAAAATATAAATTCAATAAGGAGTCCATAGTCCAGACAGGAATAACTGCGGGGTTTGGTCAATTTCAAGTTTTTTCTTTTAATTTGGCCTACCACTTAGAGAACCCGTTAAATATTGCTTCCGAAACTCAGATTGCTCTGCCGCCTGATACGGCTTTCCAAAAAATTTATTTCACCAAGTTAGATCCAATCCCAACCAATGTAGTGGTTGACGGTGATGGGAACTGGATCGCAATTTACAAGTTAAATCCGCGTCAAAGGGTGGATGTAAAAGCGGAAGGTAGCGTGCAAATATTTGCTAGTTTCAGGAAATTTCCAAAACCAACTGAAGAAGAATTATCAGACAACCTAAAAGAGACCGAATATTGGCAGGTAAATGACCCGGAGATTAAATCGTTGGCCGCAAGTTTAAAAACCCCTCAGGCAATATATGATTATGTGTCCAAAAATTTGAAATATGACTTTGCCCGGGTTCAACCCAATGTGCAACGTTCGGGTGCTAAAAAAGCGCTGAGCAATCCCACGCAGGCAATTTGTATGGAATTTACCGATCTTTTTGTTGCAATATCCCGTGCGGCGGGAATTCCTGCCCGCGAGGTTAACGGATATGCATATACGGAAAATCCTGAACTTCAGCCGCTTAGTTTGGTTGCCGATGTTTTGCATGCCTGGCCTGAATATTATGATAAGGAGAAAGGTGTTTGGATTCCAATTGACCCGACGTGGGGTTCAACCACGGGAGGGGTTGATTTTTTTACAAAACTAGACCTTAGGCATTTTGCATTCGTAATACACGGGGCAAGTGCCACTAAACCCTATCCACCTGGCTCATACAAACTGGGCTCCAATCCTCAAAAAGATGTTTTTGTTTCGTTCGGAAAGTTGCCGGCAGGGAGGGTAAGTAAACCGATTATAACCGCCTCACTAAAAAGAAACGTACCGTTTTTGGATTTAATTTATTTGGTTAATATATATAACCCCGGACCGGAGGCTCTTTATTCAGTTCGGCCGGCGGTTTATTTTGATGGCAAAGAAACTCTGCGTGATTTTGCAGAAGTTTTAACGCCTTTCAGTAAGTATCAAGTGGAAGTCAGGGTTCCCTTTAGTCTTTTAGGTAAGAATACCCCCGATGTGGTAAAAATTAGTGTTGACGGGAGTGAAATAGAAGTTCCTACGAATAAAAACCAGGTGATAGTTCACAGTTTAATTTCGTTATTTATTTTATTTGGAGTACTTATGATTGGCATATTAATTAAGCTCAGGAAAATTACATTCAGGCGTCTAACTGGTACAATACAGGCAATATATGGAAAATTTAGTAAAAAAACTGACAAAAATATCCCTAAAACAGGAACAGGAGCCTAAATCTTCCGTTGTTCATTCGCTACCCGAGTCGGCAGGTATTTATGTTTTCTTCAAAGACAGTCTCCCTATTTATGTGGGCAAGGCAATAAATTTAAAAAGAAGAGTCGGATCTTATTTTGATCTGGATCTTGAAGTCAAAACTAGAAAGATGGTTAGTGAGGCTACACACCTCTCCTTTATCCAAGTAGCAAGCGAACTGGAAGCACTTCTTTTGGAAGCCCGCTTAATCAGAAAATATATGCCGCATTTTAATATTGCGGCAAAAGACGACAAACACCCCCTTTACATCATTATCACAAAGGAAAAATTTCCTCGCGTTATTACTTGCCGTAAGCTAGATGCTTTAAGCTTTAAGCAATCGTACGGACCGTTTCCGGCTTCTGGTATTGTGAGCGTAGTGCTGAAAATGATCAGGCGGATTTTTCCTTATTCAGACCACAAACTTGGCAAACGTGGGTGTTTGTATTCACACATAGGACTTTGTGATCCATGCCCAAGTGAAATATTAAAAATTAAAAATTTAAAATTAAAAATTCAAGCCGGACAGAAATACAAAAAAAATATTCGAAATATCAAAAAAATTTTTGATGGCAAAGTGAATAATTTACAAAGAGATTTGGAAAAAACCATGACAAACCTTTCTAAACGACAGATGTATGAAGAAGCAAAAATTGTCCGGGATCAACTTGAAAGGCTTGCTTATATTACTAAACCCCAAATGCCTACAGATTTTTATATGCAAAACCCTAATTTGTATGAAGATGTTCGGCAAAAGGAGTTGATAGAACTTCAGAAAACACTGACAGGGTCGGACCCTGTCATCCGTAGTTTAAGAAGGGTTGAGTGCTTAGATATAGCGCACTTGGCCGGTACAAATCCTACTGCCTCAATGGTTACTTTTATTAATGGAGAGGCCGACAAAACATTTTATCGACATTTCAAAATAAAAAAGGCAAAAGGTGGGGATGACTATGATTCTATGAGGGAGGTTGCAAGAAGAAGGGTTATGCACCTCGGGGAACCGACTTCGCTAAAGCTACGTCGGTCGCAGTGGGGGAAACCTGATTTAATTATTGTCGATGGGGGAATGGGACAGGTGAAAGCTTTCACTTCAATACTATATAGTAATGAAGTGGATATTCCGGTTGTGGGAATTGCCAAAAATCCGGACAGACTAATAATTCCAGAGATGTCAGAGAAGCCAGAAAACTCGGAGAAGTCAGATAAATCAGAGAATCGGAAGGTAGAAGATTCGAAAAATTACAGTAGGATAAAACTTACGGGACCGGCGCTAAATTTAGTTTCACGGATTCGTAATGAAGCGCACAGATTTGCAAGAAGGTATCACCACAAATTAGTCTCCCGTGAGTTGATCCAAAAATGACTACTTTTGCCAAAAGAAAGGTTCGTCGGCTTGTCAAACCGGGTCAAATGCACATATACTAAAGTAAATGAGGTCTCTTCTTAAACATTTTATTATCGATACCGTGGCTCTTTACCTGATTTCTCTGGCCATTCAGGGTATTGTCTTTGAGAGGGGAATTGAAAGCCTGCTTCTTACCGGTTTTGTGCTTATGCTGGCAACAACTATAATTAAACCAATTATCAATATACTTCTTCTGCCCATAAATCTAATTACTTTCGGATTATTTAAATGGGTAGCCTATGCAATAACTCTTTATCTGGTTACATTGGTTGTTCCCGGATTTAAACTAATGGATTTTGTCTTTCAGGGACTTTCCACTTATTGGGTGGCCATTCCGGCCATACATTTAACAGGTGCATTGGCTTTTCTTGCTTTCTCCTTAGTAATATCGTTGGTCTCGTCCATCGTTTTCTGGATCTTCAAGTGACATGCTCATGGCATGTCATTCCCTCGGAAGAGGGAATCTATATAAATAATTGTTGATATAGATCCCCGATCAGGTCGGGGATGACGCAAAACCGTCAGTTGGGAATGACAATGTGGGAATGACAGTGGAACTTATGATAAAATAACCATATGAAGCAGATTCTGACAATAGTTCAAATGATAGTTTCGGTAATCTTGATTGGCCTGATTCTTGTTCAGGCCAGGGGTACAGGGTTGGGAAGAACTTTTGGGGGCGGGAGTGGCACTTCTTTTGCAAGACGGGGATTGGAAAAAATCATTTTCAAACTAACCTTCATAATGGTTGCGGTGTTTTTGATAGTTTCAGTCCTTTCTCTTTTATTCTAATGCTCAAAGCCCGCTACATTTTAAGACTGGTTGGCGCATTTGTGGCGCGTTTCAGAACCTTAATTGTGATTGGAATTCTTATCGGTGTGGCTTTCTTTTTTATTCTGAAATTTCTGCTTCCGGCTCTTTCCGGTGGCATTGTAGAAAGAATTGGAATTACAGGAAGGTTTACAACAACCAATTTGCCTGTAGGAATACTTGACATGGTGGGAGACGGTCTTACCAAACTTGATGCGACAGGAAATGTGGAACCAAATTTAGCTGAGAGCTGGGAAACCCCTGACAAAGGGAAAACCTGGATCTTCCATTTGAAGAAAAATGTCAAATGGCAAGATGGAGCACCCGTGGTATCTTCGGGCATTTCCTACCAGTTTTCAGATGTAACTACAGAGCGCCCCGACGATTCTACTTTAATTTTTGAACTACAGACTCCTTATTCTGCCTTTCCGGCGGTTCTTGCCAGACCGGTTTTTAGGAAGGGTTTACTTGGAACGGGACAGTGGAATGTAAAGAAGCTTTCTGTAAATATTTCGTTTGTCGATTCACTCACTCTTGAAAAGAAGGACATCGGCAAAATTACTTATAAATTTTATCCAACAGAGGAAAAGACCAAATTAGCGTTTGAATTAGGACTTGTAGATAAGGTCACAGATATTTTCAATCCTTCTCCGCTTGCCTCCTGGAAAAAAGCAAAGGTGGAAACATTCTCAAACACGGGTGAATATGTAGCAGTTTTTTTTAATACGCAAGACAAAATTTTAGCGGACAAAAGTATCAGACAAGCCTTGTCCTATGCAATAAATAAAGACCGTCTTGATACGCTTCGGGCAATTAGCCCAATTTCTATGGATTCATGGGCATATAATTCGCAGGTTAAGCCCTACAACTACGATTTAAATAAGGCGAAAGAGATGATATCGGATTATAAAAAAGCTGCAAAGATGGAAACACTGGAAGTGAGCCTTACAACTGCTCCAATTCTTTTGAGTAAGGCAGAACTGATAGCAAAGGACTGGGAGGCAATAGGGCTTAAGGTAAATTTACAGGTTTTTTCCGGAGTACCTTCCGATTACCAGGCACTTTTAGCAATATTTGATATACCGGACGATCCTGATCAATATTCTATTTGGCACTCCACACAAACAGCAACCAATATTACCCATTATCAAAACCCGAGGATTGATAAACTCTTGGAAGACGGCAGAAGTCAGATAAATACCGAAGACAGGAGGAAAACGTATCTGGACTTTCAGAGATATTTGGTTGAAGATTCTCCCGCAGCTTTCCTTTACTATCCCACCACTTACACCATAAGCAGATAGGTGTGTATAATTAACAGGAAATGAAAATTATATTTGGAGGTTGGTATCAGCGCACGACTCTTCATTTGAGTGAAATTTACGACTTGTTTGCGATGGGGCATTCAAACTTACCACTTTCGCCTGAAAAACTTTCAGAATTTAAAGAGAATTTTGGATTTAAAAGTGTTGTCAGAACACCTGGATATTTGGAGTATGTAGAAGCTACAACTAATCACGGCATAATAGTTCGGTATTATGAGGATGGTTTATATACACTTGAATTTGACTCAACCGACATTCTTAATTCCCAAAAAATTTTAGAGCATTATTTTGAGAATAATATATCCCCCGCCATTTCGTATATTTTTTCTTTAGGGGCCCCAACTCCTAAAGTTGTTGCCAATATCAAAACTGAACATCCCACGGTAGTTGTTGATCAAGTAAAAAACCTTGAAGATTATGAAGCTCCCCTGCCTAACGGTCGGGGTATCTTCTCCCATGCTTCGTCGGGAGCGGAATCCCTTCGACGCGAAACATCTTCGCTCTCATCCACGACCTTACGGTCGGGGCATTTCGCGAAGGGGGATAAATTTGATAACCTCAAATTCGGAGAGGTATATTCCAAGATCGTTTCGGGTAATTTCGCGGTTTACAAAGCGCCCAAGTTTATATTTGTAATCTCTAATCATAAGAAGCCGGAAATACTTATAAATCTGGTTGAAATGCAAATATTTTTCAGAGAATTTAAAGACCAATTGGAAAAATATCTGAATATTCACCGGAATATTTGGGAGGAAATATCCGCACTCAAGGAGAAAAAACAAATTAAAGGAAATGAGATTAGTAAATACAGGGTGCTTCTTGAGCAATATTTAACCACAATTAATTTGATATCGAATAGGATTAATCAGATGGGTTCCTATATTAAAACTAGGCAGTCAATTGCCAAAGAACTCGAGCTGGAGACCAGTCTTACAAAGCTTTTTCAGTATAAGTTTGATTCGCTCAACGATACACTTGGATATATTAAGGAGATATGGAAAATGACATCCGATTACACAGAAAACTCATTGAAACTTTTGGGTGATTTAGAGAACAACAGTCTAAATAACAGTATCAAATCTTTACAAGTAATTACAAGTATAGGAGTTGTCTCCGGTGTACTTGGATATTTGACAAAAGACGCTCTTCCGACACCTACTTACAAGGGTGTAATATTTTTTGTGATACTGGTAATTTTGTCAATAGCGGTGAATTTTATAATAACTCTTGTTTACAAAAATCTTAAATACAAGATTAAATTTTCTGAGAGAAAGGAAGATATTTAAATAAAGAATGTAATTAATCCTCTAAAGGGGGTTTGCCGCGCTCTGGGCATTTAAGTGAGTAAATACATGAAAGATCGGTTACGGAATTGATTTGAGTAGCTAGGTTTTTATCTTCTTGCGGACCAAAACTTATTAAAATGCGGTCGAGATCTTGAGGAATATAATTTTGAAAATCGGTATTAACTAGGCCGTTAACATACATTTTGAGATTTTTTTGGTCAGAGTTGCAGAATTTTTTGTCGTTGTCCAGAATAAAACATGAATCAGTGAAGCTCATTTTTAGAGAATTAAAAAATTGATTAAGTGTCACTCCGTTCTTGTGAACATGAACTAAATTTCCATTTCCGTCGTGGAGGTGGACATCCGGATCTAATTCTTTCCCTTCGGCAGATTGGTACTTGGCGAGGCCAAAATTAACCCTTGTGCCGTTTAGATAAACTTTAATATCAAAGTGCCCGTGATAAGCAGCGGGGGAAGGAGTTTGGGAAATCTTTTCTTTGTCTAGAGCGCTTTGAATAATCTTTTTAAAATCATCATAGTTTGCCGGCAATTCAAGTTTAACGCCGTTTAAATAAAAGGTCGGGGTAGAATTTAGTGCTACGAGATAGCCGTCATCAGTATCTTTCTTGACTTTATCTTTAACTTTTTGGGAGTCTATGTCTTTTTTAAACTGGTTTAAATCAAGCCCCAGCTCTTTTGCGTATCCGATAAAAATAGTTTTTGCGTCTTGGGAGGTGCTCCAATCTGCTTGTGTAACGAATAATTTATCGTGCATTTCCCAGAACTTTCCTTGCAATCCTGCCGCCTCGGCGGCATACGAAGAAATTGGGGCGTTGGCATGTTGATTAAGCGGGAAGTTTCTAAAAACGTAGTTAATTTTTCCTGCAAATTCGGTTATGAGTTGTTTGGTGAGAGGGTTAAATATTCCGCATGCAGGGCATTGATAGTCTCCGAATTCAACCAATGTTAACGGGGCTGAACTATTTGCAGGTAAATATTTTCCGTTTACAATTCCGGAAGTGATATTCGACCCTTTCGGAACCAAAATATCATTTGAAATTTGTTTTCCACCGGTTTGCTCAGACCCATTCTTACTAAAAAGGAAGACGCCTCCGATAACGAGTGCTATGGTTGCAACAGTTCCTGCAATAAAAATTATATTGCGTCGGATGAAGTCTTTCATTATGAAGCTATTATATCATTTGACCTCCAAGCTTGCCACTCGGCAGATGACATTGCCTCATGGTAAGCGTAGCTTGCCACTCGGCATTTGGTAACGCCTCGTGGTAAAATATGCATGTCCTCGCTTTTTTGTCGATTTTGTTTTTTTGTAACACAAAATCTGTCAAGATTTTGAGAGGAGGAACAGCGAAACGATGAGGCTAAAGCGTAAGCGGTAGCCGTAAAGTGGAGCTTGTTTTGACGAGGTGGTCGTAGCTCAACGGTCAGAGCGCTGCCCTGTGGAGGCAGAGGTTGGGAGTTCAAATCTCCTCGATCACCCAAAACCTTGCTGGTACAGCATTAAGCAATGAATCAGATACAAACTATTTCTATTTATAAAGAAAACAACCCCCAACACCGAGAAAAAAATTAGCTATGATAAAGCCTAATTATCTCAATGTTGAGGGTATTTTTTGAACCTTGCGGAAATGAATTGACTAACCGCGCCGGCTATTGACCGTACGGATTAATGGTGAGTATGCCGAACCATCCTGTCGACCACCCTAAGTTTTTTTTGGTCTCGGGTAAATTTACCTGATATAATTCTCTCATGCAAGTAAAAATCCTTTCCTGGAATATTTGGATTGATAGTTATTTCGACCAAATAAAAGATTTTCTTAAGAAATGTGATGCAGATATTATTGGCCTTCAAGAAGTTAGAGAGGATGACCCCTCCAGAGAATCAATTAAATATCTGGACTCACTAGGTTATAAGTATGTATTTGCACCTACTGAGAAAAACTAGGGAAAAGAAGTTTGGAGTGACGGACCGGCAGTTTTCACTAAACATAATATAGTTTCAAGTAATAAATACGTATTACCGGACAATCGCGCTTTAGTTCAGGCAGATATTAAAATTGCCGACAAGATAATCCACGTTTTTAGCACCCACCTTACCCATACTCACCAAAAAGATTCTGATATTCAATTGCAACAAGTTCAAAATCTTTTCGCATCCAATCACCATACATAAAATCAAATTTTGGTGGGTATTTCCATGGATTGATTTCGGACTTAACCACAATAGTTAACTCAATGGGTTTAAGGTCTTTGCTGACAGCATAGACACCCGAAGTTTTAAGTAGTGCTTTTTCCAGCTGCTCCTTTTCCTGATGTGTCGTTGCCCTGTTTGAAATTGCAAATAAATCTATATCGCTAAATTTATACAACCCTCCCATTAGTGCTGATCCGTATAAATAAACACCAAGTAAATCCTTACCCAAAATATTTTTGACTAATTTGACGCAATTATCAACTTGCTCCTGTATTGTTTTATCATTAGCTTCCATTCGCTAAGTATATCAAATTAGGAAACGCCTGCCGTAGCTTGGTTATTGTGTTAAAATAAAGCTCAAGATAAATGTCGTTATCCACTCCCAAACAAAATGGAATCTGTTACAAGGACAACAACCAAACATATTCAAGAATTTAAAGACAGAATGTCTGATGTTGACAGGGTTACACGGTTGATAGAGTACGGTGAAAAAAATCCGGGAGAGGTTGCAAGTATATTTTTAGGTTATCGGTCCATAATTAAGGATCTAATTAGACTTGATGCCGCTGATATCGATACTATTTCTAAAGCAAATCAAGAGCTTCAGAAGGAAGATAAAGTTACGAAATTCAACAATATTGTTAATGGGAAAGTGGGTGAACTAATGGACTTAATAACGCAAGCTTGCGATCCTGATTCCGGGGTTTATAGAGACGGGGTGCAAGAATTAGTAGAAATGATGAAAAACGCCGATAAGATAAAAAATGATAACCCCGAAGCCAAACCTGTAGACAACGATCCTTTGTGGGATTCCGTTATTTGGGGATACACAAATGGTGCTACGGATGCGATTACAGATGTCCATTTCGTGATTTGCCATGCGCTTTGTAGAATTGCAAGCCAACGTTTTAAAGATCAATTAAAAGATCTAAGCGGGGCAGAAAAAAAGGATTGGCTATTAAACGCCATGACCGATGTAATCATCTTAAAAGGAATGCAGGACGAGGGAAAGGAAGCCCAGTTTTACAAACAATGGAGGGATAAAAGACCAGACGGGTTGGGATGGATTTCGGATAGCAGGGAGCAGGCATTTGCAAAAGTACTAAAGACAGCTTAGGCCAAGCTTGTGCTTAAATACTACTTTCTTTCTTTTGTTGGCAAGGTTTCCAAATAGAGTAAATAGTCTTCGGTGTTGGGGAGGTTATCCACGAATCTTCTACCCATTTTGTCTTGCAAATATGCTCTTACAAATGTGCCATCATTTGTATATATTCTTACCCGGTCTAGCCTCACATCTGTTCCATCAGCTTCGACAAATGCCTGAATTGTGGGCGTTATTTCCATATATCCTGAACCGTTAACAAGTAATCTTTCTCCATATGAACCTCTTGTTATAATTGGCATATGTTTTATAAATATTTGCCCGATTCTAATCCAACAAAGATTAAGAAGCAACTGACGAAAATTGAGAGGCGGGCAGATGTTCAATATCCCGGGGTGCAAATACAAATCCACCTCCGAGGTGGAAGAGGTGGAAGGAAATCAACTAAAACGTGCTATTATACTCTTATATGGAGGCTGTTCCAATTACTAGAGAAGGAGGTCAAGGTTGTTTTATGAAGTTCCCTAAACCTGTAAGAGAATTTCTTGCAGCGGTTATCCTAAGGCAGCAGAATTATTGGATGACAGATGAGATGCGACAAGAATCATTGGGGGAGTTGGGTTTTTCAATCGACGCCGAGGGGAATGTTTTGGATGCTGAAGATGATACGAAATTAGATACTGACAATGCGCTTGAGGAGGGTAAAAAAATGCTCGGATAATCGCGTTATCCTAGCCCGTAGACTATTAAGTGGTTTTATTATTCAAAATATCTACCCTTTGTCTTTATAACAAAAATTAAAGCCACTACCGATAAAACTATTGTTAAAATTATATTTTTCCCAGAAAAAATGTTATTAGCTAGAAGAAAAGACGGAACCCCCACCACAACATGTGACAAAGTAGCACCTATTAAAAATTTACCAAAGGGGATTTTTAGAAAACCTGCCCCGTAATACACTGCCTCTAAAATTGTGCTCCCAAGGAGAACTCTGAACATAAAGACTGCTTCGATTTCTTTTCCTTTCTTAACTTTTGTGTTTGTAATTTTCTCTATTGTTGTTGCGTCGAATAATTTCCCTAGTATCTTTTTCCCATACTTATTGCCTAGCCAGTAAGCCACCATTCCTCCGGCGATACTGCCGGCCATATCTACCATATAAGCACCAAACCATCCTAAAAATGGAATAGAGGCTAAGGTTACGACGCCAGCAGGGATTGGAGGGAATAAGACACCAATTGACTTGTAAATAAATAGCGCGACAACATAGAAAACAATATTTGTTTTTACCCAAGCATCAACTATTGGAAAATAAGAAGATTTAAAAAACCAATTGGTAAAAAACATAAAAGCAACAAAGATAAAAAGCAGGATAAACCAATATCGAATAGATTCCTTTTTCATTCATTGAATTTTAATTCACAAGTAACGAGGAAGCAATTGGTGAAGTAAATTGTTGCGGCTTTTTAAGTGTTTCACCCGATGGGTGATTTGTCCTTCGAACTATTTACTCCCCAGGCCTTTATATTCATATTTAATAAAACTTATCGTTTAAACCTCTAAATTCCCTAATTGTTTTTCCATAATCTGATTTAATCTTTTGTTCAAATACTTTGTACGCTTCTTCAATTTCTGAAAGTGACTCCTTGTTTAATTCGATATCGCTGGCTTTGAGGTTAATTTCCAAATATTCAGGTTTCGTTGTACCTACAATAATAAAGTCTATGAACGGTTGTTGCAGAGCCCAGGCAATGTTTAATTGCCCAATTGTTATTCCAAGTTTTTTAGAAATCGGGGATAGTGAATTTCTAACCCATTCAAAAACTACATCCTGATTTTCCTGCTTCCAATATGAAACTCGCTTTCTCAAATCACCTTCCCTTAATTTGAAATTTTCGAATGCGATCCCAGTCAAAAGACCGATCTCCAAAAGATGGTAGGGAATTAAGAATATTTTATTGTCTAAAAAATATTGTTCAAGTTCTGATGATACGCTTCTATTAATCATACTGAAACTGTTTTGAACGTATTTAATTTTACCGGTTTTGTTATATTCCTTTAGTTCTTCAAGATTTACATTTGAAACAGCAAGTTCTTTGACCTTTCCATCTTTCTGAAGTTTCTCCATCGCTTCCAGAGTTTCTTCAATCGGTACTTCTTTATCGGGAGAATGAACCATTAAACAGTCAACATAGTTCAAACCAAGCCTGGTTAGTGAGTTGTCTATTTGTTTGACGACATCTGTATACTTTCCACTTTTAAACAATTTCCCATTTTCATCTACATGTTTAACAGTTTTTGTTACAAGATAGAATTTATCTCTCGGAGTCGATTTTAAGGCTCTGCCGAGAAGTTTTTCTATTTCGCCATTTCCATATAGAGGGGCCGTGTCAATATAATATCCACCTTCATTTATAAATTTCTTTACTAAATTTTCAGCGTCATCTGGTGAAATAGGATTAAATACACCTGCCAGAGGGAAAGTGCCAAGACCGACTTTGTTATGAGTCATGCCACAATTTTAATTCAGCATGCCTTAAGGAGCAATTAATAATTATTATACTCGACAACTGCGGTGCTTTGTTAAAAAGGTTACTTCTACCATTCGAATGATAGAAGTAATAACGATATCTTTCAAAAGTATGAAACAGATATGTTATTTCACCCGATATTTCACCCGACGGGTGTGTGACCTAAAGTAGCAATTGGGCGAATAAGCTGACAGCTTTTTCTAACGGTTAGAGATAATTGAACGTTTTCGCACTATATTTTATTTTAGGAAAACCTCAACTCTTCTGTCGGTGTCTGCACTAGGATCGTTTATCCAAATATGGGTTGGGGCCAATTTATAAAAATTGTAAACACCGTCTTTCAGAAGTTTTTTAAGGCCATTGGTGAAATCGTTTGAGATATTTCCATATGGGTATACCCTCCCAAAGTAAATCTTTGTTGTATCTGGAATTTTTTTCTTGCCCAACTCCTCAGCTATCGCCTCGACTTGTAACCCGACTCCAAGACCAAAACCTTGAGTGGAGTTGTAGATTGTAAAAGAAACATTTTCTGATTTTTCTATATGTTTTGAATGGCTAGAGGTAGGCAATGAAATGAAATAAAAGTTGTAATTATCGTCAAATGCATATGCGAGAATACAAGACCAAGGTTTTCCATTTTCACCAACAGTGCTTAAAGAAAAGTATTGGTTTTTTTCAATTATTCCCTTTGCCAATTCGTTTAGGTTGCTTGCCATATTTAAAAATAAACTAAATATAAACCACTAAAGATTATAGCAATTGAAAGAGCTTTGTGCATCAAAACTGATTTTCTGACATCTTCCTTAACAATATGTGGATACCAAGCCGTAAGTATAAAACCAAAGAGCAAAACAACGAATGGATGAATTGCGCCGATTACGTTTACAAGAGGAACAGCCACTAGGGTAAAAGCGTAGGTCTCGCTCATTTGGGCTAAGATGGTAATTATGTTGTTAAGCGAAATGATTCCGATCGAGCTCTTGATTTGAGTAGTTTGGGATTTTAGATTTGCCATAATTTTTGGATTAGCCAGAAGAAGCAGTCCCGCAATTCCAGCTCCAATATATTCATACGATAGAATTACCCAATAGCTGGTGTTCACGGAAACTGAGCGCAAAAGAATACCGATGCTTCCATACATGAATGTAGAAAGAAGCATTAACCAAAACGATTTTCGTGGTTTAAAAATCTTTGCCTCAATTTTATTAGCAGATAACAAGAAGCCAGCAGTTACAACCAACAACAGGCCAACTATTTGCTTTATTCCAAGTGTTTCTTTCAGAAAGATTGACGACAAAATCAAAGAGAACATGGGTATAAATTGGAAAAGAGGTGCGACTCTCGATGTTTCATCTGATCTTAAAGCGGCATAATACGGAATCAGATAACCAGTCAAGAGCAGTCCTGCTAAAATCAACAACGAGGTGGATACTATTCCAATAAAAGTAAAATGATTGAAAGCTAAAAGGACAGTACCAAAGATACCCGAAATGACGCTGACAAAAGCCGCTATGGCCACCGGGTCTTTAATTTTCTTATCAATTAAAAATTTATCGATATAATTAGTAATCCCGTAAAGAGTTGGGGTGGCTGCTGCAAAAAAATACCAAGGCATGGCTCAATTTTAATTCAGAAGTTATCAGTAAGCAATGAATACACAACAAGCTCCTGCGATATTTTTAGTGAAGTTTGCACTATCTTCCCAGAATCCATAACCCCAGGACCATAAAAAAGAGAGCGATTAATTTTCTAAAGATATTGTCCCTTTCTTTCAAAAATATTATCCCCAGAATCGGTATTTCACCCGACGGGTGTGTGACTTATATTCAATACCATCTAATTTTTCTACTTTTATTTTCTGACCATCTTTCTCCAAAACTGCATAAGCACAGTCGGCAATCTCAACAATTCCATTATCATTTAAGATATCTCCAAATACTACCCAAAATGGCATCCCATGTGTAACAATGCCTATTGTCGAATAATTTGTAGCGCCCGTAATTTCTGTAAACGCTTTCTTTATTCTCTCCGTAAAATCCTCCTGAGACTCCGCTCCTTGTATTTGATTTTTGTAATCTTTAAGTTTTTCAACTAATTCAGGATATTTAATCTTTGCTTCATCCCTTGTCATGCCAGTCAAAATCCCATTTTTGTTTCTTTCCTTTAAATTTTCAATTGTTTTTATATCGCAATTTAACTTGGCGCTTAGTGTTTTTGCTGTTTGCTGGGTTCTTGTCATCGGGCTACAAAAAAGAATTTGTATATCGGAATCGGCTAACTTATTAGCAAGTTCTTGGGCTTGTTTTTTTCCTTTATCTGTTAAAGCGTCGTCATATGCACCTCCATACCTATTTTCAACATCTCCAGTCGTTTGTCCGTGTCTAATAAGATAAATCTTCATATTTTAAAGCTCTTTAATTATATTCTTTTCTATTTGCGATTTTTATCCCCCTTCGCGAATACCTCGGGCGCAAAGCCTCGATGGTAAGCGAAGTGGTTTTGCTTCGGCCGTGCGTCGCCAAAGGCTTTGCCGGCGGCGCGAGGGATTCCGCTCCCGACGAAGGAAGGTACCGTACGGTGCCTTCCGAAGCCTGGGAGAAGATACCCCGATCGTAAGGTTGGGAAGCTTCATTTTGTATGCTAACAGTGTACTTAACCCGACAGGTGATAAGTGATATACGCGATTCAAAATCATTCTGTTTTAACACTAACACTTTCCAATTGTGCCAAATATTTATCAAACCCTTCATATAAAAACGTTGTTATGCCGACTTCTTTTGCTCCTGAAAGGCTCTCGGGGTTATCGTCCGCAAAAACTATCTCTGAGGCCTCGACTTGGGACTTTTCGACAAGCGCCTCAAATATTTTTCTGTCAGGCTTGCTAAACCCAACCTGGTAAGACAACACCTTAATGTCAAAATTGTCCAAAAATCCAAATCTTTCTTGCAATCCATTTATCCTTGCCGGGAAATTATTAGTACAAATTGCGGTTTTATATCCGTTTTTTCTAACCTCTTTTACAATATTAACTATGTTTTCATCAACGTCGTATGAGTCGACCATTAACTTGGGGAGTTCCCGCCAGTCTATTTTCAATTTCCATTCTTTCAAAGCCCATGTCCAGAACTGTTCATCCGTCATCGTTCCGTTCTTGTAATCTTGATTCATCTGAGACGACTTCAAAAAGACTCTTTTGGCTTCATCCTCGTTTACACCAAGCTTGACTAGAGCAGAAATAAAATTAGCCTTACCGTTGGGGAAGTAAACACCATCTAAATCAAATGTGATTACTTTAATTTCCATAGTTCTGATTTTAATTCAGAAGTTGGCAGGAAGCAACGTTCATCCCTCATTTTTGTTTCCGTAATTATTCCACAGGGAACGGACATTGTTCATTGACCGACTCAAGAATTTGATATAGGTATAGATATATCGTATATATTCAGTTAGTTAGATACACGAGTTATTATAATATAGTAAAATAAGGAATGAATATTTATCTGATAGCCGACAAAACAAGAGCGGACAAAGTAATTGACGAACTATCCCAACAAGGCAAAGTAATTGTTGTTCAGGGACTTGAAGAAATTGTTGTAGCAAACGATCCGGAGGAAAAAGTAATTGGTGTAGCTCCAGGTTTGATTGATTGGAAACTACCCAAAGAAGAATTGGAAAAGATCAAAAATATTAAGGGGATTTGCACTCTTTCTGCGTGGGCGCAGTGGATTGATTTGGAATATTGTAAGCAAAATAATATCACGGTGACAAATACGCCGGGTGCAAACTCACAATCTGTGGCTGAATACGCTATTTGGATGATGTTCTCACTTGCCAAGAAACTTCCTCAGCAGATCAACGAAAACTTTGAGACCCACGATGATGAAAGCCACCACCAGTCGGAGATACTGGGAAAGACAATGGGTGTAGTAGGTTTGGGGAATATTGGTAGTAGGATTGCCAAAATAGGTAAAGGGTTGGGAATGAATGTAGTTTACTGGAGCCCTAAATCTAGGAGTGAAGATTACCGTTACTTCGAACTTGCGGAATTACTAAAAGAGTCGGATTATGTTTTTAACTGTGTAGAAACATATCAAAAAACAAAAAATCTATTTAATAAGGAGAATCTAATCCTTATGAAAAAGACTGCGTGTTTTATTAGTGTTCTCGGCGGAATGGGATATGGCCAGGAAGATGATGATTTCATTATCGATGCTGTAAATAGTGGGAGGTTGGGGGGCTTTGCTGTTGAGAGTGAACACGAAAAGGGTTTCATCGTTCCAAATATTAGGGGTGGGAGTAATATATTTATTCCCGGTAGTTATGCATATTATACAGAGGAAGCTGAAACACTTTCTTTGCAAAAGTGGGTGGAGGCTATCGTTGGAATTATTACACAAAATTATAAGTACTTAGTTCGTTAGAATCCCGTTCCGGCCGAAAATACGGCCAAAATTACACCTCGGAGGTGGATGAGCCAATAAACACAAAGCTGTGTTATACATTGCTGTTAGTAGTATAATAAAAGTATGGATGGTAAAAAAAATATAAATTCTGACCCTAAAGCAAAGGTCGTTGTTATGGAAAGCTATACATCTGCAAGAAATAGCCTTTCTACTGTTGTCAGTGAACAAACCATGAATAAAGTCTTGGGACACATTGATAATCCACCAAACGGTACAGCGACTTTGGACAACTTTTTACAAAACTTAAGCCGTGGAGGACAATATTGACTTTTTCCACTTTAAAGGAGAGTTGGTAGATAGGGACAATTTTGATTCGGAAAGTAAGGATTTGAACAAATATGTCAAAGAGTATATTGGGCAATACGAATCAAGCTCCAGGGCCCGCAATTATGTAGGTATCAGTAATGGGAACTTTGTTTCTTTTTTCAGCTTATCTGCATCAACACTCAAAACAAACGAGAAAGAAAAAAATACTGTAGGTTTACCTAAAAATGAGGAGTTGCCAACTGTTAAAATTGGCAGGCTTGCAGTAGATAAAAAATACTCCAAAAGGGGATACGGCGAAAAAACATTGCATAAAGCTATTAGTATTTTTATTAACCTATCCAAAAATGTTGGAGCGATAGGTTTAACTGTGGACTCAAAGACAAATGCTGTTGGGTATTACAAAAAATATGGATTCGATATTCTATGCAAAGATGGTAACAATACCTCGATGATATTATATACGAGTTTACTTCAAAAGAAGCAACCAAGTTTATTTGAAAGTCCGGTATAGAAATATGCGTATTAGGAAAAATAAATCCAACTCATTTGTAAAAAAAGCGATTGTTGGGGCAACTGTCGCAACCACATTAGGTTTAGGATTTTGGGCTTCGAAAGCTTTTTACACAGTTGCTTCTGTAATTGACGGAGATACTTTTATAACATCGGAGAATAGATATGTGAGATTGGATAGGGGAATTGACGCGCCCGAAATTGACAGATGTTTGGGTAAGGAATCAAAGGTTGAATTATCAAAGTTGGTTTTGGGTGAAAAGGTTTTTGTCAAAGCAAACTATGTGGATGACAGGAAAAGACTTATTGGAAGTGTTTATACAATAAATGGAGATGTTGGAGTGGCAATGCTAACGGCCGGACTGGCTTCATATGACAATGTTGGGAGCTCCGATAAAAATAATGATTATCTTGAGGCATCTAGATTAGCCAGGCAGAAGAGGGTGGGAATTTATTCCAGCCACTGTACACAGACACAAAACCCAGAAAATTCAAAATGCAACATAAAAGGGAATGTTAACGACAATGGTAAACACTACTCACTACCCGAGTGTCCATCGTATGGGCAGTCTGTTGTACAACTACACTTCGGGGACCAATGGTTTTGTACAGAAGCTGAGGCCAAAAAAGCCGGGTTTGCAAAGGGGGGAGACTGCAAGTAAGATTTAACAATGAGAGCCAATAAGTTATTACAAATTACATCTTCAGACGGACTTTATTTGCACGGTTATTATGCTCCAACTGGGAATAAAAAAGTTGGAGTGATATACATTCACGAAAATGAGGGTAATTTTTACCAAGATAATTATGTTTACAATTTGCTGGACAAGTTTGAAGAAAACAATATTGCTTTTTTAGGCGTTAATAATCGCGGAAATGGTAAAGATACAGATTTCGATACCACTGACGGAAAAGGCAGAAGAATTGGTTCAAGGTACGAGATATTAGAGGAGTCTCATCTGGACATCACACCGTGTGTAAAATTTCTAGTAGACGACGGTTATAGTGAGATTGTTTTGATGGGTCATTCTGCCGGAACGGTTAAGGCTGTTCGTTATTTGTTTGAAGGTGAGTTGAAAGAAAAAGTTAGCAAGCTAATCTTACTCTCCCCAATAGATCCATTGGGATTTAGAATTGCCAAAGGAAGAAAGGATATAGAGGACTTTCTAAATAAAGCTCAAGCCAAAGTTGACGAGAGTAAGGGTGAAGAAATAGTTACGCCAGACTTTGACCACGATATTTTATCTTACAACACATTTATTAGTTGGTACAAAAGAGGTGATTTAGGAAGAATGTTTGAGTTTTGTTCACCCACATACGACTTTCCAATTCTTAAGCAGATAGAAATACCTACAAAGATAATTGTTGGCTCAAAAGATGAATATTTCTATCCGCTCAACCCCGAACATCCCGAAGAAGCTATGAATATTCTACTTAGAAATATTTCTAATTCAAGCGGTAAAATTATTGAGGGTGCCGTTCACTCCTTTAAGCCTCACGAAGATGTTATGGTTGATGAGGTAAGTAGTTTTGTCTTGTTTAATCAATGAAAAATAGTTTTAACAATAAATCTGACAGAGAAAAAGGCATTTTATCATTGGTTCTTCTGGCGTTAGTTTTCGCCTCAATGGGTCTTTTTGCCCGTTATTTAGCTACAGGATTTCTTCTTTTTCAGCAGGTTTATTTGAGAATGTTTGCAGCTTTAGTTGTAGGAGTGATTGTTTTTAGAAAGCAGATAGATTTTGCCAAATTCAAAAGAGTTTCAGCTAAAGACTGGGCAATAATTGTGCTACGTGCTGTTTGTTACTCGCTTTTTGGAATTGTACTTTTTACTCAAGCAATTCTCGTTACGAAGTATGCAAATGTATCGTTTATAGGCGCATTACCAATGACTGCTGTATTAGGGTTTATTCTGATGGGCGAGAAATTCACCTGGAAAAAGGTTTTTTATATTCTTTTGGCTTTCATTGGAGTATTTTTGATTTCAGTAAAAGACTATTCTCATCTTTTGAATTGGGGTAGGGGTGAGGTTCTTGCTTTAATATCTACCGTATTTTTCTCAATTAGTTATGTAGCCAGAAAATGGCAGTCCAACTTATTGAACAACAAAGAACTAACTGTTGTTAATTTTTTGGTTGCATTTTTGGCAGTGTTTTTGGTATCCATATTCAAAGGTGAGGGTTTGCCTATCGTTGGTTGGGATTGGACTTTATTTTTGGCAGTAATCGGAGCGGGGGCGTTTAATACTGTGAATGTTTTCTTAACTAATTATGGGTTTCAAAAGATTGAGGCGGTATTGGCAAGTAATATTCTTACACTTGAATCTTTTTTTGCCGTTATTTTGGGATTTATATTTTACAGAGAAGCTCCAATTCTCAAGGATTTATTTGGTGGTGTGGTAATCATAATCGCAGTTATCGCGATGAACAAACTTGAGGCTAAAGAGTAACTACCATACTGACGTGTTGAAATATACCTGAAGATGTAGCATAATTTTAATATGAAGTTACTGAAAAGGTTGTTGATTGGACTGGCCATCCTCATTGTTGTTGTAATCGCAATCTTAAGTTATATTGGTGTTATGCCTGTTTTCTCCAAATATTTGGCTAAGCAGGTGGATTTGGGAGTAAAAGCAGACCCTGCTCTTGTTACCGCATTTGAATCAAAATATGCCCCAACTGCTGTTAACGGAAAAGTTAATTTGGATGTTAATTTAAGTAGTGCCGAAGTTACCTCTATTTTTACCGTTTGGGAAACCCGCGATAAAAATTTTCCCCTATATAATGTACAGGTCAGATTTAATCCGGACGGAACTGGGGAAGCTTCGGGATTTCTGAAAGTCGCAACAGCTATTTCTTTGGCAAAAAGTTTAGGTTATTCCGATAGTGATATCGAGACAGGGAAGAAATATGTTCAGTTTGTGGCGGGAGATTTGCCATTTTACGTTAAAGGAACCGGCGGTATGACAAATAATGTCCTTTCCATTAATCCCACCACTTTCCAGCTGGGTAGGGTGAGTGTTCCAGAATCAATTGTGAATCCTGCCGCAGAGATAGTAGGGGACATGATAGAACGTAGGATTGACCAAATTGGCGGGGCTGACATACAGGAAGCCAACTTCAAATCGGGCTCCTTCCGGCTTGTGGGTACAGTACCTGAAACGATTAAATATTGACGCAAATAATAATCAATCCCCATTGCGATTAATTGACTTATTTCTTATTATAGGGTAATATATAAATATGTCTGAATACGAATATCCATATCTGAGAGCGTGCGCGTCTTTAAAATGTCAGCTCCCTGTAGTACTAGAGTTAGTTGACCAATCCATAACTATTGAGGAGGCTGCATTATCAAATGCGAAAGGCGCGGGAACAGATGAAGAAGCTAGGGCTTATTATCTCCAGGCTGCCAAAGCAAACAAGGGCGTAAAATGGGACAATGAAATGTTGAAGGATTATTTAGAGACAGGAAAGCCTTCTATTTGTGTTAATTGTCCGCTTATACCCTCTGAATTTAGAAAAGATTGAAAGAAAAAAGGGACCACCATTTTTGAATTTTGGTGATCCCTTGAATCATGGAATTCCTAGCTGAACCGCGGCATTGTTGCATAGGCTTGCACCGTATTGAACATACCATTCCCCAACCGCTTGGCCCAACCCTTGCGAAGATTCAATGTAAATTGGATAGCCAAACTTTACACATCTCACCGTCTCGGCAGACCATGATTGTTCACCTCGATTGATAATACCAATGCCTCCATTGTAACCTGCAAGCGCTAGCCTGACACCCCCCCCGCTGTTTCGAGTGACTTTTTGAGATAGGTCAAACCTCTAAATGCGTTTACCTCAGGGTCGAACCGGTTTTCAGCGGCTTCAAAATGAAATGGCATTACTTGAAATAACGCACTTGCGCCAGCGCTTGAGATAGCGCTCGGGTTAGGGTTGGCACAGATTGGGCAGGAAAACTGGTCGCGCCCCCATTCGCGGCCAGCAAATTGTATGGAAAATACAGGCAGAATTCGATTTTCTTGTCTTTTAAAAAGTATTTCGAGCCGACTTTTTTTGCCATGTCTGCAAGATCATGGCAATTATTTTCAGCGCGCGCGATTTTACTCGCCTGCGGGCGAGCAGAGACACTTTTAGTTTCTCTGGCTCTTTTAAAAAGTTGCAAATTTGAAGATGACCTATACAACGGCACCTATCCCCTGACGTAACGTAATTTTGAGAAAACAACATCCAGATTGCTTAAATTTTTCATTACCTACCGGTAGGTAATGAATATTTTCGATTTAGACCGATATGACGACACTTTTTATTTTTCCTTTTACCTCTTATCTCTTATACATAAGAGGAAGGAAATTCTTTGCTTAGATTTAGAACACAAATAACAGAAACAACAAAAACTTATTTTCTAAAATTATCTCACCTTACCCAAAAAACCTAGTCAAATATTTATTACATTATAAAGTTATCCAATTACTACATACTAGACAGATGTTAACATCATAGTTAGTATTCAATCACAGGAGATCAAACCTTTGAATATAGCGCCTGTTTAGATTTGATTATTCTCTCTAGAAGTGCTTCAATAGTAGTATGGTTGGTTGTATCAAAAAATATTGGAAGAGGATCATAAAACTTCAAAAACATTGTGTGGTTTTTCTGCTGATTTTTTCACTCCTCCTCTCGCAATTTTCATTTTTAATCCCTCAAGTCCATGCCGCAAGCTCCCCATGGATACAGACTGACTGGACAGGGGAAACTGGTACGAACGTTGACACTACAACTGCCGGACAGGTAACACTAACAAATACTGAAAAGCTAAGTAACACGGGTTTTGAAAATGACTTATCTTCATGGTCAGAAGTCCCAAGCTATACCCTCAATGACCAGTTTACAACCGATTTAGCCGCAGGCAGTGTCAACGGCACTTCTGCTGAGCCTACTGGGGGAACAAGGACAGTGGTGGATACTAACTCGAAAATTAGTATTAGTTCGGGAGTGTTGAACTTTGCTTCAGGAGGGGGGGCAACTGATGGTATTTGGTATTCCTCACTTTCTCGTAGTAGTGGACGAGTTTTAATAACAAAAATAGTTTTGCCAGACACGACTGGTTGGTTTAGAGTTGGGTGGGATACGGACACATCTGGTGCAATAAATGACAGACTAGCTTTTAATTCTGGCATTATTTATATGTCTCCTAACAGTGGGTCATCAATTGTGCTTGGAGCATATACGGCAGGTATTTATTATGTGGCTGGAGTTATGCGTGGGTCTGGTTTTTATTGGTACATAAAGGGGGGAACTTTTACTAATTGGACTTTGCTTTATATCACAGCATTAGGAACAGCAAGTGGAATACCAGCATTCGGAGTTGATAATACGACAGTATCAACCTTTACCTCTGACAACATCCGTATCCCTACTGCCACATGGCTACCTACTCCTCTGGCCTATGATACCTTTACCCGTGCTGACGGAGCAATTGGCAACAGTGAAACAACTGGTCCCGACTCCCAAACTACTCCCTCCCTCGCCTGGACAGGCGGAGCAATATCAACTAACAAAAATGTAATTACCCCAAGTTTGGGGAGTGAGGCGGTGACGAATGGAGGATTTGATAGTGATACAAGTGGATGGAGTTCACTTAATAGCACAATAGCAAGTGTCGCAGGAGGAGATTCGGGCAACGCTTTAGAAATAACACCCACTGGCGGTTCTTCTCAAACCTTACGCCAATATGTCTCAACAACTGTTGGACAATGGTATTCGTTATCTTATGCAATAAAAAGCGGAACATCTGGAAATGAGGACGCTCATATTTATTACGCAAGAGCCGATTCGCCGTATACGACTTCATACTCTTTACACAAAACAAGTAGCGCATCTTGGGTTACTTATCCACAGGCGTTTCGTAATTTAGACATCACTGGTAGATTGAATATTGTAAAAAACACTTCAACCGCCGGAACTATGCTATTTGATACTGTATCCATAAAACCCCTCACCCTCTCCTCCCTTTTCTCCACTGTCTCAACAAGTGATGCGGATGTGA